>NZ_PJIZ01000192.1 GCF_021596505.1 Nostoc sp. CMAA1605 | reverse complement strand
CGCCTGGTGCATGAGGCGATGGCCGCTATACTGGCCTGGCGAATCAGTCGCATCCGCCCGATTACGTTTTCTTTTGCCATGAATGATTATGGCTTTGAGCTGCTGAGTGACCAGCCCATTCCCGTGGACGACACGAATGTGTACGACTTATTTTCACCCAACGAGTTGCTGGCAGATATACAACGCAGCGTGAACAGTACGGAAATGGCAAGACGCAAATTCCGGGATGTGGCCGTTATTGGTGGCCTTATCTTCCAGGGCATGCCGGGTGAGCGGAAAAAAGCACGTCACCTGCAGTCCTCCGCTT
Source organism: Nostoc sp. CMAA1605 (assembly GCF_021596505.1). Taxonomy (GTDB): domain Bacteria; phylum Cyanobacteriota; class Cyanobacteriia; order Cyanobacteriales; family Nostocaceae; genus Trichormus. Next base: position 1,621 of record NZ_PJIZ01000192.1, on the reverse strand, counting down.
CGCTCCTATTTAATGTTTTCTCGGAGTACGATCCCGGCAATATCCTGCTGCGCCAGGCTTACCAGGAAGTGCTGGATCAGCAGATGGAGGAAGTACGGCTGCGGGATATGCTGGAACGCATACAACAATCCACCATCGTATTGCGGTTCCCGGAGCAGCTTACGCCATTTTGTTTTCCCGTAAAGGTAGACAGCATGCGGGAAGACCTGTCGTCTGAAAAACTGGAAGACCGGGTACGGAGAATGCAGGAACAACTGGAACAGTAACTGCGGTTTTCTGTAGATTTGCCCGCCTGCTTATGTATAATCCAGTCCCCCATATTATTCTCAGCAATATTTTCTGGATGTCGCCTGACCGGAGTTTATTCTGGGAAGAACAGAACACCCTGATTATTTCTGATCTCCACTGGGCAAATCGGGTCATTTCCGCAAAGCCGGTATTGCGGTACCCCAAAAAGTATATATAACGGACCTGCAGCGGCTGATGTCGGGATTGTATGTGTATAAAGCGGAGCGCCTGATTATCGTGGGCGATTTTACGCATAGTCATTTTAATAAGGAGCTTGATTTGTTTTCAAAGTGGCGCCGCGATTTTTCGCAATTGCATATTGACCTTGTGCAGGGCAATCACGATATACTGGAGGAAGAATGGTACAGGGAGAATGCCATTACGCTCCATCCCTGGCAACTGGAAATTGGTCCTTTTTGTTTTCGCCATGAAGACAAGCGTCACCAGAAGGTTTATGAGCAAACCACTGCCATCTATACGTTCAGCGGACATTTACACCCGGCCTACCGTTTGCGGGGCCGCGGGAAGCAATCGCTGCGATTTCCCTGTTATTATTTCCGGAAGGATTCCTGTGTATTGCCGGCCTTCAGTCATTTTACCGGCGGGTTTACAGTAGAACCTGCCCGGGAAGAAATGGTATTCGCTATTGTAGAGAACGAGGTAATGAAAATGGGTTAACGTTTTCTGCGCAGCTGGTTATAATCCAGGAAATAAATAAAGCGAAGGGTAAACTCGTTTCCATGGCGAAGGTCCATGATCCTACCGAGGTTGCGCAGGTAGCTGTTTTTGGCCCCGTTGAGTTGTACGGTTTCATCTTCGCCCAGCCAGTTTTTATAACCTGCAATAATGCGGCTGCCCAGACGAAAATCCCAGGTAAAGAACGCATCGACATTAAACAGGTTTACGTTTTCATCGTTGCCGGTGATAAAGGCGCGCGGCAGCAGGTTACCCTTGGCATCTACATTGTGGTAGCTGGAATAATGGAGTTTATTCCAGTAGTGGCGGGCCCGCAGGGTGAGGTTCATGCGTGATGTAAAGTTGTAGATACCGGACAATACCGTGGTGAATTCGCGGTTATCGCGAAAGCCCACAATCGGATCGCCGTTTGATTCGCGTACAAACGCATACCCCAGCTGGTTTTCTTCATTGCGGGAATCTGTTTGCAGGTCCAGCGAGAATTTATTGCTGAAGCGGAAGCGGCGCCCAGGCTTACTGCTGTAAATACGTTGTCGTAATTCGGTGCAACGGCATAGGTTCCTCCGAACCGCACGAATAATTTCTTCCGGCTGTCGGTACTGCCCGACATGTCGAAAATGTAGTTGGTGGGATAGGT
>NZ_PJIZ01000191.1 GCF_021596505.1 Nostoc sp. CMAA1605 | reverse complement strand
ACTTCCACCGTACCGCTAAGCATAGGGCTGTTATTGGCCTTTAATTGCTCTCTGATACGATGCAGCATGAACCATGCAGTTTTTTGCGTTACCCCTAAATCCCTTGCTAACTGGCAGCTACTAATACCCTTCTTATGGTTAAGGATTAAATACATGGCCGGGAACCATGTAGTAAGGGGAATGTTTGAGGATTCAAAAATTGTCCCCACCGTTACCCTGAAACGCTTGTAACATTTGCTGTTGGCACATTTAAACCTTTCCCCTCCCTCTATACGGTAGCACTTCTTATGGCCGCAATACTGGCAAACTATATTACCGTCAGGCCAACGCTGCTTAATCAGATGTTCACGGCAAACTGTTTCATCAGAAAACTTTGCAAACAATTCTTTCATGTTCTTAACCATAACAAATGCTTTAGAATGCTAAGATAAATCTTGTCCTGCATTCTACCTAATATTTGTTTAGTTATTATTCAATAAATATTCAGGAACTTTACTGACAAGCAAAAAGAGCAATTATGAGCAAAACCGAAAAAATCCTTGTTGAAGGATTTCCGATAGCAGTAAAAGATGATTACATCTCTTTAACCGATATGGCTAGAAGAAAGGACGGGGAAACCAAAACGGCAACTGTGATTGCAAATTGGCTTCGGTCTAAATCCACTATCGATTTTTTAGGTATTTGGGAGGCGATTAATAACCCATTAATATTTAATGTCCTCGAATTTGAGGACATTAAGCAAAGGGCTGGCGTTCAAGATTTTAGCCTAAGCGTTTCCGAGTGGGTTGAGAAAACAGGTGCTATTGGCATCTATTCAGTTACTGGTAAAAACGGTGGTACATTTGCGCATAGGGATATTGCTTTTGAATTTGGGACTACTGTAAGTCCGGCATTTAAACTGTATTTGATTAAAGAATTTCAACGTTTAAAAGAAATTGAAAATAATTCTGGAAATATAGAATGGAACGTAAGGAGGCTACTAAGTAAAGCGAATTATGTAATACAAACAGATGCTATAAAAAATTATAAAATTCCTGCCTTAAATGTTCCCGATGATAAAAAGCATTTAGCTTATGCGGAAGAAGGCGACATACTAAATTTAGCACTGTACGGATTTACAGCAAAAGAATGGAGGGAGGCAAATGTTGAAATATCTGCAAAAGGGATGACAGTTAGGGATTTTTCAAGCATAAATGAATTAATGGTATTAACCACATTGGAAGGGATTAATGCTGAAATGATTAAAGCAAATGTTTCTTTTGAAGAACGTTTGAAAAGATTACGGCAAATAGCCTCTGAACAATTAGAAACTTTAAACAAAATTAATGGTGAGTTTGGTATGAGAAAAAATAAAGATGGCGAATTTGTTGCACCACATATGGCTAATTTCCCAAAATCAAAAATTGGTAAACCAGATAAAGGCTATTTATCATAAATGGACAGCGTTTAAACCTAACAAATCAAAGCCAACAAAAATAGAATTGTTAAGGTCAGATACAATACCCATTGAATTAATACCCATGCCGCCCCCGAACGGCCACAAGTTGAAATTAAGCGATACCACCAATTTATCGGATTTAACAAAATAGGCTTCAAAAACCACTGATTTAACTCCCTTAAACTCAAAGGATAGTGCAGGGGCAAAAAAGTAGCCTGAATTTAAAAATTCAGGCTATTGTACCTTAATAGTAATTGGTAACCCTACCCGGCGGGGCTTTTTTATTCTTTACGTTAAGAAGGCTCAGCAAGAACAGGTTTGCAACAATCGTCGGGGCTACTAACCGTACTCCCTTCAATGTATGTTCTGTACAAATGCAGCTTACGAACCCGGAAATAAAAAATCCACCAGCCTGTACACCGGTGGATTCATACTTTTTTGCTGACTTATCAGTTGGCCCTTCCCAGCATTTCTTCCATCTTCATTACCAGTTCGGTTTTGGTGATGGGTACTCCCATGATTTTATTGTAGCCTTTTGCATCCACGAGGTATACATCACGGATGATTTTTATCAGCTGCCCGTTATTAATCTCGGGAATCAGGATGGTATCGAAATTTTTGAGCATCGCACCCAGGTTGCGGGGGAACGGACGAATATAGCGCAGGTGGGCATGGCTCACGGCATGACCCTTGGCCTGCATTTCCGCAACGGCTGATTTTATGGAACCATAGGTGGAACCCCAACCCAGCACCAGCATCTTTCCTTTTTCGGGACCACTATCGAGTTTTTGCTCGGGAATGAACTCCGCAATTTTATCTACTTTCTCCTGGCGGATCTTCACCATCAGCTGGTGGTTCTCCGGCTCATAATTCACGTTACCGGTAATATTCTGTTTTTCCAGACCGCCAATCCGGTGTTCTAAACCGGCCGTGCCGGGTATAGCCCATGGGCGCGCCAGTTTTTCATCGCGGAGGTAGGGCTGGAATTTCTCTTCTCCATGACCCAGCTCCTTTTTGAATTTAACGGTAATCGCCGGCAGATCGTCCGACTTAGGGTATCGCCAGGGTTCTGCACCATTGGCAATATAGCCATCACTGAGGAACATTACGGGTGTCATATGCTGAATCGCCAGCCGCACCGCTTCATACACCGTATCGAAACAGTCGGCCGGGGTGGAAGCAGAAATGATGGGCATCGGGCATTCGCCGTTACGGCCATAATAGGCCTGCATTAGGTCACTCTGTTCAGTCTTCGTGGGCAGGCCGGTGGAAGGTCCGCCACGCTGAATATTGATAATAACCAGCGGAATTTCCAGCATCACTGCCAGACCGATGGCTTCGCCTTTCAGGGCAATACCGGGACCACTGGATGTGGTAACCCCGAGTGCACCGCCATACGCAGCACCGATAGATGATGCGATCGCAGCAATTTCGTCTTCCGCCTGGAACGTGCGTACACCAAAATTTTTATAGCGGCTCAGTTCATGTAAAATATCTGATGCGGGCGTAATGGGGTAGGAACCCAGGAATAACTGCAACCCGGATTTATGGGCAGCCGCTACCAGCCCATAGGCAACGGCCTGGTTACCCATCACAGACCGATAGGATCCCGGCTCCATCTTTGCCTTGTCTACCGAGTAGGTGGTGGTAAAGGTTTCCGTTGTTTCACCATAATTATACCCGGCCTGCAATACTTTGATATTGCTGTCGAGAATCTCCGGTTTCTTACCAAATTTTTCCCGAAGGAAGCTGATCGTATTCTCCATATCCCGGTTGTACATCCAGTACAGGAACCCGAGTACGAACATATTTTTCGCCCGGTCTTTTTCTTTCATCCCCATGGTTATTTCCTTCAGGGCCTCCCGGGTCATTTTGGTAACATCCATTTTTATGACCTCGTAATTGGTAAGGCTCCCGTTCTCGAGCGGGTTCTCACCTTCCGGGTAATTGGCCAGCCGCAGGTTCTTAGCATCAAAGCCATCTGTATTGGCAATGATCTTTCCGCCCTTTTTCAACGATGTGAGGTTTACTTTCAGCGCCGCTGCATTCATTGCCACCAGTACATCACAGGCATCGCCGGGTGTAAA
>NZ_PJIZ01000190.1 GCF_021596505.1 Nostoc sp. CMAA1605 | reverse complement strand
CATGGTCTGGATCACCGAGTACTACACCGGCACGCAATACCACCCGGTGCAGCACGTGGCGCAGGCCTCCACCACCGGCCACGGCACCAACGTGATCGCCGGCCTGGGCGTGTCGATGAAGTCCACCGCCTGGCCGGTGCTCTTCGTCTGCGCGGCCATCTACGCGGCCTACATGCTGGCGGGGCTGTACGGCATCGCGATTGCGGCCACGTCCATGCTCAGCATGGCCGGCATCATCGTCGCGCTGGACGCCTACGGCCCCATCACCGACAACGCCGGCGGCATTGCCGAGATGAGCGAACTGCCGGCCGCCGTGCGCGACGTGACCGACCCGCTGGACGCCGTGGGCAACACCACCAAGGCCGTCACCAAGGGCTATGCGATCGGCTCCGCGGGCCTGGCCGCCCTGGTGCTGTTTGCCGACTACACCCACGCGCTCGAAGCGCGCGGCGCCCACATCAACTTCGACCTGTCCGACCACAAGGTGATCCTGGGCCTCTTCATCGGTGGCCTGATTCCCTACCTGTTCGGTGCGATGGCGATGGAAGCCGTGGGCCGCGCCGCGGGTGCCGTGGTGGTGGAGGTGCGCAAGCAGTTCGCCGACGGCGCCATCATGGCCGGCAAGCGCAAGCCCGACTACAGCGCCGCGGTAGACATGCTCACGACCGCCGCCATCAAGGAAATGATCGTCCCGTCCCTGCTGCCGGTGGCGGCGCCGATCATCGTCGGCCTGGTCCTGGGCCCGGCGGCCCTGGGCGGCCTGCTGATGGGCACGATCGTGACGGGCCTGTTCGTCGGCATCTCGATGTGCACGGGCGGTGGCGCCTGGGACAACGCCAAGAAGCTCATCGAGGAAGGCTTCAAGGACGACAAGGGCACGGTCCACAAGAAGGGCAGCGAGGCGCACAAGGCAGCCGTGACCGGTGACACCGTGGGCGACCCCTACAAGGACACCGCCGGCCCGGCCGTGAACCCCTTGATCAAGATCATCAACATCGTCGCCCTGCTGATCGTGCCGCTGCTGCCGCTGCCGGCCGGCAGCAAGGCGCCGGAACCGACGCCCACGCAGGCCAGCGCCACGGCGGCCCCGGCGCCTGCCGCCAGCATGACGGAGGCCCCCGCCTCCGCAGCCTCCCAGTAATCGCGGGTAAATCCTCGTTAATACGGCCCGGGAAGCACGGCTTTCCGGGCCGTTGTTCCGTCTGGCGCAGGCAGAATCAGGGCTCATGGCGAGCATGGCACTCACGAGGCACGATCTGACGCGGCGACGCGAGCAGTTGCAGGACCTGCAGCGCTACCTGGCCGTCCTGGAGGCCGACCACGATGGCGCCCGCGCCAAGCTGCTGGGGTTTCGCCACCGCTACCTGGAAGCACTCGGCCCGCTGATGCGGGAGCTCGACGAACTCGAAGCGCAGCTTCACCAGGCCACGGCCCTGCTGAGCGACACCCTCAAGCGGCAAGGCGTGGAGGTGCCCACCTCGGCCGCCCCGCGCAGCAAGGCCTGGCCGGACATCCCGCCGCTGCCTGAAGCCACGCCGCTGCCGCCCGAACCGACCGGCCCCCTCACCGACCTGCCGCCCCCGAGCCTGAAGACGCTCTATCGGCGTGCGGCCATGCGCTTTCACCCCGACCTGGCCCCCTCCGGCCCCGAGCGCGAGGTGTGCGAGCAGCGCATGATGATCGTGAACGAAGCCTACGCCAGCGGTGACCGCGGCAAGCTCGAAAGCCTGCTGCTGGCCGCTGGTGAGTTGCCCGAGAAGGTCATCGGCGGCCCGGCGGACGCCGTGCGGGCCTGGCTCGGCCTGTGCGAGCACATGGTGCAAAGCCGCATCCGCATCGTGCAGGCCCAGATGACACTGCTGCAGTCACAGCAGATGCATGAGCTGCGCATCGCGGTGGAGCGGGCCGAGGTGGGCGGCATGCGCCCGCTGGACATCATGGCGGCCCGCCTTCGCGCCCAGATCGCCGAGCGCCGCCAGGAGCTCTACATCGGCGAGCGGGTCGGCGGAGACGCGAAGCTCGCCGCCGACTTCCTGCGCAAGCGCTACCAGCGCCTGACCGGCCTCGGCCTGGGCTGAAGCGCGTCAGCCCCGGTTCTCGGACGTCGGGTCCGGCGTGGGCACGAGCGCGGTCACCACGCCCTCTTCATCCAGTTGCTCGAAGACGAGCACCGTGCCGCGGCACGTTTGCTGCAGCACCGTGATGGACACCGCGCCTTCACGAGCCGGCAGCAGGTTGTCGCCCTGCGGCACCTTCGAGCTGCCGTCCAGCGTGCGCGTGACGGCCGCCCACAGGCGCAGCTCGCTCGTATCTCCCACCTGCCGGAACGTGATGCCGTCATAGGGCGGTTCAGCCGCCGGGATCACCAGCGGCGAGCGCATGGACTGCCCTTGCGCGTTGGCGTACAGAAAGTACGGCTGGTTGTTGCCATCGAACCCGGCGGTGACGGTCACCGGATACGGATTCTTCGTGATCAGTTCAGTGGAGGCAGACATGGTTCTTCCTTGGAGATTCACGACGCACGGCAGGCATCCTCGAGCTGGCGCCACAGCTTGGGGATGGGCCCGGCGACACCGGACCGCATGACGGGGGACCAGAAGGCGACCGCGGTCTCGCAAGCTCGCGCCGACATCGGCCGCCGATGCTCGCTGCCCAGGCGCAGTCGCTCGATCTGCACGGCAGCGCGCGCGCGGAGCTCCGAATAGCGCGGTCGACGGCTCGACGGCGTCCAGTCGGCGGGCAGCGCCAAGGCGGCATCCAGCTGCGCGATTGCTTCATCCGGCGCCAGCGCACGCACGGCATGCAGGGTCTGCAGGTAGCGCACGATGGCCGTCGGCGAGGTCGAGGTGGAGGCCAGCGTGGTGCTGAGCACCGTGGCGCAGGCCTCGATCTCCGCCGCTGTGCCTGCCTGCAACGCGGTCAGCAGCGCGAACGCCTGCCGGTCGACCAAGGCCTGGCGCCAGCGCTGGTTGCTGGGCTCGCCGGCCACCGCATCGGCCAGCAGCGCCTGCGCCTGCGAAGC
>NZ_PJIZ01000189.1 GCF_021596505.1 Nostoc sp. CMAA1605 | reverse complement strand
GTCGCAGCCTTCATGGCCACCATGCGGGCGGACTGCTCGCTGGCCATGTTCTCGGCGACGGCCTGGAAGACCAGGGCCTCGGTGTAGCGCACCAGCAGCTCGTCGATGACGGTGGCGGCATCGGGCTCGTAGAGGTAGTCCCACGAATGGGCCTGCTTCTCGGTCGCCATGTCGCTGGCCTTGAGCGGCAGCAGCTGCTGGACGACCACCTCCTGCTTCATCGTGTTGATGAACTTGGTGTAGCAGAGGTAGACAGCCGACAGCTTGCCTTCGGCGTAGGCGTCGAGCAGCACCTTGACGGGGCCGATCAGCGTCTCGATGTGGGGCTGGTCGCCGAGCTGCGTGGCGTGGGCCACGACGCGGGCGCCGACACGGTTCATGAAGCCGAAGCCCTTGCCGCCGATGGCGACGACGTCGGTCTTCTGGCCGGCCGATTCCAGCTCACGCAGCTTGGTGGTGGCAGCGCGCAGCAGATTGGTGTTGAGACCACCGCACAGGCCCTTGTCCGTCGTGACCACGACCATGCCGGCGCCGGTCGCCTTCTCGTTCTTGACGAGGAAGGGGTGACGGTATTCCGGGTTGGCCTTGGCCAGTTCGGCGGCGATGTTGCCGATCTTCTCGGCGTAGGGGCGGGCCGAGCGCATCCGTTCCTGCGCCTTGCGCATCTTGGATGCGGCGACCATCTCCATCGCCTTGGTGATCTTCTTGGTGTTCTCGACCGACTTGATCTTGCCGCGGATTTCTTTGCTTGAAGCCATTCGAACTCCTGGTCAGTGCGGGGCTGGTGGTGAGACGAGCCCCGCGGTCCTTGGCTTTAGGCGAACGACTTCTTGAAGGAAGTGATCGCGGCGTTGAGTTCGGCCTCGGCGTCCTTGTCCATCGCCTTGTCGTTCTCGAGCTTGGCGAGCAGCGCGGCGTGGCTGGTCTTCAGGTACTGGTGCAGACCGTGTTCGAAGGCCAGGACCTTCTTCACTTCGATGCTGTCCATGAAGCCCTTGTTGGCGGCGTACAACGAAGCAGCCATCAGCGAGATGGGCAGCGGCGAGTACTGGGCCTGCTTCAGCAGTTCGGTCACGCGGGCACCGCGGTCGAGCTGCTTGCGGGTGGCTTCGTCCAGGTCGGAAGCGAACTGCGCGAACGCGGCCAGCTCACGGTACTGGGCCAGGTCGGTACGGATACCGCCGGACAGCGACTTGATCAGCTTGGTCTGGGCAGCACCACCGACGCGCGACACCGAGATACCGGCGTTGATGGCGGGGCGGATACCGGCGTTGAACAGGTTGGTTTCCAGGAAGATCTGGCCGTCGGTGATCGAGATCACGTTGGTCGGCACGAAGGCGGACACGTCACCGGCCTGGGTTTCGATGATCGGCAGGGCCGTCAGCGAACCGGTCTTGCCCTTGACCTCACCCTTGGTGAAGGCTTCGACGTAGTCGGCGTTCACGCGGGCGGCACGCTCCAGCAGGCGGCTGTGGAGATAGAACACGTCGCCGGGGAAGGCTTCGCGGCCCGGCGGGCGGCGCAGCAGCAGCGAGACCTGGCGGTAGGCGACAGCCTGCTTGGACAGGTCGTCGTAGACGATCAGGGCATCCTGGCCGCGGTCGCGGAAGTACTCGCCCATCGTGCAGCCGGAGTAGGCCGACACGTACTGCATGGCGGCAGATTCCGAAGCGGAAGCCGCGACGACGATCGTGTACTCCATCGCGCCGGCTTGCTCGAGAGCGCGCACGACGTTCTTGATGGACGACGCCTTCTGGCCGATGGCGACGTACACGCAGGTCATGTTCTGACCCTTCTGGTTGATGATCGCGTCGATGGCCACGGCGGTCTTGCCGGTCTGACGGTCACCGATGATCAGCTCGCGCTGGCCGCGGCCGACGGGCACCATGGAGTCGATGGACTTCAGGCCGGTCTGCACAGGCTGGTCGACCGACTTGCGGGCGATCACGCCCGGGGCGACCTTCTCGATGACGTCCGTCATCTTGGCGTTGATCGGGCCCTTGCCGTCGATGGGCTGACCCAGCGCGTTCACGACGCGGCCGATCAGTTCGGGGCCGACCGGCACTTCCAGGATGCGGCCCGTGCACTTGACGGTGTCGCCTTCCGAGACGTGCTCGTAGGCA
>NZ_PJIZ01000188.1 GCF_021596505.1 Nostoc sp. CMAA1605 | reverse complement strand
TGCCGTCGGCGCGCCAGATCACCTCGTCATCGATCCGGCAGGGCATGCCACGGCGGAAGGCATTGAAGATCGGGCAGTCGCACTCCGGGTAGTGCCGCCCATCCGCGTAGGAGTGGTGGATGAGCTCGTGCATGTTCCGCCCCAGCACCTCTTCGGTGCGCCAGCCGAGCATCTCGCAGGCCGCGCGATTCACAAAGGTGCATGCCCCGCTCATGTCCACCCCGAAGATGCCCTCGCCGGTGCTCTCCAGCAGCAGGGCGAGGCGCCGGGCGGCGTCATGGGGCGGTAGGTCGGACAGCGGGGCGGGCATGCCCCAGCGGAGTGCAAGGGGCGTGCCATGGGGCTTCAATGCTCGGGGCAGAGGCAGAGCGAAATGCCGCTATCGACCCATCTCGGGCATTCGCGCCAACAAGTTCGACGCTGGAGATCGGACGTTGGCGCAAGTCGTCCACCGCGCACTCGATGCCACCCCAAGGCGACTTCCCATGCGTCTACTGCGACGTCGGGATGGGCGCGGGCAGCGGGGCGGGCCTGATGCTCCATGTCCCCCGGTCCGCTACGCGGCCCTCCTCCTTTACTTGCGCATCAGGCCCGCCCCACTGCCCGCTTGCGCGACGCCCGGCTTGTTCGTCGAAGAAAACCGACGGTGCCTGAGTGGGACGCGGGGGGACGCAATTGCGAAGGTAAAGGAGGAGGGACGCGAAGCGGCCCGGGGGACACGTAGCAATTGCGTCCCCCCGCGTCCCACGGCCATCCCGATGTAGGCATGCATCGAAAGCGGACCTTTGCAGCCGACAGCTCCGGGCCGACAGTGCCGACCAAAGCCTACATCTCAGCGCTTGCGCACGAAGTCACCCCTGACTTCAGAAGTTGGCTCCGAAAGCTCGCGAGCAAAGTGCTCACGAATCGCCTTCAGCGAGGTAGCCGCGTCTACGCCATACCCCTTGTGGAGCGCTGCCGCAATGTGCCGCGCCGCATCGGCCAGGATGGTTCCCCAGGCCCGCTCCTCTGAAACGTTGGTGCTCTCCCGGTACATGCCGACCTTGAGCGAGCAATGCAATCCACGCTCAGCGATCCAGACACGCAGCATTTCCACCGCATCGCCGTCACGCAGCGCCGCATCCGGAATCGGGAGCTGGTTCAATTTGATTTCGTCGGACATGGCGGGCACGCTGGTCGCTCTGGACGGCCACCAGCCTACCCTAAGTCAGCCATTCGCCGGTGGCCACTCCTGGCCGAACCCCGCCCCTCAAAACCGCCAGCTCGCCCCCACCGTGAAGTACCGCCCACCGCGCCCTCCTGGTGCAGCGACGGGTTGTAGTGCGCGCCGCCGGACGACACGCCGCCGCCGGTCGAACCCGATGCAAAGGCGTCGATCGGCGCCGCACGGTCGAAGAGGTTGGTGACCGAGGCGCGCAGGCTCAGGCCCGGCGTGAGCTGCCAGCTGCCGCTGAGATTGAAGGTCGTGAACGACGGCACGCGGCACAGCGGCGAGCCACCGGTGGGCAGGCCGTTCGGGAAGATGGTGGACAGCGCCGACGCACAGTCGGGCAGGTTGTAGCTGCTGTCTTCCACCTTCATGCCGCTGATGTAGTTCAGCGTGCCGCTCAGCTCCAACGGCCCGCGCGACCAGGCCAGGCCGAGCGAGGCGCGGTCCTTCGGGGTGCCGGTGTTGGTGGAGACGAAGCTCGGGCCGTGCGTGCCGGCCATCTCGTAGACCTGGCCCGGGCCGCGGTCGATGGTGTAGCGGATCATGTGCGACCACTGCAGCTGCGGCGTGAACTGGCCCCAGGCGCCGGCGTCGAGCTTCATGCGCAGGTCCACGTCCACGCCGCTGGTGCGGGCGCTGCCGAGGTTGATGAAGGGGTAGGTGCCGTAGAGGATGGTGTCGTCGGCACTCGTCGGCGCGGCGTTCGGCGTGGTGGGGCTGTTCACGCGGTAGAGCTTGGTGCCGTAGGCCTCGGGCGTGTCGATCTGACCCTGGCCGAACAGGCCCACCGAGACGATCTGGTTGCGGATGCGGATGTCGTAGTAGTCGACCGACACGTTCATCGTCGGCACCGGCTCGAAGATGAAGCCGATCGTCATCGAGCGCGACTTCTCGGGCCGCAGGTCCTTGCCGGGCAGCTGCAACTGCGTGCCGCCCACGCCGATGTCGCAGGGCTGGCCGGGCTTCACGAGCTTGCACAGCGCCGTGTCCACGAGCGGCGGCAGGTAGCCCGCGCTCGACCCGCTGGTACCGATCTCGACCGGGTTCGGCGCGCGGAAGCCGCCGGCATAGGTGCCGCGCAGCGTCAGCTCCTTCAGGGGCACGTACTTGACGCCCACCTTGGGCGTGACGGAGGAGCCGTAGGTGTCGTAGTGGTCGATGCGCGCAGCGGCATCGACCTCCAGCTGCTTCGTCAGCGGCGCAGCCAGCTCGACATAGGCCGCCGTGATGGTCTGCTTGCCCACGCCGAAGGCGTAGATGTTGCTGGCCTGCGCGCCGCTGGAGAAGCCCTCGGGGAAGCGCTCGTCCAGCGAGCGCTTCGTGAACTCGACGCCGGTGCCCAGGGCCAGGTTGCCGCCACCGAGCTTCATCAGGTCGCGGCTCGCGCGCAGCGAGAGGAAGTTCAGCGTGTTGGTGGACGTGGAGCGGCCTTCCGGCGTGAGCGCGGCGCGGGCGGCGGGGCTGTTGTTGCCGCCGATGACGTACTTGCCGCTGTTCAGCGAGGCCTGCAGCACGGGCAGGCTGACGAAGTTCTTCAGCGTCAGGTCGGTCGCCACCCGGGTGAGGCCGAGCGTGGCCTGCAGGTCCCAGCCGGCCACCGTGCCGGACAGCTCGGCGACGAACCGCTGCGACTGCGTGGAGGTCTGCGAGCGCTGCGCCGGCAGGTCGGTGAACTCGTAGTCCACGGGGCTGCCCGTGGCCGGGTCGATGACGTTGGTGCCGTTGAGCGCCGTGGGCTGCGGATTCGGCCGGTTGGGGCCGAAGTTGAAGGTGGTGATGCCGCCCTCCGGCGACACCCAGTTGAGCAGGCCGACCTGCGTCGCCCGGCTGCCCAGCACCGAAGCCGCGACCGACAGCTGCCAGTCCTGCGGCAGCAGGGCCGTCACCTTGCCGAGCAGGCTGTAGGCGCGGGTCTCGGGCGCCACCTGCAGCTCGGGGTTGGCGACCAGGCCGAGGTCCTCGCCGCCGTAGCGCGTCCAGTCGGAGCCACCGAGCGCCGGGCGGTCGCTCAGCAGCACGGCGTTCTGGCGCCGGAAGCCGGCACTGAGATACCCCGCGACGCCGTCGCGCGTCAGGTCGCCGAAGCCGCGGATGCCCGAGACCTTGACCATGCGGCCATCGCCGCGGGACGAGCTGCCCACCTCGGCCTGCAGCGCCGTGCCCTCGTGGCTGCGCTTGAGGATGACGTTGACGACGCCGGCCATCGCGTCCGAGCCGTAGATGGCGGACGCGCCGTCCTTGAGCACTTCCACGCGCTCGACCGCCTCGACCGGGATGGAGGCGATGTCGACGAAGTCGCGCTGGCCGTCGTCCGGCAGCGGGTAGGAGGCCATGCGGTGGCCGTCGATCAGCACCAGCGTGGCGCCCACGGTCAGGCCGCGCAGCGAGATGCCGCTGCCGCCCGCGCCGAAGGCCCCGGGCGTGGCCTGGCCGAGCGAGCCCATGTTGTTGGCCGACAGGTGCTGCAGCACCTCGCCGAGCGTGCTGTAGCCGGTGCGGGCGATGTCCGCCGCGGTGAGGTTCTGCACCGGGCTGGGGGTCTCGGCACTCGCGCGCCGGATGTTGGAACCCGTCAC
>NZ_PJIZ01000187.1 GCF_021596505.1 Nostoc sp. CMAA1605 | reverse complement strand
GTTGACGAAGTAGTCGGTGCCGCCGCGGTTGAAGGCCTGCTCGGGTTCGGGCGTGAAGCTGAACGTGCAGCGGCCGTGGCCGGTGCGGGCCAGCTCGGGGCGGCGGTCGATGATGGCGTCGAGCAGCGTGCGGTAGTGGGCCGTCACGTTCTTGACGGTGGCCATGTCCTTGTAGCGGCCTTCGATCTTGAAGCTGCGGATGCCGGCGTCGATCAGGGCTTCGAGGTTGGCGCTCTGGTCGTTGTCCTTCAGGCTCAGCACATGCTTGTCGTGCGCAATCACGCGGCCGGCGGCGTCGGTCACGGTGTAGGGCAGGCGGCACTCCTGGCTGCAGCTGCCGCGGTTGGCGCTGCGGCCGGTGTGGGCGTGGCTGATGAAGCACTGGCCGCTGTACGCCACGCACAGCGCGCCGTGCACGAAGAACTCCAGGTGTGCGCGCGCCGTCTCGGCCTTGATCGCGCGGATCTGGGCCAGGTCCAGCTCGCGGGCCAGCACCATCTGCGAGAAACCCACGTCCTGCAGGAAGCGCGCCTTCTCGGGCGTGCGGATGTCGGTCTGCGTGCTGGCGTGCAGCTGGATGGGCGGCAGGTCGAGTTCGAGCAGGCCCATGTCCTGCACGATCAGCGCATCGACACCGGCGTCGTACAGCTGCCAGGCCAGCGCCCGCGCGCCTTCGAGCTCATCATCGCGCAGGATGGTGTTCAGCGTGACGAAGATGCGCGCGTTGAAGCGGTGCGCATGCGTCACCAGCCGGGCGATGTCCTCGATCGGGTTGCCGGCCTTGTCGCGCGCGCCGAAGCCGGGGCCGCCGATGTAGACGGCGTCGGCGCCGTGGTTGACGGCCTCGATGCCGATGTCGGCATCGCGGGCGGGAGCGAGCAGTTCGAGCGAGGTGCGGGCAGCCATGCCCGCGATTTTCACCGCGTCAGGCGGTAGATGAGCAGTGCCGCACGCAGCGCGCCGCGCTCGATGGAGGCGATCTCCAGCCACTCGTCCGGCGTGTGCGCGCCGCCGCCGGCCGCGCCCAGGCCGTCCAGGCTGTCGACGTAGGGTGCGACGAACTGCACGTCGCCCGCCCCGCGCAGCCCCGGCGGGAAGGCCACGACCGGCCCGAGCCCGGCGTCGACGCTGGCGCGCGAGTAGGCGTCCAGCACTTTCAGATTGCCCGGCGTGGGCGCCATCGGCGGGTAGCTCTCGTGGAAGCTGATCTTGGAGCGCGTGCCCGGCAGCGGTTGGTCGACGATGGCCTGCATGCGCTCACGCACGCGGGCGCCCTGCTCGGCCGTGAGGTAGCGCAGGTCGCCGCGCACCTGGGCGTCGCGCGGGATGACGTTGCTCTTGCCGAAGGCCTGGCCCTGGCTCTCGGCGTCATCCCACTTGATGCTGGTGCCGGCCACCATCGTGGCCGCGTTGAAGGTGAGATCGGGCTCGATCAACTGCTCGCGGAAGGCGTTGACCACGCGGGCCGCCTCGTAGACCGCACCGAAGCCGTCGCGGCCGAAGACGCCGGCCGAATGGCCGGTGCGCGCCGTCACCGTGAGGTGCCAGCCGCCCGAAGCCCGGCGGCCGACAGTGGCGGCATCGCGGCCCGCATCGTCCTTGGTGGCACCCTCGAAGGCCAGCGCCACATCGCTCTGCCGGGCCGCCTCGATCAGCGCGGCCCGCGCGACGTCCGTTGGGTGGCCGACCCGCTCCTCGTCGCCCGTGAACACGACCCGCACCGTGCGCCCGTTCAGCGCGCCGATGTCGTTCAGCGCCCGCAGTGCGAGCAGCACGATGACGTCGCCACCCTTCATGTCCGACACGCCCTGCCCGTGCACGCGCCGGCCGTCGCTCTTCCAGGGCGGCACGGGGCTGTCCTTCTCGAAGACGGTGTCCAGGTGGCCGATCAGCAGCACCCGCTGGCCCTGGGTGCCGGTGCGCTCGGCCACGAGGTGCCCGGCGCGGCGCATCTCCGCGGGCATCTCGACCCATCGGGTGGTGAAGCCGAGGGCGTCGAACTCCTGGCGAAACAAGGCGCCCACCTCGCGCACGCCGGCCGGGTTGAGCGTGCCGCTGTTGATCAGCACGCTGCGCTCGAGCAGCTGCAGCGCGGCGGGCGTGTGCTGGCGAACGCGCGCCAGCAGTTGCGCCTCTTCGGCGCTGAGCGTCTGCGCGCCGGCGCCGGCCGCGAGGGTGACGAGCAGCACGGCCAGGCCGCGTCGGATAGCGTTGGGGGTCTTCATGACCGCCAGTGTCCGACACCCGCCATGCAACGCCGACTGCTGCTGACCCTGCCCCTGCTGGCCGCCACACCCGCGTGGGCCGCCCCGTCCACCGCCTTGCCGAGCGTGCAGGTGCTGCCCGAGCCCTTGCCCATGCCGGGGCTGGACCGCAGCCGCACGCTGCGCCTGTGCCTGCCCCCCAGCTACGCGACCGAGCCTGCGCGCCGCTACCCGGTC
>NZ_PJIZ01000186.1 GCF_021596505.1 Nostoc sp. CMAA1605 | reverse complement strand
ATTGAAGCATCCCGCCCGAGGCCCCTGCGTCCCAGGGGCGACAGCGTCCTGGAGAGGCCTCTCAGGCCGAGATCTCGATCGGGTAGCGGGTGCAGCCGAGCTTTTCGGAGATGTCGCGGCTGGCGCGCTGCAGCATCTTCACGACCTCCGGCGCCTTGGCTTCGTCGAAGCGGAAGGTCGGGAAGGACACGCTCATGCCGGCAATCGGCTGGCCGAGGCGGTCGAAGATGGGCACGCCCAGGCAGCGGATGTGGTCGTCGAACTCCTCGCGGTCCTCGCCGAAGCCCTGCTGCTTGACCTGGGCCAGTTCGGCCAGGAAGGCGGCGCGGTCGGTGATGGTCTTGTCGCGGAAGCGCTTGAACTCGGCGCCGTCCAGGATGCGGTCGCGGCGCTCGGGGTGCTCCCAGGCCATGAGCACCTTGCCGATGGCGGTGCAGTGCAGCGGCGCGCGGCGGCCGACGCGCGAGTACATGCCCAGCATGTGGCGCGAGTCGACCTTGTGGATGTAGATGATCTCGCTGTCGATGAGGCTGCCCAGGTGGACGGTCTCGCCGGTGGCATCGGCCAGCATCTGCATCGGGTGCTTGGCCAGGTCGACGAGGTCCGGCGAGGGCAGGGCCTTGGCGCCGATCTCGAACATGCGCATGGCCAGGCCGTAGCGTTCGCTGTCGGCCTCCTGGCGCACATAGCCCAGGCTCTTCATCGTCTGCAGGAAGCGGTAGACCGTCGCCTTGGGCATGGCCAGCCGCACCGACAGGTCGGTGATACCGATGTCACTGCGTTCGCCCAGGGCGTTCAGGATGGCGAACACCTTGAGCACCGCGGCCACCGATTCCGGCTGCTTCGAATCACCAATGTCTTCATCCATCGTTCTGATTCTTTCGGACGCTTGTTCCAACAATTGCTGGCCGTGATTCTCCCTCACTCGGGGGGAGGGGGCGCCAGGCGACGATTCGGGCCGAGGTCATGGCCGGTTGTTGAACTCCGCCAGGCGATTGACCGTGGCGTCGAAGGGGCGACGGGACGTGCTGGCCTGCCAGGGGCCGACATGCGCGCCGATCTCGCTGTCACGCACGACGGCCAGGCCGTTGGGACTCGTGCCGGCGACCCAGGTGCCGGGCTTCACGCCCGCATCCCAGGCGCGGCCGAGGGCCGTGCTGCCGGCCGTGAGCCCGGGCTCGCCGATGAACCGGCTGCGGGTGACTAGAAAGCCCTGTGGAACGTCCGCCCCGGTGCTGGGCGCGAGGATGATGCCGCCTTGCCCGGGCGTGCGCCGGTGCGCGCGGGTGAGCACCGTGCTGTCCTCGATGACGAGCACCGCATTGCCGAAGATGAAGTCCACGTCGCCCGCGATCAGGCTGTGGCGGATCAGCTGGCGAGCCGGGGCTTCCGCGGTGCGGCGGCGGGCGAACAGGGTGTCCTGGTGGCCGAGCAGGCGCACGTTATGCAACTGGATGCGGTCGCCGGCCAGCGTGAGGGCGACGGCCTGGGCACCACCGCTTTCGCCCGCGCCGCTCGGGTAGGTCTGGCCGCGGCGGATCGGGTCCATCGCGTCGTTGGCGATGGTGAGGTGCAGCAGTTGCACGTCGTCGCTCTGCACCAGCGCCGTCGTGCTGCCGCCGGTGCCGATGGTCGCCTTGCCGAGTTCTGGCACGCAGGGGTGGGCGGGTGCGTTCTCGGCCTTGGATTGGCCGGCGTAGCGGCTGTCGACGATGACGACGCCGGCCGCGTCCAGGGGTGAGCCGACGAGGGCCAGCGGCGCCTTGTCGCGGATGCACAGCGGGCCGCGGTAGGTGCCGGGCAGGACCTGGATGACCCAGCGCTTCTGGCCGTCGGAGGGCACGCGGTCGATGGCGGCCTGGATCGACTCGCCGGGCTTCACGACGAAGTCAGGCGTTGCGGTCGACAGGTCGGCCAGCGGCCCGGGTTGCCAGTCACCCAGATAGACCGCCGGCGTGTGCAGCGCCGCCTGCTCGGCCGTGAGCTGCGGCCGCGTCTGGCCGTGCGCCGTGGCGAGCGCCAGGCCGGTCATCAGGGCGAGGACGCGCTTCAAACGTCCGCCAGGTAGAGGGCCGGTTCCACGCCGTTCGCGCGCTCCTTGTCGCAGCTGAACAGCACCTGCTTTTCGTCGGGCGTGAAGCTCGGGTGCGGGTGCGTGACCTGGCGGCTGTCCTTGTAGACGTCCCAGCCGCTGTCGTGCCGGGCCACGGCACGGGTCACGCCGGCCTTCAGGTCGAAGAGGTGCAGGTAGGGGTCGCCCACCAGCATCTCGTTGTCGCCGCGGCTGGCCTGGCCGCAGCCGTCGCCGACGATCAAGGTGCCGTCGAAGTTGCTCATCAGGTGCGAGCAGGGGGGCATCGCGGTGAGCACCTTGTTGTCCAGCGTGACCGGGTCGAGGCTGCAGATCCAGCGCTCCGGCGACTTGTCGTTGTAGCTGACGTAGATCATGGCGCTGCCGTCCGGCACCCAGAACTCGTGCGTGCAGCTTTCGCCGTCGGTGTGTGCCTTGCCGCAGCGGCGGTTCGTGCCATCTTCATTGATGAACCACATGCGGGCGTCGATCAGGTCGTGCGGGCCCTCGTGGCAGTAGGCCACCGTGTGGTCGTCGAACGGCCGGTACTGCGGGTGGCCGAGCCAGCCGCGCTGCTCCAGGATGACGGTGCGCTTGCCGGTCTGCAGGTCCACGCTGAAGAGCCGGCACAGCGGCTTCTTGTGGAACATCTCGTTGAACTTCTGCCAGGTGTTCAGCGGGAACCAGTCGGCTGCGGCGATCTCGATGCCGACCATCTTCGTGCAGGCGCTGTTGGCCACCCAGGTGCCGTAGCCCACCCAGCCCTCGGGCACGATGTAGACAATCTCCTCGCGCAGCGTGGCCAGCTCCAGCCGGATCAGGTTGCGGTCGCCGCGCACGAAGAACACGAAGCGGTCATCCGGGCTCATGAAGGCGCCGAAGGTGTTCTCCCGCGCGCCTTCGGTCAGCTGGATGGCGGTCTGCGAGGGCAGGTCCAGCAGGTGCAGGTTCCAGTTCGGGCTGGGCTCGGGGCCGAACTCGCCGCCGAACATCAGCTTCGTGCCGTCGTTGGTGAAGCACTTTTGATAGAAGTAGTTGCGGTGGCAGGTGACGTCGGGGGGCGTCAGCCGCGTGACGCGGGCGCCGGTGTCGGGGTCCTCGTGCGTGACGAAGTTGAACTTGCGTTCGGTGGCTTTCATTACTGGATCCTCTGCAACAGGGCGTTGCCTTCATC
>NZ_PJIZ01000185.1 GCF_021596505.1 Nostoc sp. CMAA1605 | reverse complement strand
TGCACAATCTCATCGAATCCCGCATCGAGCGGCCGAGCCGCCGCATCCTCAACGACAAGGCGGCGTTCTTCCAGCATTGCGAAAAGGCCGGCGTGCGCAGCATTCCCACCTATATGCTGGTGCGCAGTGACGGCAGTGCGACGCGCCTGCTGGAATTCGCGGGCGATCTGCCGCCGGTCGACATCTTCTTCAAGCCGCAGGGTGGCCGCGGCGGGCGCGGCTGCGAGCGCTGGTTGCTGCAGGCCGATGGCACCTATGCCGACCAGCACGGCACGCGCAAGAATGCCGCCGACTTGCTGGCGCACATCACGGCGCTGGCCGCGGACGAGGCGATCATCGTGCAGCAGGCTCTGTTCGGTCACAGCGATCTGCGCGACCTTGCCATCAACGTGCTGACCACCTGCCGCGTCATGTCGGTGAAGAACGAGACCGGCGGTTATGAAGTGACCCACGCGGTCTTCAAATCATCGACGCGCTCGGACTCGGTGGTCGACAATTTCCACAAGGGCGGCATCGTCAGCCGCGTCGATGTGGCGACGGGGAAGCTCGGTCCGGCGTCGGACGCCGGCACCAGGCAGCCTTGCATCTGGTTCGACCAGCACCCCACCACCGGCGCCACGATCGCCGGGCGGCAATTGCCGTTCTGGCAGGAAACCAAGGATTTGCTGTGCCGCGGCCATGCCGCCTTTCCCGACCGCGTTACCATCGGCTGGGATGTCGCCATCACGGATGACGGCCCGATCATTGTCGAAGGCAATGTGCAATCGGGCTGCGACATGATCCAGCGCACCCATGACGTGCCGGCCGGCATCGGGCGCCTCGCCGAATGCTACGCCCATCATATTCAGATTGCGGCACGTCAGCCGATGAGCGATGCCTGGAAGGCGCGCCGGATGCGGACCTCCTCCTGACAGCACCTAAAGTCGCTCGGGGTGATCCGGTTCCTGGGTATCGGCCGGGGCCGCCAGCATGTCGAACAGGCGGCCCACGGAATTCGCCACCGAATAGAATTGTCGCGCCGAGGGTTGCGCGAAGCCATCGGCGATGATGCCGTCCATCATGCCGATCAAGCGGTCCCAGTAGCCCTCGGCATTGAGCAGGATGATCGGCTTGTCGTGGATGCCGAGCTGGCGCCAGGTCACGACCTCGAAGAATTCCTCGAGCGTGCCGAGGCCGCCCGGCAGCACGCAGAATGCGTCCGAGAGATCGAACATCATACGCTTTCGGGTATGCATGTTGTCGACCACCTTCAGTTCGGTGAGGCCGGTATGTCCGACCTCGCGGTCCTGCAGATGCTGCGGGATGATGCCGATCACCTGCCCACCGCCGGCCATGACGGCATCGGCGCAGGCGCCCATCAGGCCGACCCGACCGCCGCCGTAGATCAGGCGTGTATCGCGCGCGGCCATCGCCGCGCCAAGTTCGGTGGCAAGCTTCAGGAAAGCGGGGTTGTTGCCGCGGGACGAGCCGCAATAGACGCAAAGCGAGTTGATCGGAGTCATTCCGAGCGCGTAGCTCCTGATGATGTCTGGGGTGTCGCCCGTGTATCGGGCCGGGGTGAGAAAAAGCGCAAATCCATTAGAACCAATATGAGCCAGCTTCGGGGACAGTTCAATGACGATGCCGTCGCTTCCCGGGGTGGGCCGGGGTGGAAGGCGCACATTCTTGTCAGATTTGGGAGTCATTGCCTGAATCCTTGCCGGGGATTAGCCTAGCTACCGGCAGGACACAGGGGCAAACGGTCTGGAATCGGGCCGCAGATGGGGTAAGGCATGTCGAGATTGGCATTGATCGGAGCGGCTGGTGCCGCCGTGGTGATCCTGGCCGTGGGCTTGATCTACGCCATCGGCCAGCAGGAGGACGATGACGCCCAGGAGATGCCGGCGACCGAGGCTGCGGCACCGGCAGAGGAACCGGCCTCCGCCGAACCTGCGGCAACGGCAAATGCGCCGGCTTCAGCCCCCGCCACCGCCGACCCTGCGACAGCATCCACGCCGGCAACCGACGTCGCCAATCCCGCGGCAAGCGCCGCCAGCCCCGATGTGGTTCTGCCGAGCTTCGATGTGGTACGGGTCAACCCCAACGGCGA
>NZ_PJIZ01000184.1 GCF_021596505.1 Nostoc sp. CMAA1605 | reverse complement strand
GTACAGTTATTGACACGAGTCCAAGGAACCCCAGAACCCCGCCTGGCCGCCTTCGCCTCGGCAAACCACGCTTCTGTGCGGTCGCGCGCCCCTGCCCTGTCCAGCGGCACCGGCTGACCCTGCTTCAGACCCTTGACCACCCAGCGGAACACGCGCGAGATGAACGCCGCCCCGCGCCGCGCGTCCTCGACACCCCAGACCACTGCCCCGCCCTGCTCGCCGTAGCGCGATTCCGGCGCCGGCTCAGGCACGCCGCGCACCGGGCACCACCGTTCGCCTGGCCGCGTTTTCGCGAGCACCAGCGCCAGCGATTTCCGATCCACCATCGGCCCGCCCTGAATGCGGATGTATCCGGCCCAGTCGCCCGCGTCCGCCGCCTCGACCGCCCCGGCCATCGCATCGGACATGCGGTCAGCGACCCGCACGCGGCGCAGTTCGCGCCACACGCCGACAGGCGCACCGCCCAGCTGCTGAAACTGCCGGATTCCCCACGTCGCCGCCCATGCATCGATCCGCTGCGCGCCTTCCACGGCGTCCTGCCCGTATAGGTCGCGCTGCACTTGATAGCCATCGATGTTTTTCGAGATGTACTTGGCGATATAGCCCGCCGCGCTGCGCGCTTCGCTCATTTCCACCGAAACGAACTTGACCCGGTTTCGGTACGCCCCCGGCTCTCTGCGGTCATGGCGAAACAGGAAGTACAGCCGCGCGGCCTTGCGTGCGGTCGCTACCGCCTCAGCCGGCATGAACAGCAGCACGTGCCAGTGCGGGCAGCCGTCGTGATGCGGCTCCGCCACGCGGAATCCGTACCAGCGCACGCCTCGGCGCTGCATGAAAGAGCGCAGCCGCGCCCATGACGCCGACAAGTGCCCCTGCGCATCCCTTGGCGACGCGCCTTGGAATCGCGGGTTTTCGGAGCCATCGACGGCGCGGCGCGCGTGAAATCGCGACGGACATGTCAGCGTCCAGAACTCGGCCACGTGGCCCAGTCCGCGCGCTACCGCCTCGAATCCGGATATTCGCGTCATCAGTTCGGCGCGGCGGATGCGCGGGCATGCGTTCGACCGCTCCGCCAGTTCGGCCAGCGTGAATTCGTTGCCGTGCTGATTCTCGACCTTCACCGCCGCCAGCGTCGCAGCGTTGCGCCGCCGCTGCTCTTGCCGGCGCTGCACATTCACGTCCGAGACGTACTTCTCCGCCTTCGCATGCACGTAGCCGAAGCCGATTGCGTGACTCTCGATTTTCCGGCCGTGCTCGCGGCGCAGCTGGCGCCGCCACCAGAGCGGGCACGTCATGCGGGCAATCGCGCCGCGCGCGTCATCCACGTCCGGAGGCCGGCAACCTCGCCCCCTGACGTAGCGCTCTGCTGCTTCACGGTATGAGTCCAGATCACGCGCCGACTCGCCGGCAGTGCGCATGCACTCGAGCGCCAGCCGATCAGCCGCCGCCCTCACATCGGCATCACCGGCCGACAGCGGCAGCACCAGCGCGCCCAGCGATTCCGAGATTTCCCGAAGCCACGTGTTGGCCGCGAACTCGCTTACCTTCGCCCGGGTGCGCGCATACGCCTTTTCCAGCCGGCGGCGCCACTGCACCGGCACGCGGCCGGCGTGGTGCTCGAACCATGCGGCATCGTATGACGGCGTCCCCGGCCGCAGCCGGAAGCCGGACGGCGTTGTCAGCTGCACACCGGCACCTTGAACGACATGCCCCGCACGATTTCGACCATCGCACGGATTGCCATCTGCACGTCCTCTACGGCATCCGCCGGCAGATCGGCCCAGCGCATCGCGGCCATGGTCTGATCCAGGCACGCGACGCGCAGCACTGCCGCCCGCCTGCATTCGTCCATCGCGTCCCAGACCGCCGCCCGGCGCGCATCGGCCGACGCCGCCGCCGCCCGCATGCGCTGAATCGCGGATTCCGCGAACTCGGCCGCCGTGCTCATATCGGATCACGCCACATCAGGAACAGGCCGCGCGACAACCTGAAATTCTTGTACGGCCTCACAAAGCAACCATCCCGCCTGTAGGCCCGCCGCTGCAGCCTTCGCTGGCGCGAATTTCCGGACAGGCCAACCAGCTCTTGACACCACCCTATCGGCTTCATTCCGGCGCCCCCGGCTTGCGCTTCGGCTTCGGACGCGGCGCAGTTTCGTTCGGGTGCGTGATGCAGTTGATGACCTGTCCTTCGGCCGTGATGACCATCACCGCGTCCGGCTCATCCCAGCAGGGTTGCCACTCGTTCGCCACGGCGGCCGACGTGCAGCCGGACAGGATCAGCAGCACCAGCAGCAGGCCTGCCAGCACGATGCAGCCATCGACCATGGCGGCCCGGGCCGATTGATCGAGGTGCGCGCTCATTTGCGACCCCAGTCGCATGACATTGCCGCTTTTCTCTCGCCGTCGATTACTGCGCAGCGTGTGCCGTCTGACAGGACTTTTTCCGAAATCTCGGCCGCCACGCGCACGTTCATCCGCGCCGTTACCTCACCCGGCGTATTGACTCTCTCGCATCCTGAGACAAAGAACGCCGACCACATCACCCCGATTACAACCACGACGAAGGCGCGGGCACTCACAGCGGCAACCCCACTTGACGCGCCGCGATTTCGCGGCGGCTCTGCTCGGCCTCTACGGCCGCGAGCGCCTTGTCGCCGGCATCGCGGATCGCGCGCCATTCGTGCGGCAGGATTTCAAGACTGCCCAGCACCTCACCTTCCACGGCCATTTCGGCCAGCACACGGCCGCCGCGTTCATGCACGGCCGACAGGATGAGGTTGCAGCCCTCATACGACAGATTCAGTTCCATGGATTCCCCCTACAGGATTCCGGGTTTCAGGCTTCGACGGGATGCACCCGGCGGAGGCCCCGGAACGGTAGGAGGATCGTGCGAAGCGCCTGTCCGTCCGGGTGCGCTATCAAGGTAGTGCAGAGCCTGTTGACATGTCAACACACTCTGCACGTAGCGTAGCTGTTGTCGTTTCGTTACCGTAGGGGAGCGTTACCGTAGGAGGGACGAACTTGAACACCACCATCACACTGCTGGACCGATTGCGGGCAGAGACCCCGCTGAAGTCGGACTACGCCATTTCCAAGGAACTCGGCACCACTCGGCAGGCTGTCAGCCACTACCGCAGCGGCCGCAGCCAGATGGACACGGACGGCCTGTTTCACGTCGCCGGACTGCTGGGCATGTCCCACTCCGAGACGCTGGCCGCACTTGCCAGCATCGAGGCGGAGCGCGCAAAGGACGATCAGACGCGCGCCCGGTGGATCGAGCGGCTCAAGAAACTGGG
>NZ_PJIZ01000183.1 GCF_021596505.1 Nostoc sp. CMAA1605 | reverse complement strand
ATGAGCGATGGCCCTTCCATGCAGTGCCACCGGATCACTATACCCTCGTTTCCGACCTGATCGGCTTGTCGGCCTCACAGTCAAGCAGGCTTATGCTATTGCACTCTCCGTACGGTTACCAAGCGTACTGAGCCTACCTTTGGAAGCCTCCGATACCTTTTTGGAGGCGACCACCCCAGTCAAACTACCCACCATACGGTGTCCTCAAATCTCGAGTTAGGTTGCAACCAAGCGAAGGGCGGTATTTCAAGGTTGACTCCACGATGCCTAGCGACACCGCTTCATAGCCTCCCGCCTATCCTACACATCCCTTGGCCGCAACCAGCGTAAAGCTATAGTAAAGGTGCACGGGGTCTTTTCGTCCCGTTGCGGGTAAGCGGCATCTTCACCGCTACTACAATTTCACCGAGCTCACGGCTGAGACAGCGCCCAGATCGTTACACCATTCGTGCAGGTCGGAACTTACCCGACAAGGAATTTCGCTACCTTAGGACCGTTATAGTTACGGCCGCCGTTTACTGGGGCTTCGATTCAGAGCTTCGCCTTGCGGCTAACCCCCCCTCTTAACCTTCCAGCACCGGGCAGGTGTCAGGCCTTATACGTCAACTTTCGTTTTTGCAAAGCCATGTGTTTTTGGTAAACAGTCGCCTGGGCCATTCTCTTGCAGCCTCCGTTACCGGTAGGCCCCCCTTCTCCCGAAGTTACAGGGTTATTTTGCCGAGTTCCTTAGCCGTGATTCACTCGAGCACCTTGGTATATTCTACCCGACCACCTGTGTCGGTTTACGGTACGGGCTGGCTGGTACGCTTGCACGTCTTTTCTTGGAAGCCTGGCCGATCCATATCCTTGAGCCCGAAGGCTCGCCGGTACTATCGAGGCGCTTACCGCCTCTTCAACGTGCTATTCCGTCAGCACGCAGGATCTTTTCGACTCCGTCAACGTGGGCTAACCCAGCGCAGGTACGGGAATATTCACCCGTTTGCCATCGAAGCTTCGCTCTCGCTAACCCCTTAGGTCCCGACTGACCCTGATCCGATTAACGTTGATCTAGGAACCCTTGGTCTTACGGTGGGGGAGTTTCTCGCTCCCCTTATCGTTACTTATGCCTACATTTGCTTTTCTGCACGCTCCAGCCCGGGTTGCCCCATTAACCTTCATCGCTGTGCAGAATGCTCTCCTACCACTGTACGTCAACCGTACAATCCATGGCTTCGGTACATGACTTGATGCCCGTTCATTATCGATGCGCGGCCGCTCGACCAGTGAGCTGTTACGCACTCTTTGAATGAATGGCTGCTTCCAAGCCAACATCCTGGCTGTCACTGCAGCCGCACCGCCTTTGTTCAACTTAGTCATGATTTGAGGACCTTAGCCGATGGTCTGGGTTCTTTCCCTCTCGGACTGGGACCTTAGCACCCCAGCCCTCACTGCCAGATACAGTTGGGCGGCATTCGGAGTTCGTCAGGATTTGGTAGGATGCGACTCCCCCTAGTCCTATCGGTAGCTCTACCTCCGCCCACATCAACTCTGACGCTGCCCCTAAAGGCATTTCGGAGAGTACGAGCTATTTCCCAGTTTGATTAGCCTTTCACCCCTACCCACAGCTCATCCGAAAACTTTTCAACGTTTACCGGTTCGGTCCTCCACTTCCGGTTAAGGAAGCTTCAACCTGGCCATGGGTAGATCACTCAGGTTTCGCGTCTACAGCAACCGACTAAAACCGCCCTATTAGGACTCGCTTTCGCTTCGGCTCCAGGTGCTCAAGCACCTTAACCTCGCCGGTTACCGTAACTCGTAGGCTCATTATGCAAAAGGCACGCCGTCACAGATCAAGTCTGCTCCGACCGCTTGCAAGCGCACGGTTTCAGGTTCTTTTCACTCCCATACCCTGGGTCCTTTTCACCTTTCCCTCACGGTACTTGTCCACTATCGGTCTTCCGAGAGTATTTAGCCTTAGCGGATGGTGCCGCTCGATTCGAACGGGGCGTCTCCGACCCCGCCCTACTCAGGATACCACTAGAGCCTTCCATCATGCCGGATACGGGACTTTCACCCTCTACGGCCAGCCTTCCCAGACTGTTCTCCTATGATAAAAAGGTCTCACAACGTGGTCCTACAACCCCTGTAACGCCGTAACGTCCCAGGTTTGGGCTTCTTCGCGTTCGCTCGCCACTACTTGCGAAATCACTCTTGTTTTCTTCTCCTCTCCTTACTTAGATGTTTCAGTTCAGGAGGTTCGCTCACCTTGCGGTGTACTCCTCGCGGAGTGGGTTTCCCCATTCGGATACCTACGGATCAAGGCCCCTGTGCGGCTCCCCGTAGCTTTTCGCAGCTTGGCACGTCCTTCTTCGCCTTCGGAAGCCTAGGCATCCCCCGTGCGCCCTTTGTAACTTTCACCTTGCTTGTATGTAGAATTTACCACGCTACCGACTCGCGTCCGTAGCAGTGTCAAAGTTCTGTTTGCTCGTGAAATTGAGTGTTGAGGAGCACGTATGCTCAACTCAACTACCAATTGTTATTGCAGTCAACATGTCAAAGAACGTGTTTCCTGAAGCAGTAAACTGCGACAGGACCCTGCGCTCTGAGAAAGAGGGAGAACCGCTGTAGCGGTACGAATAATAAATGTCAGGTACTCCAGAAAGGAGGTGTTCCAGCCGCACCTTCCGGTACGGCTACCTTGTTACGACTTAGCCCTAATTACCGATTCTACCCTAACCGGCGGTTTAACGGCCGGCTTCAGGTCTACCCGACTTTCATGGCTTGACGGGCGGTGTGTACAAGGTCCGGGAACGTATTCACCGCGCCATTGCTGATGCGCGATTACTAGCGATTCCAACTTCATGAAGGCGAGTTGCAGCCTTCAATCCGAACTGAGACGCCCTTTCCAGAGATTGGCTCACTGTCACCAGCTCGCATACCCCCTGTAGGCGCCATTGTAGCACGTGTGTAGCCCTGGGCGTAAGGGCCATGATGACCTGACGTCGTCCCCCCCTTCCTCTCTGCTTGCGCAGGCAGTCTCTCTAGAGTCCCCACCATTACGTGCTGGCAACTAAAGACAAGGGTTGCGCTCGTTGCGGGACTTAACCCAACACCTCACGGCACGAGCTGACGACGGCCATGCAGCACCTTGTTTCGTGTCCTTGCGGACGAAAACGTTTCTGCTTTCTTCACTCACATTCTAGCCCAGGTAAGGTTCCTCGCGTATCATCGAATTAAACCACATGCTCCACCGCTTGTGCGG
>NZ_PJIZ01000182.1 GCF_021596505.1 Nostoc sp. CMAA1605 | reverse complement strand
CATTGCGTTAGCGTAGCGGGACGTTAGTCCATTGCGAATTGCGAATTGCGAATTGCGAATTGCGAATTGCGAATTGGTATAAATTCTGCCATTTTGAATTAAATTTAGCCTGAAGTTGCTAACCAAGTACGCAAAACTTCTGCCACAGTCCAAGCTTGGGCAATACATCCTCTGGGATTCATGGGCGGATCACCATCAAAAATTTCGCTGAGATTACCAACACCATGTGCAGTCAGATGATTTGCCATTGGTTCGAGAAATTGACGCGCTTGCTGAGGATTATTGTAAACGCGCAGGTGTGCTTGCACAAACGCACCTATTAACCAGCCCCAAACAGTACCTTGATGATAGGCACCATCACGTTGATACTGTCCGCCACCGTATTTTCCTTGATATTGGGGGTGGTCGGGAGAGAGCGATCGCAATCCGTGGGAAGTTAACAAAATTCGCCCACAAATCTCTACCACAGACTTTTGTTGAGCAGGTGTGAGGGGACTTTCCGGTAATGACACCGCAAAAATCTGATTAGGACGCAACGATAAATCATCACCATCAGGACTATCAATTACGTCATAGCAATAACCCAAGCCATCATGCCAAAACCGCGAAAATCTTGCTAAAACTCTATCCGCCATTGCTTGATATTCTTGATGCGGTTTACCAAGCTGACGGGCAAAATTTGCCATCGTGCGTAAAGCATTATACCAGAGAGCATTAACTTCAACGGGCTTACCAATGCGGGGTGTCACAACCCAGTCTCCTACCTTCGCATCCATCCAAGTTAACTGCACACCTGCAACTCCAGCATACAATAACCCATCGGCGGGGTCTAAATGGATGTTATAGCGTGTACCGCGACAATGCCAATTAATGATCTCAGCTAACACCCCAAACAGTTCCGCCAGTAAATGATCATCTTTGGTAGCACTGTAATAAGCGCGGACTGCTTCAAAGTACCATAACGTAGCATCCACAGTATTGTATTCCGGTTCTTCCCCCGCATCGGGAAAGCGATTAGGTAACATCCCCTGATTGACATACTTAGCAAAGGTGCGGAGAATTGAGCGTGCTATTTCTATTCGACCGGTGGAAATTGTTAACCCTGGTAGACTAATCATTGTGTCCCTTCCCCAATCGCTAAACCAGTGATAACCAGCAATGATAGTTTTACCGTTGGGTTCTTCTGGGAGTGGACGGTCTACGATAAACTGGTCAGCAGCTAAAATTAACTGCTCAATCCAGGGTGGTAATTCTTGTTTATCAAGGGGTTGATGGGCTTTAGCAATTGCGATTAACTTCTGTTCATGAGTTTGACGTAACTTGAGCGCAGTTTCACCTTGCAAATTGGGTTGCTTTTCTGTACTGGCGACAAAAGTAAATGATTCTCCAGGATTGAGTGTAACTTCTAGAGTAGCGGCGTGGAGATGGTCTTCTGTGTCACTCAGTCCCCGATAACGTTCCACAGCCAAATCAAAGCCATAATACCAATTGTGAACCAGGGATACATTCCCAGAGTCACTGAGTAGATAGAATGGTGTCGCACTGGGATAAGCAGTGATACAAATCCCTTTTTCCACCGTTTCTAAGGACATTTGCCAACCATTACTCTGAGTATCGCCGTGATAATCACGGTAGTTAACCATTGCTTTGAGCGTGAGTTGAAGCGGTTGGGTAGCGCGAGATAAAGTATATTGAACGTAAGTTGTATTAGCACCTTGTTGCATCCACACCCGTTTTTCTAACACAGCATCAGCCACCGCAAACCGCCACACAGGGACTGTACCTTCCAAAGCAAAACGCTCAATATGCCGGTATCCGTGGGGACTGACTATCCCATCACTCCAGCGATTAGTATTGAGGGGATAAAAGCAATTATTATATGTAACAATCTCATCTAGTTTTGCCAGCAGTAAAGTACGACCTAAAGGCGGTTGCAAAGCTGCTACCAATAAACCGTGATAGCGGCGAGTCAGTAAACCTGCTACCGTACCCGAAGCATAACCACCAATCCCATTGGTAACTAACCATTCCCTCGATTCAGCCGTTTCCAGATTACCGCAGATTTCGCGCCCAAATTCCATACACATAAATCAATACTCTTGCTGCCGAGTTATATATGGATTATCGGTGATTAGCTCTATTGTGCGCTAAGTGTGGAATTAAGATTTAATGAGAATTATTTATAGTTAGCGAATGAGGCGATCGCTAGTCTCAATCCATTGTGATCAGTATCAGCTCATGTTGATTCAATGAGTTTTTGAGTCAAAAAACTACGCAAAAATTTGCCGTGCTGTGTGCTTTTAATTTAGGCTTTTAATTTAGGCTTTTCATCTAGGTTGTTATCTAGCTGGAGTTGATGAGTTGGGTTGTCTATCAAGAATAAGAATTCGAGTAAATGCAAAAATTCCAGAAATGGTCGGCTCAAAAAACTAATCAGTTAGTGGTAATTTTGCTGGTTGGGGGATTGCTGTTTCGCTCCTTCATTGCTTTCTGGCTTTACCCTAACTTTGATGAGGCTTATTACTACCTCTACAGTCTGCATCTAGACTGGAGCTATTTTGATCATCCAGCTTTTGTAGCTCTGACAACTGGTTTCGGCCCGTGGTTAACTGGAGATGTATCCCAATTCACGATTCGCCTGGGGACACTGATTTTATATACAGGCAGTTTGGTGTTCTTGTATTTAACTAGCAATAGACTATTTTCTGCTAAAGCAGCTTGCTTGACATTGGCTATTGCCACCATCAGTCCAGTTTTTCAAATTGGCTTTGGCATACTAAGCCTGCCTGATAGTCCACTGATGTTTTTTTGGTCAGCCAGTTTATATTGTGCAGTCAATGAATTTTGGCGGCAACCTGGAAATCAAAAGCATAGCCTGTTGAAGAATAAGTCCGGCTCATCTAATTTATATGTGCCTAGTTATCGCTTGAGTTATCTTGGTATCCTGGTGGGATTAGCCTGCAATAGCAAATATCACGGGTTTGTTTTAGGACTGGGGCTAATTGGTTTTTGTTTGACGAGTCCACCTCATCGCTGTGTTGTGCGTTCGCCTTGGGCATGGCTAGGGTTAGGCTTATTTGTGATCACTATCTTCCCTATGTGGTTTTGGAATATGCAGCATGATTGGGTGTCCTTTCGTTTTCAATCAGAGCGAGCGATGCCAAGGGGTGGGTACAATCTGCTGAGTGTAGCTGGTGTCTATTTAGGGGGGGTAGCGTACCTGTTCCCCACCATAGGATTGCCACTATGGTGGGTTAGTTTACGACTTGCGGTGTTAAGAATAATTCATGTTTTTCACAAATCACTAATCTCTAAGGGAGATTTAGATGCGACTAAATTATTGAATTTATGGGTATCCTTGCCCTTAATTTTAGGGTTTACTCTCATAGGGGGATATCGGCAAATTTTGCCAGCGTGGCCAATGCCGGGATTTTGGGCAGCAACTTTGTTGTTAGGGCAACAAGCAGTCATCTGGGAGCAGCACGGGCGACGTTGGGTGCGGCGATGGCTTGTAGGTTCGGGAATTATGGTAGCTAGCATTTTACTGATTGCTCTGCTGCAAGTGACAACAGGAATATTTCAAAAGCCTAGCCAATACGCTTTCATGGGAGGGTTCTTGTCTCCCAAGGATGACCCTTCTACAGAACTAATTGATATTCAACAACTACGGCGTGGCTTTGTT
>NZ_PJIZ01000181.1 GCF_021596505.1 Nostoc sp. CMAA1605 | reverse complement strand
CAAGATAGAGTAAGTTTCTTAGACTTATCAGCCGAAAATCTAATTTTAATGGCTGTAAAACCATCTGAAGATGAACCAGAGAAATTAATTCTTAGGTGTTATGAGTCTCAAGGAACAACAGCCGAGTTATATTTACACAGTGATTTAGGTCTCAAACTAGGTAAACCAGTAGACCTATTAGAACGTCTCACCACAGAATTCTCATCTCAGCAACAAAAATCCACAATCCCACCAGGGAAAATCGTCAGTTTTCATCTGCTGAGTAATGAGTGATGAGTAATGAGTGCTGAGTGCTGAGTAATGAGTGCT
Organism: Nostoc sp. CMAA1605; assembly: GCF_021596505.1. Classification (GTDB taxonomy): domain Bacteria; phylum Cyanobacteriota; class Cyanobacteriia; order Cyanobacteriales; family Nostocaceae; genus Trichormus. The sequence goes on along the minus strand of NZ_PJIZ01000181.1, from coordinate 2,880 downwards.
GAGTAATGAGTGCTGTTAGCCGTGGCACGGCGTTTAGACGATACTGAGTTGAGAAATAAATTCTACCTTGTCTACCTTGTCTACCTTTTCCCCAATCCCAGTCCCCAGTCCCCAGTCCCCAATCCCTAATCCTCATGATCCTCGAAAGGATCTGACAACTCCTTGCTTGGTGGGCCAAAAGCGGTATAAATTCCAAACCCTGTAATGCCTATAACGGCGGCGGCTACAGAAATGATAAGAACTATTGCGGGTTCCATAAGTGTTTTATAGATGATGAGTGGTATTCTTATAGAATATTACAGAAGATTAAAAAAAGCTTTGGCAACTAATCTTAGGTGAACTATGGCACAACGGACTAGGTTGGGAGATATCCTGCGACCTTTAAATTCTGAGTATGGTAAAGTAGCTCCTGGCTGGGGAACAACTCCTGTAATGGCTATTTTTATGGGGCTATTCTTCGTGTTTTTGCTGATTATTCTGCAACTTTACAACAAGTCAATCATCATTCAAGATGTCTTGGTTGACTGGCGTAGCTTAGGTGGCTAATCGCACATACAGCAACTAAGCTGTCATACCAAAAAACACGCACCCGGTTTATCCGGGTTTTTTTGTGCCTTTGCTCCTGAAAAAGTTAGTCTTAATAAGTGGGGGATTGGGAATTGGAAATTGGGAATTGGGAATTGGGACAAGGTGGACAAGGTGGACAACGTGGACAAGGTAGAATTTTTTACCCCATGCCCTATGCCCCATGCCCTATGCCCCATTCCCAAAATAGATACACATCATTAAATTAGAGAGGAGAAACCGCGTGAATATTTTTGGTATTGGTTTACCGGAAATGGCTTTGATTATGGTTGTGGCTTTGTTAGTCTTTGGCCCTAAGAAGTTACAGAGATCGGCCGGAGTTTGGGGAAAGCAATTCGCGGTTTTCAAGAAGCTTCTAATGAGTTTCAAAGTGAATTTAAGCGAGAAGCTGAACAGTTGGAACAGGCTGTAAAAACAACTGCGGAAATTGAACCTAAGCAAATTGAGGGAGTTAAATCGGAGCAAGATAGTGCTGGTTCTTCTCCAGCCGCTTAAATAACTGCTGCGAATTGATTGACAAAGAACATGACAGAAGTTGTTACGCCACAGGCTTTGGTGATTCCTCAACTCATTGTCGGGTTGGGGAATCCAGAGCCTAAATATGACCAAACTCGCCATAATATCGGCTTTGGGGCTGTGGATGCGCTAGCTCGTGCTTGGCACATTTCCTTGGCAGAAAATCGCAAATTTCAAGGGGAATTTGGCGAAGGTACTGCACCAGGAGGCTACAAAATCCGTCTGCTTAAGCCTTTAACTTATATGAATCGCTCAGGACAGTCTATACAAGCCGTGACAAGTTGGTACAAGTTGCCGCCTGAGTCGGTGTTAGTAATCTATGATGATATGGATTTGCCTTTGGGAAAGACGCGTTTGCGTTTATCTGGTTCGGCTGGGGGACATAATGGGATGAAGAGTGCGATCGCTCATCTCAATACCCAAAATTTCCCCCGGTTACGCATTGGTATCGGTAAACCCAAAAATGCTGCTAGTAACGATAACTCAGAGACTGTTTCCTATGTTTTAGGAAAATTTACCGCCGCTGAATCTCAACAAATGTCTCTCGTACTCCAGTTTGTAGTTGAGTGTGTAGAATTAAGCCTCAAACAAGGTGTAGAAAAAGCGATGAACCGTTGTAATAGCCGGACTATTGACGTTTCTCAAACTTGAATTTCTGAGTATCAAAATATCAAATAATCCACGTTAGGAATATTTACTTGATAGAGAGGTGATTTATCGCCTCTTTATTATTTATCCGTTAATTTCAACTCTCAGGTGAGTGTAAATCACTATGAGAAAAATTTATGAAATGTGATGGCGATTTTGATAATTTTGTATCAAAGTTATCTGTTATTCTGTAATTATTCTGTTTTCAGTATTTTAAGTTTTAAATCACGATAATTATGACAAGACAAACATCCGTACTTTGTTTTGTTGATTAATTCCAACTAATCGCCTCGACAATTAACAATGATTGTTATTCTTTGATGGGAAGTAGCTACTAATTAACTGATGATGCTGTTGTTGATCCCATCTCTGGGTTAATGAGAAAAATTTGAATTTTGTCCGATTTTAATGATTAAAATATTTAATCGTATTAGTTAAATTATTTTAAATAATATATATTTTTCTCAAAAAGTTTGACTGTGGGTAGCAACTTGTGTTAACAATAAATATTTGTGACTGTCTAATTAGATTTTCAACTTGGTAGCCTGCTGTATGTAAGTCAAGCCTGAAAATGCTGATAAATTCAAACTCCTCAGTACAGCAGCCATATAAGAAGCAATAACTAAATAATAGTTAACCCATCAGCTTGGGTGATAATTCCTGGATGTTTAATATCTTTATACAGGCATCCAGCCGATTAGCCTGTGCTAAAATCAGCGTACCGGCACGACGCAGGTGATGGGAAAAATGCCATGTTTGAACGCTTCACAGAAAAAGCCATTAAGGTAATCATGCTGGCCCAAGAAGAGGCCCGCCGTTTAGGTCACAACTTCGTTGGAACCGAGCAGATCCTCCTGGGTCTGATTGGGGAAGGTACGGGAGTTGCGGCCAAGGTGCTGAAATCGATGGGTGTCAATCTCAAAGATGCCCGCATTGAAGTAGAAAAAATCATAGGCCGGGGTTCGGGCTTTGTGGCCGTGGAAATTCCGTTTACGCCACGGGCAAAGCGGGTTCTGGAACTATCCCTAGAAGAAGCGCGCCAATTAGGGCATAACTACATTGGCACCGAGCATCTGCTGTTGGGCCTGATCCGGGAAGGGGAAGGTGTGGCAGCCAGGGTGCTAGAAAACC
>NZ_PJIZ01000180.1 GCF_021596505.1 Nostoc sp. CMAA1605 | reverse complement strand
AGAACGCAAAACTTGGAAATTTAGCTTAATTCGGCGATTATATGAACAAGGTTTGCAAGAAAGAGATATTCGTAATCTCTATCGTTTTATCGATTGGGTTATGATTTTACCAAAAGACTTGGAAGCAGAATTTTGGCAAGAGTTTAAACAATTTGAGCAGGAGCGTAGCATGAGTTACATTACAACAGGTGAGCGCATTGGCTACGAACGCGGTAAACAAGAAGGTGAGCAAACACTTGTCCTACGACAAATACAAAAACGAGTAGGAGAGTTACCCCCAGAAGTTCAAGCACGTATTCAAACTCTGACGCTAGAACAACTGGAAGCACTAGGAGAAGCTTTGTTAGATTTTTGTGCGATCGCTGATTTATTTGCTTGGCTAGACGCAAATCAACCAACTTAGCGCGATCGCACTTGACGCTGTTGTAATGGTAACTCTAGGCGATCGCCTGGGCGTGGTTCAATAATTTGAGTTGAGAGTTGACGTTGCGCTAACTGCGATCGGATTTTCTCCGTATTTCCCACTACCTGAAGCAACTTCACCAGTAATCCCTCATACATCACATCACCAGGGGAAGCTGTTGGTAACATCACCTGCGGCTGTAACCACTCCGCCACCTCCACAGCCTTTTGCTGACCTCTAATAATCGCACCCACCACAGGTAAAGCCAAATCAATCAAAGGTGTAACAATCACATCTATGGGTGCAAACTGTTTCAACTGTGGAGAATGATAGCCGTGAGGCTCATAATAAAGCTTTAAATCCGTGGTCAAATCCTTAAGAACATAACCATTCTCTATCAACGTCGGCCCAATGGGAGAACCAGGAACAGCAGTAATTTCCACTTGCTGATTTAATTTGTAACTTTCCCCATGCGCCAAACTAGTCACATTCGTATAACCCAACTCCCGCACCACCTTCGCCGCATTCGGAGAAGCCACCACCGGAATCTGTTTATCAAGCTGTTTTAGCGTCGGTGGGTGGGCGTGGTCTTCCAAACCTTGAGACAGTAAAATTAAGTCAATATGGTCGGGAATAGAACGTTCTTGATTTCGTAACCCTTTAAATAGCCAATCTAAATTAGCAAAAGTCAACGAACCAACCAACCACGGATCTATTAATATATTTTGTTGACCAATTTCCAGCAACCAACTATTGCTATCTAACCAAGTTAAATACATAGCCACAGATTCCAGATAATACCTATCTTCATTGTGACATTATGGGGCATGGGGCATAGGGAATGGGGAATAGGGAATGGGGCATGGGGCATGGGGCATTGTGTAAAATCTCCCTACACCCTTACACCCTTACACCCCTATACCCCTACACCCTTACACCCCTACACCCTTACACCCTTACACCCTTACACCCTTACACCCCTATACCCCTACTAAGGCAAAATAAACCCGTACTTTTTCAATACAGCTTTTGCTTGGCCATCAGTAGTTAAAAAAGTGACAAAATTCTTTGCTGCATCAGGATTTTTTGTCTTTTTCACCACTGCGGCGGGATATGTAATTGCTGAGTGATATTTTTCATCCGCCGCCACTACAACTTTTACTTTATCGGAAATTTTGGCATCAGTAGCATAAACTAACCCTGCATCAGCGTTACCACTTTCTACCACCGCTAAAACCTGACGCACGTTGTTGGCATATACTAATTTCGGCTTGATTTCTGGCAATAATTTCAGCTTTTGCAAGACTTGTTCAGCATATTGACCTGCGGGTACACTCCTGGGTTCGCCAATAGCAATACGCTTAATTTCAGGATTCCTAAGCTTTAAAAAGCTAGTGATGCCCGTTTTTCCCTTCGGTACAACCAGGACTAGGCGATTTTTTGCTACGATCGCTCTTGTACCTGGCAGCAATAATCCTTTCTGCTCTAAAGCATCTACTTGTCTTTTCGCCGCCGAAATGAAAATGTCTGCTGGCGCACCCTGTTCAATCTGTTGCTGCAACGCACCAGATGCACCAAAGTTATAACTGATGTTGATATTAGGATTATTCTTTTGATAGGTTGGCTTAATTTCTTCTAGAGCATCTTTTAAACTAGCCGCAGCAGATACCAGTAAACTGACATTAGATTGGGCTACGACAGGAGAGGGTGTCATAAAAGGCAAGCCAACTGCTATCAAACAACTAGCGATCGCCGCACCAAGAAAAGCAAGAATTTGTCTTCGTTTCATAGGAAAATCAGGCTGAGATGGATTCTTCTCCAAGAGTTGAGGCTTGGTCGGATCGTACTTAAAGATAACCGTGATATTTACCAACCAAATTGGTAACATTATGCCAAGAAAAGAACAAGGATGGATCACTTTTCAGACATCAGAGGAAGAACGCAAGATTCTAGAGGAATTCTGCCAGCATTCTCAGCGCACTAAAACTGAGATTCTGCGGGAACTTGTGCGCGGTCTTCATCAGCAACCCCCACCAGCAAAATCATTACCAACCACAGGGGTAGATAAAGTAGATAAGGTAAATAAAGTAGAAACGCAAACATCTGAAAACTTAGATTTAGAACCTAATCTTCCCAAAAGACCCCTAAAAGTTAGTTCACGCAATATTCTTAAAGGTGTGGTGAAAAAAGTTGTCACTGGTGCAGTCAATAGCGAAGTAACTCTAGAAATTGTTCACAAAGTCGAGCTGACTTCCATCATCACCAGAATGTCAGCTGAAGAATTAGAACTAGAGGAAGGTGCAGAAGCCTATGCGGTCATTAAGTCTAATGATATTGTGATTGCCAGAGATTAGGTTATGGGGCATTGGGCATTGGGCATTGGGCATTGGGCAGAGGGACAAGGTAGAATTTATTTCTCAACTCAGCACCGGCTAAACGCCGCGCTACCGCTAACAGCACTCATTACTCATTACTCATTACTTATTACTCATTACTCATTACTCAGCACTCATTACTCAGCACTCAGCACTCCCCACTCCCCACTCCCATGAGTGTCAAAACCCCTATGGCAGAGTTCGGTTAAGCGTACTGGGTGAGTAAAAGTAAATTGCTAAATTAGTTGATAGTTAAGCAGCACTTGAGATAATTACTATGAGTAATGATTCCCATCGCCAGCCCGAAAATTCTCTAACTGATGTGATGAGTCAAAATCAGTTATGGGATTATTTGCAGTCAATGGATAGTCAAACCGTTAGCCAATTATCTAAACCCACTTCGCCAGAGGTGCTTCAGTTAATTCAACGCTCTATTGTAGCGACTCTGGGTAATTTGCCTGGGGGAAAATTTAATACAACTATTACTACCAGTCGTGATGAGTTGGGTAAACTTTTAGGCTCTGCAATGGTAGATGGGTATTTCTTGCGTAATGTGGAACAACGACTGGAGTTAGAAAAGGCTTGTTTACCGCCTAGTGTTGACAAGTAATGAGTAATAAGTAGTGAGTAATAAGTAAATTTCTTGCTCATTACTCATTACTCGTGATGTACCTTAATTACTTCAAAAAATCTGTAATTCACATTAGACGTGAGCGAAAAACTGAAGGAGATGTGATAAATCACATCTCCTTCAATCATCTAGATATTATTCGCTAAGAGGTAGGAATCAGAGAGAAAAGGTGACTGTAGGTACAACCTCACCTTTGTGGATGGCTTTCTCCCCTGCGCCCTGCTCTCCTCTCCCATGCTTCTTATTGGTCTTAGTAGCGGTTGCGGTTGTAACCACCGCCGCCACGATTTCCACCAAATGAACCACCTCTGTCTTCTTTGGGTCTAGCTTTGTTAACTTTTAAATCACGACCCATCCATTCAGCACCATCAAGCGCGTCGATAGCAGCAGCTTCTTGTGTGTCGGAATTCATTTCT
>NZ_PJIZ01000179.1 GCF_021596505.1 Nostoc sp. CMAA1605 | reverse complement strand
GCTACCCATCCCCGATACAACCGGACAAGGAAAGCAGCGACCGTGACTACAATGCCGGTGTAAAATTCTGCATCGATCATATTGACCAGGTGGCACTCGTGGTAGCATCCCACAACGAGTACAGTAACCTGTATGCCACCCAGCTTTTACAGGAAAAGGGCTTGCCGCTCAATCATCCACACGTGCACTGGAGCCAGTTGTATGCATGAGTGATAACATTACATTCAATCTTGCACATGCTGGTTGCAGTGTGAGCAAGTACCTTCCGTTCGGGCCTATCCGCGATGTAATTCCCTACCTGATGCGTCGTGCGCAGGAGAATACATCGGTGAAGGGACAAACGGGACGGGAACTCGGGCTTATCAATAAAGAGCTGGACAGAAGGAGCGGGAAGAAATGAGGTGATCCCATCGCTGGTAACCCTGCAACCTTTTTTTGAAAGGCAGGAGCATTACACTTCCAGCGCGCCCCTGAAACCCCTCGCGGCATAATACGAATCAGCACCGTTATGATATACGAATACGGTATTGTAGCGCCGGTCGCAGAAAAGTGCACCACCGAGGCGACGGATATCGGCGGGTGTTTGTACCCAACTGGATGTCTTCTGATCAAAATTTCCCAGCTGTTGTAAATAGCGGTATTGTTCTTCGGTAAGCAGGGTTATGCCTATTTCTTCCGCCATGTCCAGTGCACAGTTTTTGGGCTTATGTTCTTTACGGGCATTTAATGCCGCACGGTCATAACAGAGACTGCGCCGGCCGGCCGGGCTCTCGGGCGCACAATCGAAGAAAATAAACGTGTTTTTCTTTTTATCGAACATAACGACATCAGGTTCGCCACCGGTATCTTCCATGTTTTGAAGGGCTTCCATGGCAGCGGCAGATTGTTCGAGTTTAGCCTGTACATCGGGCCATTTAATTCCTTTATGCCGTTCGGGATATTTTCCGAAGCGTTTTTGCAGGATGGTAAACAGCGGGTCCATAGTTGAGGAGTTAAGGTTTAATGGAGGGAATACAGGTTTAGTTGGTTTTTTTTACTACACGTATTTTTCGGTAACCGCCGACAGTTCGGTCATTATATCTTTTTTATTGGTCAGCAACGCTACATGGAAAAGCAGTCCCTGCTCGGCGGCATCACCAGCTATAATCTGTTCGCGCAGGTAAAAATTCTCTTTTTCATCATTAAAAACAAGCCAGTCATACTTATTCTGCAAAAAAGATGCCTGCCATTTCTGCATCGCGCTGTCAGGTATCCCGTATTCTTTATGAAAAAGGGTGGGGTGGTGACCGGTGTAAATTGTAAGGCTGATATAATCATCTGCTGCCAGTGGTTTGAATTTTCCAATCCGGAATACCGCGAAATCGTATTTCTCATCGATGTTTACAAAATATCCGGCCGGTAATACAAAGGAAAAACTGGCGTTGGTACCCGGAATGGCAAGTGTTTCGGTTCTTGCCGGTAAACTGATTCGCCGGGTGCCATTGGCGATTGTCTGGAAAATTTTTTCGGTCAGTTTTGCATATAGTGCTTTATCCTTCCAGGCCGTGGGATTGATATAGGCATCAATCCTGCTCACTGTATTATCCGGACCCTGCACTGTCAGGCTGTTTACCAGGATCGCCTGTTGGGTGGAATCATATAACAGGGGGGTGGAAAGCACGGCCAGTAATCCGGCTGAGTCGCGTAAAATGCGCCGGTCGAAATCAAAATCCGGTTCCACCTGTTTTTTCAGATCCTCAAATAAAGTCTTGCTTCCCCAGGAATAGAGTTCCTGTGCAAAAAATACGAGCCGGCTGCTATCGTGGTCGAGGATGATCCTGGTTTCCTTGTTTTCGTTGGATCAGCCGCCATGATATCTGCGACACGGGGACTTACAACCGCTCCAACAGGCATTTGCACAAAAAATTTTTTATTCAGCAGGGAGATTGGTTTTACGAGCGAAACCGTATCCGTCCAGTTGGACTGGGCGGATACGGTTGATACTGCAATGAGGAATAATGCACCTGGAAATATGCGCAACAAAGCCGGAACATAGGCAGATTTTCATCAAAGATAGGTTTCGTACCCCTATCGCTGCACCGGTTGGTTACCATTGATAAAAAAGATACCCGCCGGGGCGGGTATCGGTACAAGGACAAACGATCTTATTAGTTCAGATCCCAGAATATCCTGGAGTAGCGGTTATCGTACCCTGTG
>NZ_PJIZ01000178.1 GCF_021596505.1 Nostoc sp. CMAA1605 | reverse complement strand
GTACTTATGTCTACACTCCTATCTAAAGAAGACCTCAACGAAAAAGAACTACAACAAATTAATCAAATATTTGACCGCATCAAAAGAGGATTACTCAAAGTAGTAGATTAGCAAGCCAGGAAACAGGTAACAGGGAAACCATATTTATCATTAATTCTGTTTAACTACTAAAAAATTACACTTGTTTCATCTCAATTAGCAGGACGTACCACGCGAAGTAGTTTCCCTTCTAAATTTACCTCTGTTCTTACAGCTGCATCTATCCTGTTCGCAAACTGTTCCCAGTTACGATTATTGGTACAAACAACAATGCCGAAGTGCTGGGAATTACGACGATGCAGACGGATGAAATCATCTCTATTGATAGTTAGTATGGCTCGCTCTTGACCGATGGCAAATATCAATACCTCTTCATCAGAAATGCTTTGCTCTGCATTTCCTGCTTCCTGAACTGTCAAGACATCGTGTCCTAAAGTGCGTAGTAATTCCACGACTGGAAACGGAAACTGCTCATCCGCGTAAAAGCGAGCCATTGACTAAGCTACCTCATTTCGCTCAATTGCTAGTTCGATTTCATCAGGATACGCTTTTGCGTACGCCCAAGCATTAGCTAAGTCTTCCTCTGTGATACTGGGATAGCTCGTCAACAAATCAGCATCACTGTATCCCATACGGTGAGCCTCCACAAGCACCCAGACGGGAATACGAGTGTGAGCAATGCGCGCTTCGCCCCCACAAACTTTAGGGGTTCTCTCAATTCCTTGCCAGTTACCACCAAGACTTTGAGCAAGTAACTGTATCGCCTGTACTTTTTCACTAGGGCTGAGGGCGAGAAGTTGTTGCTCTAAGTCTTCGAGTTTCACGGATATCAATCCTCTGATGTTGAGAAAGCTTGTATTGTTGATTCTATCATTTTCAAAACTGAGCGTTTGGCTTGAAAGCTTCTAGGCAAATACGCATCAGTAAAATATAGAAGAAACATTATTTTCTTCCCCTACACCCCTACACCCCTACACCCTTACACCCTTTCTTGAAATTTTGATTGGAACTTGCTGCTGACTCCTAGATCAGATATTGCTGTGCTTGAGTTGCAAACAAATAAGCATAAGTCCCGTTCATCTCCATGAGTTGGTCATGAGTGCCGCTTTCTACAATCATGCCATTGTCCATCACATAAATGCGATCGGCCATTTTCACTGTAGACAGACGATGACTAATTAAAATAGCAGATTGGTCTTTAATTAACTGGCGGAATTTTTCAAACACTTCATACTCAGCTTTAGCATCCATTGCACTAGTAGGTTCATCTAGAACAATTAATTGGGAATCTCTTAAAAACGCTCTAGCTAAAGCAACTTTTTGCCATTGACCAATACTCAGTTCTTCCCCTTGAGAAAATAGTTGCCCCAGGGTAGTATCATAACCTTGCGGTAACTTAGAAATTACATCATCAGCACCAGAACGTCGTGCCGCAGCCATAATACTTTCTGCTACTGGTGGTAAGTCAATGTTGCCAAACCAAATATTTTCCTGAGCAGTAAAATTATACTTAGCATAGTCCTGGAAAATCACACTAATTTCACGGCGTAATTCCGCAATTTTAAAATCTCTAATATCAACACCATCAATAGTAATTGAACCAGTAGTAGGATCATATAATCGACACAGAAGTTTAATTAATGTCGTTTTACCTGAACCATTTTCACCCACTAAAGCTACAACTTCACCTGGTTTAATAGTCAAGCTGACATTTTTAATAGCTTGACGACTGCTATTAGCATATTTAAACCCTACATTCTGCACGATAATACCAGTTTTAATAGATTGAGGAAAAGGCACGGGATTTATAGGGTCAGCTAACTTGGGTTCGAGTTCTAGAAATTCGTAGAGATTCGCTAAAAATAGATTATCTTCGTAGAGAGCAGACATACTACTCAACAAATTTTTAATATCACTTTCTCCACGCTGTAATGCTTGAGAATATAAGACTAAATCCCCTAGTTTTAAGACACCTTGAATAGTTTGAAAAATAATAAAAGTAAATACACCTAAAACTACAACACCTGAGATAGTTTGAGCAATAAAATTACCAATAGCTTTTCTAGTATCAATAGCAATGCTTTCTTGATAGATTTGTTTTCTAATGCGGAGATACCATTTACCAAAATAGTCTCCTAAGTTAAATAAACGAATTTCTTTAGCGAATTGCTCTGATGTTAATATCCAACCTAAATATTCTGATAGCCGTTCCATCGATGTTTTTTTGCGTCGCCAGTCATACATCACCCGCGCATATTTCACCCGCACAAACATAGCTGGAAGAGAAATCACAATTAACACCCCAGCTATCGACCAATGTAAGGATAACAATAAACCAATCATCCCCAACAAAGAAATACTACTTTGCCCTAATTGCGCCAACCGATTAATAATTAAAGGCGGACGATAACGAGCTTCTTGTTGCGCCCGTTGCATCGTGTCATAGTAGTGAGAATTTTCGTAGTATTCTAGGTCAGCCGCTATAGATTTAGCATGAAGAATATCTTGAATATAATCTGTCACCTTCTGAGCATGGGCATTATTAACCAACTCAGCCAAGGCATTACAAATAACCGTTGTAATAGTTACAACACCAGCAATGATAACTAGAAAGATAATCTGATTAATAATAGCGACTTTATCAGCAGTTGTGAAACTAGCAGCCACCGTATCTATAATCAGCTTGGCTATATATATAGATACTAAAGGTAAAATACCCTGAATCACTAAAAGTAGTGTACGAGCGATCGCCCACTTTGGACTACTTTGCCAAACTAAACGCAACGCAGGCAAAACACGCAGCCTATCATATAACCTTCTCAAAACCCTCATGAAACCTCCGCGCCCCTTTGTGTTGAAAACTCCCCATTCCACACCGCACATGATCCTCTACATACCTCGCTACCTCAGACAACAAAGGTAAAGAACGAGGCCTTTGTAACCGATAAATCGGCACACTCTTAAGTATTTCCACACACTGAGTCAAATGCTGTTCACGATTAATAGCTTCCTGTAGAGAACGAATTCCATAGGAATTAGTAATTAATTCTAAGATAGCTGCTTGCCTCTGCACTTCCTCAATTACCAAGTCATCACTATCCACAAGCACATACAGACTATGCAAGCGTTGTAGCTTGCAGTGAAAATCCTCCTCACAACGATAAGCATACTCACCCAACAAAGGATGCAAATAAATCAACGATGCTAAATCATACCCGCAGGTAGTAGCCACTTCTGGACTCATCTTCATTTGCGGATAGCCAGGTAATACCTTAACTGGAGAATCTAAAATCACAGGAACAATATCATCAGAAACAATCTTGTGACCACGCGCCAGCATAGCGGCGGCGGCGGAAGACTTACCCGCACCAGAATATCCCAGAAAACAGATCACTTGGTCATCAACTGCAACTGCACTAGCGTGTAATAACAGTGAAAATCCCTGTTGATAAAGCGAAATCCCCATCGCGCTACCAGACAAACACAACTGCATCAGTCTTTGGTCTGCATTGGGTGCGGGAGTAACAATCACTTCCTTACCATTAATAATGTGAAAGATACCTACACCTTTCATTGCAACTATTGTTTCCTGTGGTGAAACTAGTAGATATTCTCTCGCCTGGAGAGGTTCAACATATCCCAAGCTACTATTTTTAACCGTAACAGTAATATCACAGTCGGTATCAGCTTCTAATAGCTCAGGTAAAACGATATTGGAATGTATGCCTAAACCATACGCCCAGTATTTATACATTGTGAAATTATTTTTGATATATGCAATGCAGCACCAAGAGACAACTGTAGATCAATCTTAGTTGCTCTTGGGGCTTGTGATAGCTATGATTGAAACACGTTCATACCAAACTCTCCAAAATCAAGCTACAGATGTGAGTCTGCACCACCAAACTACATCTGACGCGCTTAATTTTGGATAGGGAATCGGTATCAGTCTAGGAAGTTTGTCTGGGGATAAAATTAGCGAGTCATCCTCAGACAGATTCCTCTAAGCGTCACTTACACCAGCAACGCCAAAGTCATCAGATGCTCCTAGTTTTTTAGGCTTTACTTGTTCTGTGATGGCTTCAACATTGCCGTAGACGGTGACAGTAGGTGCTGTCCAAACTTTCTTATTCATGAACTCTACTCCTGTTTGTAGATTAAGTGAATTTGCACGTTAATTAGGGAAACACGCTCATCATCATAGGGATGTGCGATACCTTAGTCAAGCCATCCTAGTAGTTCACCAATCCAAAATTGCTAGGCTAAGGCAAGCAGGGGGAGCAGGGGGAGAAAGAGATTTTTTTGCTGCTATTAACCTTGCAAAGTTCTCTTGGCAGACTACTAGCTAGATATAACTAGGGATCGCTCACACCGGGAACACCGAAATCGTCAGAACTGCCCAATTTTTTGGGTTTAACTTGCTCTGTAATGGCTTCGATGTTGCCATAAATTTTGACAGCAGGGGCTATCCAAACTTTCTTATTCATTGCGTAAGTTCCTCAAAAGTGAGTGACTTTGTTAATCACTAGAGGTTTTAAATAAAACCCCTAGTGGCTAATTCGTAATTTTTCATGTTTCTCCTGAGAGTGAATGTATTACTAGATTGCGGTCACTCCTGATTGCTTCATCCATAAAGCTAAGTTGACAGCAACGAAAATATCTACTGATTCTGCATCTGCGGTATTAGGTTCAGCAATATAACGAGAATATGCTGTTTTAAGGGCAGGTATATTTACATACTTTTCTATCAGATGGGATTCTTGAAAAATAACTTGCTCTAGAGTGGCTTTTTCATCTCCCAAAAGTCTCAGACGGAAGTTAGCACCAAGATTACCTTTACCTTGTCGCCACTGTACTTCCCTGGGTAAAATTCCTTCCATTGCTCTGCGTAAAATTGAGCGTGTCCAGCCTTTGTGTAGTTTTTGACTGGAGGGGATAGCTAGACAAAATTCGATCAAACGGCGATCGCAAAATGGATGACGAGCTTCTAAACCAAAGGCGGCGGCGGTTTTATCTAACCATTGCAAAGCATAGCGGACTGAGCCATTATTCAGTGATAGCCAATGTGCTTCCCTCGCAGAAATGGAAGATTTTTGATCCATTAAAGATTTCACTGTTTCGCTTTGAATGCGTTCCGCCATCTTTACCTGTTGGGCAAATTCTGGATTGAGTAAGCTGAGAGATTCAGTTAAATAATTATCTGTTTGGTAATTACCGCGTACTCTTTGGATGACTCCCACAACTGGTTCTGGAACAACTGATTTCAAACCGTAGTTCCAAAAGACATGACGGGTTGATTTGCGCCATACATTGGCTAAAGTTTTGCTTTCTTCGAGCAATTTCAGCCATTGGAAAGAAGCAGCTAACTCCGATAAATATTGAAATCCATAGGTAATTGTCGTATCACCATCAATACCTGTGAATAGGACTCGCACATTCTGCTCGGATGCAGCTTTAAATACAGCCCAATCCATATAGAAATTTGGTGCGGGGATGGGTTCTTCACCATACCAATAAACTTGGTCTACATCCATCAAAGGACTTAATTGATCTGCATGGACGTGGTGAGGTTGATAGCCATCTTGAGCTAAAACCGCCGCCATGTAGGGACGTTCATCAATTTTGGGTGAGATTTCCGCCAAACTCGGAAAGATGGCTGAGAAAGTATGTAATTTGTGTCTACCTCCAGGAGCTAATAGTTGTCTGGCTGTACAAGCAATGGATGAGGAATCTAAACCACCACTAAGGGTTGAACCGATAGGGAAAGCACTCCGCAGTCTACAGTTGACAGCTTCAATAAAAATTTCTCGAAAAGCTTCTACATACTGCTCATCTGAAGATAATCGGATTTCATAGTTTAAATCAGGAGACCAATAGGACTTAATTTCAGTTCGATGGGGATTGATAATTAAACTTTCTGCGGCTCTGAGTTCTCGAATCTCACTGTAGAATGAGTCTTCTTTGCGACCACAAAAGAGGATTTTTGCCAGATAATCTGCAACCATTGCTTCGTTAATCTGACAAGGGACACCAGGAAAGGTCAACAAAGCTTTAATTTCAGAGGCGAAAATAAATGTTTGCCCAAACCTATAGTAATAGAAGGGTTTAACTCCCATTGCATCCCTAGCACAAAATAGCTGCTGCTGATGCTGATCCCAAATTGCAAAAGCAAAATCACCAATGAGGTATCTGGGACAATATTCACCCCATTTTTCATAGGCGGCTAATATTAAATAACTATCGGTGATTTTTTCGGCGGGATAATGCTGAATTTGCAATGCAGAGATTAATTCATCGCGATTATCTATTCTCACATCGGCTGTGAGAACTAAATTTCCCGTGGAATTGAGCATGGGTAACTTCTCTTGCAAAGACTCAGGAGTAGTCCACAGCATTCGATGACCCAAACCGATAGACTCAGAAAACCAGATATCTGCCCCATCTAGACCACGATGAGCGATCGCATCTACCATTAGGGTGAGTTGTTCACGGTCTACTGGTTTTCCATTGAGATGGTAGATCCCCACAATCCCACTCATAATAAACTCCTCGGCAAAGTTGGCAAGGGTGTGTAGGATGACAGATTACTCAAATAGCCTATGATCACTTTTCCTTGGTGTTCTAGCCAAGCATGAGCTTTGAGTTTTCCTTCCTCATCTTTGGTAACTCCTATGCGGAGTTCCGGCGCATCACCCCGTTGATTCATCAAAACTTGGCAAGTCAAAGCACGGGCTAAACATTTCGCTCCTGGTATAAAATTAGTGCTGACATCAACAGCCCAAATAATTTTATGCACAGGAGTTAGTGAGGCTTTAGGGTTTGGTTGACCTATCCTATCTAGAATCCGTCGTAGGATGCTAAATGGTAGTAACCATAATCCCCCATTGACTAAACCCAATAAAATCAAAGTCTTAATCAACAAATAGCGATCGCCTACGGCGAGGCGTAGCCTATCGCAATGACTAAGGCGCAAAAACTTAAACAGGCGCGTCATTATGAATATTGATCAATCCTTTAGCAGCTAAATCTTCTAGTAGAACCCTAACTTCGCGATCGCATATTTCCGGTTCTACATCATACTCCAGCAATAAAGCCGCTTGAATTTCCTTCACCGTTTTGGGAACTTGAATCAGATTCCAGACGCTAGCCCCTACTTGATTCAAACCATAATAAACTCCTGATTTGATATCCAGTATGACTGCTTCTCCCTGTAGTTCTGAGTAAACCTGCTCTTTACTCACCTCTACCCTGGAATGCTCAGATATTATTAGCTGTACTGACATTTTTATTCCAGTGAAATTACTTACATCTAGCCTTGATTAATCTCTCGATAATATATAACACCTCATAGTAAACACTGCCATGTCCAAACAGTATCTTTACTCATTGTTTTTATAAACTCTAGCTTTATGAAGTTGTCGTAAAGCTAATATCAACAATCATATGTTTTTTGTAAGTAAGCGATGCCAAATCTGCCAACCATAAGTATTTACAGCCAGAGTGTGTGGGTAAAAACTTATCGTTTTCGTCAATATATCTTATGGAGGATATTAGTATCAAACGCAGCACACTGTTGGATATAAAAACACATTAACAAGATTTAGTTAATGTATATAAATAACATTACTTATATTAGCGAGATTGTGCGTTTTCAGACTCTTGTATACTTTCTTGTTCATGTTTTTGGCAGGTATACAGTGGGAAACACATCCTCCTGACTTGAAAAAGGGGTGTAGGGGTATAAGGGTATAGGGGTGTAAGAGAAAGACTTTTTCATGTTTTCTTGTGTACGCAGTTCATGATGGCTACTTAAGTTATGCTGTTTATTTTTTCTGAGAGCGATTCTTTTTACGAGACTGTTCCTGCATTTTTCTTTTCTTCTTAGACTTAGCTTTAGTTTTAGATTGTTTAGTATTTATTAAAGTAAGAATTTCTGGGATAATCGAATTATCATCAAAGCCTTGTGATGTTTGTTGCTGTTGGAAACAAGACCAGTTTTCCATCTCGGAAATCACACTTTCAATAAATGAATAATGTGGATTTTCTTGCAGTTTCTTTATAGACATTTCTATGCCAATTTCTAAAGCATCATTGACATCATCTTCATCAATAAACCATAAGTCAATTAAATCTTCTGCAAAAGCTTTATCAATTTCTTCCTTCAGTTCAACAGCACAAATTAGCGCGCTATTACTTACTAAATCAGTCAAAATATAATCAGAATCTTTTCTCTCTAAGGTAGAAAATAATTTGCCATAATATTCTATAACTTCTGCCCTAGAAATAACTCCTTGAGCTACCAACACTAATAATGAACCTACAGCAGCACCTCTAACGTATACATCGGCGTTGGGATTTTCTATTAGTTGTTTTACTGGCTCAATATCTCCACCACTAACAGAAGCTAGTATCCTGGCTAAATCCTCAGTGACTACATCTCCAGTGATGTCTAATGTCGCTTCTCCCGGCACTGAGAAAAACTTAATAATTACAGGGTATGCTAAAGGTTCTCTAAATTGCGCGAGTAAATATAAGGCGTAAATGTGGAAAATATAGTCTTCTTTTGCTAATAACTCTTCGAGGTTATTACTCAAATTTTCTAAGGTCGATAATAATACAGGAGTGATAGCTTCTCGTTCTTCAATAGCTCTTTCTAAAGCTAATCTAGGAAAAGTTCCAGTGTTGTTTTCTAATTCGGCTAAAATTTCTGCTAGTTGCATCTGTCAAAAATTGGTATTCAGTAGATATTGATTGTTTAAACTGGCATAGTTCATGTGTTCTGTCGAAGATACCACAGAATATATAACTAAAAAAATCTAATGCTGGCTGAAATTGTGATGTATATATAAATACGCTAACATGAGCTTGTATAACTAACTGTAGTTAATCTCGTAAATTTATGGATATCGCTTTAGTAGTAAAATTGCTCGCTCCTTGTCTACCATTTCTGCTGAATGCGGGTGGTATAGCCTTTCCCAGTCTGCTGAAGTACAATTGAGCAAATAAAGCTGTACATACTAGTCTAGGGTAAAAATGAAAGCATATTCCCTCGATTTGCGTCAAAAGATACTGGATACATATTTAAAAGATGGAATATCACAACGAAAGTTAGCAGAAAGATTTGGTGTAACTTTAGGATTTATAGAGAAATTACTGAAACAGTATAGAGAAACAGGAAATATCGCACCGAAAGTCAGAACACAACAAACGCCACCAAAGCTAAACTCTCAGCAATTGAATGTGCTTCAGGAAATAGTAGAAGCCAAAAATGATGCCACTTTATCAGAAATTCGGGAGCTACTCAAACAAAAAACAGGAATAACCATTGGAATTTCGACAGTAGACAGAATGTTAAAGAGGATGGAAATTAGCTTAAAAAAAAACATTGCACGCCGCAGAAAAAGATACTCCAAGAGTTCAATCGTTAAGATTACAGTTTTGGCTACAAATACGAGGAATACCAGCCCAAAAGCTGATATTTCTAGATGAAGCCGGAGCGAATCTATCTTTGGACAGACAGTCTGCTCGTGCCAAAAAAGGTGAAAGAGCGCATGGTCAAAGACCGCAAAAACGTAGTAAAAATGTTTCGATAATTGGTGCAATTGGTTTGAGAGGAGTCGTTAGCCAATACAGTATTTTAGGAGCGACTGATGGTCTAACATTTGAGGCTTATATTTCGCAAAAACTAGTTCCGAAACTGAAGAAAGGTGATTATGTAATCATGGACAATTGCTCAATTCATAAAGGTGGGGATATTGAAAAACTCATCGAATCTGCTGGAGCTAAGTTGATTTATTTACCACCGTATTCTCCTGATTTTTCACCCATTGAAAATTGTTGGTCAAAGATTAAGAATGCACTCCGTTCTATCGGTGCTAGGAGTTATCCAGATTTAGTAATAGCAATTGAAACTGCTTTTAGCCAAGTCTCTTTAGATGATATTTTTAATTGGTTTACTCATTGTTGTTATTGTACTTCACTAGACTGAGAAAGGCTATAAAGTCGCAGAAGGAGCTGCTCAAGCAGTCGGTGTGGATGTTTGGAATAAAGCTAAGGCGATTTGGGCTAAGTTACAGCCTAAAGTAGAGGCGAAGGAAGCCGCCAAAGAAGCTGCTACAGATGTCGCTCAAAGTCCAGAGGATGAAGCTTTAAGAACCTGTTTGCAAGTGCAACTCAAAAAGATTTTGGATGCTGATCAATCACTGGCGGAGGAAATCGCCAAGATTTTGCAAGAAACAAAATCTAATGATGGCTCTGTCAGCCTCAACGCTCAAGCTTACGACGAAAGTATACAGGTAAATACAGCAGGTGATGTTAATCAGCCAAACTATGACTTTAGCAGAAATATCAACAGCCCAAAGTAATTAACCACATTGCTGTTTTTGGTACTGCACAGCAAGAAATAGTGGAGTGGCTAGAACGCAGTACCAAAGCAGAATCGCCGGGGGTTCTCAAAGCTGGGAATCCCGGTAAAAGTTTGGCTTATTGGCAAGGACGAAGCACAGAAATTGCCCAAATACAGCAATGGTTAACTGATGACAATATCTTTTTAATTGGTATAGAAGGCATCGGTGGTACAGGTAAATCAACACTGGCGACGAAAATTTATGATGAAATTGCAGGTTTCCCCAAGCGATTTTGGGCAGATGTCAGTAATGGGGCAGGTTTTAGCGATTTAGCCAGAGAAGTATTAACACAGTTCGGCTTTCGTGTGCCAGAACAAGAAGCGCAGTTAGTAGAAGCGTTAGTTAATTGCTTGCGTTCTGGGCAATTTTTACTGATTATTGACAACCTAGAAAGGTTATTACAACCTGATAGGCAATGGGGAAGTTTATTTTACGGTGAGTTTTTCCAAGCATGGGTGGAATCTGGTAGTAATAGTAAGGTATTAGTCACCACCAGGGAAAGACCACAATTAAAAGGCTTTCAATGGTTATCTCTGAGAGGTTTACAAGTAGAAGAAGGGGTGGCACTGTTAACAGCATTGGGTATTAAAGGGGATTTAAAAGAGTTTGTCAAATTAGTAGATGGGCATCCCCTACTGTTGAGATTGGTAGCAGATTTATTAAAGGAAGAATATTCACAAGACCCGAATTTAAGCAGATTAGCAGATTTAGGTTTAGGGAATTTGCGGCAGTTGTTGACAGATCCCCAAGTGGTAGGTGTGCATCGCCGGGAAAATGTGGGGATGGTGTTGGTATTGGATGCCAGTTTTGCGAGATTGAGTGAGTTACAAAAGGCGTTATTGCAGAATATTAGTGTCTATCGTGGTGCGGTTGATAGTGCAGCAGCCGTGGCGGTGTTGCCAGGAAATGCAGAACCAGAGATTGAGAAAGAATTGCGGAATCTGGTGAAGCGTTCTTTGTTGGTAGAACAACTCGATGGGAAACGGCGATTTGGGTTTCAGCCTGTGGTGTGGGAGTATGTGCGGTATAAAGCAGGCGATCAAACAGAGGTGCATCAACGAGCTATTGATTATTATCGCTCAATTGCCAAACAACCCCCTTGGACAACAAAAGATGATGTTCAAGAATACTTAGAAATCTTTCATCACTTTTATGAGTTGCAAGATTATGACTCTGCTTTTGATGCGCTTTGGGTTTGCGATGATTTTTTAACCTTGCGGGGTTATTACATCGA
>NZ_PJIZ01000177.1 GCF_021596505.1 Nostoc sp. CMAA1605 | reverse complement strand
TTCACAAAAGTCTGCTCGTAAAGCCGCCGCTAAAGCTACCGCCGAAGTATCAGAACCACCACGACCTAAAGTGGTAATTTCTAATTCACCATTACTAGAAATTCCTTGAAACCCTGCAACGACAACAACTTTACCATCGTTTAAGTGACGCTGCACCCGTTCGGTTTCAATCTGCAAAATCCGTGCGCGAGTATGTTCTGCTTCTGTAACAATACCTACCTGCGCCCCAGTCATAGAAATAGCTGGCTGTCCAATTTCCTGCAACGCCATACTCAGCAAAGCAATCGTCACTTGCTCCCCTGTGGACAACAGCATATCCATTTCCCGGCGGTTGGGATTGCGAGAAATTTCATTGGCTAGCTTAACGAGTCCATCGGTGGTTTTTCCCATTGCCGAAACTACCACCACTAATGAATTGCCAGCTTTAACCGTTTTGTAAACACGCTGGGCAACAGCTTGGATACGTTCGACTGAACCGACAGATGTACCACCGAATTTCTGAACTATAAGCGGCATAACTTTTGTGTAATCTATATCCCTGCTTCTTTCTATGCTTCCGCTAAGTTAGGAAGCTGTGCAGTCATTAATAGATACATAGTTTACTAAATAATGAGCAAGCGTATCTCAATTTTTTAAGAAGAGGTTAACTGGCAAAAACTACATCCTCATAAAGTGCAGCCATTGTCCCCTCAAATTTGACGCTGTTGAGACTGAATAATTCCTGTGCTGATGTGTATGATTGCAAAATCCACAATCCTTGTTCGTTCCGCCGGAAACATTCAACCCGTTGACGTTTAGTGTTAATCAAAACATACTCTTGTAAGCTTTCTAAAGCTTGATAATCCGCGAATTTATCACCCCTGTCAAAAGCCTCTGTAGAATCAGATAAAACCTCAACGATTAGGCAAGGAAATTTTTTATAGTTTGGTGTTTCTTGGTCGCGTTGGTCACAAGTTACCATCACATCAGGATAATAAAAGCGATTTAAAGATTCAATTCGAGCTTTCATATCACTCATATAAACGCGACAACCAGAACCGCGTACATGATTACGCAATAGCACCGCCAAGTTAAGTGCAATAGTAACGTGGGGGTCACTTGCACCAGCCATTGCGTAGATATAGCCATTAATATATTCGTGTTTTTCTTGACTTTGTTCCTCTAGTTGTAAGTATTCTTCCGGCGTAACGAGGTAATTTTCTTGAGAGGAAGCAATCATAATCTCAATTTTTTAAGTTTTGAGCAGTATCACTTGGCGATATCCTAACATTTGCCAGTGAGTTAAGAATTGCAACAAAAAAAGCGATCGCTTTTCTACAGAAATAGTCAGGCGATCGCTTCACAAAAATTTAGATAACAGAGCTAGAAAGTGCTGAGTCTTGAGTGCTAAGTCTGGAGAAAACATCCCAGTCCCCAGTACCCAATCCCCAGTCCCTAACTCTACACATCCTGTTCGCTTAATTCACGAGTGATGTGGTCAAAAGGCTCATCAACAAAAGCAGTGTTAGCAACACCAGCAGATGCGACTTGTTCTTTTACCAAATCCTTGAGAATCTGTACACCACGAACCGTGGGAGCAATAGGCACACTCAAAGAATTGTAGGTTTCTCTGAGACCTTGCAGCACACGTTCGTCTAACACATTGGTATTACCAGCAACCAGCGCGTATGTAGCGTAGCGCAGGTAGTAGTCCATATCTCGCAAACAAGCTGCGTAACGGCGAGTTGTATAAGCGTTACCACCAGGACGAATCAATTCTGGCAGTTCTTCAAACAACTTAGCACCAGCTTGCTTCACCAGTGCAGCCGCATTGGAGTTAATTGCAGCCGCAGCTTGCACGCGAGCTGTGCCACTCTCAAAATAGGATTTCAAGCTATCAATCGCATCCCGGTCAAAATAACGACCAGTTACGTCATAATTCTTAATTAAGGTTGTTACCGCGTCACGCATTCATTCTTCTCCCAATCGTTGCTATCGTGGTTTGATATTTATTTGGCTGCACTTACGCACCAGTAAATTTTTGTGCTATTTAAATATAGATTTGGCACAAAAACCATCTTTCCATTATTTATGGATTCTATGTCAAAGTTGACCCCTCTGAGATTAACTTTCCCCTTTTGAGCAGATGTCGAAAGAAAGGTTAATATTACCTGTAATCCAGAGAATCTGTAACAAAGGCTACAAAACTCTCTAATGTTGAGAATCTACGATATTTCAGGTGTGTCACAACTTTGTTCCGTTCAGTAGGGTCAGGATGCTTTGGCAAGATTCTGGTTTGACGTTAAGAAATTGGCAGAGAAGGAGTAAAAATGACAACCCCACAAGAAGTCTTGAAACTGATTCAAGACCAAAACATCCAGATGATTGACTTAAAATTCGTCGATACACTCGGCACTTGGCAGCACCTCACCGTGTTCCAAGACCAAATTGACGAAAGTTCTTTCTCTGATGGTGTACCCTTCGACGGTTCCAGCATTCGGGGTTGGAAAGGCATCGAAGAATCAGACATGACAATGGTGCTAGATCCTAACACCGCTTGGATCGACCCATTCATGGAAGAGCCAACATTAAGTATCATTTGTAGCATCAAAGAACCTCGTACTGGCGAATGGTACAACCGTTGCCCACGGGTTATTGCTCAAAAAGCAATAGACTACTTGGTTTCTACTGGTCTTGGTGACACAGCTTTCTTTGGACCTGAAGCTGAATTCTTCATTTTTGATGATGTCCGCTTCGACCAAACTGCCAACGAGGGATACTACCACGTAGATTCTATAGAAGGCCGTTGGAATTTTGGTAGAAAAGAAAGCCCCAACCTTGGTTACAAAACTCGCTTCAAAGAAGGTTACTTCCCCGTTTCGCCAACAGATACTTTCCAAGATATGCGGACAGAAATGCTGTTGACGATGGCAAAACTAGGTGTGCCTATTGAAAAGCATCACCATGAAGTAGCCACTGGCGGTCAATGCGAATTAGGTTTCCGCTTTGGTAAATTAATCGAAGCTGCTGACTGGTTGATGATCTACAAATACGTCATCAAAAACGTAGCTAAGAAATACGGTAGAACCGTAACCTTCATGCCCAAACCTGTGTTTGGTGATAATGGTTCTGGGATGCACACCCACCAGTCTATTTGGAAAGATGGTAAACCTCTGTTTGCCGGTGACAAGTATGCTGGTTTAAGTGACATGGCACTTTACTACATTGGTGGTATTCTCAAACACGCACCAGCATTGTTAGCTATCACCAACCCCTCCACCAACTCCTACAAGCGTTTAGTACCCGGCTATGAAGCACCGGTAAACCTGGCTTACTCCCAAGGTAATCGTTCCGCTTCTGTACGTATTCCTCTGTCTGGTACTAACCCCAAAGCCAAGCGTTTAGAGTTCCGTTGTCCAGACGCTACCTCTAACCCCTACTTGGCATTTGCAGCGATGCTGTGTGCTGGTATCGATGGTATCAAGAACAAAATCCATCCCGGTGAACCTTTAGATAAAAATATCTATGAACTCTCTCCAGAAGAACTGGCGAAAGTTCCTTCCACCCCTGGTTCTTTAGAATTGGCATTGGAAGCACTGGAGAATGACCACGCCTTCTTGACAGAATCAGGCGTATTCACTGAAGACTTTATCCAAAACTGGATTGATTACAAGCTAGCTAACGAAGTTAAACAGTTACAGTTGCGTCCTCATCCCTATGAGTTCTACCTCTATTACGACGTTTAATTAACATCTGTTGGCAACCTACTAATTCCAGAAATAATTCAGCCACCCACAAGGGTGGCTTTTTTAGTTCGGCACGCTAAGATTTGATTAATTCTTTAAAGAAAAATTTAATTTTTTGTTTGAAAGAAATATATAGTTTGGAGAAATGGACTAGATTTTGCTGTCGTTGTTTTTTAGCTAGTTGTTCCTCTTGCCACGTTGACCAAATGTTACTATCCAAATGTTCAAAGAATAAACCTTTTTGGGGATGACTACAATTCTCGTGCCAAGGTTTATCACGGGATGCAAAGTGAACAATGAAAGGATGATGCACCAGATGATCATATTCCTCTTTACTAAAAGGGCTATTTTGCCAAGAGGGATATTTAAATAGGTATGGCATTTGATTCCATCGGTAATCAATAGCTTCCCATTGACCTGCTAAAACTGCATTCATGGCATCTTGGTCATGCCAACGAATATACTTTTTATATTTATCTAAATATGCAAAGATTTTTTGACTGGTTTTCTCTTGTCGCCATTTTTTAAGATTCATCACCAGGACACCAGAATTAAAGTATTTACAATCGGGCGCAAGACCTAATTCTTGATAATTAATCAGTCCTCTAGGTGAGGAAACATAGATTGCCCCCATATCTGGTATTGCCAAAAGATAGTTATCTTGAATATCAAGATTCCACAGTTCTTGCAAACTGCATCTAACAATGACATCACTATCTAGATAAATGGCTTTATCAATTTCTGATGGTAAAAGTTCTGGGATTAAAATCCGGTAATAGGCAGCAATAGTAATACTAGAAGATGTCTGCAAGTGCTTAAATTGTGATTTTCTGACCTTCAGCCACTTGAGACTAACTTGCTCAGATTTCAGATTTTGGATAATTCTGTTTTTATTAACTCGACTAATGCCACCATCTATAATATAGAGAACTAAATGCTGTTCACTAGTAAGATTGGCCACAACTGAGCGAGTAGTTGCAGCTAGAGGCATGGAAAAGTTATCGTCCGCAGCACAAACTAGACAAATTGAGTTATCCATCAATCTTCAACCTACAACATACACTCGGCAGTTCAGTGAAAATATTGACGGTGTGTTTTTTGCTAAACACCGCTATTTCCAGGCATCAGAGTCAAAACTACAGAATGCGATCGCACCATCTTCAACGAAATACATAATTTATGTTGATTCTATGAAGAAAATGTCCGTAATTTCCTCTTCAGCCTCAGATATTTTCCTTGATCTGGGGTGTATGTCAATAGATCAAGGGAAGTAATTTCTCGTACACATTACTTCCCTTTGCTGCCAACACTCATCAAAAATCTAGCTCATTGCTGCATTACTACGACCGTAAATTGCTCTGGTTGTGGGGTCGATTTTCCCTTGAATGGGATTCCAGTAGTGGGATATTTCTTCAGCCGGAAGACCGAGTTCTTGTGCGGCGCGCATCAACATCGATTGTTGACGATGCTTAACTTGCTGATATTGACGCATCATAATCGCGCGAGATTTTTCTTGAATAGACATAACACAGGCTCCCTATGGATTTAGAAATATTGGATTAATTTGTATTCCTCTCTATTAATCAGATTAGCAAAAATTCTGTAACATAAACTACCAAATTGCATTTTTGTTATATTTCTTAACATTTGTGTAATTTTGCTGACTAGGTTTTTCGGTTTGAGTTACTGCTAAAATTCATATTTAGTCAAGACTGTAAGAAATACTTATCCATAGCTAGATGATCTAGCAGTTACGTTTGTTTACAAAATTTCAGACCAAAATATCAATATTTCATGACCAAATTAAGATTTACTACTACATAAGCCCTTTTTTAGCTGGGTTGAATCAAGTTATAGTTTATTCTCTTGAGAAAAAATTTAAAATGGGAAATTAGTTTAAGATCCCTATTGTAAAGAAATATTACTTTCTGCCATCTCATACATTTAAGAAAATTGCCCTTAAACCATGACAGTAGCTTATCCACGGAAATTCCAGAATACATTAAGTGCGCGGGACGTACTCAAGCAGGTAGTGAGCGATCGCGAGATTCACCTGATCACCCTGAACCGCTATCGTTATAGTGAGCAGCGTAGCTGTAAAGACTTAACAGATGTCATTGAAAGACTCAACGGTAAACCACCGGAACTGATTCGAGATTTATCCCATCACATCGCTGATGAAGCTCGTCATGCTATGTGGTTAACTGATTTACTAGTAGACTTAGGCGCAAATGTCGGTACACCCCCTGGTTCTTCTTACATAGAAGAATTTGAGAGACTACTAGACAGTGAACAGTACGATCCTGCTCAAGACCTAGATAGTTTTCTCATTTCTGCTATTGCAGCCATCAATGTCACCGAAAAAAGGGGTTGTGAGTATTTTTCGGCTCATATTTATGCTCTGAAACAAGCACCTCAAACAGCAGAAAATATTAAAGTTCGCGAAACAATTGAGAAAATTCTGCCAGAAGAAGCGGGACACGTCCGTTGGGGTAATCGTTGGCTAGCACAGATAGCAGATAAGAGTCCTGAACACCGCCAAAAAGTGGAGCAAGCTAAACGCAAATACGCCGCTATTGAGCAAGCAGCTTTTGAGTCAGGAATGGATATTACTTTGGGTGCGGAACTCAGACGAGTTGCTAACCTAGTGGAAATCGCCAATACAATGCCAGTATGGGAGCGTCCCCAATATTTCATGGAACGCTTACCACAAACTTTATTAGCACCAAACCTGCAATTTACCAGAATTCAAGCGGCACAAAGAGCATGGCAACGTGATCCTGAAGCATTCTTTAATAAGTTTGTCCCAATGTTTATTAATGGTTTGCAGAAAAGAGAAAATCAAGCTCAAAGTAGCAAGTAAGTAGAATAGATAATTAAAATTTTTGGCAGAGGGATAAAGATGATTTGTAGATTTCTTTATCTCCTCTGCCTTTTGATGGAAATTATTTTTTATGTAATTAGGGTTGAAGTTCGTGTAACTCTAATTATTAAAAAAGTTTGTGTAGAAATTGCAAATCGAGCAATTTTCAATTCGGATGACACCCTGGAAGTAACACCAAGCCTGATGTATCAATGCTCTGAAGGTTGGTGATGCTGTCAATCAGACTAATTAGTTGTGAATTGGTGATTAAACCAAAATTTTAAAGATTGTCTTCTTGCAAAAGATTCTATTAAAAGAATTCAATAGTGTTGAGTGTGTTTTTTATTGAACAGAAACCGGGAGCGCAAACGCCATAGTGACTGAATACTACACACGGAAGTAGTTATTAAACTGAGACCTCATGATATCTCTTCTGCCACTACCACGGTTAGGTGCAGAATCTTCTGGTTGGTTGCGCTTAGGTTTCTTGTGTAGGGAGACAACATTCTGTGTAGTTGCAAATGAAGCAAAAAAATTGGTGTTTGTCATTTGCGATACATCGAAACTCAGGGAAACAACTACCAAACTGGAGATTAAAAGTGGAACAGCAGCACGCATTTTGAAATTCTCTCTGTGAACTTTCTTATTTACTGCTACTGAGATTTTTGCAAAGAGTCCGGAAAATTCTAAAAAAAAGTAGTCCTTTTTACTGAAAAAATTTTTAGCTGGGATATAATTTGACGCTTTCTACTAATAACCAGTTACCAGCTTGATTCAGATGGCCCCAAATAGTGATGCGTTGTTGATGAGTTAATTCTTGCAGTTGCGCGTCTATATGCGATCGCCTGGTAACAATCTGCCAATTTTGCCCCACATTAGCAGGTGGAGAAGTTATCGTAAAACGGTAATCTTGCTGATTTACTATTTGGAAAACCCCTGTAAAGCAGTCTGCACTCCGTGTTAATACGAGGTAAGACTCTGAATGATAGTAATTATCGACTGATGAAGCAGGACAGTCGCCATTATATGGATAGGCTTGGGGTTCATGGAGATAATGGGTTTGCCATTGCAGCCATTGGGGATGATGGGGATCAAGATTAAATAAAGGAACAATAGCGGCTGGCGCGTGCTGATCCTGTAATAATGCTTCCTGTAAAGCTTTGATGGGTAAATCACGCGGCTGACAATTTAACTCTACACACATCGCCGCCGCCATCCCTGCGGCTTGACCGATACCCAGAACCACAGGCTGTAGTCTAGTTGCACCATTAGCAATGTGAGAGACAGAAATATTTTTTTCACAAACTAATAAACCATCTGTAGTGGCTGGAACTAGACAACGGTAGGGAATAGTAAAGGGTGTTCCTGTCCAGCGTCCTCCCCAACGGATAGATTTGGGTTGTAGTGGTAAGTCAAAACCTGGATAATGATGGTCGTTAGCGTAGTTAGCGATCGCAATACTATCAGGGAATAATTCTGCTACTCTACCCCCTGTAACTGGTAGAATGTCTTGTTCTTTCACCGTCGTTACTCCCACCAAACGACGACTCTCTCTATAATAAGGATGCAAAGCAAAAGCCGAATGGCTATGAGGAAAAACTTGCTCTGCTAAACCGTAACGTCTACCAAGCTGATTTTGCATAAAATAGGCAAAATTTTGGCTATGCCAACGGCATTCCTGTAAAAATTCACTCTTATTTGGTGCTGAATCAATTAATCTTCCTACCCCTTCACCGTAGTCATTACCACAGATAGGCCAGTTAATCATAAATAGATTACCCGGCAAGCGACCATAGTTCAAGAATTTCTCCGCACCGTATTTTTCCCAAGCACCAGCAAACAAAGCAGGATCATAATTTGGTGCTGGGGGAATTTCTGGTGCAACATCTGCACCAAAATCTTGCATTAAGACGACCCAAGTCGGCGACTGTACGGGATATTTGGCAGTAATGGCGTTAAATTCAACAGGTGCGCTGGGTTCTTCCCACTCCGACTGTAATTCCCAACCCCAACGGTGAGGTATATCTGCTAAAGCCAGTAAATCTCCTAACTCCGTCCCATCAAGAATCACTTTGGCTTCAACAGTAAAATCTGCAAACCGCACACCAGTAACACAGTTATCTTGCTTGAATAATTCTAGGGGTACTTCTCCAGAAATCCATTGCAGATTTGCTAACTCTTTTACCCAATCAGCAAAAATTTCTGCTCCAATACGGGGATCATAACTAAAAAAGCTCACCCAACTATTATTTAATCCCCCTGGTTGTCGTTTTTGTAATTCTTGTAAAAATGCTCCCCATATTCCTGTTTGAAACGCCATTAATTCATTGCCATCAGGCGCGGATACTCCAGCAGCAGTTAACATTCCTCCCAACCAAGGAAATTCACTCACCAGGATAGTCTTAGCACCGCGACGCGCCGCTTGGATAGCCGCAGCCGTTCCGCCAGTTCCACCACCAACAACTAAGACATCAGTTATATAAGTTTTCTGAACCATAAATAGAAATTTACGTGTGTTTGACCAGGATACATGAGAATTTCGCCTGTTGGAACAGCATTTTATTATTAACTAATATTTGTCTTAGCTGCTGGTTAAATAATATTTATTAAGCTTAGATTACCATTTTTTCGTATTTTTACTTAAAAGAATAATTAACTAACTGGGAATACTAATAAATAAAGACTATGGTGTATTTACAATGGAATTATTACTTATTGGTATATGGTTGTATTTTTCCATATTTTGCCATGAAATGGGGCATTTTATGGCGGCTAAAATGGTTGGATTTAATCCTCATTTTGTCAAAATCGGCAGTGGTCAGAGGATATTAGACTTCAAATTTTTAGAATCCAAAATAGAATTTTGTCTGATTCCCAGTGGTGGCATCACCTATACCTCCAACTTAAGCTTAGAAAACATGAAGCCTAAGCTGATATTTATGTATTTAGCCGGGCCAATGATGAATGGTTTATTGTTTATATTCATCATGGTTTTTGGCAAATACGGCAACCAAATTTTTAATGAATACAATCCAGCATCCTTTTTAGGTGTATATGAGCTTTTTTTATTTACTGGCAATCTTTTGCCATATGAATCCAATATATACGGAAAAAGTCATCCCACTGATGGTAAACAAATATTAGATGCTTTAACTAAAACTAATGAGCAATTCCTTCAGAAAAAGTTAGGTTTAGCTAGATATACAAAAAATGGAGATGATGCTAAAACTGAATTTTTTAATAACGATTTAAAAACATTACATATATTATATAAAGCTATGGCAGAATTGCAAAAACGTAATTTTGACCAAGCGATGCAATTATTTGAGCAAATTTTAATGAATGATGATCTCATCATTAGAGATCAACTTTATATCCTTGATATTTTAGTGACGTTTGTGATTGATCATGAACAAACACAATACCTCCAAAAAGCTGATAAATGGTCTGCTCAGGCATTATCATTAGCTAGTGATATTAAAACTATTCAAGGAACTAGAGGAGCAATTTTAATAGAATTAGGTAGATACAGCGAAGGTAAAGCAATGCTTTTACCTTTAACAGAAGAAGGAAATGATCTCACTGATATGGCTTACAGTTGTTGCTATATAGCTAAAGCAGATCATTTCTTAGGTAATGATCATGAGATTAAACATTGGTTAAAGAAAGCTGCCAAAACAGGCACAGCACAGCATATTCTATTAAAAACACAAAAACAACTTAATTATTTTCTATAAAAATCATTTGAGTTGTCACTAGCTCTGATAAGTATAACGACTAGAAACAACCAAACTATATTAAGCAATATAAAAATACTATAATTCAGTTCGTAGTAAGGACTTTAGTCCTTTTATGTTCGCGGAGCGTCTCAGAGAGAGAACTAAAGTTCTCACTACAAACCTTTAATTATTTACCCTGTTCTACTTATTTCACTGATTCTCAGATTCATTGTCTGAGGAATTATCTAAAATTTCCATATTGGTAATTAAAGATTCATCACGAGTTTTACCACAAGGTTCAGCACTTTCACAATCATTGACCTTTACAACTTCATAGGTAGCACGGACTTTTTGATTTAAAAATTGGCTTTCCTCTGCACAAATTTCAAAAGTTGCACCTACATTATGTTCTGTACCATTTTCATCTACTAAAGTGACATAACATTTCAAATCACCATTGACTAACTCTTTCACAGTTCCAACTTCTGGCTGTGAATTCTCAGTTTCTGTGGGACTATCATTAGGTTCACCACTTTCAGGTGTTTCTGTAGCTGTGACAGTATTCTCTGGGGTACTACTTTCCTGATAGAATTGGTGTTGTTTCTGGTGTTGCTTGAGTGCTAGGAGTCGCTTGTACATTATGATTAATCTCCACATTGCAACCACTAATTGTCAATGTAGAAATTACAGAAATAGCAATAACTAATTTATTCATAAATA
>NZ_PJIZ01000176.1 GCF_021596505.1 Nostoc sp. CMAA1605 | reverse complement strand
AAACCTACGACCAGGAATCAAACCCGCAGTTCACCTTTGGCGAAACCAAAATTGCCTTTAACCGTAACCAGAATTTATATGTATGGGATATGGCCAGTGGTGAAACCTGGCAGCTCACCAATATCCAGTCGGGCTCCTCTGGCCGAAGTGGTGGTCCCGGCAGCGGTGCCGGTACCGGTGCCGGCAGTGGCACACAACAGGAAGAATGGCTGAAGAATGATCAGCTCAGCTATTTTGAAGTGCTGAAAGCAAGAAAAGATAAACGGGAAAAAGGAGACGCCTTCAATAAATCGGGTAAAGCCAAAGAGCAGCGCGTAATCAATATTGAGGATAAGAATATGACGGGCCTTGGTATCAGTCCCGATGGTCGCTTTGTAAGTTACCGCCTGTTTCGTTTTGGCAATAGTGGTAAAACCACCATTGTTCCCAGCTATGTTACCGAAACCGGATTTACCACCGATATACCCGGACGTACCAAAGTAGGAAATCCGCAAACCAATTCGGAGATGTATATATATGACCGTGAGCGGGACACACTGTATACGCTTAAAGCCGATTCCACTTTCCCCGGTATCCGCGATTTGCCGGACTATGTAAAAGACTATCCTAAAAAAAATGAGAAGCTGTTGAAAAATCCGCCGATGCGCGCTATCAGCTTTACCAATCTTACCTGGTCGCCATCGGGTGCAACAGCCCTTATTGAAATCCGGTCGGCCGACAATAAAGACCGCTGGCTGATGGCATGGGATACGGCCACCCGCGTACTGAAACTGGTGGACCGCCAGCGTGATGAAGCCTGGATCGCCGGACCCGGTATTGGTTTTGGCGGTGGCCGCACCACGGGATGGATTGATGATAATACCGTCTGGTTTCATTCAGAAGCCAGTGGGTATTCTCATTTGTATTTGGTAAACACGGCAAGCGGAGTACGACGGGCCCTTACCAGTGGCAATTATGAAGTGCAGCAGGCACAACTCAGTAACGATAAAAAATATTTTTACATCACCACCAATGAAGTACACCCCAGCGAGCAGCAATTTTACCGGCTGAACATTGCAGACGGAAAAAAAGAGCGGATCACTTCCATGACGGGTGCCAACCAGGTAAGTCTGTCCCCGGATGAAAAATATCTTGCTTTTCTCTATTCTTATTCGAACAAACCATGGGAACTCTATCTCCAGGAAAATAAGGCGGGAGCTAAAGCGGAGCAGGTTACCCATATTGCACAGAGTGAAGAATTCCGTTCCTATCCCTGGCGGGATCCCGAGCTGATCAGTTTTCCGGCAGCAGATGGTGCCATGGTATACGCACGATTGTATAAGCCAGCCAACCCGCATCCCAATAAACCGGCCGTACTGTTTGTACATGGTGCCGGCTACCTGCAGAATGCGCATAAGTGGTGGAGCAGTTACTTCCGCGAATATATGTTTAACAATATGCTGGCCGATAACGGGTACTACGTGATGGATATTGATTATCGCGGCAGTGCGGGCTACGGGCGCAACTGGCGAACCGGCATTTACCGTTATATGGGCGGCAAAGACATGACCGATCATGTGGATGCAGTGAACTACCTCGTTAAAAACTATGGCGTGAATCCGCAGCATGTGGGATTATATGGCGGTTCATACGGCGGCTTTATTACACTGATGGGAATGTTTAATTACCCCGATGTATTTGCCGCCGGCGCTGCCCTTCGTCCGGTTACCGACTGGGCCAATTATAACCATGGGTATACTGCCAATATTCTCAACGAGCCATTCAATGACAGCCTGGCTTACCGCCGGAGTTCACCCATCTACCATGCCGCAGGATTAAAAGGCAACCTGCTCATTTGCCATGGCATGGTGGATGTGAATGTACATTTCCAGGATGCTGTGAAGCTTACGCAGCGATTAATTGAATTGGGAAAAAATAACTGGGAACTGGCCCCCTATCCCATGGAAGATCATGGCTTCGTGGAACCCAGCAGCTGGACAGATGAATACAAGCGGATTTATAAACTGTTTGAAACGGTCTTGAAGAAATAAACACCGGGAAGTGCACTCACATCAGGAAACAGGTGTGTCCGGCTGGTCGGCACTACCAGGATTTTCCTTTGCTTCCACCTGCAGTAAAAATTGAAAGAGGTCTTCTTTAGCAGGCACCTGCAGTTTTTTCCGGAGGCGATAGCGGCTGATCTCCACCCCGCGTACAGATATACTGAGCAGTTGTGCGATTTCCTTACTGGATAAATTCATTCGCAGGTAGGCACAAAGTTTCAGCTCATGTGCGTTCAGTGCGGGAAACGCTTTCTTCAGGTTGATAAGAAAATTGCTGTGCACACTGTTGAAATGAATTGAAAACTGTTTCCAGTCCTCATCCAGTTTTTCCTCCGAACCGAGACTGCGGATAATTTTTTTCAATTCAGCAGTATCTACCTGGTCATTGCCCGGCTTGCATAGTTTATTCAGCTCACCGGTAATCTTCAGCATGAATTCTTTTTTCTGTACCAGGTTCATCGCTGTACTTGCCAGTTCCGCATTTTTGTGTTCAATCTCTGCTTCCAGGTTTTCGTTCTTCAGTTTTATCATTTCCTTTTCGGCGCGGGCCATTTCCAGCTGGTGCTGGTAAGTAAGCCGTCGTTGCTCCTCTTCAAATTGCTGCTGGTCTGCCTGCCGCCGTTGCTCCTGTTTACGGCGCAGGCGGCGATCCTGCAAGCGGTATACTCCGTAAAAAGCGGCACTAACCAACAGCAGGTATATAACATAGGCCCACCAACTGCGATACCAGGGCGGTGCAACGCGAAAAGTATAAGTACATTCCGGCGATTCGGCTGATGGGCTGCTGCGCGATTTTACATGAAATACGTACGAACCTTCGGGGAGGTTGGTATAGTCTTTTTCATGCTGCGTACTCCAGTTGCTCCAGCGCTGGTCAAAGCCCTCCAGGTAATAGCTGAATTCCGCTTCAGGCTGACCTGCCATCAGCGATGTGGCAAAAGCAAAATGAAGGGCATTCCATTTATAGGGCAGCGAACCACTGCGTACCTGCTGATCACCGGAACCATAGCC
>NZ_PJIZ01000175.1 GCF_021596505.1 Nostoc sp. CMAA1605 | reverse complement strand
AGCCGCTGTTCGAGCTGGACGACACGCCCGAGCTCGCCGCCGATGCCGAAGCCCAGGCCCGCAGCCGCAGCGCCGATGCCACGGCGCGTGATGCCGACAAAGGGCGGCGCACGCCGGAAGTGGCCGTGACCCAGTCCCAGCTCGACCAGGCCCGCGCGGCCGAGCGGCTGGCCGGCATCGAGCTCGCCCGCCAGCAGCAGTTGCTGGCGCAAGGCTTCATCGCCCCGGCCCGCGTGGACGAGGCCGCCACGGCGCAAGCACAGGCCCGCGCCCGCGTGGCCGAGCTGGAGGCGGCCCTGGCGGTCGCGCGCCTGCCCGCCCGCGACGACGCCCGCACGGCCGCCCGCGCCCAGGCCGAGGCCGCACAGAACAGCCGCGCGCAGACGGCCTGGCGCGTGGCGCAGAAGCGCCAGCTGGCCCCGGCAGCCGCCCGCGTGCAGGACGTCTACCTGCGCCCGGGCGAGTGGGTGAACGCCGGCCAGCCCGTGCTGGCGCTGCTGCCGCCCACGCACCGCAAGGCACGCTTTTACGTGCCGCAGTCAGCGGTGGGCAGCCTGCAGCTCGACGCCCCGGTGCAATTGCGCTGCGACGGCTGCGGCGCCCCGATCGCGGCACGCATCAGCTTCATCGCCAGCGGCCCCGAGTACACCCCGCCGGTCATCTACTCCAACCAGCAGCGTGACAAGCTCGTCTTCCTGATCGAAGCCCGCCCCGAGAAGCCCGAGGACGCCGAGCGCCTGCACCCGGGGCAGCCGCTGGACGTCACGCGATGAGCGACCTCGCCATCGACGTGCGCGGCCTGACCAAGGCCTACGCCGGGCGCCGCGTGGTGGACGCGGTGGACATGCAGGTCGCCCGCGGCCGCATCGTCGGCTTCCTCGGGCCCAACGGCAGCGGCAAGACGACCTCGCTGCGCATGCTCTGCGGCCTGCTCACGCCGGACGCGGGCGAAGGCCAGGTGCTGGGGCTGGACTTCCGCCGCCGCGCGGCCGACGTGAAGCGGCAGGTGGGCTACATGACGCAGAAGTTCGGCCTGTATGAGGACCTCTCCATCCGCGAGAACCTGGACTTCATCGCCCGCCTGTTCTCGATGCCCGACCGCCGCGCCGCGGTGGATGCGGCCCTGGATCGCCTGGGCCTGGCCACGCGCCAGAAGCAGCTCGCGGGGGCGCTGTCGGGGGGCTGGAAGCAGCGCCTGGCACTGGCCGCCTGCCTGCTGCACCGCCCGCGCCTGCTCTTGCTGGACGAGCCGACCGCCGGCGTCGACCCCAAGGCCCGCCGCGAGTTCTGGGACCAGATCCACCAGCTCGCCACCGAGGGCATCACGGTGCTGGTCTCGACCCACTACATGGACGAGGCTGAGCGCTGCGACGAGCTCGTCTACATCGCCTACGGCCGGGTGCTGGCCCGCGGCACGGCGGCCGACATCGTCGCGACCTCGGGGGCGTCGGACCTGGAAGACGCCTTCGTCCGCCTCGTCGGCCAGGCCACCGACAACTACGCCGGGGCCGCCTGATGCAGGCCCTGGCCCGCATGTTCGCCATCGCGCTGAAGGAAGTGCAGCAGATGCTGCGCGACAAGCTGACCTTTGCGATGGCGGTGGGGGTGCCGATCGTGCAGCTCGTGCTGTTCGGCTACGCGATCAACACCGACCCCAAGGGCCTGCCGACGGCCGTCGTGTCGCAGGACGCCAGCCCGATGGCGCGCAGCTTCGTGGCGGCCCTGCAGACGAGCGGCTACTTCCGCGTCGTGCAGGCCGGCCTGTCGGAAGCCGAGGGCGATGCGCTGCTGCAGCGAGGCGACATCCAGTTCCTCGTGGTGGTGCCGGATGACTTCGGTGTGCGCGTGGTGCGCGGCGAACGACCCGCGGTGCTGCTGGCGGTGGACGCCACCGACCCCTCCGCCTCCGGCAATGCGATCGCGGCGCTGAGCCAGCTCGGCAGCACGGCGCTGAACCGCGACCTGCGCGGCGCGCTGGCCTCTCATGCCCCGCAGCCCCAGCCCTTCGAGGTGCGCATCCAGCGCCGCTACAACCCCGAGGGCCTGACCCGCTACAACATCGTGCCCGGCCTGGTGGGCACCATCCTGACGATGACCATGGTGATGCTCACCGCGCTGGCCATGACGCGCGAACGCGAGCGGGGCACGATGGAGAACCTGCTGGCCACACCAGTGCGGCCGCTGGAGGTGATGGTGGGCAAGATCCTGCCCTACGTCGTGCTGGGCTATGTGCAGCTCGGCGTCATCCTGGGCGCGGCCTTCGTGCTGTTCGACGTGCCCATGGTCGGCAGCGTGCCGCTGCTGCTGGCGATGATCGGCGTCTTCATGCTCGCCAACCTCGGCGTGGGTTTCACGTTCTCGACGCTGGCGCGCAACCAGCTGCAGGCGCTGCAGCTGACGTTCTTCTTCTTCCTGCCGTCGATGCTGCTGTCGGGCTTCATGTTCCCGTTCCGCGGCATGCCGGGCTGGGCCCAGGTGCTGGGCGAGGCCCTGCCGCTGACGCATTTCCTGCGCATCGTGCGCGGGGTGATGCTCAAGGGCTCGGGCGCGGCGGAGCTCACGCCCGAGCTGTGGCCGATGCTGGCCTTCCTCGTGGTGGCCGGCGGCGTGGCGCTGCTGCGCTACCGGCAGACGCTGGACTGAGCCCCGGCCTGCGTCACCTCAGGGCGCTGAACACAGGCAGTGCACGGCCGCGGCACGGTCCCACTGGCCGCGCACCGCGACGCGGGTGATCTCCTTGATCGCCGACATCTCCTCGACGACCGGCGCCGGCAGCATGTCCAGCCCGAGCGACTGCCCCACGGCCACGGCCAGCGGCGGCGCGAGCACGTCGGTCAGCGAG
>NZ_PJIZ01000174.1 GCF_021596505.1 Nostoc sp. CMAA1605 | reverse complement strand
AGTTACGGCTGCGTACTGAGATGATTTCAACGGCACAGAATTGGTAAAAAATCCAGAGCCTTTACCTTGGTAGCCGATACGTGTGGGATTCCTGTTAACCAGAGAAAAAGACCCAATAACCAACTTTGACCAACAGTAATGACTACTTCATACTCGCGATCGCGAATTGTGCCTACTAGGTTGCCCCAATCTGCCAGGCTGTTACGGTCTTTGTAATCGAAAGCCAGCACCTCATTGACTGACTTACTCACCCGGTAGGCAGCCTTTGACCGGGGTTCGGTAACGACATCTAGTTGCGCGTTGGGATAATGTCTCTTCAAGTCGTCTAGAGTCGGAAAGAAGAGAATTTGATCGCCAATTCCGCCAGGTACAAGGGCTACTACTCGCATAATAATTATTGACGCTTACTCGCTCCTTATTTTAGGTGAATATAGGTATTAAGGATTGGGGAATTGGGTATTGGGCATTGGGCATTGGGCATGGGATGTTAATTATTTCCCCTAAACCCCTAAACCCCTACACCCTTACACCCCTACACCCCTAATTTAAAGATTGAGGATTGTTGTGTATTTACTAATTCCTGCGGCCGGTGTCGGCAAAAGAATGGGGAGTCAACGGAATAAACTGCTGTTGCAGGTGCGATCGCAATCTATTCTGGCTTGGACTCTGTTGGCTGCACAAGCGGCTGAGGAAATCTCTTGGATAGGGATTATTTCTCAGCCTACTGACTGGCCAGAATTTAAGGAAATTATCGCTAATTTACGGCTAACTAAGCCAGTAGAATTAATTATTGGTGGTGCCACCCGTCAAGAGTCAGTTTATAACGGCTTACAGGCACTGCCAACAGAGGCAGCGCAAGTTTTAATTCACGATGGGGCTAGATGTTTAGCCACGCCAGATTTAC
The DNA here is from genome assembly GCF_021596505.1 of Nostoc sp. CMAA1605. Taxonomy (GTDB): domain Bacteria; phylum Cyanobacteriota; class Cyanobacteriia; order Cyanobacteriales; family Nostocaceae; genus Trichormus. Next base: position 3,984 of record NZ_PJIZ01000174.1, on the reverse strand, counting down.
TCAACGCCTGCGCCCAAGCTATACGTAAGTGTTCCGGCTTAATTGCAGCCGTTCCGGTAAAAGACACAATCAAAGTTGTGGATGGCAATGGCATAATTCAAAGTACACCCGACCGTCAAAATTTGTGGGCAGCCCAAACCCCCCAAGGATTTAACGTCCAGTTGTTGAAACAATGTCATGCTGAAGGTATCCGCCAAGGTTGGGAAGTCACCGACGATGCGGCATTATTTGAAAAATGCGGCATTGAAGTGCAAATTGTGGAAGGCGAAGAAACCAACCTCAAAATTACTACTCCCCAGGATTTGGCGATCGCTGAATTTATTCTTGGCAGTCGAGGATAGGGCAGGGGGCAGGGGGCAGGGGGAATAATTCTGATGATACTGGCTTTTTACTTGATTATTTGTGGGATTTACCTTGACTTAAACAACGAAAAAAGGTATAATCCCACACACTTATTATTGTAAAGTTATTAAACCTCAACAGGAAAATTCAATACACAAAGTTCAAATTTTGAATTTTGAATTTTGAATTTTGAATTGATTTATGACCACAGCCACAGCGACCACGATAGAAGCGATTCTCTACTTAAAGGGTAAACCTTTGTCCCTGGGCGAAATCGCCGAGTATGCAGCCTGCGATCGCGCTACGGTTGAAGAAGGCATCATTGAACTAATGGACAGCTACGCCCGCCGAGATAGCGCACTGGAAGTTATAGAAACACCAGCAGGTTATAGTTTGCAACTCCGTCCTGACTTCCATGACCTAGTACAAACATTGATTCCTGTAGAATTGGGATTAGGAGCATTGAGGACACTCGCTGCGATCGCCCTCAATAGTCCCATCCGCCAAAGTGATTTAATTAACCTACGCGGCTCAGGAGTATATCAACACGTTCCCGAATTAGTGGAACTTGGTTTTGTTCGCAAAAGACGTGACCAAGAATCCCGTTCCTACTCGCTACAAGTCACATCAAAATTTCATCAATACTTCCAAATCGAACAACTCCCCCAAATCTTAGAAAATAGCCCGAAAGAACAGCAATTAGAACTAGAACTGGAAACTGGGGAGTAGGGGTTGGGGACTGGGGACACTTCGACAAGCTCAGTGCATCGCTGGGGATTGGGGACTAGGAGAAAGGAGACAGGAAATTTTTCACCCTTGCCCCCTGCACCCTGCACCAATTCCTCTTCAATTCCCAATTCCCTTGCACGATGGTTTAGAGTAGAATTAGCAACTAAGCTAAAAAGAATTGCCAATGGTGTTTGATCCTGATTTTTTGAACGACAACTCCGAGGAACACCCCAACCAACTGCTTTCCGACCACTTTGGGGAAAACCCCAATCAGTTACTTAAATATCTCCAACATCAGTCTCCAGAAGTTCTAGCCCGTGTTGCCCAGTCCGTCAGCCCGGAAATTAAACAAATTATTTCCCAAAACGTACAAGGGCTAGTGGGAATGCTCCCAGCAGAGAATTTTAATGTCCAAATAACCACCGACAAAGAAAATTTAGCCGGACTGCTAGCGTCGGCTATGATGACGGGTTATTTTCTGCGCCAAATGGAACAAAGGATGCAGTTAGATCATTTGTCTAATGGTCAATAGTTAATAGTCCACAGTCCATAGTCCATAGTCAAAAAGTTACTGTGCAAGGATGAAGGACTAATGAGTGCTGAGTGCTGAGTAATGAGTAATGAGTGCTGACTAATGACTATTGACTAATGACTAATGACTATTGACTATTGACTATTGACCATTGACTATTTTTTAGGATAAGCACCTGACTGTACTTTGACAGAGAGGATTTTGCCACTGCGGTTGATTTCCATCATTAGAACATCTCCTACGGTGCTGGATTCAACTTGTTTTTGGACTTGGGCTGATGTTTTGACTGGTTTATCGTTAATTTTTTGAATTACATCACCAGGGAGCAATCCTGCGCGGTTCGCTGGTGAGTCTTTGACCACGCCTTTAATGACAACGCCAGTTTCCTGTTGAATGTTGAGTTTATTTTCTTGATTGATTTGTTGTTTTCTGCTGGGAGACAAGTCCGTCATTTCAATCCCTAAAAAGGGATGTTCTACGCGTCCTTTCGTAAATAGTTCATTAGCAACACGGGCAGCAGTTTCTATAGGAATGGCAAAACCTAAGCCTTGAGCATCAGCACGAATCGCGGTATTGACTCCTATTACTTCCCCTTGGGCATTTAATAAAGGCCCGCCGGAGTTACCTGGATTAATAGCAGCGTCAGTTTGAATAAAGCTAACCCGTTTATCTGGAACTCCTACCTGTGCGCTGGTGCGGTCTGTAGCACTGATAATGCCGATAGTGACGGTATTATCTAAACCTAAAGGATTGCCGATCGCGATCGCCCACTGTCCAGGAATCAAATTTTGTGAATTACCTAATTTCACCGTCGGCAATTCTTCTCCAGGAATCTTGACGACAGCCACATCTGTAATATTATCAATCCCCACTACCTTACCTTCAAAAGTCCTCCCATCTTTGAGAGTTACTTGTACTGTATCTGTATCAGCTACAACATGGGCATTAGTTAGGACTTGCCCTTTTTCACTCAAAATAAACCCTGAACCTGTACCGCGTTCAATTCTTTCATGGGGAAGTGGTTGTTCATCTTCACCAAAAAAGCGGCGTAATAAAGGATTTTTTAAAGCATCTGAGATAGGATTAGCGACTTTACGCGTGGCATTAATCCTGACAACAGCAGGGCCAACTTTCTGTACAGCGTGAGCAATAAAGTTAACATTATCACCATTAATAGCCCCTGGAGAACCAATTACAGGGTTGGGAGTCACACTTTCTGGGGGTAAAGCCACAGTGACATTTTTGAGTTGTTGAAACGAGCGATTTTGCGGGATGAGATAGCGACTACCTAACAAACCTGCACCACCGCCGATCGCCAATAAAGATAGGTAAACGGCTAGTTGCTTTAATGATAAATTCATAATGATTACGTTTAAGGACAGCAATGCAGTTGCTAATTTATAAGTTTAGTCAAGCAACCAGCAAGTGGACAGGTAAATTTAACATTCGGTAGTTTTTGGTCATGGGGCATAGGGCATTTAATTTTGAATTTTGGATTTTGGATTTTGGATTTAAATCTCCAATTCTTTCCCTTACACCCTCACACCCCTTACACCCTCACACCCCTAAACCCTTACACCCTCACACCCCTAAACCCTTACACCCTCACACCCCTTACACCCTCACACCCCTTACACCCTCACACCCCTTACACCCTCACACCCTTACACCCCTAAACCCCTACACCCCTCTAGAAGACAGAAACTAATAACTAACGACTCACGACTAATAACTAAAGGCTTTCTTAACGGATATCCATGACTGTTCCTCATCGTTTGGTTTTTCTCTGCGGCTTAGTCGGTGCTTTAGGACTAAGCATGATTCCTAACTCAAACAATGTTAGTGCGGCTGTTGAAGGTTGTCCTGTTTCGGCTTTGTCCCGATTTCGACGACATCAGGTAGTCAGGGGTGATACTTTGGTGAGCATCGCCCAGCGTTACAATCTTGTACCAGAAACGATTGTGGGGATGAATCCATCTCTTCAAAATGGTTCACAGCCAGTGGTGGGCAGTATTTTACAAATTCCTCCTTACAATGGGATTGTGGTAGAAGTTCCTAGCGGTCAAACTTGGCGACAAGTAGCAACAAGATATAAAGTCCGTCCCGACGCGCTATTTGAGGTCAACGGCTGTCAACAAAATCCCCGAATTGTGTTTGTACCTGGGGTCAATTGGTCGCCTAATGGTACTTTTACGGCATCGCCTAAAACTAATACAACGCCTACGACCCCAGTACAGTTATCCGGCTATCCTTTTGAACAGACTGCTGAGGTAGGATTGCCCTATGGTTGGCAAATTAACCCCAATACAGGCCAGGTGTTTTTTCACAGTGGTGTTGATTTGTTAGCGGCTGTGGGAACTCCGGTAGAAGCGATCGCCCCA
>NZ_PJIZ01000173.1 GCF_021596505.1 Nostoc sp. CMAA1605 | reverse complement strand
AATTTAAGAAAAACACTCCAGCAACAGTACCCCAACTCTGAGGAGAAAGCTGTCATTCGTAACACCATCACCACTGAGAAGCCAGGTCTTGATGGTATAGTGTTGGGTGTTTTGGTGGTTGATACTCAAGGCAAACCTTTAGATATTTACTTCCAAGACAGGTCAATTGCTCCTGAATTACAACAAAAAGCTAAAGCGTATTTTGCTGCAAATACTCCCAAAGGCGATAAACAAATTAGTCGCTATCCCTTTAACTTGCGTTTTCAATATAACAGCAGCAATACCACACAAACCAATTCAGACAAGACTCCGGCTGTAGTGATTCCTAATTCTGGTAACAATTCCAATCCTAATAATCCTCAATCGGAGACATCAACTGTAACTGTTCCATCATCTGAACAGACGACTGGATCGGATAATTCATCATCCACATCAAAACCTAGCAAAGAATTAATCAGGCAATTGCAAAATTTGCGTGATAGCAGACAAAAAAAGCCAAATGCTAACTAGTAGCCAATAATATTCAGCTATTATTTGTGCTAGTTCACTTTTGTTGCGTTTCAGCAAAGTTTAGCGCAACCTGTTTAACTGGATACTTTGTCACTAGGCTGTTGTAGGGACGGGGTTAACTAAAATATCTGCCAAAACCCGCCCCTACTGATTATTTTTACCAGCCTTGCTCTGATTTTTGGAAGACGTAAGCAGCAACTTCGAGAATTTCTGGTTCGCTTAACTTGTTTTTGAAGGCAGGCATAGCATTTTTTACCGTTTTCTACTTGATAAATAATTGCCTGGATAGCGTCTTCGTTGTAGTTGGCGAGGTACTTGGATAGAGCTTCTTTTTGCAAGGTTTTTTGAGGGACTAGAATATTACCGCCGCCGATATGGCAAGCAGAGCAGTTATTCTGGAAAATTTTCGCGCCTGAAGATATTTCTGCCGCTAGAACTGGACTGGTAAATGTAAGTTTAATTGTAGCGATCGCCAAAAATATAAATAAAATTATTCTCAACAGATTTTCCTCGCGACAAACATTTAGCAAACAAAAGTATTTGCTAGTCAATATTGTATTGCTGCTAGGTACTTAACATATATTTACATTCTTAGCTGCATACGAGCCACTGTTAGAGCAATTATATAATTAATAATTATATTAATCTTGTATAAATTTTGAATAATAAATGTATCTAAAATTTGCGGTGACAAGTCTATTCCTGCTGAATTTCGATCATTGGAAAGTTACTGAGGGGAAGTTAGACTAGTCACCGCCGTGAATTGGGATGTGGCTAGAAAGTCATGCAAAATCTAGCGACAACCAAAGGTTTCTAGCCTTCAACAGTGATTTTACCAACCATACCAGCACCACGATGAGGTTCGCAGTAGAAGGTGTATTCGCCAGCAGGAGCATCTGCGGGGAAGGTGGTTGTTTCTTTTTGACCAGGACTCATCATCAATTGTTTATGAGAGAGTGCTTTAGCAAACTCACCACCGTTGGGATCGAACACAACGTTATGGGGGGGTACTTTGTTGTTTAACCATTCGATGGTGTCGCCTGGTTTGATGGTCAACTTAGCTGGTTCAATGCCAGCATTCCTTTATCTGTACCTAGTTTAATGATGTGTGTTTCAGCCGCAGCACTAGGTGTAAAGATAGCAAAGCTGCTCACAACTAAAACTGCTGTCAATACGGCTAAAGTAAGCGTCGCCAGGTTGCTGCAATTAACTTCACTGCGTTCTCCTAAATATATAGTTTTATTTTTCCCTCTCCTATTTTAAATAAAATTTACGCGAAATATGACAATATGTCGTAGAAGTTTTTTTTGAAGAATTTATAGAGAGCAAAAAACTGTGAGTTCCAGATTCTGAGTACCGAGTCAAGAAAAATTAGGAATGAGAGATGACCCATGCACAATCAATGTTTTCATCATTCATCCTGCTCCAATTTCCTTGTCTTCAGCACTGAGAACTCAGAACTCACCAAAATTCAGCCAGTAGTGAGGATTTTAGTAGTAGATTTTACCGCCGCCCCATTTGTCGCCAAGAATTTTTGGCTGGAGTAGGATATGACCAGCGATGGATTCCAAATCCTTATCGGTCAGATTTCGCATTGCTGTGAAAATATCTGCACTCTTGATGCTGGGGTGCAATTCGGAAATTTCATCTACCCCATCATAGGTGGTGGGATTTTTCATGTAATCTACCAAGCCTTCAATATTGTCCCGCTTGGGTGTGGCTAACGCCAGGGCTTCTGGTTCAAAGTCCAACGTTTTTGGTTAGTTTTGGTCACACCACCGACGTGACATTGGGCGCAGGCGTACTGGAATAAACGTTTGCCTTCTTTTACTTGTTTTAAACTGAGTGTAACGGTATCACCCTGTTCATTTAATTTTACTGTTCTGGTAGCTTCGTCCAGTTCCACAGCTGTTGCGCTACCGACAACTAACTGAAAAGTCAGTAGAACAGTAACGACAACAACGCCAATAAGTCTTCTAAACATTGTTTCCCCTTAAAGATTTTGACGCTCAACACAGCTAATAAAGTAATACTCAACCTCTAAAATTGACAAAGACAAAACCTTGGCTACAGTCACACTGTAGTCTCCTGTTATCTCTGCGATCGCTAGGTTTGCCAAACTCATCATTGTGTGTTAACCCGCAAATAGAGA
>NZ_PJIZ01000172.1 GCF_021596505.1 Nostoc sp. CMAA1605 | reverse complement strand
AACCCCAACAGGCCAGATTATAGGCAAAGTAATATTATCTAACATACAGACTCAAACTAAGAGTTAACTGAGGGAGTATAGTTGTAGACACTGCCAGAGCAATGATCTTTCCTTGCTGCTTACTACCTTGGTGTGACAGTATACTCCAATTTATCGTTAATATACCCATAGTTTTACAAATGAGACAGGTGTAGGGAGATGGGGAGAAGAGACAAGGTAGACAAGGAGACAAGGAAGACAAGGAGGACAGGTAGAGTGTTTTACCTAATGACTATTGACTAATGACTATTGACTATTGACTAATAACTAAACACAATGACTAGGAATGGTATTGGTATTCGCACAGCGCAAGTGCGTTCGGAACGGCTGACGGGTCAAATACACGTATATGATGGTCTAGGTAAGGGTAAATCCCAAGCTGCTTTAGGTGTTGTTTTACGCTCAATAGGTTTGGGGATCAATACACCGAGTAATTCTAATCGCGTCTTACTACTGCGGTTTTTGAAAGGGCCGGAACGGGATTATGATGAAGACGGCGCGATCGCAGCTTTACAACGCGGTTTTCCCCATCTAATTGATCAAGTCCGCACAGGAAGGGCAGAATTTTTTGGTGTCGATGAAATCACAGCCTTTGATCGCGCTGAAGCGGCACGGGGTTGGGATGTCGCCAAAGGCGCGATCGCCTCTGGGTTATATTCCGTCGTCGTCTTAGATGAACTGAACCCCGTCCTCGATTTGGGTTTACTCTCCGTCGATGAAGTAGTGCGGACAATCAAATCAAAACCCCAGGAATTAGAAATTATCGCCACTGGACGCGGTGCGCCGCAACAATTATTAGATATTGCGGATTTGCACTCAGAAATGAAACCCCAGCACCATCCCACAGCCACAGAATTACTCATGCAAGGGATTGAAATTTATACAGGTGCAGGCAAGGGTAAATCTACAAGTGCTTTAGGTAAAGCCTTACAAGCCATAGGTAGAGGCATTAATCACCCAGGCTCAACCCGTGTATTAATTATGCAGTGGCTTAAAGGTGGTAGCGGCTATACAGAAGACGCAGCGATCGCCGCACTGCGACAATCTTATCCCGAAGTTGTAGATCATCAACGCTGTGGTCGAGACGCGATTGTTTGGCGTAATTCTCGCCAAGAACTAGACTATGTAGAAGCTGAAAGAGGTTGGGAGATTGCGAAAACTGCGATCGCCTCTGGACTCTATAAAACCATTATCCTCGACGAACTCAACCCCACCGTCGATTTAGAACTGCTTCCCGTAGAACCAATCGTGCAAGCACTACTACGCAAACCCCGCGACACCGAAATCATTATTACCGGTCGCTGTCAAAATCACCCCGCCTACTTTGACTTAGCCAGCATTCACTCAGAAGTTTATTGTCACAAACACTATGCTAACCAAGGCGTAGAACTTAAACGCGGAGTAGATTTTTAATTAGTCAACAGTCAACAGTCATTAACTTATAGACTATTGACTATGGACTATTGACTATGGACTATTGACCGATGGAAAACCAAAACTTGCTCGATTTGGTGACAGGAGGACTAGCGATCGCTATCCTGGGAGGTGGAATGTTAATGATGTTCACAACCATCTTCACCACTAAAAATAGATAATTCCCGTAGAGACTCTACATGAAAACAGTGAACAGTTATCAGTCACCAGTTATCAGTTACTTGATCACTGTTCACTCCTAAAACGTCTCTACACCCTAAATTTCCCAATCCCCAGTCCCCAATCCCCAGTCCCCAATCCCCAATCCCCAAAATCGCTAAAAAACCTTAAAATAAGGGTTTGGCTGAGGTGCGTTATGAAAATAGCAATTACTGGTGCAACAGGATTTGTCGGTAGTCATTTGGTAGAAAGACTCCACAAGCAAGGTCATCAAATACTGATATTAACGAGAAACACTACTTCTGCTCAAAGAGTGTTTCCCCCAGAAGTTTTTAAGAATGTAGAGATTGTTGCTTACACACCCACTATATCCGGTGCTTGGCAAGATAGCATTGCTGGTTGTGATGGGGTAGTCAACTTAGCCGGCGAACCCATAGCCGAAAAACGTTGGACAGAACAAGAAAAGCAAGAAATCCTCAAGAGTCGTCAAGTTGGGACACAAAAAATCGTCGAAGCCATAACCAAAGCTAACCCTAAACCTAGTGTGTTAATTAACGCCTCTGCTATTGGTTACTACGGTACGAGTGAAACTGCTGCTTTCGATGAAAATAGCGCATCTGGGACAGATTTTCTTGCTCAAGTTTGCCAAGCCTGGGAAACAGAAGCACGAAAAGTTAAAGAAACTGGTGTCAGGTTGGTAATTTTGCGCCTTGGGATTGTCTTGGGATTTGGTGGTGCTTTAGCAAAAATGCTGACTCCCTTTAAACTTTTTGCAGGCGGGCCGATTGGTAGCGGTAAACAATGGTTTTCCTGGATTCATGTAGATGATTTAGTCAATTTAATTGTGCAAGCCTTGACAAAACCAGAAATGGAAGGCGTATATAATGCTACTGCGCCCAAACCTGTACGTATGAATGATTTAAGTCAAACTTTAGGTCAAGTGATGAATCGTCCCTCTTGGCTACCCGTTCCTGGTTTTGCTTTAGAAGCATTGTTAGGAGATGGTGCGATCGTCGTGTTAGAAGGACAACAAGTATTACCAAAAAGGACTTTAGAATCTGGTTTTGAGTATCAATACACCAACCTACAACCAGCACTCAAGGATATTGTGAAGTAGAGTCAATAGTCAATAGTCAATAGTCAATAGTCAATAGTCAATAGTCAATAGTCAATAGTCAATAGTCAATAGTGTAAATGCGCTGAATTTCAAGGCAATTTTCCCTTAAATCCGGAAAGTATGTAATGAGCAATTAGAGTAGTAGTTAGCACAGATGAAAAATTGGAAGCTGAGTTAAAAAAGACTCTCACCCTAAGCCAATTTTTCATGGATTAAAAATTAAAAAGATATTTAACTAATGACTAATGACTAATGACTAATGACTAATGACTAATGACTAATGACTAATGACTATTGACTATTGACTATTGACTATTGACTAGAACTAAACTTTTTCGACACCCAACTAATTAAGCCACTTAGTAGCGCGCCACCCATCAAAATACCGATGGCTGGGTTAAATACAGGTTGCCAAAGTTGATGCCATAAATCTAAACCTAGATTAACTCCGCTTGCGTCACCCATAACTGCGATCGCAAACCAAGCAAACCCAAACAACACCAAAAACACATCCGCAACTAAAATCAAGTTGAGCCAATTTAACAGTTTTTCTTTCATAAGCAAGTAGAGACTAGAAAAATAAGTAAAAAGTAAAAAGGTAAAAGGTAAAAGTAAAAAGAAAAGATTGTTTATTTTTACCTTTTACCTTTTGCCTTTTCAAAGTTTATTCGCCTAAAATCCAGGCTTTAACTTTTGCTAAACTTTGCCAATCGGGTTTTCTGCTGAACCCATCTTCAATACTCTTTTGAATTTCCTCGCGCCATTCTGTATTCACCAGCATCAATTGATTAGCAATATCAATGTGTTGTCTAACACCTTTCTGGTTAGTTTCCAGCATAGCCAAAGCCAGATTAACTCTTGCTTGAGGATCTTGAGGATTTAATTTAACTGCTTTTTGGGCAGCTTTGAGTGCAGAACTGGGTTTATCTTCGAGGAGATATAACCACGCCAGACAAATCCAAGCAGCACTAGCTTTAGGAGAGCGATCGCATACCTCTTTAAACACGGGGATTAAATCAGCCGCCGCTTCTCCAGCTTTATAACGTTCTAAACCTGTGTCAAACAGGGATTCTACTGTTTGAGTCATATAAAATTAATCAATGGGCAATCAATAGCTAATCATAATCATAAGTCAAGAGTCTACAGTCAAAATTCTGCCAAATTAGACTGTGAGACTATAGACTATGGGCTATCGACTACACACCAAATGATTTACCACAACCACAGGTTTGGTTAGCATTGGGATTGGTGAATTGAAAACCACCGCCAATCATGGCATCGCTATAATCAAGCATTAAGCCATAAAGATACAACAAGCTTTTTTTGTCGCAAACTATCTTAAAGCCGTCGTAATCAAAAACATCGTCATGTTCAGTAATCTTACTTTCTTGTTCAAAGTCCATCATATAAGACATTCCAGAGCAGCCTCCTTGCCGGACTCCCACTCGCAAGCATAAGTCCTGGCCTTGCTTTTCCTGGAGGGACTTGACTTGGCGTAGAGCTGCTTCACTCAACTGTATGCCACGCTGTTGAGATTGAGTTGCTTGTGTCATCCGCTTTTCCGACTCCTTAAAAATTTGGATTGTCTAGCAATTTTTGTATATATTCTAGCGAGAATGGTGCCGCAAATTGCCAATTGTAAACACTCCGTTAAAAGCAGCCAAAGGTTTTTATTCTAGAATTGAGAGACTCGGTGTGTTTAGAGATTCGGTATTTTTTTAGAGATACATCCATCCCTGTGACAACTTGAGTCCCTAACACCTTCAGGCCAAGCCAAGAAACAGTGATTCGTGGCTAGCCATTCCCTAAAGGTTACTTAATATATTGCTTCTTTTGGTTAACTCACTCTATGACAAGTTTTAATCGCTCTACCAGTCGTCGGTTGAAGAAATTAACCCAAATTCCTTCTGTATGGGAGGGCGATCGCCGTCCGTTGTCATCACCTACTCCACACCCCCAGTCTGAAGGTAAGGGAGAATGTATTCTTTGGGTAGATGGTTCACAAGGTATGGTGAGGGGGATGGATGTCATCTCTCCTGAAACTGGCCCGGAAGCAATAGTTCGCACCTTAATGCGAGCAATGGAACATCCCCACAGTCCCGCCAAACCCGCTAGACCACAAAGAATCTTGGTTAAAGACCGCGAAATTCAGTTTTATTTACGTGGTGTACTGCAAGATTTAGATATCGCTATTGATTACGCACCAGAACTACCTTTAATTGATGAACTATTTCGCGGATTTGCAGAAATTATCGATAATCAAGTCCCCGATTTACCGCCACAATACGCCCAAGCCTTACACGAAAAAGCATTTGCCATTTGGCAAGCAGCTCCTTGGGAGTTTTTGGAAGAACAACAAATATTATCTATTGAAATTAACAAGTGGGATATCGGAACACTCTACGCCTCAGTAATGGGGATGTTGGGGATGGAGTATGGCATTTTATTTTATCGCTCCGAAGAGTCTCTAAAACGATTTCGCGCCGCAGTCTTACAGGATGATGATTCTCAAGGACACTTAGAAGAAGCTTTTCTCAAGCAAGATTGCTTATTTCTCACCTTTGAGCGTGAGGATGATACCGAAGAAGAAGACGAATTTGATGATTTAGCTGACTTAGCTTTATCGGAAATTGACCCTACCTTCGGGACAATTCACCCCCTAGAAGGCTTACGGTCTGTTTTATATGAGGAAGAAGCAGTCGGTATATTTTTAGCTTTAGAGAGTCTTTCTCGGTTTATTCGTGACCATCGACATCAACTTCATGCAGACGATTTCCCCAGTCTGAGTCATCGCTATCGTATTTCTTTACCGGAAGCGCGGGAAGGAACTAAATTAGTTCCCGTTACCATTTCGACAATGCCACAACTCGCCACCGAATTAGAGGAAATGGCAGAGTTATCTATGTCAGAGGAAGATGAAGAGGATCTCGATTCATCTCTGTTTCGTTCCTTGCGAGATGACTTAATCCCAGAAGATTCTTTTCTCAGCTTGGGAGTAATTTCTTGGGAAATGTTAGAGTTTCTCAGAAAAGGTGTAACTTATCACCAAGCTGGAGAAATTAAAGCCGTGGGGGATGGACTACCCGTCATTTTAATCCAAACCTCCCGCCCGAAGGCGAAAACTGTCATAGAAACTATCGAAGCGACTGGCGGACTCAAAGCTATTTGCTTTAATCCTGGATCTGATCCTTTTGATGGCGATCGCTATGATTTAGGCTTATTACAAACCCATAACGGTGAATTGTTTCTGTTTGGGGAATTTCTAGATGCAGACCCCATCCATGTGGAAGCGCGGAAAAAATGGAATCAACGATGTAAGAATACCAAAGGCTATTGCGGGTTAATTATTGCCAAAGGTTTAACGGGTGCTTCCCGTGGTAATCCCCAATTGCGAGATATGATGGCTTTATTTGAAGCGCGATCGCTCTCACCCAAAGATTTAGGTATTGGCACTCTCCAACTCATGCCTCAATTTCAACTGGAATAGGTAACTAAGTCAGGAATTGCTCACAAACTGAAGTTTTACCTCACGGTGTTGATATTTTCCCCCGCTTCCATAGCGTGGACGCAGCACCGACGAAACTCTGCACTACCGCTAACAGCACTTTCAAGCTAGGACTAATACCAATTCACTAAGGACATAGTTTGGTTTTTCAATTTTCTACTTAGGTGGGTGAAAATTTACCTAGCTATGTCACAGTATATAAAATTGACGTAACCCTTGCGATCGCTATCATGAGAGTAGTTATTGTTTGTCTACATTTCACTTCGTTTCACTCTCAATGACATAACGTCCATCAGTTCAGTCATTCTCAGTTAATTGCTCAACATCCTCTAAGGATTAAACCTTATGGTATTTGGTGGAGAAATTGCTTTTTTGAGATGGTTGGGAACTCCCAGAGAATCAATTATTTAATCAGTCAGAACAAATTTGGATACAGCCTCCGCACCATCCAGGAAGCAAGCTACAGACTTCTCTACAGTTCACCAAAGCGGATTATATATTTTTGAATTAGAAGTCCCTTATAGGAGAAAACAATCTGCTTCTGTACCCGTCATCAACTTGAGTTTAAAGACAAACCCAGTTTGAGGAGAAACTGGGCAGTTTTTATTTTAGGGACTTCCTGAAAATAGCCTATTCAATGAATCAGAGCCAATATGATCATTGTGTTCTTCCTTCCCTATTTCCCCTGCTTCCCCTGCTTACCAAAGCGATTGTATATTTTTTTAGTTGCATAAATGTGGGATTAACTGAGGCTTGTGTGCAAAGCAGAAGATTGATTCTTTGCGGCTTTGCGCCTACCGCAAGCGGAACGCCTGGCGGCGAATGCGCGAAACATAAATCATCCCATTAATCAGAAACACCATTTTTTTTAGTTGGAAGTCCCTTAGTCTTCTCTTACCACTCCTGTTTAAGTTAGGAAGTAAGCTTTGACTACAGAGCCAATGCTGTGATGTCTACCTTTCGCCCTCTTCATCATTGACTGCTCTATTCATGTAACTACTTATTTGGTTTATTAAAATTTTATAAATTCGCTATTTAGTCGTGATTTATTGCAATTACCTGGGTAAATTAATAAAGTGAAAATGTATCGTGTGTTGATACCTGAATATTGTTACCTATTTTTCACTAGTATTTCAGCAAGTTCAATAAACAGTGACATCATACCTATTTCTATTGATTAGATTGATTGGTGTTTGTCAATAATATTAATCAAAAATTTAGGTAAAATTATCAGAATTTCATGGAGTTTTTATAAAGCAT
>NZ_PJIZ01000171.1 GCF_021596505.1 Nostoc sp. CMAA1605 | reverse complement strand
TTGCTGAAGTGCCAGGTATGGCCCACACCGGCACGAAAGGTTACTACGTGGCTGTGCGCGTTTCGTTTGATATATTCAGGATTGCCGGAATAATCTTTGTTAGCCCATTGGGTGAGGGTAAGTTCACCCATCCGTTCATCGTAGCTATTGGAATACCCGACATAAGTGTTGATCTCTTGTTTATCATTTGGCTGAAATTGGCCGGAGAAATTGACAAAGTCCTTGGTAGATTCATTGTGATAAGCGGCACCATCTGTGTACTGGTGTCCATAGTTAAGCAATACAGACGACTTGTCTGTACTGGTTCCAAGATGGGTGGTAAGCCGGAGTAAGCCATAGTTTCCGGCCAGTACATCCTGCCCGATGGTTGTTTTGCCCTTTGCGGGTTTTATGGTTTCCAGGTTAACGGCGCCGGCAATCGCGAGGCCATACACGGTACCGGCGGGACCTTTCACTACTTCCACATTACCGATGGAAGAAAAGTCAATATCATCAAATGTGGTAATACCTTCCGCATCGGTAACGGGAATTCCATTCAGGTACAGTTTATAGCCTTGTCCGTCGAAGTTGCTGCTGATACCTCTTGTGCCGCGGGCACCGTTGCCATAACCACGGATATTCAGTTGCTGTCCGCCGGAAATGGAACGCCGGTTCATTGTTACACCGGGCACGTTGCCATTAATGGCATCATCCAGGAACAGACCGGTGCCGCGTTTGAGCTCGGTGGTGCCGAGTTTGGTAATGGATGCCGGTTGGTGAAGAATTGATTTATTCTGCGCCGAGGTGGCAGTGATTTCCACGTTGCCCATCTCCTGGGAAACAGACTGCAGGGATACTGTCAGCGCTTCATCGCAGTTTTTAACAGCGACAATAGTAGTTTCATAGCCTACAAACGAAACAGTGATGTGATTGTATTTGCCGCAATCGATGCGGAAGTTGCCTTCCTGGTCAGTGGTAGCAATTGCTTTTCCGCCTGCGGAAACCGTGGCGCCAGCCAGCGGTGTATTGGTCGATTTATCTTTGATTTTTCCGGAAAGTGTTTTTTGCGCAAATGCTGTGCATACGCATGCGAGCATTGCACACAAGAGTGCAAATTTTCTCATGAGAAACGTTTTGTCGTGAAAGAATGATTACTGGATAAAAAAGCAGTAATCAGGCCTCCGGGGGAGGCGACGTACATTCTTTTATTTCCCGGGAAAGTGTGTGCGTGTACAAACCGTTTTCGGGTGTAGCAGTTGTGGCTGGGGTATGGGTGTACAATCCCACGGGCCGCAAGGTAGCGCCCAGCATCTTAAATAGTTTGTCCAGCAGGCGGGAGTTTTGTTCGGCTTCTTTACGTTCCTGGTTTTTTACATGGTGTACTACCATTGACTCCTCGTGGTCAAAGAGCCCGGTCAGTTTATAATTTCCGTCGGCCGTGCGTGTGATGGATTTTACATCAAACAGTTCAGCACCGATCCAGGCTTCTTTTCCGGGTATAGCCCATTGCAACTGTTGGGCCGGTATGGTTATCGTGTGGAGGAGGGCGTGCTCCAGCCGCTCTTCATTCCTGTGGCGGGCCCGTAATTGTGCGGTATACAGCAGGGATACAAGTACCACCGGCAATATTGCCAGCAGGAGAAAACAGGTTTTGGTAATATGTTGAATGCGTTGGCGCACGTTGTTTCACCGGCGAAGGTATTAATTTTTCCGGCGAACCAGGCTATCCAGGGGGTAGCGTACCTTCATACTGTCCATAACCGATTGTGCATAGCCGGTTATCGCAGCTTTTTCTGCATCCGTGAGCAGGGCGTCCTTGTGTGTCCAGGTATAGGATTTAAGGGGCATTTCGCCTTCTTTCACCATCTCAATTGTTTCTTCCATTTTATGGTACTGGTAGCGAAGGGGCTTATTGGTATATTCATCATAGTTAATATGACGTTTACCATCCTCGATATGTTTATTCATCCACCAATGCACCGGTTGCAGCATGGCGTACCAGGGATAGCGGGTATTATTGCTGTGGCAATCATTGCAGGCTTTGGCAAACACGGCTTTTACGTTGTCCGGCATCGGGTATACAGCACCCACAAAGTTGGGTTGCGGACCGTCGGCTTTATTCTTTTTCGGATGAATAAACTGGATAATCACCAGGACGGCCAGTAAAAAGAGCATGATTTTTTTAAACATGGCAGGGGTTTTATTTCGGTGCTGTCAATATATTTCCGGTCATTTGTTCTGGTACGGGCAGGCCCATGATCGTGAGAATAGTGGGGGCGATATCTCCCAGTTTTCCCGGGTGCAGGATCCCCCTGTATTCATTATCGATCAAAAAAAGTGGTACCGGGTTCAGTGTATGGGCTGTATTCGGCGTGCCATCTTCGTTGATCATGTAGTCTGAATTTCCATGGTCTGCTGTCAGCAAGATCGTGTACCCTTTCGATAATGCCGCCGTTATTACACGTTCGACACATTTATCTACAGTTTCGGCAGCTTTTATGGCCGCTTCCCACACGCCAGTATGGCCCACCATGTCTGCATTGGCATAGTTAATACAGAAAA
>NZ_PJIZ01000170.1 GCF_021596505.1 Nostoc sp. CMAA1605 | reverse complement strand
TGCACGAATAATTGAACACTCCGAATACATAAATTAAAGAGTTATCTTTCTGCGTTCTTCTTTGCGTCTTTGCGCGGCAGTCGCTTCAAGTCGGGGAACCCGCCCAACGCGCTGCCTTGCCTTTGCGTGAGCTTTTCAACAATATTGTCAGCAACACCAAAGTATTTATGCAAGAAGTCTATTTATATCTGTCCACAAATGCCTAAAACCCAAAGCATATTAAAGCAGAGAGCAAGAGACATTATAGACACAATTGTTAGACAAGCTATTTTTACGGGAAAACTAAAAATAATATCCCTGTATTAAAAATTTTATGGCAGTTAATCTAATACCAAAAACTACTTTGATTGTTTAAACAATGGCATAAATGACCAAATATTTCCTTGGTGAAAATCATGTTTAAGATAGCATCTGGTCAGAATAAATGGATATTTAGTCTGAAGACAATTACTTTAATTTTATCTATTATTAGCAGTATTGGTATTCTCTGGGCTGTGAATTTACGTAGGCAATCAACAAACACCAATCAGAATAATTTACCAGCCATATCAAATAATCAACAGTCCATAGTTCGTATTACAGCTTTAGGCAGATTAGAACCGCAAGGCGATATTATTCACCTGTCTGCGACAGGCGCAAATCAACGTTTGGCGAAACTGTTGGTAAAAGAAGGTGAACAAGTGAGCGCAGACCAAATTATTGCAGTTATGGATAATGTGAGTCAATATCAAGCGGCTGTAGAAAATGCTAAAGCCAAAGTAAATGTAGCGCGATCGCGTTTAGCTCAAGTGCAAGCTGGTGAAGAATCTGGCCAAATTGAAGCTCAACGCAAAAAAGTTGCAGAAATACAATTACAATTAGTTGAAGGTGTGAAGGTACAACAATCTGTCATTGCTCGTCAACAACTGGAATTACGCAAAGCCAAAGATAATTATCAACGCTACAAGGATTTGTTGGACAAAGGAGCAGTTTCTGTATCAGAAACAGAAACTAGACGTTTGCAAGTGGAAATTGAGCAGCAAAAATTGCAAGAAGCCCAAGCTAATCTCCGCGAACAAGTTAGTACAGGTAAGGAACGTGTAAAAGCTGCTGAAGCAACATTAGATAGTTTAGATCATGTCAAACCCACAGATATTTTAGTTGCCAAAGCAGAATTGAATGAGTCCTTATCTCAATTAGAAAAGGCAAAAATTGACCTAGAATCTCTTTATGTGAAAGCACCCGTAGCTGGGCAAATTTTAAATATCAACACCAGAGTCGGTGAAGTTGTTGGTAGTAAAGGGATTGTTGATATCGGACAAACACAACAAATGTATGTGATTGCTGAAGTTTACGAAAGTGATATTCATTATGTAAAAATCGGTCAGGAAGCAACAATTGTCAGTGAATATGGTGGATTTACTGGAGAAATCAAAGGAGAGGTAGATCAAATTGGATTGCAAATTGAACAGCCAGGAATCATTAATGATGATCCCACCGCCAAAGCTGATGTTAGAATCGTGAAAGTGAAAATTCGCCTGCGTCCCGATGACAGCGAACGGGTGAGAACATTGAATAAGTTACAAGTTAGAGCATCAATTCAGATTAAGTAGAACGACTAGACAAAACCAAACTATAATTAAGCAATGTAAAAACACTAGAATTCAGTTCGTAGTAAGGACTTTAGTCCTTTTTTGTTTGCGGAGCGTCTCTTCGAGAGAACTAAAGTTCTCACTACAAACCTTTAATTATTTACCCTGTTCTACTTAATTGAAATCAAAAGTTGAGAAATTGATGGTGGAGTGCAGCAGCTACGATATCGGAATTTGTATTGGATTTTAAAATCAAATTACAAAAACTGTCTCGATTAATTGCCATCAATTCAACGTCAGTACAGGCTATAGCTCGAAGATTAACAGGATAATTTGACCACCGGAAAGTTGTAAATTACCAAAATATTCACCTGATTTGAGTTGAATTGTTCTGGATCCCCTTGATCAATCACAGATATTTCCACTTCTCCCTCTAATATTAAGTAGACGCGATCGCCAAATTCACCTTGTTGAACAATAATGGAATTGGCTTTGTATTGACTTCCCTTAGATTGAGAAGCGATCGCCACAATTTCTGATGGATCGACATTGGGTAAAGCTTTGGATAGATGACTTGTCATTACCCGTTGATGCAAACGACGCACGACATCATTACTAGTCAACTCTGAGTTATTCACAAACAACTGAAATAATTCTTCCTCAATCACCATCACTTTCACTTCTGAGTTTTTGGTAACACGCACTGTAGCTGTACGCTTTCCACCCCGCAGTAAACCAACTTCCCCAAATAATCTCCGCGACTCAGCCGATTTAATAGGCGAGTCGGCTGATCGGGGAAATCTTGGAAAACTTCCACATCTCCTTCTAGCAGAATATAAAATTTCGTGGCTGGTTCTCCCTGGCGAACAATAATTTCCTCGGATGCGTAAGTCAACACAGTTGGTTTAGTATTGGCTTTTTTCTAGTAAGGCTTCATCAAAACCAGGTAACATCAAAGACAGTTCTTGGTTTAACGCTAAACCGAGTTTGCCATCTTCCACATGAACAATCCGATCAGCCAAATCCAAGATGC
>NZ_PJIZ01000169.1 GCF_021596505.1 Nostoc sp. CMAA1605 | reverse complement strand
AATGGTTATGGGCCTCATCCACGCCGAAGGAGAAGGTGATGCCGGTATACGTGCCATAAGGAACGTCTTTCAACGTCAGACTCCCTCTGCCGGCTGCCGCCGTAGGCAGGCGTAGGAGATGGTAGCTCTCTGGCTCGCTCCATACCGATCCGTCCTCGCGCACAAGCTTCACGTTCGAGAGGTACAGATCCGCCCGGGAAAGCTTCAGCACGGTATTGTCGGAGCCTACACGGATCAGACCATCGGAGGCTGCCGGGCTGTCCGAGGCTCCGGTATAGACATATCGGGCCTGCACCGCCCGCGTGGGGCGGAAGCCTTGTCTTTATGGCAGGCACTCAGGAGGATCAGAAGTGGAAGGATGAATAGCAGGTTCTTCATGGCTGTAGATAGGTGGTGTCAGTGAGGGTGTGCAGGAAGGCGATCACATCGGCCTTCTCTTGGTCTGTGAGCCCCAGGCTGCCTCCGAAGCGGCTGTTCGTCCCCAGCTGGATGAGGATGTCCACATTCGGCTTCGAAAACAGGGCAGGGTCGTTGTAGTGGTCCAGCACTTCTTCCAGCGTCTTGAAGCGTCCGTCATGCATGTAGGGGGCCGTCAGAGCTATGTTCCGCAGGCTGGGCACCTTGAATTTGCCCTTGTCTTCAGCATTGCCGGTTATGGCTTGTAGGCCTACATCGTCGGCGGCGTTGATGTCGAGCCCGTTGTTCTTGAATCCCAGCAGTTGATACGGGTTTCCTGCCGTAGAGATGGTGCCATGGCAGTCACCGCAGTTGGCGCCCCGGGTGCGGTTTTCGGGTACGGGGTGGGTGAAGAACAGCGTCATGCCCCGCAGTTCCTGGTCGGTCATGGTGTAGCTGCCCTGCTTCCAGCGGTCGTATTTGGAACTTGCCGATACCAGGGTCCGCACATACATCGAGATCGCCCGGCGGGCCAGTTGCGACGTAGGCCTGGCCCCCTCGAAGGCCTTGGCGAACAAAGTCAGGTAGGGTTCCTGCTGCAGCTTCTCGGTGATCTGCGGCTCGGTCAGGCCCATTTCGTCGGTTCGGGTCATGGGCTGTATCAGCAGCTCCTCGATGTTGCGCGCCCGGCCGTCCCAGAAGAAATGCGTCTGATAGGCCAGATTAACCAACGTAGAAGCATTGCGGGTACCTAAGCGTCCGTAGATGCCGGTGCTGACGACGCGCGGATCACCGAACGCATTTTCAGGGCGGTGGCACGACCGGCAGGAGATTCTCCCATCTGCCGAAAGGCTGCTGTCGCTGAAGAGACGCTTGCCCAGGGCAACACCTTCTACCGTAAGGGGGGCTTCCAGAGAGTCTGCGCGGGTACCGTAATAGCTCGGTGCCGTCCATGCATAAGCCGTAGCCTTTGGCACCGTCGGGTCGCCCTCATGATGGCATTTTACAGCCATCAGAGCCAGGATCGGCAAGGCTAGGGCAAGGCGTTTCATCAGCGCGAGGGTACGGTATCCGTCAGAGCTTCCAGATACTTGACAAACGCGGCTCGGATTGCGTTGGTATCCGCCCCGTATTTCTCAGACAAGGCCTGCACCGATACGGTTCCGTGCCCGAGGCAGTCTTCCAGCCGGGTCAGGCTGCCGTCGTGCATGAAGGGTGCGGTCCGCATCGCATTTCGAAGCGAAGGTGTCTTGTAGGCTCCCAGGTCGGCCGGTTGCTGTGTGATGCGGTACCGCCCGTTCTCCAGGCTACGGATAGGCCAGAGGGGCTGGGCAGGCACGCGGTATACGGCATGGTAGGCGAAATCGGTGTAGAAGGGCGGCGTGTGACAGCGGGCGCAGCTTTCGCCGAAGAGCAGTTGGCCCAGCGCCTCTTGCTCGGTGGGCATCCAGTCGGGCTTGTCTACCCGTGCGCCTTTGGTAACGAGTGTGCGCTGATACTGGGCCAAGGCCTGCAAAATCTGCCAGCTTTGAGCCGAATCGGTGCCGAAGGCCTTGCGCAGCAGGCGGCGGTAGTGGCCGTCGGTGCGCAGCAGGGTGCGGACATCCACCAGATTGCCACCCATCTCGGCGGCACTGTGCAGCGGAGCCAGCGACACGCTTTCCAGATCCGACACCCCTCCGTCCCAAAACAGACGCGGATGCCAGCCGATGTTCAGCAGGCTGGGGGTGTTGCGCATACCGGGGTGAGGCGGATCGTGCCGGGCGAAGGCATTCTTGGGTTGGTGGCACCCGGCGCAGCTCACCTTGCCCGAGCCGGAAAGCCGCGTGTCGTGGAAGAGGGCCCGGCCCAGCTCCACCCCTTCCACCGTTAGCGGATTTCGCTGAGGGATCGGCATCGCCGGTGCCCAGGCCGGTGTCGACAGCCGATAGGGCGTAGGGGCGTAATTGCCTCCTTTACCTTCC
>NZ_PJIZ01000168.1 GCF_021596505.1 Nostoc sp. CMAA1605 | reverse complement strand
ATGACCGGCCCCGCCAGCGGCTCGGCGTCGGGCGGCGCGGGCTGGTTGACGGTGATCTCGCTCCAGTGGCCGCTGGCGTCCACCGTCAGCAGCACGTCGCGCTGCCACCGGCCATCGACCCAGGCCAGGGCCGCATGCAATCGCTTCAGGGATGCCATGCCAGCATCTCCCGCAGCAGCTGCTCGATGACGGGCGCGACCTGCGCGGCCAGCGCATCGTCGTAGGCGCCCGCCGGGTCGGCCGATTCGTCCATGTAGCAGCGCTGGCACATCTCCAGCTGCACCGCATGCAGGCCGTCACCGGGCCGGCCGTAGTGGCGGGTGATGTAGCCGCCCTTGAAGCGGCCGTTGACGACCTGGGTGTAGCGGGCCTGCCCGGCCAGCGCACCCCCGAGACGGGCCGTGATGCCAGGGTCGCAGGCATCGCCGTCGGCCGTGCCGAGGTTCAGCGCCGGCAGCTCGCCGTCGAACAGCCAGGGCAGGCGGGAGCGGATGCTGTGGCCGTCGAACAGCAGGCCGCGGCCGTGCCGGTCGCGCAGCCGCGTCAGCTCCGCCTCCAGCGCCTCGTGGTACGGGCGCCAGTACACCTCGCGGCGCGCGGCGATCTCGATGGCGTCCGGCTCTCGGCCGTCGACGTAGAGCGGCTCGCTCGTGAAGAAGTGGGTGGGCACGAGCCCGGTGCCGCCTGTGGCGCCCGGGTAGAGCGGCGCGTCGTCCGGCGGGCGGTTCAGGTCGATCACGTAGCGGCTGTAGCGCGGCACGATGAGGCTGGCACCCAGCTTCTCGGCCAGTGGCGCGTACAGGCGCTCCAGGTGCCAGTCTGTGTCCTCGCTGGCCAGGGCCCGGGGCACGAAGCGGTCGTGCAGCTCGGGCGGGATCTCGGTGCCGACATGCGGCAGGCTGATCAGCAGCGGCACATGGCCCTGCCGCAGGCGATAGACGCTCATGGTTCTCCCTGTGTGGCCTGGCACACCCGTTCTATCAGCGGGTTATGGCCGAAGCATGCAGCCAGCTCGCGCGGGTGTCCAGCCTGCCAGATGCAGAAGTCGGCGCGCTGACCGGGCACCAGCTGGCCGCGGTCCGGCAAGCCCAGCGCGCGGGCGCCGTTCACGGTCAGGCCGCGCAGCGCCTCCTCGGGCGTCAGGCCGAACAGCACGCAGGCCATGTTCAGCATCAGCAAGGGCGACAGCGTGGGCGAGCTGCCCGGGTTGTGGTCGGTGGCGAGGGCGATCGGCACACCCGCCTCGCGCAGCGCGGCAATCGGGGGCAGGCGGGTTTCGCGCAACGCATAGAACGCGCCCGGCAGCAGCACCGCCACCGTGCCCGCCTCGGCCATGGCTCGCACGCCATCCGGGCTGAGGTATTCGAGGTGATCGGCGCTCAGCGCGCGGTAGCGGGCTGCCAGCTGCGCGCCGCCCTGGTCGCTCAACTGCTCGGCATGCAGCTTGACCGGCAGCCCCAAGGCCTGGGCCGCGTCGAACACGCGCGCCACCTGCGCCGGGCTGAAGGCGATGTGCTCGCAGAAGGCATCGACCGCGTCCACCAGGCCGGCGGCATGCAGCTCGGGCAGCCAGGCGCAGACGTCGTCGATGTAGGCCTCCGCGTCGGTGCACTCGGGCGGCAGCGCGTGCGCGGCGAGGTAGGTCGTGCGGACGTCCACGCCCAGGGCGGCCAGTTGCCGCGCCACACGCAGCATGCGGGCCTCGGTCGCGGCGTCAAGCCCGTACCCGGACTTGACCTCGACGGTGGTCACGCCCTCGTCGATCAGGGCCCGCGCGCGGCGCTGCGCAGCGGCCAGCAACTCGCCCTCGGTCGCGGCCCGGGTGGCGACCACGGTGGACTTGATGCCGCCGCCCGCGCGAGCGATGTCGGCGTAGCTCACGCCGTGCAGACGTTGCTCGAACTCGTTCGCACGGTTGCCGCCGTAGACGAGGTGCGTGTGGCAGTCCACCAGCCCCGGCGTGACGAGCGCGCCGTGCAGCTCGACCACGACGTCGGCCGCCGGCGCATCGGCCTGCGCCCCGACCCAGGCGATGCGCCCGCCGTCGTCGACCAACAGCGCACCGTCCTCGATCAGCCCCCAGCCGCGCTCACCCGCCAGGGTGGCCAGCCGGCCGCCGCGCCAGAGCTTCATGCCGTCACCCTTCGTCGCTCCAGGTCAGCCACCAGGCGTTGCCTTCACCCGTGAACACGCAGCTCTGCGCCACCGGGTTCTCGCACCAGGCGAGCGTGAGCGGCGCCATCGGCATGGCGCGGTGGCCGTGCTCCAGCAGGCCGCCGCTGACCGTGAAGAGCGCCACCCAGGGCGTGCGCGGCAGCAGCACATGGTGGGCCGACTCGA
>NZ_PJIZ01000167.1 GCF_021596505.1 Nostoc sp. CMAA1605 | reverse complement strand
CTAAAAAGCTCACTAAGTCTACGCCAGGTAATAAGGTTTCCTTTTGCGCTAGGTATAGACAAGCACCTGCACTCAAGGTGGGTGCTATTTCCCAAATGGAAGCATCAAAGCTGAAAGAGGCAAATTGCAGCACACGGCTTTGGGGTTGAATTTGCAACACCTCAGCAACTGTCAAAGTGAGATTTAGCAGTCCACGATGCTCAATCATTACACCCTTTGGTTTGCCAGTAGAACCAGAGGTGTAGATAACATAAGCTAAATTCTCAGGCTTACTTTGAGGAGTGGGATTTGCTGTTGATGCTTCAGCAAAATCTTCGGCATCTAAATCAATTACTGGCAGTGAGTTGGCCAGTTCATTGATAGGTAATTGATTTAATAAGAAGCTTTGACTTAACAATATAGATATCCCAGAATCTTCTAACATGAATTGAATTCTTTCTGGGGGATAATTAGGGTCAATCGGTACATAAGCCGCGCCGGCTTTGAGGATACCCAGTAACCCAATAATCATTTCTAAGGAGCGTTCAACACTAATACCAATTAATGTATCTGGCTGAATTTGGTAATTTTGAATTAAATAATGAGCTAGTTGGTTAGCTTTTTGATTTAGTTGTTGATAAGTCAGGCTTTGGGCTGCAAAAACTACAGCAGTATGATCAGGATTTTTTTCAACCTGTTGTTCAAATAAGTCAACTAAAGTTTTATCTTGAGGATAATCAGTTTGAGTTTGATTCCAGCGTTGCAGTTGTAGCAATTCTGCTGCTGTCATCAAAGGCAAAGTATGAATTGATTGGTGCGGATGATCAATAATGCCCTTGAGCAGCACTACAAACTGTTCCGCCATCCGTTGGATAGTAGCCCTGGCAAACAGGTCTGTAGCGTATTCCCAAGTGCAGTTTAACTGGTTGTCAGATTCAGTTACCAACAGAGTTAAGTCGAACTTGGCGATCGCACCCTTGACTCCGAGCCATTCAATGTCTAACCCTGAGAAATCAAAATCTGGACTTTGATTATTTTCTAGAGCCAACATTACCTGGAATAATGGGTTATAGCTCATACTGCGTTCTGGTCTTAACTTTTCTACTAGCACCTCAAAGGGAACGTCTTGATGAGCATAAGCATCTAAACAGATTTGGCGAGTTTGTTGCAATAACTCAATAAAATTTTGCTCTGGTTTGACTTGCTGACGCATTACCAAAGTATTGACAAAAAAGCCAATTAACCCTTCAGTTTGGCTATGGGTGCGGTTAGCAATGGGAGAACCAATACATAAGTCTTCCTGCCGACTGTAACGAGATAGTAAGATACTCAACGTAGCCAACAAAGTCATGTATAGACTCACGCCTTGTTGTTGGCTAAAAGCGTTCACAGCCGCAGTTAATTCTGGAGAGAGAGAATAGACATAGCGATCGCCTCTGTAACTTTGCTGTGCTGGACGGGGATAATCAGTAGGTAATTCCAGTAACGGGGAAGCATCAGCTAGTTGATGTTTCCAGTAATTAATCTGCTTTTCTAATACCTCTCCTTGTAACCAGTTGCGTTGCCAAGTTGCATAATCACTGTATTGAATCGACAAAGGCGCAAGATTTGGGGTCTGACCTTGAGAATAAGCAGTATAAGCTTGCCGTAACTCCCGCACAAATACACCCATTGACCAACCATCACTGATAATGTGGTGCATATTGATCGCCAAGACAGATTTTTGCTCTTGCAGCTGCAACAGTTTGGCTTTAAATAAAGTGCCAGTATTTAAATCAAAGGGTTCTTGTGCATGAGCGTCGATTAAATTTTGAATATTTGGGCATGGGGCATTGGGCATGGAGCATGGGGAATCTAAGTCCCCAGTCCCTAATTTCCGGCAATCTTGTACTGTTAAAACTGTGATTTCGTCTAAATCGAGGATGGCAATTTGGGGTTCTCCTGCCACCGTAGGAAAATACATCCTCAGACTCTCATGGCGATTGAGCAGATAAGCCAGACTAGAGCGCAGGGCATCAATATCTAGTTTGCCGTTTAATTGGAGAGCGATCGGCATATTGTAAGCTGCTGATGATCCTTGGAGTTGCGCCAATAGCCAGAGGCGTTGTTGAGCAAAGGAAAGCAGTTTGGGAGAGTCGGGACTTAAAACCGGAATTTCTGCTGTTGAAACAACTTGCGTTTTAGCAGCTTTCAAGAAGCTGAGAATCTCGGCTTTGTGGTTTTGAATTTCCTGCTTGAGTTCCGCCGTCAGGGCATTTTTGCTAGTACGAATCCGTAACTTATCATCTTCAGCCCAAATTCGACAGCCCAGATTCTGCAAACGAAGCATTAAAGAAACTACTTGCTGATTTTGTGTCATAGTCATAGTTCGATTTCCTCTTCGTCTGAATTTAAAGCTTCTATATCTGCTGTGGCAGAGTTCAGCCAGAGGCAGCTGTCTATATAATTTGCCAAGTCAATCAGGTTGGGAGTCTCAAAGACTTGACGCAGTGGCAGTTCTATATTGAAAGTGTCGCGGATGCGATAGCTCAGTTGGGTAGCCAGTAATGAATGTCCGCCTAAGTTAAAGAAATTATCTTGTCGGGCTATGACTTCATATTTCAGCAGTTTTACCCATAGTTGAGCCAGTAATTTTTCTGTTTCTGTTACAGGTAATTCAATGTCTGTAGCTACGACTGTTTTACCTGGTGCGGGTAACGCTTTACGATCTACTTTGCCATTTGGTGTGAGTGGTAGTTTTTCTAAAACAACAAAATGACTAGGAATCATATAGTCAGGGAGATTTGTTCCTAGAAAATCTCGCCATTCTTCTAGTAATTCTGGCTCAACTTGATTGGTGCGATATTGTAACGGTTGATTGGCGTAATGTTGCCAAGGTTTCAATCGCCAATTTTTACTTTGGTTAAATCTTGGTATTTGCTCTTTTCCAGGAATATTCTTTTGGAAAATAACATCATAATAGGCAAAACTGGTGGCACTATATTGAATAAAAGGCGTGTAGGGTAAATCTCGCGTTAAAGCTAGAAATTCTTCCAGTTCTAAGCCTGGTTTAATTTGGTCAATTACAGTCTTTAAATCGGAAACATTACCATATATCTGAGCAATTTTTTCTAACAACACCATTTCTGAAGTTAGCCTAGCATTGGGAATATCTTTAATGCTGAATACATCTGGTTGCTCTGTTTTTAAAATTCTCTCGATTGTTTCTAGATTTAATTCCTGTTCTTGCCAATCTAAACATTGAGGTTCTACAACGGGAGTTTTTGTTTGATCTAAATACAAAACAACATCATAACGAAAACGACTCATTTCTGTATGACTGTAACCCCGTTTTAATTGAATTTTCACATGACTGATCCGGGGAAATTTTTGTTTAAGGGCGATAAAGAAATCAGGATCAATCAGTAATTCTTCTTCGGTGCGGATGCTTTTTTGAATTTGTTGGCGCAAGTCCCGAATTGATAAGTCATCAGGGGCGCGATAAAATTCGGCTGCGGTGTGAAAAGCCTCTAGTAAATGCAGATTTCGGACATCGCCAATAAAGATTTTTCCCTGATTATTGACAGTTTTGATCGCCCCTTCAATTACTGACAACAAGTAATCTAAAGAAGGGAAATACTGAATTACTGAATTAATGATTACTAAGTCATAAGCATTGGGTTCAATGCCATCAAACTGGTTAGCTGCACTTTGTTTTAAAGTAACCTTGTTGTGGAGAGATTGCTGTTTTAGATGTTGTTCAATATACTGCAATCCGCT
>NZ_PJIZ01000166.1 GCF_021596505.1 Nostoc sp. CMAA1605 | reverse complement strand
AGAAGACTGGAAACATTGGCAACTACTCACCCAAAAGATTGGTTCTAAAGTGCAGTTAGTCGGGGATGACTTGTTTGTGACCAACGCTACCCGTCTACAAACAGGTATCCAAGAAAAAGCCGGGAATGCCATTTTGATTAAACTCAATCAAATTGGTTCTTTGACTGAGACTTTGGAAACCATTGACTTAGGGACTCGGAACGGTTTCCGGTCAGTCATTAGCCATCGTTCTGGTGAAACCGAAGATACCACAATTGCTGATTTAGCCGTTGCCACTCGCGCAGGTCAAATTAAGACCGGTTCACTGTGTCGTAGTGAAAGGGTAGCCAAATATAACCGCCTACTCCGCATTGAAGATGAACTAGGCGATCGCGCCGTGTATGCTGGGGCTGTTGGTTTGGGGCCGAAGTAGGGATTGGGGACTGGGGACTGGGGAATAGGAAGACAAGGGAGACAAGGGAGGCAAGGGAGATTTATCTTCCAATGCCCCATGCCCCATGCCCCATGCCCAATGCCCCATTCACGGATAAAACCCCAATTTGGGTAAACCCAATGTCTCATCCCAACCCATCATGATGTTGAGACACTGAATTGCTTGACCCGCATGGCCTTTGATTAAGTTGTCAATGACTGACATAACAATCACTCGTCCAGTACGCGGGTCAACTTCTATGCTGATATAACAAACATTACTTCCGCTTGCCCACTTGGTTTGGGGATAAATGCCTGTTTCACAAATTTTTACCCAAGGAGAATTACGGTAAAAAGCTTTATAAATTGTAGTTAAGTCATCACCCACCAAACCAGGATCGCGGAGTGTGGCGTATACTGTTGCTAACATTCCCCGCACCATCGGTACAAGGTGGGGAGTAAACTGTACTGTCACTTCATGTCCTGCTAGTTCGCTACAAATTTGCTCAATTTCTGGAGTATGACGGTGACGGGCAACGCTATAGGCAGATAGAGAATTATCGGCTTCTGCTAACAACAGGTGTGTTTTGGCTTCCCGACCTGCACTTGATGCGCCGGATTTAGCGTCAATAATGGCAGTTTCAGGAACAATTAAACCCTGTTTAAATAGGGGCAGAAGTGCTAAAAGACTAGCTGTGGGGTAAGCACCAGGACACCCAACAAGCTGGGCATCGGCAATGCGATCGCGATAAAGTTCTGGTAAACCATACACGGCATTATTTGCTGTATGATGGTCGCTGCGATCGTTACCATACCAACTGGTATAGGTTGCCAAGTTCTTGAATCGATAATCTGCACTCAAATCCAGAACTTTACACCCTTTCTCTATTAATGCTGGTGTCAACTGGCAAGCTAAACCATTTGGTAGTGCAAGGAATATTACCTCACAGCGTCGGGCAATGACTTCTGGATCTATTGCCTCTAGGGGCAATTTCACCATATTAGTCAGATGGGGGTAAACAGACGTAAAAGCTTTACCTGTACTATTTTCTTCACCTAAATAAACTAGTTCTACCTCTGGATGCTCCATTAGTAACCGTACTAGTTGTACTCCGCCATAACCTGACGCGCCAACAATGCCAACGGGTACGCGTCTGAAATTACCCATGATCTCAAATCCTTATTCGCTTTTGGTTAATCTGTCGTTATCAATGAACTACTAGCTACCAGAGGCGAACCTGACAAAATACCATATAAAACAAGTACATAAGCAAGTTAAAATTCCCTCCGGGAAGGTGAACCTAAAAAATTCCCAATTAACAGACTAAACAGTAGTAATACGTCGTCAGCTTCTACATTTTTACCCAAGGCAAAAATTTTCCCTATGTCAACGAAACATTGCTAGTTTATATCTCTGCTGCACAAAGGAGCTACAATCTACAATAAGAAATTATTAAAAAAATTTACTATTACAAGTTAACACTGTGTACAACTTCAGATCGAATATCACTCCTGATTTATTCCCCACCTCAAGCAACGGGAAGCAGGCAGAAGACCTAAGTATCTATAAATTAATATCTCTGTCTAAACCCTAAAAAGTGGGTATTCGCAGCCAATTTTGACAAACCTAGACTAACTCCCTCACCCTATTTCCAACTCTTTTTTATGTTTGATTCTATTGATGCTGCCTTGACAGACCTCAAGGCTGGCCGCGCCATTGTCGTGGTAGATGATGAAAATCGAGAAAATGAAGGCGATTTAATTTGTGCGGCGCAATTTGCCACCCCTGACATGATTAATTTTATGGCGGTGGAAGCCAGAGGGTTAATTTGCTTGGCCATGACAGGCGATCGCCTGGATGAACTGGATTTACCATTAATGGTGACAAACATCACAGACCCTAACCAAACGGCTTTTACCGTCAGTATCGATGCTAGTCCCCATTTAGGTGTATCTACTGGAATTTCTGCCGACGATCGCGCCCGTACCATCCAGGTGACTCTGAACCCAGCCACCAAACCTTCAGATTTACGTCGTCCTGGGCATATTTTCCCCTTAAGGGCGAGGGCTGGCGGTGTTCTCAAGCGTGCCGGACATACGGAGGCGGCTGTGGATTTGGCACGATTAGCCGGATTATATCCAGCAGGGGTAATTTGCGAGATTCAAAACCCCGATGGTTCAATGGCTAGGTTACAGCAGTTGATCGAATACGCCCAACACCATAACCTGAAAATTATTAGCATTGCCGATTTAATTAGTTATCGCCTCAAACACGATCGCTTGGTATACCGCGAAGTGGTGACTCGCCTACCTAGTCAATTCGGTCAGTTTGATATTTACGCCTATCGCCACACTTTGGATAACACAGAACACGTTGCCATTGTCAAAGGCGATCCCGCTAACTTTCAAGATGAGCCTGTAATGGTGCGGATGCACTCTGAATGTCTCACGGGTGACGCGTTGGGTTCTTTGCGTTGTGATTGTCGGATGCAGTTACAAGCCGCTTTGAACATGATTGAAAAAGCAGGTCAAGGTGTGGTGGTGTACCTGCGCCAAGAAGGACGCGGAATTGGCTTGATTAACAAGCTCAAAGCCTACTCCTTACAGGATATGGGACTGGATACCGTCGAAGCAAATGAGCGTCTAGGATTCCCCGCCGATTTGCGTGACTATGGAATGGGGGCGCAAATGCTGATGGATTTGGGTGTGAAAAAGATTCGTCTGATTACCAATAATCCCCGTAAAATTGCTGGGGTGAAAGGTTATGGCTTAGAAGTTGTAGATCGCGTGCCATTGTTAATTGAAAGTAACGATTACAATTCGTATTACTTGGCGACTAAAGCGAAAAAACTGGGTCATATGCTGTTACAGACCTATTTGGTGACAGTAGCAATTCATTGGCAAGATGACCCGCAGTTGGTAACAAAACGCTACGAACGCCTAGAAAAATTACGGCATTTAGTCAGAGGCTATGATTTATTGTTGCAGGAAGAAGCCCGTCCGTTAGCGATCGCATTATTCGACGAACCATCATTAACGGTACATTTGGGTTTTGACCAACCAACAGTCGCAGCTAGCGACTGGTATCAACAAGCTGGTCATCCCTATCTACAAGCCATTTCGCAAATTCTGGATAACTTAGCCGCCATACCTTATGTTCAAAAGCTAGAATTTTTGATTTCTAGTGGTAGTGATCCCTTAACTAACTTGCAAATCCAGCTAGATAGACAAGCAATACCAGATGGAAACTTACCATCTACAGTGGGCGATCGCTTGGAGACACAGAAAATCTATAGTTTTACTAAGACAATCAGCGAATAGGGTAATTAAAAGGTAACAGTCAAAAGGCAAAAGGCAAAAGGTAAAAACTCTTTTCTTTTTACTGACTGGCCTTTTAATTAACATAAGAAATAACCGCGATCGCACTTCAGCACTTTATAGGTGAAAAGCTATGTCAGAAACTACCCTAGCTGCACCAGATATTCAACTCCCACCCACTCAACTAGAATTACCCTATGATGACGGTGTACCAATGGAAAGCGCGCGCCACAAAGCCCAAATGGACTTGTTAATTGATGCTTTAATCCCTTGGTTAGAACAACGGGAGGATGGGTTTGTCGGCGGTAA
Source organism: Nostoc sp. CMAA1605 (assembly GCF_021596505.1). Taxonomy (GTDB): domain Bacteria; phylum Cyanobacteriota; class Cyanobacteriia; order Cyanobacteriales; family Nostocaceae; genus Trichormus. The sequence continues at coordinate 5,155 of NZ_PJIZ01000166.1, read as the reverse complement.
TATGTTTGTTTATTACAGTCTGGCGCAGGTACGCAACAAAGATTTTAAAGGGCCAGATTTTTTTATTGTGCTGGGAGTACCCAAGGGAGAACGACGCAGTTGGGTAGTTTGGGAAGAGGGGAAAGCACCGGATGTAGTGATTGAGTTACTCTCACCAAGCACAGCCTCAACAGATAAAAATGAGAAAATGCTGATTTATCAAAATCAAATGCGTGTATCGGAATATTTCTGGTATGACCCGTTTAATTCTGATGATTTAGCGGGGTTTTCCTTACAAAAAGGCGTTTATCTATCCATCAACCCCAATAATCAAAATCAGTTAGTGAGTCAATCTTTACAGTTAGGATTACAACTTTGGCAAGGAAATTATAAAGGAATTGAAGCAACTTGGTTACGTTGGGCAAACTTAGCAGGCGAATTACTTCCAACCCCTGAAGAAAAAGAACGCCAACGCGCAGACAATGCTCAATCACAGTTACGACAAACTGCACGTAACTTACTAGAAACGGGAATGACGCTAGAACAGGTAGTTAAGTTGACAGGCTTATCTGCATCTGAGATAGAACAAGAGTAAATTACGTGGGGTGATCACTAGTTTCATTCTTTGTCCGATAAACTGGGCTTACTTGACGATAGGTATCTAGTAAAGTCATAAACTTATCAAAGTCAAAGCTTAAGGGGTCAACTCGTTGTCCTGAACGGTCTACGCCTTTGTGGGTGGTAATGCGATCGCCTGGAACTTGACTTTGAGCGATTAACCAAGCTAAAGCATGATATTGGGCATCTGTGTAACCACTATGGGCTGTTAAAAAATTGTTTCCGCGTCCGTCTGGGGGTGTTTCTAAGGAAACATGGTAAGCAAAATTATTGACGGAGGGGGGTAAATTGGCGTTAGTTTGCACAGTCTCTTCCCCATCTGCACCCACAAACACAGAGTTACCTGCACCAAAAGCCCGATATTCAGGCGGTACAAGATAAATCACAGTCCCATCTAAGGCGACGATCGCATGATAACTCGCTTGCACGTTTTCATCCTCATGGGGTGTTTGGAAGAAATTCACCGCACTAGATGCACTATTACTCGTTTCATGAATAACGATGATCGGTTGATTGTTGACTGGTACGCCATTGATATCTGTAGTGTATCTTACGCCATAGTTACTAGGATCTACGGCTGCAACGAGATATCTGGGTTTGTATTTGGCAAAAGCGACTGTAGTTGCGTATTTAGGTGGACTTTGTTGAGGTTTTGTAGGAGATTGGAGCAGATTTTGCGATTTTGCTACGGGTATGGGATGAGATTGTAACTTGGCTGGAGGGTATTGACTCCAGGCGATCGCATCCGGTGGTGATGCTGTGCTTTCAGTTTTGAGTTTTCTGGCTTCCCCAATTAATATAGTGACGCTCAAAGCTATTAACACTAGAGAAATTAATATCACCCTAGTTGCCCAGTCATTAAACCGCATTGTTTCTTATTAGTAGTAATTAATTAACAATTATCTCAGTGTTTTAATTTTAGTCAATTTCTCACTAAATATATAAATTTGTCGGACAAATACTTCCATATTATTGCTAGGATATTTTTCTCTCCGTATATTTATTTAAATGTAGTTACTGAGATTTTATAATCCAGCTTGAGGTATATGTTGGAGGGAAAACTTTCAGCAGATAGGAGGAAGAAAACTTTAATAGATTTTACCAACAATCTTCAAACGTGATTTCAAATTTTAAACAATCTAGTACAGCATCTGCAATTTGAGCAAGATAAAACTATGCAATATGAAGTCAAGATTTTAGAACCGACGGATTTATGGTACTTGCAAAATAATATTAATAAAGAGACCAATAAATTCTATCATCCTACTAAAAATATTCCTTTTGTACAGCAAGTTGAAATCAGACTGGAAAATTCTGGGGTAGTAATTCAAAAAGGTGCTTTACACAGATGTGTTGGTAAACTCACACATGGTGTGTACAAGACTGATAATCGTTTGAGGGATGTTTGGGTGTCTTTAATGACGGAGGTTGATTACAATGCTCCCGTCTATAAAGGTAGTGGTAATGTCTACCTTGAACCTAGAGGTAAAGGTCAATTTTTACATTACACAGCAATTGATATATCAGAACAAGAACAGTGGGAATTTGATGATGGCATATTCCAATTTTGTTCTGATAACGTGATTTTAGGAACTAAAAAATTAAAGTTTCGCCAAATGGCTGGTTCTAGTGATGGGCGATGGAGAATTGCCATTAAAGCTTTAAATGGTCAGCACGCTAGAGTCGTCACAGGAACAAGTGCAACTACTAAGATTATTGAGATTCATAGAGGCGAAACTGTGATTGCTGACTATGATTTCGTCAAAGGATTCACTAGTGGAATTCAAGAAGACTATCGCAAATTAGGACATTTTGGTAAAGGTGGCGGCGAAGGTTATGTTTGGGTTTATGAAGGTGAAGGGAGATTATTAGTGTCTGAAAACGACGGTATGGGACTCGGTTAAATTATTTAGGGGTATTGGAAAATTATTCTGCTGTGATACCAATTCACGAAAACCTTGATACAGACGTAAACCCTAAAAGCTTTGCTGCATCTAAGTTTTTTAATTGCGTTAGCGTAGCGGGACGTTAGTCCATTGCGTTAGCGAAGCGGGACGAAGTCCATTGCGAATTGCGAATTGGTATGACTGTCAGTAAATTCAAATCTCACCTAACCCATCCTGACAAGTGTGGGTTTTTGACTTTGTGTTCCAAAAACCTTGGTTTTGGGCTGTAATACCAATTCCAATGAGGGAACAGTAGCATTTCTATCTCCCGTGAAAAGTCAGAATTATTCCAGATACTTGACTTTCTGAGAATATATGTCAAGCTAATATTTAGAATATCTAAATATACCGCAGAAGTGGATTCTACTTGTGACAAAACTAACAGGAAGAATAGACGATTGGCCTGCAATATCAGCTAAACCTGCCAATCAAGTCATTTTAGCCACCCAAGAACTGACACGCCGCTTTGCTCAATTTACGGCCGTTGACACTCTGAATATTTCTGTAGCTTCTGGTGAAGTCTTCGGCTTGCTGGGGCCAAATGGTGCAGGAAAAAGTACAGTCATTAAAATGTTGACGACTTTATTACCACCGAGTGCAGGACGCGCTACCCTGGCGGGGTACGATGTAAGTCAACAACCGAATGAAGTTAGAAGAGTAATTGGTTACGTACCGCAAGCATTATCAGCTGATGGTAGTCTCACAGCTTATGAGAATCTGTTGATATTTGCCAAACTGTATGACATTCCCGCCCAACGAAGACGACAGCGCATTCACGAAGTTTTAGAATTCATGGATTTACAAGAAGCAGCCCATCGCTTAGTGAGAAACTATTCTGGCGGGATGATTCGCAAATTAGAAATAGCCCAAGCCATATTACATCGGCCGCCAATTTTGTTTTTAGATGAGCCAACAGTTGGACTAGATCCTGTGGCGCGTACTCAAGTTTGGGAATTAGTCGAACAACTACGCACTGACTACGGTACAACCATATTTTTAACTACTCACTTTCTCGAAGAAGCTGACAGTTTATGTCATCGCGTCGTCATTATGAACCGGGGTAAAGAGATTGTCACTGGTTCACCCACAGAATTAAAAGCCGCCATCGGTAAACCAGACGCAACTTTAGATGACGTGTTTATTCACTACGCAGGTAATCAATTAGTATCAGGAGTGAGCTACCGTGAAATCGCCAGAACCAGACGTAATAGCCAGAGATTGGGCTAAAACAAGATTTACTCACCCCAAAAATCTGTTTGTGACTATCAACAGGCTATTCAGTAAAACCCTGGTAGTGACAGAACTGGAAGTCCGGAAACTCAGACATGACCCCAGTGATTTAGTCATTCGGGCTGTACAGCCTGCTTTGTGGCTATTGATTTTTGGGCAGGTATTCAATCGTACTCGTGTTATTCCCACCGGCAATCTACCCTACCTAGAATTCATCACACCAGGAATTCTGGCACAGAGCGTGCTTTTTGTAGCTATTTTTACAGGAGGTATGACTCTGATTTGGGAACGGGATTTAGGGATTTTACAGAAACTTTTAACTAGTCCCATACCCCGTGCAGCAATGGTTTTAGGTAAAGCGATCGCTGCTAGTATACGCTGCTTTTCCCAGGTTATTTTTATTTATGGGCTAGCTATCTTCCTGGGTGTACAACTAAATTTGCATCCCCTAGCTTTTATCAAAGTATTGTTGATTGTATTTTTAGGAGCTGCGAGCTTTTGTGTATTTTCACTGATTATTGGTTGTTTAGTGAAAACTAGAGAAAGATTTACAGGGATTGGGCAGTTATTAACCATGCCCTTGTTTTTTGCTAGTAACGCCATTTATCCTGTATCACTCATGCCCAACTGGTTAAAATTTATCTCCCACATCAATCCTTTGACTTATGAAGTTGATGCCTTGCGGGATACGATGTTAGTCCACGGCTCAAGTCTTTACGGTTTTGGTACAGACTTTACTATCCTCTTATTTACATTAATTACCTTAACTATCATCTGCGCCAAACTTTATCCACGGGTGGCAATGTAGTTACAAACTCCGTTGACTATTGACTATTAACTATTGACTAATTTTGAATTTTGCCGATGTCTTCAAGCAAACGAAACCTTGTATCTAAGACTGATGTTGCATCACACGATCCTTTCGCAGCCTTGAGATTTCGAGATTATCGCCTGTTTACCATAGGACGTGTGCTTTTATTTACAGGCTCACAAATGCAGACAGTAGCCATTGGCTGGGAACTTTACGAACGCACTAATTCAGCAATGGTGTTAGGTGGGGTAGGATTGGCGCAAGTCTTACCGATGATTGTCTTAACTTTGATTGCTGGAGACGTTGCCGATCGCCGCGATCGCAAGCACACTGTTTTATTATCAGTAATTCTACTAGTATGCTGCTCTTTGGCTTTAGGTGTTGTTTCCTATAGTCGAGGTGCGGTTTCCTTAGTTTACCTGTGCTTACTTTTAACTGGTGTGGCGCGAGCATTTTTAAAACCTGCCAGTGATGCCTTGATGTGGCAATTACTACCAGTGAGTGCCTATACCAATGCTGCCACTTGGAATAGTAGTAGCTTCCAACTAGCGACAGTCATAGGGCCAGCCTT
>NZ_PJIZ01000165.1 GCF_021596505.1 Nostoc sp. CMAA1605 | reverse complement strand
GGCATCAATTTGGGCTAAGTTCGGCTCTAAATAAGCCATAGCTTGCGCTTTCATCACTTTGGCGCGTTGAGCCATAGATAGTGTATCATTCACCAATCTTTCCCGATATTGTTCCAACTCAGAAATAATTTCGGTGAGTTCTTCAGGGGTTGCCTGTTCGATGGGCATGGATTCTTGAGTATCAGCCATATATTTATGTGTTTCCTAAAGATGATTAAAAGAAGGTCTATATTTTAAATTTCTATATTTGATCTTCTCAGATTGCGTCACCAATGAGCAAAGCGATCGCACAGACTTTGCAAATTACTAAGTTCGTTTGGGATGGGTGTAGGGGTGTAGGGGTGTAGGGGTGTAGGGGTATAGGGGTATAGGGGTGTAGGGGTGTAGGGGGAAGAACTATACCCCGCCAACCTAACTCTTGGGTTAAAAGCCCTGCCTCTGGGGACAACCGTATTGGGTTCTTTTTCAATCCCTGCCCAATACCTTAAACCCTTAAACCCTTACACCCCTACACCCTTAAACCCTTAAACCCTTAAACCCTTAAACCCCTACACCCTTAAACCCTTAAACCCTTAAACCCTTAAACCCCTAATGAACATCAATCGATGTCGCCAAAATACTCTCGGATGCCAGAAATTTTCTCCCCTGTGATGTCGAAGGAAATGAGATTGCGGCTTTGATAGGGTTGCTCTCCTATAGTCCCTTGACTGGCAAATTCTAGGGTAACGGTAGTTTCATTGCTGGTGATGTGATCAGGGGGATGGAAGATGAGGCGATCGCCTGTTACTGTCCGCGCTTGGAGTCTGGCAATTAGCTGCTGTTTATCTTCGTATGTAAAGCCTGTGTCTCGCTGCTTGCCTACCGGCAGCCAGAAAACTACATCATCTGCCAGCATATCAATGAAGGGCTGAAAATCCCCTGTTGCCCATCCTGTGGCTAAATTTTCAAAAGCTTGTTGGGCGATTTGAATGTTTGTCACCTCTGTTCCCCTACCTACTCACGGCGATCGCATATTATAGCGGTTTGGAAATGGTACGTAGCTCAATATTTACTACTATGTTTTTAATCAAGGCATATTTTTTATTACAGTTTGTAAATATTTTAGAAAAAAATGTAATCACGACTGCTTTTTTTCTATTTTTTTAGTGTTTGCAAATACATTCTCTGAATAAAAAAATATGTTTCTTCTCTTAATTATAAAAATCAAAGATTATTTCTCAGCACATTATTAGACAGTAAATTTATATCGATTTAGCACATTGACTAAATAAAATATTCATTGAATGCCTTGCTGTACAAGCATTTTGGTCTTTGTATTTTTATTGCTAACAAATATATTTAGATTATTAAAAATTTTATTATTCTGAAAATATAGATAATGTTTTTGTTTTTCGCTACTATTAAAATTTTTCTAAACATTTCTTAATAAAAATCCTATACGAAACAGTATATAAAAATATTTTGTAAGGGTTAAACACAAAACAAAGCCAATAGAAACTCAAAATACTAGAGAATTTATTGCTCTTGTTAATGACAGAAAGACTGCCAATTTTGGAAAAATTGCCTAGTCTTTTTCGTCAAATTAATGTGGTTGAGAAATTGAAATATTACTTACTTAGACATAATGATTTGTTTGATAAAAAGTAAAAGCTCAGGTTTTCAATTTCTGACTGCAACCCTCAATCAATAAATTCCGCATTAATCAAAATTTAGGAGATTAAAACTATGGTGCAGGATGCTTTTTCCAGAGTTGTTTCCCAAGCTGACACCAGAGGAGACTATTTAAGCGATGGCCAGTTAGATGCTCTCATCGCTTTGGTAAAAGACGGTAACAAGCGCGTTGATGTTGTTAACCGGATTTCTAGCAACGCCTCTGCAATTGTTGCTAACGCAGCTCGTTCATTGTTTGCTGAACAACCCCAACTGATTGCACCTGGTGGAAATGCTTACACCAGCCGCCGCGCAGCTGCTTGTGTGCGTGATTTGGAAATCATCCTTCGTTATGTCACCTACGCAATTTTTGCTGGGGATGTTAGCGTTCTCGATGACCGCGCCCTCAATGGATTACGGGAAACATATTTGGCTTTGGGAACTCCTGGGGCTTCCGTTGCTGTTGGTATTCAGAAGTTAAAAGAAGCTTCTATTGCTATTGTTAGCGACCCCAACGGGATTACTCGTGGTGATTGCAGCAATCTGATTGCTGAAGTTGCATCCTATTTTGATCGCGCTGCTGCCGCAGTAGCTTAAAACCGCACACACTAGACCTCTTGCATCCGAGTCTCATCAGACTCAAACAGCGACTTTTGCAAGAAGTCTATTCCCACAAATTTTTTAAAAGAAATTAGGAGAAATCTTGCCATGACAAAAACACCCTTAACTGAAGCAATTGTTGCTGCTGATTCCCAAGGCCGTTTTTTAGGTAGCACCGAAATTCAAGTTGCTTTCGGTCGTTTCCGTCAAGCATCTGTTAGCTTAGAAGCAGCTAAAACACTTTCTAAAAAAGCATCTAGCTTGGCTGAAGGTGCTGCTAATGCTGTTTACCAAAAGTTTCCCTACACCACCAATACCCCAGGCTCTAACTATGCTTCTTCCCAAACTGGGAAAGACAAGTGCGTTCGTGATATCGGCTATTATTTGCGGATTATCACTTACGGATTAGTAGTAGGTGGTACAGGCCCCATCGATGATTATTTGATTGCTGGTTTAGCTGAAATCAACCGTACCTTTGAACTATCTCCTAGTTGGTACATTGAAGCTCTCAAATATATCAAAGCTAATCATGGTTTAACTGGCGATCCTGCTGTGGAAGCTAATTCTTACATTGATTATGTTATCAATGCTTTAAGCTAAGACCTTCCCGCGTCAATACAGCAGTGAGTGCTGAGTTAATTGACCACATAAGCTTTGCAGTTTTGTGTAACTAGGATGAGAAGTGAATTTGGTAATTATGCGATTGAGATGAAAAAGATTACCAGAGCATTTTGATCCGTCTGTAATTTGGTTACACCAAAACTGAGTGTTAAGTTTGCAAAAGCGTCGAGCATTTGCGTGGTAAGTTGGAAAAGTTTTTAATACTGACTGCATATTGTGTTGGTGGTCAATTTTAATTGCCTACAATCTTTGTACAGAGAGCATTTATAACGTTTCAATTTATTACGCAAGGCTTTTTCCTAATCATTAGAAAACTTTTTAAATTGTTATCTATTCATCGATAAAATAAGTTTCAACAAAAATTTTTGGATATTTTTGACACACCTTATCCATAGTTTAAAAACGGGCTTCTTAACTACTAGCACCTTTGACAAGGAGAATATTGCAATGGCTATTACGACAGCAGCATCTAAACTCGGCACTTCTGCATTTAGTAACGCTGCGGCGATTGAATTACGTTCTAATGCGACTCAAGCAGAAATTAAACAAATAATAGCAGCTATTTATCGTCAAGTTTTAGGTAATGATTATTTACTACAATCTGAACGCTTGACCAGTTTAGAATCACTGCTGATTAATAGAAATATTACAGTTCAAGACTTTGTAAGACAGCTAGCAAAGTCTGATTTGTACAAGTCAAAGTTTTTTTCTAATAACTTTCATAGCCGATTTACGGAACTCAATTATAAACATTTGCTTGGTCG
>NZ_PJIZ01000164.1 GCF_021596505.1 Nostoc sp. CMAA1605 | reverse complement strand
TCTTGACCAGGAACGGGGACTAATGTATGAAAATGTTGCTCCCGATGGTTCACATATTGATTGTTTTGATGGGCGGTTGATTAATCCTGGTCATGGAATTGAAGCCATGTGGTTCATTATGGATATTGCCAACCGGAATGGCGATCGCCAAACTATTAATCAAGCTGTTGATGTGGTGTTAAATATCCTCAATTTTGCTTGGGATAGTCAATATGAGGGGTTGTATTACTTCATGGATGCAGATGGTCATCCCCCGCAGCAGTTGGAATGGGATCAAAAACTCTGGTGGGTGCATTTAGAATCTTTGGTGGCGTTAGCAATGGGTTATCGTCTCACTGGTCGTGCAGAATGTTGGGAATGGTATCAAAAAATGCACGACTACACTTGGTCACACTTTGCCGATGCAGAATATGGTGAATGGTTTGGTTATCTGAATCGGCAAGGAGAGGTGCTATTAAATCTTAAAGGCGGAAAGTGGAAGGGATGTTTTCATGTTCCCCGCGCCATGTATCTGTGTTGGCAACAGTTTGAGGCTTTGAGTTCACAGGTAGTGTAGGGAGGGGACTGGGGATTGGGGATTGGGACTGGGGACTGGGGATTGGGGACTGGGGACTGGGAAAGCAGGGGAAGAAAAACCTCACTCATTACTTATTACTTATTACTCATTACTCATTACTCATTACTCATCACTCATTACTTATTACTCATTACTCATCACTCATTACTCATTACTCATTACTCATCACTCATCACTCAGCACTAAGTGGGTGGTAACTCTAAAGGCATTGTGCCGAGTAATCCTTTACGATAGTCTGTCAAAAGTTGTCTAGCTGTGCGTTCGACATCTCCTTGATGGCGATGTTCGGCTAAAACGTGTAAATAGGCTTCTCCGGTGTGGGGGATGGGGTCGAGGTCATAACGTGAGTATAGGGGTGATTTTGGTAATAATTCCCTGGCTTGTTCTTGGAGGGAGTTGATTAAATCTACGAGGGCGGCTGCAACTAGCTGATTATCGTAGGAGGCTTGACCGATATCGTCACAAATGGCGAGTTTGACGGCTGCTTCTTGATTCCCTAATTTGGCAGGGATGACCCCAGGCGCGTCGAGTAATTCTAACTGATCACTAATGCGTACCCAGCGCAGTTGCCGTGTTACCCCTGGACGGGCGGCACTTTCGACAACGCGCTTACCTAATAAGCGATTGATGAGGGCGGATTTACCGACGTTGGGAAAACCTATGACTACAGCCCGGACTGGACGCGGTAACATTCCGCGATCGCGTCTTCTTTGGTTGAGTTCAACGCCTGCGGCTTGGGCGGCTTTGGCAAGGGCATTCACGCCTTGACCATGTTGGGCATTGGTAAAATAGGGTTCTTCATCCCGATTTTGAAAGTAATTCATCCACAGCGATCGCACTTGGGTTGGGATCATATCTAATCTATTTAATACTAATATGCGTGTTTTATTGCCCACCCATTCATCGATTTGGGGGTGGCGCGTCGCTAAAGGTATCCGCGCATCCCGTACCTCAAAAACTACATCTACTCGTGATAGCTGTTCTTTGAGATTCTTTTCCGCTTTGGCAATATGTCCTGGATACCACTGAATCAGGTTGAGTTTGTAGTTATCTGTTAAGCCCATAGGTTAGGGAATGGGGAATGGGGAATGGGGAATGGGGAATGGGAATTGGGATAAACGCAAATTTATTGCGAATTGCGTTAGCGTAGCGGGACGTTAGTCCATTGCGAATTGCGAATTGCGAATTGCGAATTGCGAATTGCGAATTGGTTTTATTTTGTTGTTTCTCTTCTTCTTACGCACTGATTTCTGTATTTTTGTCTCTACCTGTTGATTGATGTAGAATCAAGCGGTTGCCGTCGGGGTCGTAGGCGTAAATTTCTCTGCCGTGGGAGGCTACAATGATTTTTTCGGGTGGGGGATAACCTAAATTACTGATGTGGGCGATCGCTGTTTCTAGGTTACTCACCTCTAAACATAGACTCATTTTACTTTTTCCTGAGTCTATAAATTCATGATTGTGCGTTTTTTTCGGTTGAAAAATTCCTAACCGCAAACCTGGAAACTGAAACTCAGCATAGATGTTGGGAATGAAATTTATCGGATTTTGGGTCAACAAGTGCCTATAGAAATTTACTGATTGCTCAAGATTTGATGTAGCGATTGTCACAATTGTATTTGTACATTGTAAACCCATATCATTTTAATTGTAGCCGTTTTGTGTGCTGCTCACTCAATATAGCGTAATTGTTACCAATCACCCAAAACTCCCACATTTGATAGTTGCTCAACTAGATGATTTTAATAGGGGAATTGTGATGATAAACTCTGCTCCTTTACCTGGAGTGGAAATACATTCTAATTTCCCTTGGTGTTTATTGACAATGATTTGATAGCTGATTGACAAACCGATCCCAGTGCCTTTACCTACGGGTTTTGTGGTAAAGAAAGGGTCAAATAAGCGATCGCGAATTTCTTCCGTCATTCCAGGGCCATTATCGGCAATGGTAATCATCACTTGCTGATGATCATTCAGTTGCGTTTGAATGCGAATTTGAGGCGGTGTTAAATTTTCTTGCTCATCTATTGTGGCATCTTCTAAAGCATCAATTGCATTAGCCAACAAATTCATAAATACTTGATTCATCTGTCCAGCGTGACAGACTACTTTTGGTAAATCACCATATTCTTTAATAATTTGAATTTCCGTAACTCCTGGTTTGGCTTTCAGGCGGTTTTGTAAGATTAACAAAGTGCTATCAATACCTTCATGAATATCTACTAACTTCATGCCGTCTTCGTCTAAACGGGAGAAGTTTCGTAAGGAGAGAACTAACTGCCGAATTCGTTCTGCTCCTAAATTCATGGAATTTAAAACTTTGAGTAAATCTTGTGTGAGAAAATCTAAATCTATAGCATCAGTAAATTCCCGAATTTCTGCCACTGGTGGACAATAATTTTGTTTATATAGTTCAACTAAATCCAGGACATCTTTAACATATTCACGGGCATGGTTGATGTTACCATAAATAAAATTGACAGGGTTATTAATTTCGTGGGCAATACCTGCTACTAATTGCCCCAAACTAGACATTTTTTCGGAATGAATTAATTGTACTTGGGTTTGTTGTAATTCTCGTAAAGCGGCTTCTAATTGCTGGGCTTTTTCTTGGGCAGTTTGGGCAGCGATGCGGCTTTGTGTGTAGAGTTTAGCTTGGTCTATGGCGATCGCTAGCTGATTTGTGACAGATTGTAGTAGTTCTACTTCATGATCTAACCAAGGTCGAAAACCACTACAATAGCTACAAGTGAACGCCCCGATTTCTCCTGATTGTGTGTGTACAGGCAGAGCGAGAAAAGCTGTCAGGTGAAAATCTCGCAAAAACTTTTGGGCGGAAGTATCTGTCAATGTCTCTACATTATCAATGCGGATAATCTCTTTATTTAAAGTCTTTTCGGCTATGAGTTGCACTTCTGCATCTTGAATTGCAGAAGGTAGTGAATATTTTTCAGGATAATTTTGAACTTCATAAACAATTTCCCAGGTAGGTACATCTGTATTTTGTCTGTACCACCAAAAAGCACAACGATCAATTTGGAAAAGTTGGTGAATTTCTTTGACTGCGGTTTCTACAATATAATTAAGTTCTAAAGAGGCGCGAATCTGACTAGCAAGACGGTTAAGTAATGCTTCTTTTTGGGCAATTTCTCGAAATTTTGCTTCCGATTCTCTCAATGCAGCTTCAGTTTGTTTGCGCTTAATGCCAATAGCAATTTCATGCGCGACAATTCCTAAAATATCAAATGTTGATTCACTTAATGTGTGGCGAGAAAACATGGCAATTACGCCTAATACCTCTCCTTCTACCATTAAAGGATAGCCAGCAAACGCTACCATCCCCTCTTGTTTAGCCCATTCCTTGTCACTAATGCGGGGATCTGTTTGTACTGAGTTGGTTAAATGGGGTTGACTTTCTTGGGCAATTAAACCTATTTTGTATTGACCGACTGCTACACGTCGATAATTGCCGTCAATGTGAGTATACATTCCCGAACTGACTTGCAACTCTAGGACGTTTTCTTGTTTATTCAATATCCAAATCCTGGCAAAAGCTGCATCTAAATGTTTGACTATAGCTTCGGTACAGCCAGACATCATCTGCTGTAAAGTAAGACTTTGAGTCAAACAAGCGTCAACTTCCGCCCGAAAGTCTGCTAACTGAATTCTGTGAGTAAGAATTGCTTCTTGTTGTTTACGCTTCGTAATGTCGTAAGAAATGCCTACAAAATATAAAACTTGGTTGTCGGCATTTTTAATCGCACCTGCACTACTTGTGTGCCATCGCCATTCCCCATTTTTATGCTTGACTCGATATTCAATGGGTTCTTGTTTTTTGCCGATTTTAAAAACCGTTGATAAATAATCTGTACAAAGTTGGACATCATCAGTGTGTACGAAGGGAACGAAAGATTTACCTATGACTTCGGTGAGATCATGTCCTAAAATCTCCGTCCAATTGGGGGAAGCATAGGCAAATTCACCAGTTACTGTCAGGACAAAAATAATATTATTGGAGTTTTCGAGAATATCTTGGAATTGATAATACTTATCAAGCAGTTGTGTCTTTAAGCGATGATAATTTTCACGAATTAAGACAATTATTTCCTGGGATGATAAGGCTAAAAATTTGGCTGTAAAAGTATAAACTATATCTGCAATTGATAAATCATATGTTATGTTCACAGGTGATTGTGTTTGCAATGTCTTAGCGATCGCCTGTTGCAATTCCTCCCCGATCTGCTGCGGAAATTGTTCGCTGAAAGGTTTATCTAAAGTTATTTTGAGTAAGTTATCTACATATTCTGTTTCACTTGGTTTGTATTCGAGAATTTTCCCTTCGGCATCTAGCCGTAAGTATGTGTCTGGGATAAGTTGCAGTAGTCCTGATAATTCTGAGCTTTTTTGGGATAGTTTCTGTTGAGTCGGGTTGTGTTCTCCCACTTCTGTTTGTATTTGTTTGATGGTATTTTCTACTGATGTAGATTCATTATTTGATAGTGACACCGTTTTACCACCCTGATGTGATTGATAATTTATAAAATTATGAGTAATTTCTGGCTTTGCATCTTCTCGAAGGAATTATTAAGTATGATTTTTTCAATTAAATACCTCTGTGGGATGGATTTGCTCAAAAAAATACTGCATATCAATTCACCAAATGGCTTGGGTAGATAGCTGAATACAATTTTGGTACAGGCAGTGATTTTCCATTTTCCATACCCAATCAAATGGATAAAGGTAAACAAGGGGGTTTGCGGGGTTTTGCAGCCAAATCAAAGATAAATCCTATAGGCAAAAAATTATTTACCCAGACTACTATTTTAATTTATATGAATTAAAAATTTCATTTAATTATTGATTGATTGATAAATATTTTACAAATATGCTAGATCATCACCACAGATACAGTATGGGTGATACTACGGAAAAATGGGTTAAACCCAGATGAAAATTAAAGCCCCACAGGCAAAATTATCTGTAGTAAATCTGAATCACATCACATAGCCAAAACCAGGACAAACACTGAGAACGAAATTAATATTAGCTAATTTTATTTTTATTTATCTGATAAATCAACTATTATGTATTGATTTTTTAAATTTAATTCATTGCGAAATATGCAGAAAATCAAACAAATGTATGACTGTAATCTGCAAAAGATTTAAATTTATCAATAAGAATTCACATCAGAGAGGAAATTACCGCAAAATCTTCCGAAAGATAGGCTCAACTACTTGTAGATATAAAAGTTGCAGACTTTTTTTGTGTTATAAAACTCACAGAAAATTATCTTATTGGCAGGCTACTCTATGGAACTAGAAAAAATAGGATGTTTTAAAGAGTACGGCGAACTGATTTTAGAAAAAATTAATTCTGTTCCGCAAAATCCTTCTCAACAAGAAGATTGGGTGCCTACTAGCTTAGATGAATGTATTTTACGTCTCCGAGAAAGTGCGGAGAAAACCGTAGGTCTTGCTACCTCCCCTGTGAAAATCGGTGTGATGGGTGAATTTAGTAGTGGCAAAACTTTACTTTTAGGTAGTTTAATCGGCTATGGGGATGCTTTACCCATCAGCGAAAATCCCACTACGGGTAATGTCACGGCTATTCATATCATCCCCCAAGCGGGCTTTGCCACAACACAAGTTAGTAATTTCACCGTGGAATATTTAACACGGGAAGGGGTAAATGAGTGCTTGCGCTTTATGTTGGGGGAGGCTAACCGCCGGACTATCGCCGCCGGACTTCCCCCCATTCCCACCACCACCCTCAACTCTGGCAATGAAATTCTCAGATGGTGTCAAGAAACTTGGAATAGCAGCAATAATTTAGAATTGCGCTATCTGGTGCGGGAATTGGTGGTGTTTTTGCGCGCTTATGCTTCCTATGAAGTATTGTGCGGGAAACGCTACCCTATCGATGCAGTCACCGCAAAAGACGGGTTACAGTTAGCAGAACAGCCAATGGCTATCCAAACCCTACGCTTTGAAGACTTACCACCGGCGCATATTCGTTTACCGAGTCCTCCCCAAACCTTACCCACGAAATTATTACAAAATAGTTTCCCGTTAATTCGGCGTATTGATATTGAAGTGAGAATTTCTCAAGAAATTTGGGATGTCACCGGTGCAGATAGATTTATTTTGTTAGATTTTCCTGGTTTGGGTGCGGCGAATTCTGGCGCGCGAGATACCTTTTTATCCTTGCGGGAATTGGCGGAGGTGCAGACAATTCTCGTCCTGCTCAATGGTAAATCACCGGGGAGCGATCGCGCCCATAAAATTTTCACGATGATGCAACAGCAGCGTCCTGGACAAGACCTCAAGGATTTAATTTTGGTGGGTGTGGGACGGTTTGACCAGTTACCTTTAGAAAGTGAAGGCGGCGAGAGAGAATTAGATTCACTCATCGATGATAGTCGTACCCCCCAACTCACAGCTGAGGCGGTATTGCGAAAACTCAAGGTGTTGCAAACCACTATTGATGGCGCGAGTGCATTCACAATTAATCAAGATCGCATTGTGCTACTCTCTCCCTTGTTGGGACTAGCGGAATTAGCGAAACGTTCTAGCAGTGTGAAAGCTGGCTCACCGGAATTTTTAGCAAACTTAGATTATCCAGAGTATTTAGAAAGGTCAAAGCGACTGCAACAAAAATGGCGCAAGTTGAGCGATCGCCTGTTAGAATCAGATCCACGTCACGGTTTAGGCAGAAAATTGGGTTACTTTGCTCAAGATGGGGGTATCGCCAAACTGCGGGAGTTAATTCAAAACCATGTTGCGACTCACGGACTCAAGCAACTATCTGAAGATACTAGACGCGCCGCCGAAAATTTAAAATTACAACAGGACAACCTCAAAGCTATTATTGCCGAAATTCACGCCCAAGGTATTCCCACCGGTGATTCTGAGGCTTTAATTGACTTAAGAAACGCCATTGAAAGTTTAGATAAAACCTATCGTCATTTCCAAAAAGATATCGGGAAACAACCACTCAAAGACCGTCGGGGAACGGTGGTGAGTGATGTAGTTAAAGATGAACTCACCTTTAGGGTGATTAGTTGGAATCAATGGACTTTATTATTTAACAAAATCAATAACGGCACAATCACCTTAACTGAATCAAAAGGTGCAGCCGGGAAGTTATTTGATAGAGGTAGTAGAACCAATAGCAGCATCCCGACAAAAAGCGATGACTTTTACCCCGCCTTCGCCAAGACAGTCAAAGAAGTGGAAGAATTTGCGCGCGATCGCATCCAGCAAGCTGTAGTAGACTTACTCAGTAGATTATCTCACCAGATTGCCCCAGAGCGCGATCGGCTATTGGCGATTTTGACCCCAGAAATGGAACAAGAAATCGAAGCCAAATTTGGCCCTGAAGAAGCCGATTTATTTTATCAATTGCTGTTAGGTTGCGACCCCAATAAATGGCAAGACGTAATTTTAGAGGAGATTAATCAACAAGATAAATCTCTCATCCCTGAAATTATGTTCCCTTTAGCGCGTCAGGATGAAAAACACAATATCGGTCAAATCTTTGATTGGTCGCCAGAGAAAAATATCGGTTTAACTAGAACCACTAATCATCAGTTATTTATCTTACGCTTACGTGATGAAATTACTGCCAGTGCTAGCCTGCATTTAGTGCAGTATGTCAGCGAAGTTAATCAACAAGTCAATGGGGAATTAGAGGGGATTTTAGATCAAATTATACCCACTTTACAAAACATCTCGAAAAAAGATGCTTTGCTGAGATTTATCGCCTCTAGTGATACCCAATCAGGCGGGAGAGTTCCAACTTGGCTACAGAATCTCACAGAAATTGCTAACATTTCTGATTCCCTAACAGCTAATCAGTAATCAGTAATTAGTCATAAATTTATTGATTATTAAATTCTGCCTGTTAAGGAAGATAAAAATGCCTGTAGAAATTCAACTTGTGCCTCGCTTCCAAGTGCGGGTTAATCATAGAAAGTATTTAGAATTACCCAGTATTCAACTGCTGGCTACGGGAAATAATGTACCTCATATTTCTAGTATCACCTGTACAGTTAAAGGCATACCAAGCGAATTAGCAACTAAAATTCAACAGGCGTATAAAAAGTTTGATTCTGAGGCTCCAAAAATCTCCCAAATTGGTCAACTAGAACAATATCCGTGTAAATTATCTCACCCTTTAACTCAAGCAATTAACTGTCATTTACGGGTAATGGTGGAATATTTTGATTCTGACCATTCAGGAAATCCACTATTATCTGTAAGACAAAAAGTAGCAGCTTATTGTCATCTGTGGTCACTACCTATGGAAGAAAAAATCATCAGTAATCCAGTTATCAATCCTGTAGAAGTTCGCAGCGAAAAACCCAGCAACGGGAAACCAAAAAAAAGATTTCCTGGATGGTTAGCAGTGGATTTCGGCACATCTAATTCTACCGTGACCCTGTTCGACCCGATAGAAGTGCCTATTGCCGAAGTTTTACCTAGAGAACAGGAAATCAGATTGCGCGATCGCCTGTCCCAGTGGTTGAATTCTCCGGCTATAATTGCCTTGCCGGAGGTCAGTGAAAGTGAATGGGATAAGTTTATTGTTGATATTAGTAAGAATCTGGAAATTGAACCGAGTAATTTAAGTGAAGTTTTTAGCGGTGAGAATAAATTGAGATTCTTAGAAGCGATTCGCCAAATCGAATTATGTTTAGGAAACAGCGATAGATTTCGTCGGGCTGTGAGCAAAAAACTCTATCAAATTTATCATGAAGTCTTCCGCGTCCCCACATTAGAATCCCAAAATTTAATTCCTGTAGTTTTAGATATTGACCGTCGAGATACAGAGATTCCCAGCGAGTTAGAAGTAGCGAGTTTAGAAGCAATCAAACTCCGCATGGGGAGAGAAGCTAGGGACAATAGAAAAAAAGCCATAGCACAGGGAACAAGTAGTTCCTTAAAAGAAATTATTAGTCGCTTTCACCATTCACCCAAACGTTATTTTGGACAGGATAGAAAATTTCCGGTCATTTTAGAAGGTGAAGAAGATATTATTGATGTTAGTCAACTGATTCAAGCAGCATGGGCGCATTTAATCGAATTAACTGAAGATTATCGTCAACGCGCCAGACGCAGATTTTCCGAAGGAGATTTTTTAACCGCAGTCGTCACCTATCCCACCGTCGCACCGCCTGTAGTCAGGAAAGAAGTTAAGTCTTTAGTCGAACAATTGGGAATTGATGATGTCCAGACAGCTTACGATGAAGCTGTATCTGTGGCTATCTTCTTTTTATGGCGAGAATTTGGCGGTAATCTAAATATTGGCATTGAATCTTTTAAAACTCGTTGTCGCCAAGAAAATAATAAATGGTCGCAAAATGTTCTCGTATTAGATATTGGTGGGGGGACGACGGATTTAGCATTAATTGAACTCACCTTAGAAGATAATACACCCTACTTTGCCAGTCATGAAGATAGAGGTTTAGGCGGCAGATACTATAAATTAACTCCGAAATTATTGGGTTCTTCAGGACATTTACAACTAGGTGGTGAGTTAATTACTCTAAAAGTGTTTAGACTATTGAAAGTAGCGATCGCTGATTTTTACTGACAGCAGTTACTCAAGGTGATATCGAAAGCGACAAGCTAGAAGACTTAATCAACGCTGAATTAAACGAACGCTTTTTAGAACAAGGTAAATTTAAAAGTGGCAGTTTATTAAAATGTGTTGATAAAGAAAATCCCGAAGGTGAAGCAGCTTATAAAGACGCGTTAGATACCGCCGAAAAAGTCATCCCCACCCGTTGGCAACAAGCACCCCAACGCCTGCAAACCTTCTATACACTTTGGGATCATGCGGAAACTGCTAAACTCAAACTAGGACAAAAATCTGATCATTCTCTGTTAACCTTCACCCTTCCGAACAGCAAATTGCAGAACTCCTCACCCAAAGCGCGATTAAATTCCAGGTGAGAAACTCAGAGAATATTTGTGTTACCATAGATAACCAACAATTTGAACGCGTCGCAGCTTCCGCCATTAAAGAAGCCATTGGTATTGCAAAAGGCTTAATGGAAAGTCGCCTGCGTCCTGAAAACAGCAATATCGA
>NZ_PJIZ01000163.1 GCF_021596505.1 Nostoc sp. CMAA1605 | reverse complement strand
CCCAACTCATAAAACCAAATAAACCCCCCAAATAGCCATTGCGCGTAAGTAGGTACTGGCGCGGAAAGTTCCGACAGGGGTAATGGCTTCTGGTGTGCGAAATTGTAAGCCATTACTATAAATTTGCTGGACTACGGCTTGGGTTAATCGTAAGGCTTCATCTTTCATTCCCATCTGGGCTAAGAAGGCGGCTAGTCCAAAGTTAATTCCTGTCCATACTTCTAGGGGGTGGGTGGCGTTGGGATTTTCTGGTGAACCGTCGGGAAGTACACCATTAGCTGCGCCAAATTGACCGTTGTAGAATTTGAGGAAGCAGGCATCATACACGGTTCTTAAGGCGGAAATGGCGCGATCGCTCGGCACAATTTCTGGTAAATCTAGTAAATAGGCGTAAAATTGTCCACACAATTGATCTGCCATCACTACATCTGAACCGCTTTCGCTATCTAGGCGATAATATTTGCCGTTCCAGAGTTTCTGTTGATAGATGGGTAAGGATTGGGTTAGCCAAGTCTGGTAAAGAGATTTTTGCTGGAGTAATTTTTCTGAGTCGGGCTGATTTAGAATTAAAATATCGCTAATGGCGATCGCTGCTTCTAAGGCTGCCATCCATAAACCGCCACAATAGGCACTCACGCCTTGCAGTCGCCAATCATCAAAGGTTTGATCTGGTGCGCCGGAGTTTTCGGGAATGCCATCTCCATCTAAGTCAAAGGCTTTGACGTAATCTAAAGTCTGAACAATGGCATCCCAGCAATCTTGGAGAAACTCTACATCATTTGCACCCGTAAACAGATAATCACGGTAAACCTGCAAGACAAAATCACAGCCTAAATCCTTCCACAAATTACAGTCTTGATAACTGGTGTAGTTAGTTTTCTCCCAAACGTGTTCATTTGGTGCGCCTAAATCGTGGGGTGTTGCACCGATAGCTTTTCGCACAGCAATGGGACTTTCTGCACCGATAGTATAGTAATAGCCAATGACACGGGGTGTATCATCACCTTGGGGAATTGCCCTGGCAAAAGCACGCATCACCGCTTTTTCCAGTTCTGGGAATAGTAACAGCAACCCAAAAGAACCGTATAATCTCACATCTAAACTTTCATACCATCGGTAATCTAAACACTCTAATACAGCAAATTGACCGATGGGATCGTGTTTTGTGGCTGCACTCCAGAGAGTTCCACCACTGGTGAGGTCATATAGTTCATTAAATAGAGCCATTTTAAACCAATTGGGCAAATCTTCCCGTGCTAAAATCGGCTCTTGCCAAGCTTGAATTTGCTCTTGCCAAGTTTGATAATGGGTTAAAGCAGTAGTAGCGATCGCCCAAGCATTGTTACCATTAGTACCAAAAAAGTCTGTATATCTGCGGTGATAATTTACCCCTGCCGCAAATTCCGTGACAGGGAAATCCCAAGCCAGAACAAAGGGAATTTCTAACCTTTCCCCTGGTTGCAGAGTCAAACGAACTGCGATCGCTGCCCCGATTTGTTCATTGTCTGCGGCTGGGGTAATATCTATCACATCAGGTAATGAACCATCCTGACTAAAGCTTTGCCAAATTTCATCCCCATCACCAACAGGATGCCAACGGCTATGATAAAACACTTCCACTTGCGGATGTTTTTGAGTGGCAATACACCAACTCCCTTCACCTTCCTGTAGAGGTTCTGTCGTCCCCTGCCTTCCTAAAAAACACCCCAAAGCTTGGGGACTTTCCACTAAATAATTATAATTACCCCGACTCTCACCCAAACGCGGCTGATACTCATAAACCGGACTACCATCATCTCGCACCTTCACCTCTGGAGATTTGAGGGCATTGGTAAACCAACCAGTCATATTCTGCCAAGTCAGCATAATACTAAGAGTGATGGGTGCATTAGTGGCATTATGTGCTTGCCACACAAACACTGCCACCGGATAACTAGTTTCTTTGTAATTATGCGCCCAGACGGGGGAAAACTGCTCACAGGTTAGCTGTGTTTGCAAAACATTTTCATACACAAACCAGCTACGGGGATACAGTGCGTGATATGTACCTGTGTGGGATATCTCCCCGGCTTGACTAGCTGGGTACCATTGCCATGTTTGCAGAATCCCATCTGTTGGGGCTGTCGTTGCCAAAGCATAAGCTTGGGAAGATGTGCCGTCAGATTCAAATACACTAAATTGACAAGCGGGGAAGTTTTGAAAAACGTGTTCACCGCCGTCGATGTGCCATAGATTAAAATCTCCCCGCGAAGAACGCCCGATGCAACCAGCACCAAAGCCACCTAAAGGCATCCCATGCCAAGGCCCATCATCAATATTACTTGCGTAGCGAACAGTATAAGGTTTGTCCCAGCCTAAACCAATAGAACGATGCCAAGTGCAAGCGGGAATTTGCGGGGAGGTTGGATTTGTCATTACCTATTGCCACAGTTTGCAGTTACGCTAAGGAAGCTTAACCTGATGTGTCAATTTTCTCAAGAGGAAATATGGAAAGTGCTGAGTGCTGAGTAATAAGTTTTGAGTTGACAGATAAATTCTACGGCGTTGCTGAATTGAGATATGAATTTATCTCACGCAAAGGCGCAAAGGCGCGAAGGAACAAAGGAAAAGAAAGGTATTTCTGGCATTTCATATTCTGATTCAGCAACGCCAATTCTACCTTGTCCCCAATGCCCAATGCCCCATGCCCAATGCCAAGCCTAACGCCAGCCCAAAAACTTTAATCCTGGGACAATAAGGTAGTAACTGACACTGAACCAAAAACTCATAAACATACCTACAGAACTGAAAAATGCTATGGGTAGGGAAAGTTCTGAGAGTGTGGGAGAGTTGGAAAATTGCAATGCTGTGGTGGGGAATTCTAAAAGTAGCAGTGTGGCAAAACCCATTGCTGCACCGAAGCCGCCGATGACGGCATAAACTATGTGATGGCTGCGAAATCCGATGCTGAGTGCTAACAAAAAAACACCAATCGCTACAGCTGCAACTAAACCTTCACCGCGATCGCCATTTGCACTAATTACTCGCCACAATAACCAACTAAAAGCATAGCTGATTATACCCATTGAGGATGTAACAAACAACCGTCGCCTTTGAGCAAAACACCCAGATACGGTGATGCCAAAAGCTGTCCCTAAACCGGCGGTAGCAAACAGCAACATTTCTGCACCCCCAAGAGACTGGGAGTTTTGAGTTAGTTCAGGTAGTTGTGTAGAGAGAAATTCCGCTATTTTAACTCCTAAACTGGTATGATAAGCCAAAATAAAACCGAAAATTGTCCCAACACCAGCACCCAAACCAGCAAGTAGCATTGCCCAAATCGTCGATAGACAAGCTGTAAAAATTTTGTAGATGGTTTTAAATATCCACAAAATTAGTTTGCGAATGGTTTTACCAAAGTTACCAAAAGCTTGCTCAAGTCCTTGTAATAAAACTTGCCATTGATGAGCTACTTGAGTTAAGAATTTCTGCCAATTAGTTGATAATGAAGATGAACTGGGTTGATTAATTTTGGTTAATCTTTTGAGGATAATAGCCGCACTAGTAGGACGCGATCGCACATTCTCATTCACCATTTCATCCAGTAAATCTGCTAACTGGGAATTAACATTGACTCGATTGCGCCATTGCAAAGCCCCTGTTTGCGGATCTTCCAAATCTGGGGATATGTCCCTGTCAGCAATTCAATCATCGTGCGTCCCAAGGCGTAAAAATCAGCCTCCGGCCCGACATTTCCCCCAGTGATTTGTTCTGGTGGACTGTAACCTGACGAAAATAATCTAGTGGAACTAGATTCTTGTCGCAGTCTTGCCATCTTAACGTGTTTAGCTCCACCAAAATCAATCAACACTAATTGTTCCCAACCGATTCCCCCTTGATTGGGTAGTGCTGTTGATATAGGAGTCCGCAACATTAAATTTGAAGGTTTGATATCGCGGTGAATAATTTGGCGTTTATGCAATTCCTGTAAAATTTTGAGTGCTTGAATTAACCAGTTAATCACCACTTGTTCTGGGCAACCTTGGGGATAATTATCTAAAATCTCTGCTAAAGTCGGCCCGTTAATTTTTTCCATCACCAGACAAGCTAACTGGCGCGGTTTAGGATTAGACAAATTAATTTGAAAATTACCATCAGCTTCAACTTTGGGTACACCAGGATGGCGTAAACTCACCAAAACTTCCGCCTCTTGCGTAAATAATTCCAGTGCCTTTGGTGATTCTTCTACCAACACTTTCAGCACTTTTTCGGTCTGTGTCACTTCATCCCAGACTGTATAAATCTGAGCAAATCCCCCAGAACCCAAAGCTGCGATCGGTATATAACGATCTAACAGATGTAGCACCTCGCCACAACTGGTACAAAATTTACTACCCCAAGGTTGAGGATAGGGACGTTGACAATCAGGATTTATGCAGTGAACCGCAGTCTTACCGATGTGGGACACAACCGCTACATTACAAAAACTGACTCGATTTTAACGTTTATTGGAGATAAACGGCAGGGCATTGGGCATTGGGTATGGGGCATGGGGCATTGGGCATTAGGGGAAAAGAAGGTTAGTAACCCCTACACCCTTACACCCCTACACCCTTACACCCCTACTTTTGACTCATAATGACGTTTATCAAGGTGTCTAATAAGCGATCGCGTGATAAGGACATCAGTTCTTTTCCGTGCAGCATCTCTTGGACAATCACGTAGGATACTAGTGAACCGAAAAAAATTTGCGCCATTGCTTCGGGATCGGTAATTCCTAGTTCGGGATGGGCGGCGAAATATTGGCTGAGGATTTGTCTTCCGCGCTGTACAACGTTTTGGGTATAAAGTTTGGCTAGTTCGGGAAAGTTTTGTGATTCGGTAATCATGACGCGCAACAATGCCAAATAGTCAGGATTGTCGGCTACTTTGGTTAAATATATCTCGCCCACTTGACGTAGTAATATTACTGGTTCACCATGTAGTTTTGTACCAGTAAATAGGCTCTGGAAACACGCAAGTGTTAACCTTTCCATTAAGGCTTTAAACAGTCCTTCTTTGTCTCGAAAGTTACTGTATATTGTTTGTTTTGAGACTCCAGCCGCCGCACTAACCCTATCCATACTGGTTTTAGCGTAACCCTCCTGCAAAAATACTCGGATAGCTCCTTGTAATATTTGTTCTTGTTTGGGAGTAATGGCAGGTAAGGTATTTTCTATGGGGAAGGTGGAGGTTTGTGGCATGAAGAGTAAACTTTTTTGCTGAATATCTTGCTATATCATACTGGACAGTCTAGTATGATGACCAAAATATTTTGTGATCATCTAGGGTGCAAATATGACGCAGACTGCCCCAAACCCACCGGAAAATCTCACTGATGCTGCTTTACCCCAGAAGCCGCAGCACCGCAAACCACCAATACCTTTATTGATTGGGGGATTACTCTTAGTAGGTGGTATTGGCTATGCTGTATGGCGTAGTCAACCCCAAGGTTTAGCCAATGCACTCAAAGTTAGTGGTCGCATTGAAGGTTACGAAACTGAAATTGGGGTGAAGCGTGCAGGTAGAATTGAGTCAATTACTGTACGGGAAGGGGCAGCAGTTAAGCAGGGACAAGAGTTAATTAAATTAGATGATACAGAAGACCAATTACTGCAAGAACAACTGCGTGGGGCAGAAGCAAGAGTAACATCGGCTGAGTATGATGAACAACAGGCTGTTTCTGATGTTGAGCGAGTTGCCAGAGAAATTCAAGAAATTAACAGTCAAATTAACGAAGCGAAACTCAATTGGCGACAATCCCAAGGGGATAGTACAGGCAAAATTGAGCAAGCGCAATCTAATGTTGCAGCCGCCCAAGCCACATTAGTGCAAGCACAAGCGCAAGTTAAGCAAGCCGCCGCCGAGGTTAATTTAGCAAAAATTAATCGCGATCGCTATGCCCAATTAGTCAAAGAAGGGGCAATCAATCAACAACAATTCGACCAAGCACAAACCACTCTAGACACAGCCATAGCTACCCTCGAAGCTAGACAAGCCGCAGTTAACGCCGAACGTCAACAATTAAGCGCAGCATTAGGGGCGTTAAAGCAAGCCAACACCACAAATTTAAATCCTGACATTCGTAACAGCCAGTTAGTTGCATTAGTCAGAAAACAACAACAAAGTTACGCCCAACTCAAATCAGCCCAAGCCAAAGTCAAATCAGCCCAAGCCAAAGTCAGAGATGCCCAAGCATCCAAACAGCAAATCCTCACTCAGATTGCAGACTCCAAAAAAGATTTAAATGTCGTCAGTCCCTTAGATGGTGTAGTTACAGCCCGTAGTGTTGAACCAGGGGCAATAGTTAGTAGTCAGACAAATATTTTGACGATTGTTGACCCCAAAACAGTCTATTTTCGTGGATTTATTCCCGAAGGTGATATTGGCAAAGTCCGCCTCGGACAAACAGCGAAAATCTTCATTGATTCCGCACCAGACAAACCCCTCACAGGTAAAGTCATCGCCATTGATCCTCAAGCATCATTTACACCAGAAAACATTTACTTTCAAAAAGATAGAGTCAGACAAGTAGTAGGAATTCGCGTTGCAGTAGAAAATCCTGACGGCTGCTTCAACCCCGAAAGTCCCTACACAGATTCAAATTCACCCTGCGCCAAGATGGGAATGCCAGCAGATGCGGAGATTGATTTGCAGGCGACGGAAAGTTGAGGCAGGGGGGCAGGGGGCAGGGGGCAGGGGGATAATACAACTCGATCAAAATGCTCTCTTTTCTCTTGACTCTCTCTCTGCGTCTCCGCGTCTCTGCGTGAGAAAAAAATCCTAATTCTCAAATATGCAACAACCACTCACAACCGCCCCAAAAAACACACCCCCATCCTCCACACCTCCCGCCATCAAAGTGCGTGGCTTACACAAACACTATGGCAAGCTAGCGGCTGTGAGAGGCATTGATTTCACCGTCCAAAAAGGCGAAATGTTTGGACTCATCGGCCCCGATGGTGCAGGAAAAACCAGCACCTTTCACATTTTGGGCGGAATCATGGAAGCCACAGCCGGGGAAGTGCAGATATTTAACCAACCTGCACGAGATGCGAGGTTAATGACAGGCTATCTCACACAGCAGTTTTCACTGTATTTAGATTTGAGTATTGATGAAAACTTGCGTTATGCAGCCGGGTTGCGACAAGTTCCAGACGACTTGTTACAAACAAGACGCGATAAGTATTTAACATTAATGAGTT
Source organism: Nostoc sp. CMAA1605 (assembly GCF_021596505.1). Lineage (GTDB taxonomy): Bacteria > Cyanobacteriota > Cyanobacteriia > Cyanobacteriales > Nostocaceae > Trichormus. Next base: position 3,437 of record NZ_PJIZ01000163.1, on the reverse strand, counting down.
TAGAGCGATTTGGCGATCGCTTGGCAGGGCAACTTTCGGGTGGGATGAAACAAAAACTAGCTTTGTGTTGTGCTTTGGTATCACAACCAGAAGTGTTGTTACTTGATGAACCTACCACCGGTGTAGATCCAGTTTCCCGGCGAGAATTTTGGGATGTGTTAGCAGAGTTATCTGCCGAAGGGATGACAATTGTCGTCGCCACACCATATCTAGACGAAGCCGAACGCTGTCACCGCGTCGCCTTGATGTACAGTGGAAAAATTCACGAAATCGGCACGCCTACAGAATTACGGGCTAACTTAGGCTTGCATCGCTTAGAAGTGCGGACAGACAATCTAGAAGCCACAGAAGCCATACTTTCCCAAGCTAATCAGACAAATATAGTCGATGTGCAGATATTTGGCGATCGCTTAGATGTCCTCGTTCCTGATTTAGAAATTGGTGAAACCGAAGTCTGTCAATTACTACAACAACACAATTTACCCTCACCTCATATCGAACATGGCGAACCCACATTAGAAAATGTCTTTGTTACCCGCCTACGTCAACAAGGTTCAGCACCGCAGTTTTTCCCATTTCCGCGATCGCGCATGAGGGGAGTGGGGAGTGGGGACGAATCAATTCAAAATTCAAAATTCAAAATTCAAAATGAAGAAGAGTTGGGGATTGGGGACAAGGTAGACAAGGTAGACAGGGGAGAATCTATTTCTCAACTCAGCACTCAGCACTCAGCACTAGCCATCTACGCACACAACCTGAGTCGAGTGTTTGGTAAGTTCCAAGCAGTGAAGAATGTGAATGTTGAGGTGCGTTATGGGGAAATTTTTGGGTTGTTGGGTGCTAACGGTGCGGGTAAAACTACTACGATTAAAATGCTATGTGGGTTGTTAGCTGCAAGCGGTGGCAAAGTTTCCTTGGGTGGCGAAACTGGAAATCTGCGTAGTGCAGACTTACGTCGGCGCATTGGTTACATGAGTCAAAAGTTCACTCTCTATGACGATTTAACTATTCTGCAAAACTTAGAATTCTATAGTGGCGTTTACGGTGTACCTCGCAAACTACGACAAGAAAAAATTGATTGGGTAATTGCTACCTGTGGCTTAGAAGGACAGGAAAATATGCTGACTGGACAGTTACCAGGCGGTTGGAAACAACGAGTCGCCTTTGGTGCTTCCGTTATGCACGAACCAGATATTTTATTTTTAGACGAACCCACATCAGGAGTAGATCCCCTGGCGCGTCGTCAATTTTGGAAGTTAATTAATGATTTTGCTCGTAATGGTACAGCGATTTTAGTCACTACTCATTATTTAGAAGAAGCTGAACAATGTAACCGCATGAGTTTTATGGTTGCAGGGGAAACTGTCGCTGAAGGTTCACCAAGTTTTATCAAATCTTCGCAACCAGGAAAGTTAATAGAAATCATCGTCAATCACAATCAAGCGGCTTCTAAGTTACTCAAACAGCATTTTGAATCTTGGCGAGTTTCGATATTTGCTGATAGTTTACACATTGTCCTCGACAATCCCGAAACCGAAATCAATCAATTAAAACAACTTTTAGAATCACATAAAATCACCATCAATTCCCTACGTTCCATTCCTTTCTCCCTAGAAGATGCCTTCATTGGGATAGTAGAGCGATCGCAAATTTGAGTATTCTACCCCAATCCCCAGTCCCCAGTCCCCAGTCCCCAATCCCCGATCCCCATGAAAAGAATCATTGCCCAATGTGTGAAAGAAATAGCCCAATTTCGCCGCGATCGCCTGACGTTGGCATTAGCATTTTTATTACCATTTCTTACCTTAATTATTTTTGGTTTTGCTATCAGATTAGAGAGTAAAGATATTCCTTTAGTTGTTCAAGATTTCAATCGCACTAACTTAAGTCAAAGCTATATTGAAAGATTGTACGCTACTAATCAATTTATTCCGAAAGAATGGTCTGGCATAAACCCTACACGGGATGCTATAGATAAAGGAATTGCTAAAGCTGCTGTGATTATTCCACCGGAATTTAGCAGAGATATTCAAGCAGGTAGAAATACAAATGTGCAAATCTTAATTGATGCGACAGATGTGAATAACGCGCGTGTGATTAGAGGTAGTATTCAACGAGTTACTAACTTTTTTATGCAAGAGCATGGACTTTTACCTACTACTAGTACAATTACGCCTAGATTACGTTTATGGTTTAATCCTGGGAGGTTAGAATCATTATATATTGTGCCAGGTGTCTACGGTGTAATTTTGTGGATTTTTCCTTCCTTATTAGCTGCGATCGCAATGGTTAGAGAAAAAGAAAAAGGCACAGTTTTGCAAATTTATGCTTCTAGTATTAGTGCTTCAGAATTGTTACTAGGAAAAGGACTAGCCTATTTATTAATTGCTATTGCTGAAACATTAATAGTGATGATACTAGGTTCATTGGTTTTTCAGGTTGGTATTGTAGGTAATCCCATCACTTTAATTATCGGAACTTTGTTATTTTTGATGGATAGTGTTTTTTTTGGGCTACTTTTAGGAGTCAGGAGTAGTAACCAAAATGCGGCTGTACAAGGTGTTTCTCTGATAGGTTTTATTACATCTTTATTACTGTCAGGTTTTATTTATCCCCTCAATAACATTCCTTTCCCTCTATCACTAGCACCTAATATAATTCCTGCACGCTATTACATTGATGTGACTCGCGATGCTTTTGTGCGCGGTATAGGATTTGCTGGAGTGTGGTTTGATTTAATTATGCTTGCAGTCTTAGGATTATTCTTTTTCAATGTATCGCGCCGAATTTTAAGCAGAATGCAATTACCAAGTTGAATTTTTATACTGTACTTCAATGAAAGATAGAGTCATTGCTAAATTAAGATATGAAAATCAAATATTCTCTCTCTCAAACTCTTATTATTTGCACCTAGAATGTGAGACAAGTGAATATTTTCACTCAGAGACATCAAATTTTTTCATTGGCACAAGTAAATGTTACAATACATTTCATATTTTACTTTTTTGTTGTTTGGAGTATTAATAGTTTTTATTTTGTACATAGCTTATTTATATTTAACAACTGTAATTAAGCTAAATAAGGCTTTACGTAAATCTCAACTACCAGCAGAATTAGTAAACTTTCCGATTTATATATCTACAATTGAAGAATATTTATCTGTTAAAGGTCGTGTTAATGCTTTCATAGAGGCAGGATGTAACAATACAAGTTTTTGAACTGCATCTCACAGCTAATGATTTAAACTGCCTCCGTAATAAAGGTTCTATACCTGATAGAAAGTCATTAAAGCGACCAGAATATTATGAAATAAAACAAAACAATATTATAGAAAGAAGAGTGGTTTTTCCTTGGCCTTTTAATCGACATGGATGTATTAACGAAACCAAGTCTATTAAATTTGTTGTGGTTAACGATAGTATCACAGAACAAAATAC
>NZ_PJIZ01000162.1 GCF_021596505.1 Nostoc sp. CMAA1605 | reverse complement strand
CTATACTCCTATCCCACCGCTAAGGTAGTGGAACTCCTATTCCGTCACCTGTTGGGACGCACACCAGCCAACTCTGAAGAAATCAACCAATACGGCAGAATCTTGGCTGATAGCGGTTTACGGGCGACTGTGACAGCAATTGTCAACAGTGCGGAGTATAGCAGCTACTTTGGCGAAGAAGTAGTACCCTACACACGCTAAATAAGAGTGCTGAGTTAAAAGTGCTGGGTGCTGAGTTACAAGACTATTGCTAATTGACTCAGGACTCACCACTAGGTCAAGTGCGAATTTCTAAGGGACTGGGGACTGGGAAATTTTTCCCAGTAATCAATCCCTCGCTTTCTCCTGGATAACAAATCTGAAAACGAATGTTAAAAACTGTTAAGAGTAGCAATAAATGCTCAACAGAATGCCGGAGAATATTTTGCGTAAGGTAGCTGAGTTTAACAGCTTGTGTAGTTGTGTTAACTCCGCTAACCACGTAATCTAATGATAGAAGCAGTGACTCATTTAACTGCTTTCGTCTGGAGGAAGAGACTTAAATCTCGACCCAGCTAGTTTTAAAATCCCACCAGTTTAACCAAAACTCTGGTTTCATTTCGTATTGGAGGAATCCATTAATGAGTATCGTCACGAAGTCCATCGTGAATGCTGATGCAGAAGCTCGCTACCTCAGCCCTGGCGAACTAGATCGGATCAAAGCTTTCACCGCTAGTGGTACACAACGTCTCCGCATCGCTCAAGTATTGACCGACAACCGCGAGCGTTTAGTTAAACAAGCTGGCGATCAACTGTTCCAAAAGCGTCCTGATGTTGTTTCTCCTGGTGGAAACGCTTACGGTCAAGAAATGACAGCTACCTGTCTGCGCGACCTAGACTACTACCTCCGCCTCGTTACCTACGGAATCGTAGCTGGTGACGTTACCCCCATCGAAGAAATCGGTATCATCGGTGTTCGTGAGATGTACAAGTCCCTCGGAACTCCTATCGATGCAGTTGCTGGTGGTGTTGCTGCTCTCAAAGGTGCTGCTGCTAGTCTGTTGTCTGCTGAAGATGCTGCTGAAGCTGGATCTTACTTTGACTACGTAGTAGGTGCATTGTCGTAGGGTCAAGCTATTTCCTGACCACAATGGAACTATTGCAATTAGGTTGAAAATAAGGAATTAACAAAATGGCTCAAGACGCAATTACCGCTATCATTAACTCTGCGGACGTTCAAGGTAAGTACCTAGATAGCTCTGCTTTAGACAAACTCAAAGCATATTTCTCCACTGGTGAACTGCGCGTTCGTGCTGCTACCACCATCAGTGCTAATGCAGCTACCATCGTTAAAGAAGCTGTAGCTAAATCTTTGTTGTACTCTGATATCACCCGTCCCGGTGGTAATATGTACACCACCCGCCGCTACGCAGCTTGTATCCGTGACTTGGATTACTACCTCCGCTACGCTACCTACGCTATGCTAGCTGGCGATCCTTCCATCCTCGACGAGCGCGTACTCAACGGTTTGAAAGAAACCTACAACTCCTTGGGTGTACCCGTCGGTTCTACCGTTCAAGCTATCCAAGCTATCAAAGAAGTTGCTGCTAGCTTAGTAGGCCCCGATGCTGGTAAAGAACTCGGCGTTTACTTAGACTACATCTCCTCTGGCTTGAGCTAAGAGCTACATCGCACTTAATTTATTAAGTGTAGGTTGATTTAGGTCTGGAAATCAACTGTGAGTGCTAGAAAGTTTAGTCGCTTATCCTACTAAAAATTTAGTTATGAGTGTTAGCTGTCTAGTATTGACGTTTGATTTCCAGGCTTCGCAAGATTAATTAAATATTTTGGGTAAAAAACATCCCAGTTTTTTGAAATAAAAAAGTTTTCACATTGACCATAGGAGATTCGACAAATGGCGCGGTTATTTAAAATCACAGCTTGTGTTCCTAGCCAAACCAGAATTCGCACCCAGCGTGAACTGCAAAATACCTATTTTACTAAACTTGTTCCCTACGAAAACTGGTTCCGTGAACAGCAAAGAATTCAAAAAATGGGTGGCAAAATCGTTAAAGTGGAACTCGCTACTGGTAAGCAAGGCACTAATACCGGTTTACTCTAATTTCTATAGTGGGAAAATTCTTATACAAAGAAGTAGTTAAAGAGGTCATTGTATGACCTCTTATTTTTTTGTGGAAAAATTTTAGCTTGAACAGCAAGAAGCCTCTCGTAGAGAAGCGTCACTGTAGGTAGTTCACGAATTAAACATTTCGATCAAGCGGTATCCTCTAGTATAAAGGGGAACTGGAGAACTAGCGTTACGCTTTTGTTTCGCTTCTTCGACACTTTCATCAAAAACAATGAGAGTTTCCTTACCCACTTTTAGCCAATCTTCATAAGGCACACTCATATCTTCTTCTACACCACCCACATTAGGTGCAACCATTGCCCTATATGCTTCATTAAATTTGCGGCGAAAACGAAAATCCACAGAAATTCTTAAACCCTCAGCTTTTCTTCTAACTGTCTGATGCAATCCACGGGCATCATTGAAATACATCGTACCGTGTTGTAGCTGGGCTTGGGTGTAAGAGACAACCATCGGAATATCTCGCCCTTCATCAAAGTCTGACATCACCCGCATAGCTTGTAGTTCCATTTCACGGGGCATTTCACCAGCTTCAATAGTGATATGCTCAATATCACCAAATAGTGGTAAAACAACTACAGTCGCATCAGCATGAACACCTGCCCACACATCACTATGACATTTAGAGCTAGTAAAAGGTAGACGTAGTTTTTCAGGATCAGTTTGTCCATAAACCATGCGGAGATTAACAGGTAAATCCACCGCATCAATCAAGTCATTAGCTCCTAGACTGTAAAAAGCTTCTGCCACACTTTTTTGAAACAAGTTAAAGGCTAGAGTATGTTCTTTCTTCGGCATGAGTAAGCCTGTACCCATGTAGTTAGGCAAATTATTTCTAGCCTCTAATAGCCTTTGCAGCATTTCCGCTTCTGAAAGAATGACGGGACTATTTAAACAGGCACAAATGTAAGTTGCGGCGGCGAGTTGAATTTGTTGGAATAATTCTGGTTGTAATGTGTGTTCAAATAGCAGTCGATAGTCTCGTTTTGTGGCTATTCTATCAGCTAGTTCATCAAACAAGCGATCGCCCAACTCCGAAAATGCGATCGCCTTTTCATATTCTGATTGAGCTTGTGGTGAAGATTCGGTTAATATTCCTTGCATGATTTTTCGTGCCGAACTAGATGTTTACGACTCCTTGCATTACAAATTATCAAGATTTATTCGCTAATTACTTCGTCAAATATACTGTTTTTATACATCAATAATCTTGATAAAATAAGAGAGTATTTAGTAGTAATTTTAAAATTATATAAAGTAAATCCTATAAGTTTCATCTAATTTTATTACTATAAAATTTTCATAAAACACTTGTTCTGACTACTAAGACTTAATGAAGGTATCTTGAAAGTTAGTACATATATTTTTAAAGAAAGCAACAAGATTATTGCAGCATTTTATATTAAAAAAATAAAGCGGAAATTAACGGTTTTCTGATTTTTTAGCGATTAAAAATCAGTGATATCAACATTAAAAACAAAATTAGAGCGTGATAAAACTTAGACACATTTAATTAGTAATTGTTTTTACAACAACAATCAGCACAGTACAATGCAGTCAGACACAACAATCATCAATAATGAGACTTCCACAGTAGACCTCTACAACAACACAGCAAATAGTTGGGTGAGAGAACAAGCTATTTCTTTATCAGACTTTACCGCACGTCCTTTTGTTCTCCAACTGTGTGAACCAATTAGTCAGTTGCGGGTACTAGACCTGGGTTGTGGTGAAGGTTATTGCAGCCGAGAATTACGCCGACGCAAAGCTGCACAAGTTCATGGAATCGATATATCCCAAGGCATGATTGCCGCAGCCAGCTTGCAAGAAACCAACAATCCTTTAGGAATTACATACGAGGTGGGTTGTGCTACTAATCTCAGTCAATTTAACGATGGTGAGCTAGATTTAGTTGTTGCTGTTTTCCTATTCAATTATTTAACAATTGCTCAGACTCAAGAATGTATGCGGGAGATTGTACGCGTTCTTCAGCCTGGTGGAAGATTTGTATTTAGTATTCCTCACCCATCTTTTCCTTATATGCGAGAAGCAGCATATCCCTTCTATTTTCAAGTAGATGGTTCGGGTTATTTCAGTCAGCGAGATCAGCAATTTGCTGGTCGTATTTGGAAACGAGATGGTTCTTGGTTGAATGTGCAGTTAATTCACAAAACTCTGGAAGATTACTTTAATTCTCTCAATATTGCAGGCTTCACCAAAATGCCGATGCTCAAGGAATTGCGCGTTACTCCAGAGCATATTGCTTTAGATGAATCATTCTTTCGTCCTCTAGAGGATTTACCTCTTCATTTAGCTATCCAAATATCGAAGTAAAGTATCATGTCATCTTCAATAAAATCAGCCTTCCACGAAATTACGGCTAATCATTCCCTGTGGAATCATGAGTTCTTGACTCGCTGTCGTACTGGTAACTTGTCCCTGCCAGATGTGCAGATATTAGCTGTGCAGATGTATAAATTCTCCAAGGAGTTTAACCGAATTTTAGCGAGTATTTTGTCTTGCTGCCAAGATGAAGCTGCTCAATTAGTCATATTAGAAAACCTATTTGACGAAATGGGACAAGGAGATATTCATCAAGCTCATCCAGAATTATTTCGTCGCTTTACGCGCACACTAGGTATCGATGACGATACTTTAACTGCGCTACCAGCCACACCAGAGACTCTGGCTTTAATCGAAACCTATTTGAGAATTCCCCATCAGTATGGCTATTTAGCCGCATTGGGTGCAGTCTGTTACGCCTCTGAAGGCATTGTCAGTTCTTTGTATACACAACTATATAACGGCATAGTGGGAGCTACACCTTTACCGAAAGAATCACTCATCTTTTTTGAAGTCCATATTGATGTCGATGATAGTCATGCAGCAAAATTAGCCGCAGTTATGGAACCTCATCTTCATCACAGTGAAGAGGATATCAAAATTAAGCTGGCTATTGTAGAGGCAATGGATGCGCGTGTGCAGTTCTTTAACGGTGTTCAGCGTCAAATTTTGAAGCACTCTCAATATAGTTTCTTTCCTGATTCCCTACTGCTGCTAAATCCATAGTCAGTGATGAAAATAAAGCGTAGAAATACGGATGTTATGACATTGAATTGTAACAATAAAATTAGTTATCTGTGAGAAATTGGATATCTCATCCAAAATGAACAGATGTTGCTCAGGTTAACTCTAGACTGAATGGGGGAAAAGTAGGCGATCGCAAAACTTTTTGATGAGTCACAACCCGCAGCCTCAATTAACCGTATATTTGCAAGGGGTCTACTATGTATGGATTAGTGAATAAAGCGATTCAAGATATGGTGTGTAGTCGCTTTGGTGAAGATATCTGGAGAACAATCAAACAAAAAGCTGAGGTAGATGTAGACGTTTTTATTAGTATGGAAGGCTACCCAGATGATGTCACCCACAGATTAGTTAAAGCTGCTAGTGTTGTACTCAATCTTTCACCTTCAGAGATTATGCAAGCTTTCGGGGAATTTTGGGTGCAATATACATCCGAAGAAGGCTACGGCGAGATGATGGACATGAGTGGCGATACACTCCCAGAATTCTTAGAAAACTTGGATAATCTTCATGCTCGCGTAGGAGTGAGCTTTCCTAAACTACAACCGCCATCATTTGAATGTAGTGATGTGGACGAAGATGCACTCAAGCTACACTATCGTTCTGACAGAGAAGGACTAGCACCAATGGTTTTGGGTCTAGTAAAGGGATTAGGAACAAGGTTTGATACAGAAGTCGAGATTACCCAAACCCAAAGCCGGGACAATGGTGCTGAACATGACGAATTTTTAGTGAAATATAGACAACAATGAAGGCTAGATGAATGCTCACTCCTCAATTCAGCCTCACACCAGAACTGTTTAATCAAGCCTTTCCGTTCCACTTTGTTTTCAATCAAGAAAGAGAAATTTTACAGGCTGGTGATGTTTTAGAACGCATCAGCAGTGAACCATTAGTGGGTAGCAAAATCGAAGCACATTTTCGGATCAATCGTCCTAATATTGCGGTTGATTTTGAAAATATTCACAAAAAATCACGCTCTCTATTCATCTTAGAATTCATCCATAATGGAATGCTGATGAAGGGACAAATGATGTATCACCAGGAGCAAGAAATTATATTTTTTCTGGGTTCTCCCTGGATTACTGATACAGCTAGTCTGGCTAATTTCGGCGTTAAACTCAAAGATTTTGCTATTCACGATCCGATTGCAGACTTTCTGTTTTTATTACAAGCCAAGGATACAGCATTAGCTGATACGGGAAAGTTAACAGCAGAACTCACTCAGCAACGCGCTCAGTTAAGAAGTGCGCTGCAAATTAAAGATAATTTAACTCAAATTGCTCAAAAGCAAGCCAAAGATTTAAAAGAATCTCTCAAAGAACTTAGAGAAACCCAATCACAATTAATTCAAGCAGCTAAAATGTCCAGTTTAGGTCAATTAGTTGCAGGTATAGCTCATGAAATTAATAATCCAGTTAACTTTATTTATGGTAATTTAAAGTATATTAAGGAATACACCCATGATTTAATACAACTACTCAATCTTTACCAGAAACACCATCAAAATCCTCATCAGGAGATTAAAAACTACATTAAGTTAATTGATTTAGAATTTTTGCTTGATGATCTACCCAAGATTCTCTATTCACTACAGATAGGCTCAGAACGTATCACTGAAATTGTTTTGTCTTTGAGAAATTTCTCTCGTCTGGATGAAGCAGAAATCAAAAAGGTCGATATCCACCAAGGTATTGATAGTACATTATTAATTTTGCAAAACCGACTTAAAGAGAAACTGGATCATCCTAAGATAGAAATTGTCAAAAATTATGGAGATTTGCCACTAATTGAGTGTTACCCTGGACAGCTAAATCAAGTGTTCATGAACATTCTTAGTAATGCGATTGATGCTTTAGATACGAGTAACAGTGAACTATTGTTTACTGACAGGTGTAGTGCATCTAATAAAATTACAATTACCACGGCAGTTTTAGAAAATAATTTGGTGATGATCAAAATTGCTGATAATGGTTTAGGAATGTCAGAAGCAGTTAAAGAAAAACTTTTTGATCCTTTTTTCACAACTAAGCCTGTAGGTAAAGGTACAGGTTTAGGTTTATCCATTAGCTATCAAATTATTGTAGAAAAGCATCGGGGAAAACTCAAATGTTCATCGGAAT
>NZ_PJIZ01000161.1 GCF_021596505.1 Nostoc sp. CMAA1605 | reverse complement strand
GTTTTACTCAGAATATAATCCCCAAAATCGGGTTTTATCTTATAGTAATGCTGCACATAATCCGCCTTTGTGGTGGCACGCAGCCACGAAAACTATTACACGGCTAGATACCTTGGGAATGTTAATCGGCTTAGATGCCCATAGCCAGTATGAAGATGCCCATGCACAATTAGAACCTGGGGATACAGTTGTTTATTATACAGATGGTTTAACCGATGCGGCGGCGGCAAGTGGCGATCGCTTCGATGAAGAAAATTTTGTAACTGCCTTTCAAGTAGCCTGTCGATACTGTAACAGTCCCCAGGAAATTGTTGATTACTTATTTGATCAGGTACAACAATTTATCGGCTCTGATCGACAAAACAATGATGATATGACGCTAGTTGTTTTGCAGATTCAGTAGTCAATAGTCAATGGTCAATAGTCAATAGTCAATAGTCAAGAGGGAACAGGGAATAGATGAATGTTGATGCCCAATGCCCCATGCCCTATTGTCAATGCCCCATTCCCAATGCCCATATCGACACACTTGATGGGACAATAATAATGAGAAATTATGCCTGTTTATGTTGCTTCCAGCCGAAAGGAAACTGTAAAAATGTGGAAAAGACTTGTATTTATTTTGCTATTGGTGTTAAGTTTCACTCTAAGTAATCCTGATGTAGCCTCTGCTGCGGGATACAAAAGCTTTGTCGATACAACTGATGGCTATGAGTTTTCATACCCCAATGGCTGGTTGCAGGTAAAAGTTGCGAATGGCCCTGATGTTGTATTTCACGATTTAATTGAGGTATCGGAAAATGTCTCTGTGGTGATCAGTCCTGTCCCAGAGAACAAAACTTTACAACAATTAGGAACACCAACAGAAGTAGGTTATAAGCTAGGTAAAGCCGCTTTAGCTCCTGCTGATTCTGGTAGAACAGCCGAGTTAGTCAATGCTTTAGAAAAGAAAGTGATGGTAAAGAATACTACATTCTGGAGTATTTAGTAACACTTCCCAATAAACAAAAACGCCACAATATCGCCAGTGTAGCAGTGAACAGAGGTAAACTTTTTACCTTTAATGCTTCTATTCCTGAAAAGCGGTGGCAAAAAGTTAAACAGTCTATGGAAGAGGTTGTAAATTCTTTTTCAGTGTACTAGATAGGGCATGGGGCATTGGGCATTGGGCATTGGATAAGAGGCATTGAGTATCAACATTCACCTATTCCCTATTCCCCATTCCCCATTCCCTAATGACTAATGACTAATGACTAATGACTATGATTACACTTCCCCAATTTGTGCTAGCTTCTGCTTCTCCGGCGAGACGGCGTTTGCTACAGAGTGTTGGTATTGAACCTATAGTTAGTCCTAGTGATTTTGATGAGTCACAAGTTCAACTGAGTGAACCTGCTCAACTAGTACAGGTTTTGGCGCAAAGTAAGGCGGAAACTGTAGCACCACAGTTTACATCAGCTTTAATTATGGGTTGTGATTCCGTCTTAGCGATAGATGGTAAGATTCACGGCAAGCCAGAAAATGCAGAGGAGGCGATCGCACGCTGGCAATTAATGCGGGGTAGCTTTGGTGATTTGTATACAGGTCATGTTCTAATTGACCAAGAGCAGCAGCGTACTGTAGTAAAATGTCAAGTCACAAGGGTTTATTTTGCCCAAATTAGCGATCGCGCCATTCAAGCTTATGTCGCTACAGGTGAACCACTCAAATGTGCTGGTGCATTCGCCTTAGAAGGTTTTGGTAGTCTATTCGTCGAAAAAATCGCAGGTTGTCACAGTAATGTCATCGGACTGAGTTTACCTCTATTGCGACAAATGTTAGAGGAACTTGGTTATGAAGTAACTGATTATTGGTCGGGGAAATAGGGATTGGGGATTAGGTACTGGGGATTGGGAAGAAGCATATAAACATCCCTTACCCCATGCCCGATTCCCTATGCCCTAACCTCAGTATGCCCCGTTATTTTTAGGCATAATGACTACATCAATGGTTTTGAGGATAATCCATAAATCCAGCCACAGGGTTCTAGCTTTGACATAATGCAGGTCTATTTGTACTCTGCGGGGGTAGGGAATGTCATTGCGCCCAGAAACTTGCCATAATCCGGTAATTCCTGGTCTGATAGTTAAAACCTGATCAATGTGAATTCCGTATTTCGGCAGTTCTTCTGCAACTAGAGGACGGGGCCCGACGACACTCATATCCCCTTTTAAAACGTTCCAGAACTGAGGAAATTCATCCAGGCTAGTAATTCGCAAAAAACGACCTATTCTGGTAATTCTAGGGTCTTTTTTCAGCTTAAAACTGCTTTCAAATTCTTGCCGCAACTGGGGAGATGTTTCCATCATTTGGACGAGAACTTCGTCTGCATTCCGAACCATTGTACGGAACTTAATACAATTGAATGGCTGATAATTTTTTCCGATTCTTTCCTGGACGTAAAAAATCGGGCCTTCCGAGCTTAAAGCAATTAGCAAGGCCAAAATTAAGTAGACAGGAGAAAACAGAATCAAAACCAACAAAGAAAACACAATGTCGAACAGTCTTTTGAAAAACTCTCCGTTTAAACTGAGAAAAGACAAACCTTGAGGTTTTCGTCTAGGTGTCTTTGTTTTTTGACCTCGCTTGATTACAGAACGCGTAGACGAGCTAGCATCTGTCTTTAAGCGTCGCTTACCGGAGAGGAGTGAGCTCTGGGCAGTCATCATACTCCTTAATAATCCACACCACACATAGTCCCAATCTTAAAGCTAAAAGGAGGTGCTTCTGGGGTAAAATCGCCAAAAGCACAAAAAACAATTACAAAAAATTCTGGCTGTCACGTTCCAGAATGCCTTTCTTATGATGCTGATTTAAAAAATCTAGGTAACGCTGAGTAAAAACTTGGGGTGAAAACTGAGCAGCGTGCGATCGCATATACTCAGGACTAAGAGCATCTTGATAAATTTCAAATTTCTCTACTGTCTCCACTAATGCGTCTACTGTTTGGTGCGGAAATAATATCCCCGTACCATTATCTTTAAAGGATCGCACATCTTTAACTGTTTCTAAAGCACCTCCTGCACCATAAGCAATCACGGGAGTACCACAAGCCTGCGCCTCTACTAAAGCAATACCAAAATCTTCACAAGCAGCATACACAAATGCCTTAGCCCTAGCCATATATTTTTTTACCACTTCATCAGGTTGCCACCCCAGGATTTTGATATTAGAGTTTGCTAGCTTGTGAATTTGTTTCATTTCTGAACCTGTACCAATGATTACCAATGGACGCTGCAATTGATTGAACGCTTGAACAATTAGAGATACTTGCTTATAGCTCACTAACCGGGAAACAGTGAGATAAAAATCCTCTTTTTGAGGTAAAAAAGGAAATTGATCTACATTGACTGGGGGATAGATGACTGTAGCTTCTCGTCGATAGCAACGCCAAATCCTCCGAGCTGTATGGTGAGAGTTAGCAATAAAATAGTCAACTCGGTTTGCACTTAGGACATCCCATTGACGTAGTTGATGAAGCAAGTAGCGAGTCATCCACCCAGCTACACCACGCCCCAACTTACTGTGGTGTAGATAATCAAAAGTTAAGTCCCAAGCATAGCGCATAGGGCTATGGCAATAGCAAATATGCACCTGGTCGCCAGTAGTGATCACGCCTTTGGCTACAGCGTGAGATGAAGACAAAATAACATCATACTGGCGTAAATCCAGTTGTTCAATTGCCAATGGTAAAAAGGGCAGGTATTTTTGAATCCCATTTTTGGCAAAGGGAAAATGCTGGAGAAATGTACTACCAATCTGACGTTGATATAGATAACTGTCAGGATTGGTGGATTCAAAGTCAATGAGGGCATACAAATCTGCCTCAACGTGGTTCAAAATTTCTCTTACGACTAATTCTGAACCACCGGTGGCTTTTGGTGTGAGCCACTCATGAACAAGAGCATATTTCAAGGGCACAGCTAACTTTAAAATGTAAAAAATATATCAAGCAGAGTGTGAGGTTAACTGCAAGGTTTCCCTTTGCGATTGAGGAATAGGAAGCGCCCCAGATTAAAAATCCAGACGTATTTCTTCTAGTGGATGTTCCAGAGGGATAGGCAACCTGATAACCTCAAGAAGATTGGGTAAGAGAAAGGCAAAAGTCAAAAGAAAATAAATCTTTGTACTTTTTACTCCCTTCTAGTTCCTAAAAAATACGTAGGAGTCGGTAATTTATGCGAATTTTGATCATGGGTGGTACTAGGTTTATTGGTGTTTATCTAACTCAGATACTTGTAGAACAAGGACATGAGGTAGTGCTGTTTAATCGTGGTAATCGTCCACTGCCGAGTTTAGAGGGAGTAGGACAAATTATAGGCGATCGCACTGATCCTACACAGCTCAAGGAAAAATTATCACCAGAAAATTTTGATGTCATTTTTGACAATAATGGTCGGGAATTGGCTGATACTCAACCACTAGCAGAGATTTTTGCCGGACGGGTGCAACATTTTGTTTATATGAGTTCTGCGGGGGTATATCTTAAATCTGACCAATTACCCCATGTTGAAGGGGACAAGGTAGATCCAAAAAGCCGCCATCGGGGGAAACACGAAACTGAAGCGTATTTACAGCAGCAGGGATTACCTTTTACTTCCATTCGCCCTACTTATATTTACGGGCCATTAAATTATAACGATTTAGAAAGTTGGTTCTTTGATCGGATTGTACGCGATCGCCCAATTCCTATTCCTGGTAACGGCTTACATATTACTCAGCT
Source organism: Nostoc sp. CMAA1605 (assembly GCF_021596505.1). Lineage (GTDB taxonomy): Bacteria > Cyanobacteriota > Cyanobacteriia > Cyanobacteriales > Nostocaceae > Trichormus. The sequence continues at coordinate 2,429 of NZ_PJIZ01000161.1, read as the reverse complement.
AGGTCATGTCAAAGATTTGGCTGTGGCTATGTCTCAGGTGATTGGTAATCAGCAGGCGATTGGACAAGTGTATAATATTTCAGGCGATCGCTTCGTTACCTTTGATGGTTTAGCCCGTGCTTGCGCCCAAGCTGTCGGTAAATCACCAGATGACATCAAAATTGTGCATTACGACCCGAAAAGTTCGATTTCGGTAAACGCAAAGCTTTTCCGATGCGCGTACAGCATTTCTTTGCTTCTGTACATAAAGCGCAAACAGAATTACATTGGCAGCCCCAATACGATTTAATCTCTGGGCTGACTGACTCTTTTGAAAATGATTATTTAGCCACCAGAAGAGATAAAGCAGAAATAGACTTCTCTGTTGATGAAGAAATTTTACAAGCTTAGTCATTAGATATGGGGCATAGGGCATTGGGCATTGGACATTGGATTTTTCTCTTTTTACCCCCATTTTCCCAGTCCCCAGTCTTTCCATTTTGGATTGGATTCAATCTAAAATCCAAAATCTAAAATCTAAAATTCCCAGTCCCCAGTCCCTATAACTGATTCGGGTCAATGCCTAATTCTTTTAACTTAGCAGCTAATTTTTCTGCGCGTTGATTTTCTTGTGCTAGTAGTTCTACTGCTGTGGGAATCCAATTACCATCTGTATCGTACCAGCGTAACCACGGGCGTTCAATTCCTTGGTAAGTACCTTGCCAAAGTCCTAACCCTATTTGCAGACTCGGCATCCAAATTTGTGGTGTACTTAAGTCAATGGGGTTATAAATGTCTGCGACTAGTTGGAAGGCTTGGAGTTTATCTGTGTAGCGGTCAAATACGATGTAGTAAGGAATTCGCAAAATTCGTTCATATACCTCCCATTTAGTCGGAGGTTGACTAACTTCTCGTAAAGTTTGACCTAAATCTTCCTTTTCCGTCCCAGGAGATAATAATTCTACCACCACAAAAGGAGCGACACTTTCTTGCCAGATGACATAACTTAAACGTAAATCTCTTTGTTCATATAAACGAGAAACCCCAACTACTGCAAACCAGTCAGGACGTTTGTACCATAGGGGATTGTGAGTGTCGTAATACAAGTTTAAATCAGTAGCAACTAATACTTTATCTGCTGGGTAATTAGGGTAGAGAAAGTTTCTCTTAAAAGCTGTGATTGTAAAATGTGAAATTCATCAGGCAAGCCAGAATCCTCCGGGTATTCGCTAGGAAGATCATACATAGTAGGTAGGGCTACTTTGGCAGGCTGGGGAGGGTCTTTTTGATACATAAGTCAAGTCCTAACCGACTAATTTTAATTTAGCAAACAAAGGCATAACTTTGGTATAAACCAAAATATATTCAACCAATTTTTTAAAATCATATGTCAACAATATTAGTTACAGGAGGAGCAGGATTTATTGGTGCTAACTTTATTCTTTTAGCGAGAAGATTAAATTGGGCAAGTGTCATTAATTTGGATAAGCTGACTTATGCTAGTAATTTAAATAATTTAGCAGCATTACAAACAGACAAAAACTATCATTTTATTCAAGGAGATATTAATAATTTTGAGTTAGTTAGTTCTATTTTAGAAAAATATAACCCTGATGCTGTCATTAATTTTGCAGCAGAAAGTCATGTTGATCGGTCAATTTTTAGCCCACAGGATTTTATTCACACTAATGTAATAGGAACTTTTAAGTTATTAGAAGCAAGTAGATTTTATTGGCAAAAATTATCAGAGCAACAACAAAAACAATTTCGCTTTTTGCATATATCTACAGATGAGGTGTACGGCTCACTCACTCCCACAGCACCAGCATTTAAAGAGGATACACCTTATGCGCCTAATAGCCCTTATGCTGCATCGAAAGCTTCATCTGATCACTTTGTGCGTGCTTATTATCATACCTATGGTTTGCCGACTTTAACCATTAATTGCTCGAATAATTATGGGCCAATGCAATTTCCGGAAAAGCTGATTCCTTTGATAATTCTCAATGCTATTGATAGAAAAACATTACCCATTTACGGAGATGGGCAAAATATCCGTGATTGGCTTTATGTGGTTGATCATTGCCAAGCTATATATCTAGTGTTAAAACAGGGAAAAATTGGTGATACTTATAATATTGGTGGGTTAAATGAACAAACTAATATGACTGTAGTTGAAAAAACCTGTACCATTCTTGATGAACTAATTCCTATAGCTAATTTTTCTTATTCATCGTTAATTACTTTTGTGAAAGATAGACCTGGGCATGACCGAAGATATGCAATAGATTGTCAAAAAATTAGTGATGAATTAGGCTGGTTTCCTCAAGAAAACTTTGATAGCGGACTGATAAAAACTGTGCAGTGGTATTTAAACAATCCATCTTGGGTAGAGCAAGTTCGTTCTAGAGATTATCAAGCATGGTTACAGCAAAACTACGAAAATAGAT
>NZ_PJIZ01000160.1 GCF_021596505.1 Nostoc sp. CMAA1605 | reverse complement strand
CTCTCCATATAATTTACTCGGTGAAGGTATAATGGCGAGTTTGTCTTGGATCAACGCCAAGTAAATATGGGGTATGATCAGTACAAAAAGCAGGATTTCCTAAGAATTTTAGAGCCATTTTAAGGAGGATTAAATTTAAAAAAAATTAGAAACACGTGTAATATTGTCTATTATATTGAGAAAGTTAAAAAACCCTTTCGCCTGTTTTTTGTTAATTTCAACTCCAATAATCCTAGCAGCTTCGTTTGCTGCCGCATTTTTTCTTTTTCCTGAAATTGATCCTGTTTTGACTTTATCAATTTCTGATATTCCTGTTCGTCATAATTGGCCAATGCATTATGATAGAAATATGGAACCTATACCGATGGGAGGCTTACGATATTTACAACACCTTCAGAAAACGGCTACTGAAGGCCATTTTGCTTGTAATATCAAATACTTTGTTGGGTATACAATCATTAAATGATCTACCTATACTTACTAAGAGCTATTTTGGAGCTACAGGTAGCCCTTTGACTGTCGACGAAAGCGGCCAGTTTTCCTTAGTTGGCTGTCTACTCACTATCATGAGAAGAACGAGGTCACGTCTTAACGTTTAGTGGGGTTGGGGAAGTGTACACTAATAGTAACCTCTTAATGAGGAAGATCAGTTAATTGTTGACTTGTATAGGTCTCGATCAAAAGAGCACGAGCAGTGAACTTGCATGTTTGTTAACCTTCTTGATAATTACTTAAATCCAAAGTGTATAAAGATTGTTTATTACGCTCATCAAGTGTACACTTCCCGTCAAATTGTTTGCGCACTACACTTGCCTTCTGTACCTATTTTAGGTTACTAGTGTTTGTTAGTTTGTTTTCGATTTAACTTTTGTTTTGATATTTTTGATTTTCTCTCCATACTAGCAGTTGATTATGACTTTTTTTTTCTTTCTTTAAAAAGATACTGAACTGGGATATAGCCAAAGGGCAAGGCGGTGGGTTTTGAACCCATGATTATAGGTTCGAGTCCTATTATCCCAATTTGTATAGCTCAATTGGTAGAGCAATGGTCTCTTAAACCAGAGGTTTTGGGTTCGAGTCCCAATACACCCATCAAAACCCTTCGTCTAATGGTAGGACGTTAACCTTTCACGTTAAGAATATGAGTTCGATTCTCATAGGGTTCAGAAAAACCTATAACTCAGTTGGTTAGAGTGCACGCTTGATAAGCGTGAAGTCGATAGTTCGAGTCTATCTAGGTTCACTGGGATGGATATGCTGAAATGGTAGACAGGCTGATTTTAGAAATCAGTGGGTAGTTCCGTATGGGTTCGAGTCCCATTATCCCCACATCGTATTTAATATGTCTAATGCACAAAAATGAAAATTGATATAAATACAAATAAGTAATTATATAAAAATTATAGGGTAAATAACGAATATCTTATAGCATAGAAGTTTCTGGCGTCTAATCGAACGAAATATACAATGAGTCGAAAAATTACTTAGAATTGTAAATTCCAGCAGAGAAATCTAACATTTAAATATTGTTCTTACCTAATTAAGTGAAACATCTCAATAGTTAGAGGAAAGAAAAATAATTAAAGATTTTGTTAGTAATGGTGAGTGAAAACAAAGTAGCCAAAATTTAAATTTAAGAAATTAGAAGTTTTATATGATTTAAGCGCCACAGAAGGTGAAAGCCCTTTATATTTTTCTTACTTTTAACTAAACAAAAATAGTAAAATAGAATCTGTGAAATTCTATTGGAAAAAGGCAAACCCATTTGCTAAGGCTAAATATACTTTTATGACTAATAGTGAACAAGTACTGTGAAGGAAAGATGAAAAGACAAAGTTAAAGGATCTTGAAATTGTTTACCTTAAGGATCTAAAGCACAAAATGTGTTATAGGGTGCCTTTTGCATAATGAGCGGGCGATTTCTAAAGAGCTAGCAAACTATAGTCGTTAGATAAAGGTGAAGTGAAAGCGAGCTTTAATTAAGCGTCAAGTTAGTTTTTTGAGACTCGATACTAAGCGATCTATTTACTGCCAGATTGAAAGTACTTTGATACGTACTGAAGGATCGAACCCATGTATGTTGCATAATACCGGGATGAGTAGTAGCTAGGGGTGAAAGGCTAATCAAGCTTAGTGTTAGCTAGTACTCTACGAAATCTATTTAGGTAGAGCGTTTTGTTTACATTATTGTCGGTAGAGCTCTAGGTAAGTAATGGGAATTAATACTTCTACTGAGTTTACTTAAACTACGAATGGCAATAAATTCTTTTTACAGAACAGGCAGATTGCGGGCGCGAAGGTTCGTAATCAAAAGGGAAACAGCCCAGAATATCAGCTAAAGTCCATAAAAATAATTAAGTGTATGAAATAATTCAAAGTGTTATAACGATTAGGAGGTTGGCTTAGAAGCAGCCATCCTTTAAAGAAAGCGTAACAGCTCACTAATTTTATAAAAGCATTATAGAGTTTTATGATATAACGGACTAAAATTATTTACTAAAGCTATATGTAAATCGGTAGTAGAGTATCTTATAATTTAATAAGGTGAACTCGTGAGAGTTTACTGGTATATTAAGAGAAAGTATGCCTGTATGAGTAGCAAAGAATAGTGAGAAACTATTCCACCGTATATATAAGGTTTCCTGTTTATAAATTTATTTTAATAGGGTTAATCGGCCCCTAAGTTTTATAATGAAAATTATAGGCGATGGGTTTTGGGTTAAAATTCTCAAATTTTTCAGCAAGTGACAAAGGCGGCAAATTATCCAATTTTAATTAATTAATTGGGTAGTTAGGACCTTTCTGGAAAAAGCTCTGAAATAAAAAAACCGTACTTAAATCGGCTCCGATATTTTAATAGAGTATATTAAGGTGATAGGATAATAATATTGAAGGAACTCGGCAAAATAGCTCCGTAACTTCGGGAGAAGGAGTACCTTTCGTAAGCAATTACTTATAGGTGTAACAGAATAGAGGGTAGCGACTGTTTACTAAAAACACAGGACTCTGCTAAGTTGTAAAACGATGTATAGGGTCTGACACCTGCCCGGTGCTGAAAGACAAAAAGGATTGGTAGAAATGCCATGAATATAAATCTCAGTAAACGGCGGCTGTAACCATAACGGTCCTAAGGTAGCGAAATTCCTTGTCGGGTGAGTTCCGACCTGCATGAATGGTGTAACGACTTCCCTACTGTCTCCAGTATTAGCCTAGTGAAATTAAACTTGCTGTGAAGATGCAGTATATAAATGATTGGACGGAAAGACCCTGTACACCTTTACTATAATCATAAATTGTTTTTAAAGTATTGAATATGTAGAATAAACAGTCAGCTTATTATTCTTTAACGCTAGTTAATTGTTGAGGCGCCGGTGAAATACTGTTTTTTTAATCTTTAAAACTAACTAAAATTTTAGGATATTTTATGACTGGTAGTTTGACTGGGGTGGTCGCCTTCTAAATAGTAACGAAGGCGTGCAAATGGTAATAATGATTAATTAAAAATTAATTGAAAATTTAATGGTAAAAGATTGCTTGACTGGGTAGATTGACAGATCGAGTCAGAGACGAAAGTCGGCCATAGTGATCCAATAGTGCTGAATGGAAGGGCTATTGCTTAACGGATAAAAGGTACGTCAGGGATAACAGGCTAATGGGCCCTAAGAGTCCTTATCGACGGGCTTGTTTGGTACCTCGATGTCGACTCATCACATCCTGGAGCTGCAGGCGGTTCCAAGGGTTAGGCTGTTCGCCTATTAAAGTGGTACGTGAGTTGGGTTTAGAACGTCGTGAGACAGTTCGGTTCCTATCTGTCATTTTAATAAAAACTAAAAAAATGTTTCTTTTGTACGAGAGGATTGAGAAATGTATACCACTGGTAAATCGATTGTATCGTTAATGGCATTGTCGAGTAGCTACGTATAAATTTTATAATTGCTGATAGCGTATAAGC
>NZ_PJIZ01000159.1 GCF_021596505.1 Nostoc sp. CMAA1605 | reverse complement strand
TACCTCAGTAAAATATAACCATTTTCTCTGCACCGCCGTCTCCCCTGCCAATTCACACATTTTCTGAATTGTCATCAGATCAGCTGCTTGAAAATCTTGAGCAGCAAGTAATTGTTGCAAAGAATTGTAATTCACACCTGCATCTGATTTTAGAGGTACAATGCCTTCAGGAAAGTGATTTTGGAGAAGTTCCTGGACTTGGGGTGCATCGGATTTGTAAAGGAAATGGTAAGCTTTACCATCAATCCAAGTCGCTGGGCGATCGCGACGTTGCAGTAAAAACTCCATTAACACATTCAATCCCTCATTACCCAAAGCAGCTAACTGTGGGATGATCTGTTGTTGGACTTGGATAGACCCAGCGATTAACTTTTCTCTTAGGGAATCAATCTCATTACTAGTGCTTGATACAATCATTGGGTCTGTCATGCTGTTACTCATGTTAATGGAAGCGTGAAAAAGCAATTGGCTATCTAGCTTTAATCTATTCAAGCAGTGATAGCGAAAAGTAGTTTACTATTTTTGATCGTACAAAATTGCGACAGTTTCACTGCAACCTGTACTGGAATCCCTAAATGCTGTACAAGGGAAATAGGGGGAAAGTCTGCTCATCGACAAGATAGGGGTTTAAGGGTTTAAGGGTTTAAGGGTGTAAGGGAAGACAAGGTAGAAGTTTTCCCAGTCCCCAATCCCTAGTCCCCAATCCCCAATATCTACAGTAAAATTTGCAAGCCTAGACAAAAAGAATCTTCTCGCTGGCGGCGTATCTTTGTGGAGTGTGTGAAGTATGTACGAAAAGATTAACCCCCCTACAACTGGTGCAAAAATCACCTTTAAAAATGGTGAGCCTGTTGTACCAGACAATCCCATTATCCCCTTTATTCGCGGAGACGGGACGGGTATTGATATTTGGCCAGCCACCCAAAAGGTACTAGATGCGGCGGTAGCTAAAGCATATCAGGGTAAACGTCAAATTAGTTGGTTTAAGGTTTACGCTGGTGATGAAGCCTGCGATTTATACGGCACTTATCAGTATTTACCGGAAGATACTCTCACAGCTATTAGGGAGTATGGTGTGGCGATTAAAGGCCCTTTGACTACTCCTGTGGGTGGTGGTATTCGGTCTTTGAATGTGGCACTCAGACAAATTTTTGACTTGTACGCTTGCGTGCGTCCTTGTCGTTATTACGCTGGTACGCCATCGCCTCACAAAAACCCCGAAAAGCTAGATGTGATTGTTTATCGGGAAAATACAGAGGACATTTATTTGGGGATTGAGTGGAAGCAAGGTAGCGAAATTGGCGATCGCTTAATCTCCATTCTCAACAAAGAACTCATCCCCGCCACCCCAGAACACGGGAAAAAGCAAATTCCCCTCGATGCTGGTATAGGGATTAAACCCATCAGTAAAACCGGTTCACAGCGTCTTGTGCGTCGCGCCATCAAACACGCTTTGACATTACCCAAACACAAGCAGCAAGTCACGCTGGTGCATAAGGGTAACATCATGAAGTACACCGAAGGTGCGTTTCGGGATTGGGGTTATGAACTAGCTACCACCGAATTCCGCCAAGAGTGCGTCACGGAACGGGAATCTTGGATTCTCAGCAACAAAGAGAAAAATCCCAATATTTCCCTAGAAGAAAACGCTCGTTTGATTGACCCTGGTTTTGATGCCCTGACCCAAGAGAAGAAAGCCCAAATTGTCAAGGAAGTAGAAACAGTTCTTAACTCAATTTGGTCAAGCCACGGGAATGGCAAGTGGAAAGAAAAAATCATGGTCAATGACCGGATTGCTGACAGCATCTTCCAACAAATCCAAACCAGACCAGATGAATATTCTATTCTGGCGACAATGAACTTAAACGGTGATTATTTGTCTGATGCGGCTGCTGCGATTGTTGGTGGCTTAGGAATGGGGCCTGGCGCGAATATTGGCGATGCTTGCGCCGTTTTTGAAGCTACCCACGGGACAGCACCCAAACACGCCGGATTAGACAGAATTAACCCAGGTTCGGTGATTTTATCTGGGGTGATGATGTTTGAGTATATGGGTTGGCAAGAAGCCGCAGACCTAATTAAGAAAGGTTTAGGGGATGCGATCGCTAACCGTCAAGTTACCTACGATTTAGCTAGGTTACTTGAACCAGCCGTAGAACCACTCAAATGTTCTGAATTTGCTGACGCAATCATCAAACATTTCGGTTAATTTCTGTTAATTATTAGGATGGGGAACCCCCATCCTCAACAATTCAAAATTCAAAATCAGATAGACAACCTAGAGATAACTTATCATGAAAGTATACTTTTCATGAGTATAAAAAGTCATGGTTATCACTCCCATTAAAGAAAATGTCACCACAGATTATTCCCTAGAAAATTGGCTACAAAGTCCCCCAGAAGGTACAGAATGGGTAAATGGGGAATTATTGGAGAAAGAAGAAGTGACATTAAAACACAGCCGCATACAGGGTAATTTATACTTTTACTGGAGAAATTACAAAGAAACTAGTGGACAAGGCGGAGAAGTATATACAGAAGTACCTTGTTTGACCAATAAACAAGGTCGTCGTCCTGATGTGGCTTATCTAACTCCAGAATTGATGCAGCAGTATGGTGAACCTGCTGTTTTACCCCAAAGTTTTCCTTTAATAGCTGAGATTATTTCCCCTACAGATTTAGCAGAAGATATGATTGCTAAATCTCAAGAATATTTGCAATCTGGTAGTGAAGAAGTTTGGTTAGTTTTTCCTGAAAATCGCTGGATTATTGTTATTACTAAAAATCAGCGACTAGTGTTTATTTCTGGTGAAGTTGTTAAAACTCAAACTGTACTCACAGGGTTTAATGTCACTGTAGATGAATTATTAGGTTCATAAATACTCAAGAAAACACAATCGAACTAGGTTATTTATATGGTTATTAGTCCTTTGAGATTAAAACTAGACACTGTTCATCTTACAGATGAGCAGTTTTATCAACTATGTCAAAATAACCAGGAATTAAAATTTGAGCGCACAGCTAAGGGAGAATTAATTATTATGCCACCTGTAGGCGGTGAAAGTGGCAATCGTGAGTCAGATTTAATTATCGATTTAGGAATTTGGAATCGACAAACGGGACTTGGTTATACTTTTAGTTCTTCTACTATATTTAAATTACCAAACGGGAGCGATCGCTCTCCTGATGTCGCCTGGATTCAAAAGCAACGATGGGAAGCCTTGACTCCCGAACAAAGACGCAGATTTCCCCCTATTGCACCGGATTTTGTGATTGAATTAAGGTCAGCAACTGATGATTTAGAAACCCTCCGTCAGAAGATGCAAGAATATATGGATGCAGGGGTAAAATTAGGTTGGTTGATTAATCCTCAACAGCAGCAAGTAGAAATTTATCGTCTAGGAAAAGCAGTAGAATTACAAAATTTACCTACAGAATTATTAGGTGAAGATGTATTACCAGGATTTATACTACATTTATCTGTATATTAAGTTAGATGAATTAACATAACAATCTTACCTGAATAGATGCCAGGGAATATTTTCATCATGGGTAGACTAAGATAGTCACACATTCTAGGAAAATCCTATGGGTAGATATTATGGCTCAATTCATATTCGCTCAACCGATACTGAGCAAATTATAGAGATTGTTAAACATCTGTCAGCGCAAGAAAAGAAACTCAAATTTTTAATTTCTCCATGTATTAACGGTTGGATTAGTGTCTATGCTTCAGAGAAGGGACAAGACCCTACAGTTGCTAGGGCGATCGCTCAACAGTTTCCAGGTCATATACTTAATCTGAGCCTTTATCATGATGATTTTTTCTATTATGAATATTACAGAAATCACCAATTAATTGATCAATATAGTTCAGATCCAGAATATTTTGGTGATATACCCCAAGAAGAGAGTGAAAGATTACGTGGTCAGCCAGAAATATTTGCTGATTTACTAGCTGAACTGCCAAATAAAGACATAACAATTGCACATATTGCTGAAGTTTTGACAGTTTCTTCTCCAGAAGAACGGGAAGAACTGACTCAAAGAAGCCTAGAAGTATTGCGACAGTTAGAAGATGGTGTAAACCGTTCTGATATCAAAGAATTACCTTACGATGAAGTGTTTGAAGCGGCGAGTCATTTCTCTCGTTTCGCTAAACTTTTCAATATCAGGAATGCTGAAACTTGTTATGAATATCTTCAAGAAAAAGATGATGAAGAAATTGAACGCTGGTCAGAATTTGTTCACATTCCAGACCCCGCAATTGAATTAGCACGACAGCAGAGAAAAAAAGCCAAGATAGATGAAGCTTTAAGTGTATTAAAGAGAGAAAACATCTTGTTAATTACACTTTCAAATCCCACTCAAAAGGGTCAGTTTATACGCATACCAATTTCTACCCCTGATAATGTAGGCGGTTTTTTCATAGGTTGGCGTGGACATGGGAATCAACCTCTGGAAATGAAACAATATACTGCGCCTTGGAATCATAAACCAGTAAATCTTGATTTGCCGATAGAAGAAAATGCTTATGTCATGCAAGTTAGCCCATCTGGAAAATTTTTGGCTGTAGGCCATGCTAGTGGATCTTGGCAAGCAACTCTATATGATTTAGAAAACGAACGATTGCTGAAAATCATTCCTCATATTCGTGCTACTGATGGTCTTCAATTTACTCCTAATGAGGAAATATTAATTAGTTGTTCAGAAGGTGAAATTATCCTTACTTCTATTATAAATTTAGAACAAACTGGCATAATTAAACTGGAACATCGTTCTAAAACTAAAACAGCTATTCATCCCAATGGTCGTTATTTATTGGCAGATAAAGGAGAGTCAAAATTAGCCATTATTGATTTGAATACTCAGGAAATAGTGAAAGTTTTATCAACCGCAGCATTGGACATAACAGCATGGATGTCTAGTGTCCAACGAGGTGAGGGAGTAAATGATTTCTCTTACAATGAAGTAATTGTAAAGATGGATTTTAGCCCTGATGGAAGGTGGTTACTCTGTGCAATGCGCCAAGGGGTGAGAGTATTTGAATGGAGTGAAGTTTTATCATCAAAGGATAAATTACCTCTTCCCATTGTTGGGGCTTCTAGTGAAGTTGTGATTGATGAGAAGGGCGGCCGAATGGCAATAACTTATGATATTGCATTTGATTGGCAACGCAATATTTTACTTTCCTGTGGACTAGAAGGTAAGGTGAAGTCTCTTGATTTAGCTACTGGAGAGTCTAAAGTCTTATTGGAGTTACCTGGAAGACCAGTAGTTTTTCAATTAAACTTATCTCGTGATTTAGCTACTTTTTGTACACATTCAAGAACTGATAGGTTTGAGCGTCGGAATAATAAAGAGCCGTTCATTGTGCAAATATGGAATTATTCTGCACTGATCTAATGCTTTTCATTTATCAGCATAATCCGTACATAGCGTTTCTTACTCATAATAATTAACCGCAGATATGCGTAGAGAAATGCAGATAAATTTATACCTCAATAGACTGGAAAGGGCTAGAAAATTTTGTAGTAATGACTTTAGTCCTTTTTTTGGGGCTAAAGTTCTCTCTTCTCTACGAGAAGATGTGCGTAGATTAATTCCAGAGGGAAGCTAGCAACTTTTAATTACTCACTCTGTTCTACTTACTACCTTTGGTAGCAAACTGATGTAATGAGTAACAAAAATTACGAGTTTACTGGCGTGTATGTTGTGGTGTTTCACCAGTAATTTTACTGATAGATGTTTACTATTTACTGTTGAATATTAAATATTTGTACTGAGAATTAATTAGTTTTCGTATATCTTATGGGTATGATTATTATTAATAAATCATCAGAATTCCATAATTATTTATCTATTGCTTTAGGATAGATTTCATTGAAATTTCATACACTTACTAAAGTAATGAGCATATTACCAGGGAATAATAAGATTCCAGTTTTAAGTCTGTGATGATATGTCTACCATTCAACTCAATATTCCTGGATATAAAGTCAGCGAAGCACTATATCAAGGTTCTCGGACTCTCGTTTATAGAGGAGTTCGAGAAATCGATTCTTTACCTGTGGTGATTAAACTCCTCAGAAATCCGTACCCAACCTTCAGTGAGTTGTTACAGTTTCGGAATCAATATACTATTGCAAAAAATCTTCAGCAAGCAGAAATTATTAAAACTTATAGCTTAGAAATATACAAGAATAGTTATGCTTTAGTCATGGAAGACTTTGGGGGAATATCGCTCAAGGAATGGATAGAAAATTACGAGACAAGTTTATCTCTGAACTATTTTTTACAATTGGGGATATCTTTGTGTAGTGTTTTAGATGTTCTCTACCGTCATCGGATTATTCATAAAGATATCAAACCTGCCAATATTTTAATTAATCCTGAAACCAAACAAGTTAAATTAATTGATTTTAGTATTGCATCTCTGCTACCACGAGAAACTCAAGGTTTAATCAGTCCCAATGTTTTGGAAGGAACACTTGCTTATATTTCGCCAGAACAAACCGGTAGGATGAATCGGTGTGTTGAATACCGTACAGATTTCTATTCTTTGGGTGTAACTTTTTATGAATTGCTGACGGACAATTACCATTTCAGTCAGAAGATGCGATGGAATTGGTTCATTGTCAAATTGCTAAATCAGCACCTGCAATACATGAAATTAATCCCAAAATTCCATCTGTATTATCAGAAATTGTCAAGAAATTGATGGCAAAAAATGCCGAAGACCGCTATCAAAGTGCTTTAGGTCTGAAGTATGATTTAGAAAATTGTCTGCTGCAACTCCAGGAAAATGGCGAAATCGTAGACTTTCCTATCGCCCAAAAAGATGTGTGCGATCGCTTTATTATTCCTGATAAACTCTATGGCAGAGAAACCGAAGTCAAAACCCTTCTGCAAGCATTTGAGCGTGTCAGTTTAGGGACAACAGAAATGATGCTGGTAGCTGGGTTTTCTGGAATTGGGAAAACTGCGGTGGTTCACGAAGTTCACAAACCCATTGTTAGACAACGCGGTTATTTTATTAAAGGTAAATATGACCAATTTAATCGCAATATTCCCTTTTCAGCGTTTGTGCAAGCTTTTCGGGATTTAATGGGGCAATTATTCACAGAAAGTGATGCTCAAATTCAAGCATGGAAAAATAAAATTTTAGCGGCTGTCGGTGAAAATGGTCAGGTAATTATTGAAGTTATTCCTGAATTGGAAAGAATTATTGGTGAACAACCACCAGTAATTAATTTATCAGGAACGGCAGCCCAAAATCGCTTTAATTTATTATTTCATAAATTTGTAGAGGTTTTTACTACTAAGGAACATCCCTTAGTCATGTTTCTGGATGATTTACAGTGGGCTGATTCAGCATCTTTGAAGTTAATCGAGTTGCTGATGAGTGAATCATCTGCGGGCTATTTATTATTAATTGGAGCTTATCGAGATAATGAAGTTTCAGCCGCTCATCCTTTGATGTTCAGTTTAGCAGAAATTAAAAAAGCCCAAGCCACTATCAATACTATTAACCTCACTCCCCTTAGTTATGCTAGTTTAAATCAACTAGTGGCGGATACTCTGAGTTGTTCCACCATAATTGCTCAACCATTAACAGAATTAGTTTATCAAAAAACCAAAGGCAACCCATTTTTTAGTACGCAATTTCTCAAGGCACTCTATGAAGATGGACTAATTAAATTTGATTGGGATGAGAGAAATTGGCAATGTAATATTGTCGCTGTAAAAGAGTTATCACTCTCCGATGATGTTGTGCAGTTCATGGCATCGCAATTACAGAAATTGCCAGAGACAACGCAGGATATTTTTAAAATTTGCTGCCTGTATTGGTAATCAATTCGATTTAGTGACATTGGCAATTATCTGTGAAAAATCTGAAGTTGAAACTGCTGCTTTACTTTGGAAAGCATTACAAGAAGGACTGATTTTACCCCAGAATGAAGTTTACAAGTTTTATGTCGGGAGAGAAGCTAAGGATGAGGTAAAAGGTTCAGAGATTGTCACCTACAAATTCCTGCACGATCGCGTTCAGCAAGCTGCATACTCATTGATTCCAGCAGAGCAGAAACAATATACGCATTTTCGCATTGGTGAACTGTTGTTGCAAGGGTTATCTCCAGCAGAACAGGAGGAAAGGATTTTTGATATTGTCAACCAATGGAATATGGGACAAGCCGTCATTCCTACCGATGAG
>NZ_PJIZ01000158.1 GCF_021596505.1 Nostoc sp. CMAA1605 | reverse complement strand
TTATCACCCCAGAAATTATAGAAACACAACAATTGATACCTACTGGCATAGGCATCATGACTGGGTGAGAAAATCGTCCTGTTCTATTTCACAAATTCAGTCGCAAGTTAGAGCCGCACGAGAACGCGGTTTAGGAGCAGTATTTTTTTATTATGAAAGTCTCTGGGAATTCGGCTCAGAATCCGTAGAGCAACGCCAAGCAGCATTTGAGCAAATGTTCCCCACTCCCGTTGTCCGCGATCCTTCTCAATTTAGACCCCGTCAACCCAGTTTTGACACCATATCACTACCTTTGTATACCAGAGGCACGGAGGGTTATTTTTTAGAGGTAGCCGTAGCAAATGGTCGTCCTAGAAGAGTGCTTTTAGATACAGGCTCATCTGGACTCAGAGTTCCCAGGGAGTTTTTAGGTAACGCGCCTATGCAACAAACAGGTCAAAAGGTGAGGGAAGTATTAAGTGATGGCACTGTATTAGAAGGTGATTTAGTTTATGCTAATGTCCAGTTTGGCTTAATTTCCACTGTAGAACCTGTTCCAGTGCAAATAGTCACCAGTCGCCAATGTATTGCCCAAAAGCCCAATTGTTCTGCAAAAAGTAGCACTCCGTTTTCTGGTATTATCGGTGTCAATTATGCAGAACGCGCCCTTCCCTATAATCCCTTGAGAAAGTTGCCAGGAAATCTGAGTAATGGATTTATTGTGGTGGGAAATCGTGGGGGTAATAACAGTAATTTAGTTATTGGCTTGACAGATAAAAATCGCACAGGTTTTAGGATAGTTGCTTTAAGTCCACAACCTGCGATGGGTGGGATTCCTGGTAATAGATGGGATTCTAGACTAAGTGGAGTTTGTTTAGCGATCGCTAATAGTGCTATTAAAAATAATTGCAATGCCAGAATGGTAGTTGATTCGGGAATGAATAGCAGTTATGTTGATTTTAAATCTGCTGCTTTGATGGGTAAACTCAAGCAGGGAAGATTAACTGCAAAAAATACAGTGAAATTATCAATTCCCCGTGTGTTTGACTATAGTATTGCTCCAGGTAGCCGCAACGGCTTTAATGTCTGGAGTGTGAATCTTGCTCAACAGCTAGACCAACCAATGGTAGTCAATAGTGGGATAGCATTATTTGATAGATACAATGTGCTGTTTGATGCCGTTAATGGTAGGGTAGGTTTTCGCGATCGCACCCAGGGGACTTCTAACTAAACAAATATACTATCACGTTGATGGCAGGGAGCAGGGAGCAAGGGGAGCAGAATCCGATGATTATATTTGCTCTGACTGATTGGAAGTCCCTAAAAACGAATGAGAGTCTAAGGGTGTATGGGTTGGCGGCAAATAACCCATACCCTACAATTACTCATGGCTCAGGTGTAATTTCTACTATAGTTTCTAGCCAACTTTGCAAATCAGCCAGACTAGTAAAATCTAACAATGCCTCGCCTAGATTTTCTAATTGTTCTAGAGATAATGTTTCAATGCGTTCTAGCATTGGTTGGGGTATTTCTCCCAAGCGACGAGAGAGTTGACGTAAAATTAGCGACCTTTCTCCCTCTTCCTTAATTTCTCGGTAAACTCTTGTTTCCTTGAGTGTAATTCCTAACATTGATTCGACTTCCTTACGACTTAAGTTGTCAAACTTGTACACCATAATCGTCATCACTAGTTCTATTATGGTGCGATTTACGTTTTCAGGTTCTTCAACAGAAGCACGTTCAATTAAATATCTCGCTTCCTGTGGTGCTTGTTCTTCTTCTACCGTAGTTAATACCATCAATGCCACCCACATTGGCAATTGGCGAATATCCCCTAATTCATCCAAATACACCCGATGTACTTGGTTACTATTCAGTAAAACGCGATAGGGATAAATATCATTTTGTTCAATATTACGCGTAGGATAAATCATTACCGCTTGCCAATCAGCAAATCTTTGCCGATTACGGTAGAAATATAAGAAAGATTCAGCAAATACTCTCTCATAGAGTTGTTCATCTTTCTGAAATTGTACTTCACAGAAATATACAACCCCAGGAATTTGATTTTCTGGTGGTAAAAACACCCCATCAATTTCAAATTTTGGTTCTTTAACGGCTACGGAGTCAAATTTGTATTCGCCTGCATTTATCGGGGGATTTGTCAATAGTTCAAATAATAAATTGGGGTATTGTTGAAACAGTTTATAAAATATCGAGTCTCGCCGCATGGAAGAATTTCATCAATCTCTCAAAACTTTTTTCTCAAGCATAAGAACCCCAGTTTTTTCAATAAACTAGGGTTCTGATGTTAATGATATCTTTGTTTTTGAGCTAATAACAATTCTCCAAAATCTAGCAGCAGATGCAAAAGTGAAAAGCCAAATGGCATCTGACTATCTCTAATTGTGAATTGAATTAACTTTTTACTCCTAACTGCACAACTTGTGCAATGACAGTGAGGCTTTCTTCAAATAAAGCTTCCCGACCCCAGCGTTGTACCTGCTGACTGAGTAACGCTTCTGCTTTTTGCTCAGATAAAGAACTCACTTGTTGGAATAAACCCGCAGATTGTGCGCCACCGTGGGTTTCCATCCGCATACAACCGCCAGTCTCAGAACAAATGACAGTACCACAGTCTGCTTGAGCATTAGTAGAACTTAGGCGTAAAGCAATTAAATCACCGACGATTTCGCCTACATCAGCAACAGGAACTCCGGCTAATTCTGCTTCTATTTGTCGTTGATTTTGACCAACAAAGCGAATGCGGGTGATATCATAATCACCAATTTCCTTTTGATAGGAAACTGGTTGCCATTGTAAGCGGCTCGCCAACCAACCTAAGAATAGTAAGGCTTGGGCTGGGTTGCCTTTTTCATAATCTAGTGTCACTCGGTCAATTTCGCCCAAAGCCGCACGACGGTGGGGAGAATCGTAAGCTTCTGCGGTCAATTCTTGCCATGCTGCAAGTCTGCGCCAGTTCAAATCAGCCAGAGGCACACCATTTTCTACTAACTCTTGTAAGCTGATTAAATCTGTTTCTGGCTCGTTAAAGTTACAAGAATCGACGATAACGTTATTACAAACTGCCGACAGTCTTTTAAATAGGGTGTTGTTGGGGTCTGGAGTAGCTTTCCACCACAGGAATTTGGGCAAACCACCAATCAGTAATGCTGGAATCATCCCACCTATTCTTTCTAAAGCGGCGGTAGTACCACTCAAGGTGATGTATTCACAGCAAATCAATGTGCTGGAAGACTGTTTCTGAATGGGACAGTAGGCAGAAACTTGGGCTTTTACGCCTTCATCTTCCCCAGCAATGGGACACAAAGCGATGATGCGGCAAGGGTTACGGAGGGCGATTTCGTCGGCAATTCTGGGGCTATTAGTTGCAAGACTATATGTAGAACCATTACCGGCTTCTCCTGTAACGCCATTACCTTGACGTTTGGCAAACTCTTCTCGGAGTATGGCTAAGGTTTCAGGTGTAGCTGTGCCGGTTTCTGTGAGTCCATATTTGACTTGCACTCGCCGCAAAGCTGCATCTGTTTGGGGGCCTAAAATCCCATCAATGGGGCCATTGTAAAATCCCAGAGACGATAACAAATATTGAGTTTCTTCTGGTTCGTAAACTACTAGAGTAAAAGTAGTAGCACGAGTAGCCGCAGGTAACGCCCCATCTTCGCCAGCGATGCCGTAGCTTTGCCAAATTTGATTAAGTTCCGCTTCGATTTCAGTCAGCGAAATATCCTTGGGGGCTTGGAGTGAAAAAATGGTTGAGGCTTGGGAAGTCATAGTAGTTGTGATGTTGTCAGTGATCAGTTTGGAATTGAGGGTGTAAGGGTGTGGGGTTTAGGGGTGAGAGAGACAAGGAAGATAAGGGAGACATTTTCCTATTCCCAATGCCCCATGCCCCATTCCCCATTGCCAATTCCTACAGTCTGCGCCAGCGACGACCGTCTTGATTAATCAAAAGTTCTGCTTCTGTGGGTTCCCATGTGCCTGCTTCGTATTGGGGAACAATGGCGGGGTCGGCTGGTGCGTCCCACACGGAAAGGGCGGGGGTGACGACTTGCCAAGCTGCTTCTACTTCGTCAGCACGGGTGAATAATGTTTGGTCGCCCATCATACAATCTAAAAATAGGCGATCGTAGGCATCAGAAGTAGCAGCAATCCCAAAGGAACCATAGCTAAAATCCATATCTACCGAACGGGTACGGAATTCTGCCCCAGGCATTTTGACATCAAAACGGAGCGAAATCCCTTCATTGGGCTGAATCCGCATCGCTAAAATATTGGCGTTTCTTTGCTGGGCAGCAGATTGGAACATCCGTGAAGGCACATCGCGGAAGTGGATGGAAATCTCACTGACTTTTTTCGGCATCCGCTTACCAGTCCGCAGATAGAAGGGAACACCTTGCCAACGCCAGTTATCTACCATGAACTTCATTGCTACGTAGGTCGGGGTGGTGGAGTCGGGATTGACTCCTGGTTCTGTCCGATACCCTGGTACTGGCTGTCCTTTCATCCAACCTGCGCTGTATTGTCCACGTATGGCTGAACGTGATAGGTTATGGACATCAGCTAACCTTGTAGCTTGTAAAACTTTCACTTTTTCCGTGCGGATACTGTCGGCATCCATTGCGTTGGGTGCTTCCATTGCGGTGAGACAGTAAAGCTGCATCAGGTGGTTTTGCAGCATATCCCGCAGCGCGCCGGATTGTTCGTAGTAGCCTGCGCGGTCTTCTACACCTACGGTTTCTGCTACGGTAATTTGAACGTGGTCAACAAATTGACGATTCCACAGGGGTTCAAAAATGGCATTAGCGAAGCGGAATACCAAGAGGTTTTGAACTGTCTCTTTACCCAAGTAATGGTCGATGCGGTAAACTTGGTTTTCTTGGCAATATTTACGGACTACTGTATTGAGACTTTGGGCTGATGCTAAATCGCGACCAAAGGGTTTTTCAATGACTAGACGATGTTTGTAGGGGTCGTCTAGCATTCCG
Organism: Nostoc sp. CMAA1605; assembly: GCF_021596505.1. Taxonomy (GTDB): domain Bacteria; phylum Cyanobacteriota; class Cyanobacteriia; order Cyanobacteriales; family Nostocaceae; genus Trichormus. The sequence goes on along the minus strand of NZ_PJIZ01000158.1, from coordinate 2,490 downwards.
GCTGTGCCTAGTTGTTTGATGGCTTCGGGGAAGAAGTTAGGTGCAACGGAGAGGTAAAACATTCTGTTACCTCTTGTACCCCGTTGCTGGTCTAATTCGCTTAAGAGATTTTTCAGTTTTTGGTAACTCTCAGGATTATCGATGTCTCCTGGGCAGTAGAACAGACCTTGAGAGAAATCTTGCCAGAGTTCTTCGGGATCTACGCCGCCGTGCGCCTCTTCCATCCCTTTCCGCATTTGCTCGCGGAAGTATTCATGACTCCATTCACGACGCGCCACACCGACAATTGTAATTTCTGGGGGAATGCGTCGTTCTTTGCGTAATTTGTACAGTGCGGGAACGAGTTTGCGCCAGGTTAAATCACCAGACGCGCCAAAGATAACGATGATTTGAGGTTCTGGCATCCCTTGTTGTTGCAGACCAACGCGCAAGGGATTTTCTAGGAGACTAACCATATGAGTTTTCGATTCTAGGTGGGAGGGTGGGGATTGGGGATTGGGGATTGGGGATTGGGAATTGGGAATTGGGCATTGGGCATTGGGTATGGGGAATAAAAGACCTCTTCCCTCTGCGCCTCTGCTTGTTACTAGTCCCCAGTCGCCAGTCCCTAGTCCCCAGTCCCTATACTGGTGACAATAGCTTGACTTTGCGCTCTAAAGAGTTCATTAAGGACTGGAAAGGTTGGACAAATTTGTTAATACCTTCGCTTAACAGTTCATCCATAACAGCATCGAGATTGATATTGATGTCAGGGTCTTTGAGGCTTTCTATGAGATGGTAAGCTTCATTTACTCCTGTTTCTAGACGATTAGCTACATGACAGTGTTCAGCACAGGCGGTAATTGTCCCTGGTGGTAGGGTGTTGACGGTATCTGGGCCAATTAACTCATCAACGTACATAACATCGCTGTAATTGGGGTCTTTGGTGCTGGTGCTGGCCCACAGTAATCTTTGCACTTTTGCACCTTGGCTGGCTAGTGTTTGCCAGCGATCGCTCTCAATAATTTTTTTGTACTCTTGATAAGCAATCTTTGCATTTGCGATCGCTACTTTACCTCTCACAGCCCTGAGTCTAGCTTCTAGGTTAATATCATCAACACCGCGTCCTAATTTGGCATCAATTTTGCCGTCGATGTTGGTATCAATACGACTTAAGAAAAAGCTAGCAACAGAGGCTATTTTACTGATATCTTTACCTTCTGCTACTCGTTTTTCTAGTCCCCGAATATAAGCCCAAGCTGTATTTATGTAGTTTTGTACAGAAAATAGCAGGGTAATATTGACGTTAATACCTTCAGCTATTACTTGCTCTACAGCAGGGCATCCGGCTTCTGTACCAGGGATTTTAATCATAATGTTCTCTCGACCTATTTCTTGGAAATAACGCCGAGCTTCATTGATTGTAGCTTGGGTATCGTGGGCGATGGTGGGTGGTACTTCGATACTCACATAACCATCTTGTCTATTGGTAGCTTCATATACAGGACGCAAAATATCACAGGCATTACGGATATCTGCAAACACTAAGGATTCATAGATTTTGTCTGTGGGTAATTTTGCCTCTATGCCTGCTTCAATATCAGCATCATAAATTGCATTATCTGCGATCGCTTTTTCAAAAATCGCCGGATTGGAGGTAATGCCACAAATTCCCTGATTTTCCACTAGGTTTTGGAGTTCCCCTGACTGCACAATGTCACGGCTCAAGTTATCAATCCAAACACTTTGGCCGTACTGTTTTATTTCTAGTAGATGATTGGTGGCCATATTTATTATCTAACTCCGTTAATGATGTTTCTAAGTGAGTTTGACCAAGCCCATCAAAGTCAAAACTTTCATGGGGACTTTTGCATTGTTGCTTCGTCAATCACTTATGACATCGACCAAGAGTAATGAGTGAGTGCTGTTAGCGGTAGCGCGGCGTTTAGCCGGTGCTGAGTGCTGAGTTGTGTTAGCGGTAGCGCGGCGTTTAGCCGGTGCTGAGTTGTGAGTAATAGTTTTCCCCCTGCTCCCTGCACCTCTGCTCCCTGCTTTTCTGCGCCTCTGCTCCCCTGCTTCTTCAGTGACCATTCTGAATAAACGACTCTACCTTGGCTACATCCTCTTTGCTACCAATAATTAATGGGGTGCGTTGATGGAGTTTGTTGGGTACTACGTCTAATATTTCTACTAAACCCGTAGTTGCACGACCACCTGCTTGTTCCATGACAAAGGCTAGGGGAGCAGATTCATATAACAGGCGCAATTTCCCTTCTGGTTTTTGAATTGTTCCAGGGTAAAGAAATACACCGCCTTGGACTAATATTCTGTGGATATCACTTACCATTGCGCCACTATATCTGGCTGTGTAACCTTCGGTACGATGGACGTAACGGATGTATTCGCGGAAGGATTCTTCCCATTGCCAAAAGTTACCTTCGTTAACGCTGTAAACAGCACCGTGGTTAGGAATGCGGATGTTTTCTTCGGTGAGGAAAATTCTCCTAAGCT
>NZ_PJIZ01000157.1 GCF_021596505.1 Nostoc sp. CMAA1605 | reverse complement strand
CTTCTGTGGGTGTGGGTTTATTTGCTTCACCTCTTAATCTTCTAGCCAGGGAATTCGTTTCAGCCTCATCAGATGAGGTAGTTCCAGAGGAACTAATTCTAGCTTGAGACTGTTGGACAGTTGTTGGTGAATATAGTCGCGGAATGGTACTAGGAATGGGATTTGGCAAAGTAGCCAAGGGTGGCGGCACGGGAGCAGGTGGAGTAGAGGCGAGTCTAGGCGGTAAATCCCGCTTGAGAGGAATTCCCAATTCATTTGAGTTCCTGGCTATTGGAGGATTAGACTGAATTGTCAGTTGGTCTGGGATGTTAAGTGAGGGATTACTAGACCCTGATGGAATTTGAATTGGGGATGAGCTTGTAGTCTGTTTTTCAGTAACGGCATTTGGTGCTAAAGCAGTATTGGTATTTGTGTTAGAGAGATTCGCACCAGAGGATGGCAGGCTGTTAATAGGCAGACTGTTAGCTTCAGGTAATGGAGGCGTAGAAGCCAGAGGTAGGGATGATGAAGTGTTAGGGGTAAGTGTAGTTTGAGGTGCGGGGAAATTAGGTGCAGGTGGGGTTTGTAGGGCAATTTGTGTATCTGGGGAATCTGCTGTTTTAGCTGTTTGTGTTGGCTTTGTCCGCAGATTGCTAGCATATTGCCAAGTCAAAGGCGTTAAACCAATAGCGATGACAAACATCGCCGCTACAGTTACCCAGGTGGGGAAGCGTACTACGGAACTACCTTGGTTGAGTATAGGTAGTGCCAAGACATCGGCGGTATATTCATCTAAAGCATTGGCTAAATCGAACAGTTGTAAAAGACTCAGAGGAATAACAGCACCAGAGGTTTGATTAGCCAGAGAACCGAGATATAAATTGTGAGTTAAATAATTGGTAGATTCTAAGTAGATTTTTGACCCTGGAATTGGGGATGTAGAATTATTTGATGTTTTGGCTAATAAAGGTTCTGATGGAAAATCTGTTAATTCTGTGTTATCTGGTACTTGAGTAGAATCTTGAAGACCAGAAAAACTGAAGCAAAAGGTTTCCGGTGACTGCTGAAGAAGTTCTTGTACGTACGTAGTGACAGCATCACATAATGCTTCTAGTTGGTCGCGATCGCCTCTGATTGGCACGCGCCGTTCTTCTGGCAAGGCCGGATCATCAAAGCGTAACTCAAAGGTTAACTGCTTAAGTACAGGTTTCCCCATCCAACGAGATAAAGGAGAACTTTGCGCTAATACTTCTAGAGTGCAAGTAGGAGGTGTGTAGCGACGAATGACAGAATTTGATAGAGGCATGGCAGGACAAACGAGATGTTTTCAAATTTTTGCGGAACGGTCTATGAGTGCTAACCAGAGACGGCGATGTCCACCAGGTGCGCTGTAAAACAGCAAATCGATTAGCAGTTTGAGTGCCAAGTTGGTAAGTAGATCCGTTGAGATTTGCTCATCCTCTTCCATGCGTTCTTGATAAACGTTACAGAAAGCATCAATGTAATCCCCCAGTAAAGCAACCTGATGAGGTTCTCGATTTTTTGCCGCCATTTGTTCTAGTAGTCCAACACCACGGCGAATCAATTCCTGGTGCTGTTTGGCAAGATGACAAATAATCAGAACTAGCGATCGCGCTTCTTCCACATCTAGTTTTTTTCGCCCTCCTTGACCTTTGCGTATGGGATTCGACTGTCGCAGTCGCCATAAAGCTACGCGATCTGGCACTCTCGACTCCAAATTCAAATCAAGTGCGGCTGAGAGCATTGCCTCAGAACCAATACCAGTTAAAGTTTCTAGTGCCATCAGCACCAAATCTAACTGGGTTTTAATGTTTTCCCATTGCACAACATTGGGATTGGGAAGTTTAGTTAACTCCTCCCACTGAGAATTGGGAGTGGCTGAATCAGCGGCCGAGTGCATAACTTTTAGCATAGGTGATCAGGCTGATAGGGGCTGTTGCTGTTACCCATTTTGAAACCAGACTGTTACGAACGACAGTTGGTTTCTGATCAAGGTAGGGGCATAAACAGGGGGCATGGGGCAGGGGGCATGGGGAGGGAAATAATGTCTTTTACCCTATACACCCCCCTATACTCCTACACCCTTACACCCCCATACCCCTATAAACAGCAATTGTCACTGTCTTACTCTACAAGATGAATTTTTATTTTCAACAGTGTAGAAGGTAGATTTTGTTTGTAGGATTTACCTGTTTAGTCCGTGATTTCAGTACAAAAGTATAAATAAAGATAAATGAAGATATTGAATTAATTTCATCCTAAATTGTTCAAGACCAGCATCATCAATCCATCAATAATCTAGAGATAAAAAATTATCATCTAATACTTGTGATGTTTATTGCTGAAAAATTTATTTAATGGGGACTGGGGACTGGGGCATGGGGAATTGGGCATGGGGAATTGGGCAAACAGGGCATCGGATATTAAAATCAAATCTCCCTAGTCTACCTTGTCTACCTTGTCTCCCAGTCCCTATTCCCTAATCCCCAGTCCCCAGTCCCTAATCCCCAGTCCCCAACCCCCTGCCTCAACCAACATAAGCAACCGTTACCCCACTCCCGCCATCGGCCTGTTCTGCTGCTTCAAAGCGGCTGACTCTGGGATGCTGTTGTAAAAAAGTATGGACACCTTGACGCAATTTACCAGTACCGTGGCCGTGAATAATCCAAATTTGACCTTGGGCTTCGGAAATTGCCTTATCTACAATGATTTCTGCATCTGCCACCCGTTTACCGCGTATATCGACGGTATTTTGGGAAGTGCGAATGGCTGGGGCGGCTTGGGGTGGTGGTGTAACTGTGGTGGGACTGGGTTTTGGTTTGGCAATGGGTTCAGGTTTTTGACCGTCAAGCGATTCGATATCTTGTAGCTTGACAGTCATTTTCATGATGCCAAAGCGGACGCTGAACTCCCCATCATCGGTAGGTGCAGTTAACACTTCGGCTGTTTGCCCGAATTGAGACAAGCGGACGCGATCGCCTACTTTGGGCATAAAGCCAATTTTTGGTTTGGGCGGTGGTGCTGGTTGATACTTTTGGGCAATTTGATTGATAGCATTAGTTGCTTGTTGGGCATCTTGGGCGGTGGCTGTACCCTGTTGCAAGCGGCGAATGACCTTAGCAATCTCACCTTTAGCTTGAGTAATTGCCTGTTGTACAGCGACTTCTTGAGAAGCCCGTAAAGACTGTTCTCTTTCTTGCAAGGCGGCGGCTTTGGCTGAGACTTCTTTATACAAACGTTCGGCTTGCTGTAAGAGTTTTTGTGCTTCTGCGGCTTTGGTTTCTTGGCTACGGCGTTGGGCTTCTAACCCGGCAATCACCTGATTCACCTCATCCGTAGCCTCTCCCACTTGCGTTTTTGCCTGTTCTACCACCTCTGGTTTCAAACCCAAACGCAAAGCGATCGCCAAAGCGTTGGAACGTCCAGGAATCCCCCACAATAGGCGATAGGTAGGCGATAAAGTCGTCTCATTAAACTCTACAGAAGCATTTTCAAATCGTGCATCGTCATACTTGAGGGCTTTCAATTCCCCGAAGTGAGTTGTCGCAATTGTTAACTGGGCATGATCAGCCAAATATTGTAAAAGTGCGATCGCCAAAGCACTTCCCTCGGCCGGATCTGTCCCCGCACCGACTTCGTCAAGTAAGACGAGGGAATTTTGACTGTTGACTATTGACTGCTGACTATTGACTGTTCCATCTGCTTCCCCAGTCTCCAGTGCCAACGCATTTAAAATGCGGCTAATCCGACGAATATGGCCTGAGAAGGTAGATAAGCTTTGCTGTAGGGATTGTTCATCACCTATATCTGCCAATACTTGGTCAAACCAAGGGATTTCTACTGGTTCACGGGCTGGAACAAATAAACCCACTTTGGCCATTAATGCTGCCAATCCTAGTGTCTTTAAAGTGACTGTTTTACCTCCGGTGTTCGGCCCTGTAATTGTCACTACTTTGATATGTGGGCTGATTAGTAAATCAACGGGAATTACGGCATGACCTTGTTCATGTTGTTGTTGCCAAACTAATAGGGGATGGCGTAATTGTCTTAAGGTAATAATTTCCTGTTGTTCTCTGTCTACAAATCTGGGGGGGTTAGCTTGTAACCATAAACTGTATCTAGCTCTGGCAGTTGCCAAATCTAATGTTGTGACAATTGCCAATAATCTTTCCAAATCGGGCTTCACGGCTGCTACTTGCTCCGTCAATGCCCGCCGAATTGCTTCTTCTTCTGCTTGTTCTCTTCTGAGTGTTTGCCGCAATTGGTTGCCCATCGGCACAATTGAGTTCGGTTCAATGTACAGAGTTGCACCACTAGTTGAAGTGTCATGAACAATACCAGGAATAGCATCTTTTTGGGGTGCTTTCACGGGGATAACAAAGCGATCGCCCCGTTGGGTAATAATTTGTTCTTGGACTGCCCCTGATTTTACCTGAAGGATATTTTGGAGTTTTTGGGTGATTTGACTCCGTAACCTCCGCAATTCCGTGCGTATTTCTCCGATTTTGACGCTAGCGCGGTCAGTTACTTGTCCTCGCTCATCAATACAACGGTGAATTTCTTGCTCTAATTCAGGATAAGTCCGTAACTCAGCGACTATTTCTTTTAATATGAGTAAATCTTCTTGGTTATCAATAACACGCCGTAAATTTCTCGCCCCAGCCAAAGTAGTAGCGATCGCTAACAATTCATCCCCAGCCAAAATCCCTTGGAGTTCAGCCCGTTCTAGGGAATCCCCAATATCTTGAACTCCCTCAAAAGATAATCCTGTAGTGACGCGACTTTCTAGCTGATAGACTTCTTGAGTTTGTGCTAATAAATCCTCACTTGCTGCTTGAGACGCAGGAATTTGAAGACGCAAAGACGCGATCGCCCCTAACTTAGTAGCGGCAAATGTGGAGAGGTGCTGGCATAAACGATGCCATTCCAGTAGTTCTAAAGTTTCAGATTGGATCAAGGCTGCAACATCAAATCTGACAAATATTGTAACAATTCTAGTTGACTTCAGGGATCGGGGACTGGGGATTGGGTGCTGGGGACTGGGGATTGGGGATTGGGGATTGTAGAAAGCAGGGGAGTTAGGGGAAGGGAAAATTGTAGTTTCTTTGCTAGTACCTAACTTTTCAGTGTGTGGATTCGGGATTGGATTAAATATAAAATCCGTTTTGGCAAGTTCTGTTTGTAGGAAACCTCTGTACCCTGCGGGAAGCAAGCTAGAGACTTTCCACAAAATCCCTAATCCCCAATCCCTAATCCCCAATCCCTAAGTCCTAATCAAAAAAAAACGCTGCAATTTATCTCACAATTTGATACCCTAGCTAGAACAGATTTTAGAAAAGTTAACAGCGTGGAAATTCAACTTGGGCGGGGGAAGACAGCTCGTAGAGCCTACGGCATTGATGAAATTGCTTTAGTCCCTGGTAACAGAACACTAGATCCGAGTTTAGCCGATACTCGGTGGAAAATTGGTAATATCGAACGAGAAATTCCCATTATTGCCAGTGCAATGGATGGTGTGGTTGATGTGGGTATGGCTGTTAAGTTATCACAGCTTGGGGCATTGGGTGTTCTCAATTTAGAGGGTATCCAAACTCGCTATCTTGACCCAAACCCTATTTTGGATCGGATTGCATCAGTAGGCAAAGATGAATTTGTTTCCTTAATGCAAGAACTGTATGCCGAGCCAATTAAGCCAGAATTAATTGAAAAACGTATTCAGGAAATTAAAGCACAAGGCGGTATTGCTGCTGTCAGTGCAACTCCAGCAGGTGCGAGCAAGTACGGTGAAGTAGTGGCAAAAGCTGGAGCAGATTTATTTTTTATCCAAGCTACAGTGGTTTCCACGGCTCACTTATCACCAGAGTCCATCACACCCCTCGACTTAGCTGAATTTTGCCGTTCTATGCCGATTCCCGTGGTGTTGGGGAACTGTGTAACCTATGAAGTTACTTTAGATTTAATCAAGGCTGGAGCCGCAGCTGTGTTAGTGGGAATAGGCCCTGGTGCGGCTTGTACCTCCCGTGGGGTTTTGGGTGTGGGTGTACCCCAAGCAACTGCGATCGCTGATTGTGCTGCGGCTCGTGATGAATACTTTGCAGCCACAGGTAAATATGTCCCCATCATTGCTGATGGTGGTCTAATCACTGGAGGCGATATCTGTAAATGTATTGCCTGTGGTGCTGATGGTGTCATGATTGGTTCTCCCTTTGCTAGAGCCGCAGAAGCCCCAGGAAGAGGCTTTCACTGGGGTATGGCGACTCCCAGCCCTGTATTACCTCGTGGAACACGAATTCGCGTTGGTACAACTGGTTCTTTAGCCCAAATTCTCACCGGCCCCGCAGGTCTAGATGATGGTACTCATAATCTTTTGGGTGCTTTAAAAACTAGTATGGGAACTTTAGGGGCAAAAGATATCAAAGAAATGCAGCAAGTTGAAGTTGTAATTGCTCCTTCTTTGTTAACCGAAGGTAAGGTTTATCAAAAAGCCCAACAATTAGGCATGGGTAAGTAATAGGGAATAGGGAATGGGGAATGGGGAATAGGGAATAGGGAATAGGGAATAGGGAATAGAAAAAAGCTTGAGAAGTCTGGGTTTTTAATCAAGAAATCCATCATGATTGTAAAATCATAGAGAAATTCATCATTTCTGAAACCCCTACACCCCTACACCCCCACACCCCCACACCCCCACACCCCTACACCCCCACACATAATAAATACCTAATCCTTAATGGATAAATACTTGAAATCCTTCAGGAATTTTTTCCAGAGTCTCAAACATTCACTGGAAAAATCCCATCTGTCGCCTACAATAGAGATAGCGGAGACGCATGTTTCCGTTCACTCCTCACACCACACTCCGCCCGGACTACTGTTCGGGCGGTTCCTTTTGTCCGGAAATTTGTGAATAAATTCTGGACTTCTTTGTAAATGTACATCCATATATTTCTGGTCGATGTTTTTGCTATGGTAGAATTTTCACGAAAGTCAGAAATATAATTGGCAAAGGTTTTTAGGCATGTCAGCAGCCGCACAAGTTACAGATTCTACTTTTAAGGAAGAGGTACTCGATAGCGATGTACCTGTTTTAGTCGATTTTTGGGCCCCTTGGTGTGGCCCTTGCAGAATGGTAGCTCCTGTTGTCGATGAAATCGCAGCTCAGTACGAAGGTCAACTGAAAGTTGTAAAAGTCAACACGGATGAAAATCCTCAAGTTGCCAGCCAATACGGTATCCGCAGTATCCCCACCTTGATGATATTTAAAGGTGGACAAAAGGTTGATATGGTAGTCGGTGCAGTACCTAAAACTACACTATCTAATACCTTGGATAAGCATCTGGGCCAAACTCGGTAGTCTACCCTTGTTAGAAGAGCATTTGGAGTCAACTACCCACACTAACCTATCGGTAAAGTGTGGGCATCTAATTTGATGAATGGCGATCGCCTGAGTAGAGCAACCTCATCGCCAGAATTCAAGACTATCTTTACCGGTTAATACATTGATCACCAAAATTAGGTAAAATGTAATGCCATTGTGTTGGCAGTTCTCATGACTTCATCTGCGTCGTTTGACACATTCGAGTCTCTCCAAGCGGATATCGCTGGATTAATTGATCGCTTACCGAGTCTAAAACATCGGCAATTCATTCAGCAGGCTTTAGTACGATTATTCGCCTAGCTGATAGTGATATTGACCGCCTCGATTGGAAGATATTGTCTGCTGCTCTAGCTGATATGGAGCAAGGCTTTCAACTATTTTATGACTATCGACACGTCCGCAAGGTGACTATTTTTGGGTCAGCGCGACTAGCACCAGAAACTCCAGAGTACCAAATGGCACTGCAATTTGGACGCGCTGTCACCAAGTTAGGTTTTATGGTCATGACAGGCGGCGGTGGTGGAATTATGCAGGCTGGTCATGAAGGTGCAGGGCGAGAAAATTCTTTTGGTTTAAATATTCAGTTACCCTTTGAACAGCAAGCTAACCCCATCATTGAGGGCGATCCGAAACTCATTCACTTTAAATATTTCTTCACTCGTAAGTTATTTCTGCTCAAAGAAAGTGATGCTGTAGCCTTATTTCCTGGTGGCTTCGGTACTCAAGATGAAGCCTTCGAGTGTATGACATTGAGTCAGACTGGTAAATTTGGCCCTGTACCATTAGTTTTAATAGACCATCCTGGCGGTGATTATTGGCAATCTTGGAGTCAATACATCAATGAGCATTTAGTAAAGCAAGGTCTAGTCAGTCCTGAAGATCCGAGCCTTTACACTGTCACTGATAACTTGGAAGTTGCTTGTGACGCTATTACCCGTTTTTATCAGGTTTATCACTCTAGTCGCTATGTAGGCGATTTATTAGTCATTCGTTTAATGCAAGAACTATCGGATGCAGAGGTAGGTCAGTTAAATGAGCAATTTAGCGATATCCTTGTCAAAGGGAAAATAGAAAAGAGTCAGGCTTTACCCCAAGAAAGCCAAGACGAAACTATTGATTTACCACGCCTAGTTTTATACTTTAATCAACGGGATTTAGGACGTTTATACCAAATGATTGCCGCAATTAATCAGATGGGTATTCCTGCGGCCAAAGAGCAATTACATCCAGAAAAAAAATAAATTTGCGCCAAACAGATCAATGATGTAGAGACGTTGTATGCAACGTCTCTACATCAAGAAACGGTATCAGTTAGTCATGCGATCGCTACATGAAATATCTGCTATTCGAGATAATCTTTTGCTCAATTTCACTCCAGATGCTACCAAAAGTTGTCTTGCTTGTTCATTAGGGGGTCTACGGGTATAAGGGTTTCAGGGTATAGAGGTTGAAGATGTTGAACAGGAATTTAAAAAGAACCCAAGGATTAGGTTGGCTGCTCTTTCTTCCTCCTACACCCCCACACCCCCACACCCCTACACCCTCCCCAAAGGTGCTTGGTAATTGGCTCAACTGATGGTGTCATCAAAAAACTGTTGGGAAAACTACTCCCTTTGCGTAAAACCCCAAGCCACGGGAAGATAACCAGATAGAGATCAGAACTACTGGTGCGATCGGAGTGTGAGATGACGAATGATTTGCCCCTAAGAGATGACACTATCAACCAAGAATTACAACAGCTAGTAAATGAAGCCAAGCGATATCCGGCTGATAGTCAAAACCCCACAGATAGAGCAAAGCGGCGCATAGCTTTAAATAAGCTGCTCAATGCAATTCGGGGTTCTGGGAAATTGAGTAAGCAAGCTCAGTGGATAGAATCACCCAACTATGAAGATTATTATCATGAAGCATTACAAATTACATTTGTAGAAGTTTGTCAAAAAATTGAACAATATAACCCTGAATATCCTGTAATGGCATGGGTAAATATTATCTTTTCTCGGTGAATTTCCGATGTCGCCAAAAAAGACCAAAAAAGAGGCATAACTCAGTTTCCTAAGCATCAAAAAGTTGTTCCTATACTGGCATTAGACGAACTCAACAAAGATTTGCCTATGGAAAATGAAATATATTCTGAGCAACAGCAATTAAGAGAAATTATTGAGAATGATTCTGAAAATATTTTAAAAAATGACTACATTCAAGGCTATCCGCAAGCGAATTTAAAAGCAATTCTGCTTTTGGTATTAGAAGGGAAACGATGGCAAGAGATTTCTGAGGAATTGGGTGTGTCAATCTCGACGGCTTCTAGTTTTTACCAGCGCAGGATGCGTAAAATTATTACTTACTTAAAGAAATATATATAGAAATTGAATTAATTGAGAATAAAAATTAGGGAGAATTGTCTATGAATAGCATCACTGATCAACTAACTTTTAGTGTAACTCTATCTAATAAAGCTCATGCTATAGCGCAAGAATATAGCCAAGGCATTACTAACCCTGAGAAGCGACAACAGATTTATCTCAATACCTTAGCTGTGTATACAGTAGAACATTATCTTCAATGTATGGGATTTGAGACTGATTGGTTTTCTAGTGATAGCCAGAATTATCTGACAATTCAATTAATGAATGTAGCTGATTTAGCAGTAAAAAATATCGGTAAAATAGAATGCCGTCCAGTATTACCAAAAGCCGAAATCTGTGAAATTCCGCCCGAAGTTTCGGAGGATAGAATCGGTTATGTTGCTGTACAATTCAACGCAGAATTAACAGAGGCTACAATCTTAGGTTTTACACCCCAAGCTCAAGCCGAAACCACCCTGAATCAGTTGCAAACATTAGAAGATTTTCTACTTTATTTGAGCGAAATAGAACTAGCGAAATCTAACTCATAGCGATTCCCAACAAACCAGAACATTTGAAGTGTAATATTGACCTCTTCTTCTCTCTGCGCCTCTGTCTTGAAAAGTTCAGAGCGGAGGCAACCTCCGCTCCGACTTTTCGCTGCGCCTCTGCGTGAGATTTATCAACTCTCTTATCACAACAAAATAATATGAGAAAACCATTATCCTGATTAGAGCTTTTTTGCTCTGGTTCGTTCGCCAATCCGGTATGGACACATCAATGCGTCAACGATTAAATGGACTCCGGCTTCAATCAACAGCACTAAGCGCTCACTCAAATTCGTCAAGATTTTGACTCCATTCTTCGCTACATTACCCAAGTGACGGAAAATCAGGTTAGCTAATAGACTTCTACTTTGGTTGACTACAATACTGATTAAGTCGCTTTACTAGTACATCGGAATCCTTACCCGCAGTGCTAGCTGCTTTAGTCAGTACGGTGTCAATTTCTTTTCTGGCTTTCTCCAGTTTTTCTCTACCTGATGGTGATGCTTCGGCATTTTTAGCCGTTCCCAGTGCTTGTGAAGCTTTGGCGATCGCTTGGCTGAGATTTTGGAAAACTCTGATAAAACCAGTTTGAATCTCTTGTAACTGGGGATCTGATAACTTTAGTTCTTCTAAAGATTGGGTAATTGCTACTAAATCCTTGGATAGTTGCAAACTTGTGATCACCTGCTGTCCTTTCTTTTGATCAATGAGAGCATTTCCCTCATTCACTACTTGAATCAGTCGATGACACTGGGAAGTTTTATCTTCCGTACAACCCGCTACAGATAATGCAATACTTACACTAACAGCAACAGTAACAGTAAATTTACGCCACACAAATATTTAAACTCCACCGCCAATAAAATTAAGATAATTTTCGCAAATTATTCTCAGCTAGAAGCCGAAGATTAGATCCGTGACAAAATCATCTAATCATCTATAGATGATTACTGATGAGTACAATAAGTTACTAATGGTACATAATTTTTAACAATTTCTATTTAGCTTTACATATATTTACAAACGAAATTTCTATGGGAGCGCGATAAGGGTAAATACGTGGCTGTGATGTGGCTGATTTCCAGGAAAATAGGGATATTCCCTAAAATCTGGTTTTTCAAAGTGCCTATTACATTGTTTAAAGTTATGTAGCCTTTTACTTACGGCGTATAAGCGACTGCGGTAAACTATGCCTTGATTATGATTCTTTCACAGAAAAGAACACTGGAAAGGAGCCGTTTTTTCAATGTCTCATACCGTAAAAATCTACGATACCTGCATTGGCTGCACCCAATGTGTCCGCGCTTGCCCAACTGACGTACTAGAAATGGTTCCTTGGGATGGCTGTAAAGCTGCTCAAGTTGCCTCTTCCCCCCGTACAGAAGACTGTGTAGGCTGTAAGCGTTGCGAAACTGCTTGCCCCACCGACTTTTTGAGCATTCGGGTTTACCTGGGCGCAGAAACGACTCGCAGTATGGGTCTAGCTTACTAAAGAACTCATTGTCAGTTCTTTATGGCGTTTTCCATTCATTGTCTCGATAGCAAGCATCTTTAGCTTTAGTTCAGATGGGTGGCGATCGCCCATCTGACAAACTCAAACTAGAAATTTATTAAGTATACCTAGTAGGCACAAGGGGCAAGCAGCTCCTTTTTTTTGGGGTGTAGGGGTGTAAGGGTGTAAGGGTGTAAGGGTTTAGGGGTGTAGGGGTGTAGGGGTGTAAGGGTGTAAGGGTTTGGGGGTTAGTGAAAAGATTACTTTATCGTTAGTCTGATAGTCATTACTCACCACTTGGTAAAAAACCTACATTTTTGATCTTCCCCCTGCACCCTGCCCCCTGCCCCCCTGCCTCCTGCCCCCTGCCTCCCTTTCCGTACCCACGACTACTGACAACTCACCCCAGAAAATGATAAGCATGGAATGTGTTGACTTATGACTGCTTACTTGCTGATGTTAAAAGTTTCAAAAGTTAAAAAGGTGAGTTGTCATAAGTTCGGTATTGTATTGCTGGAAGACGGCAATGTGATGATGAAGCCATGAACAAAAAGATTGAAGTCCTGCCGGATCAGTCAGCGTTAATTGCGCGATCGCTAGATTTGATCCTGACGAAGTTAGATACTGCCATCAAACAGCAAGGACGATTTACAATCGCCTTATCTGGCGGCAGCACACCGAAGCCGTTGTATGAAGCGATCGCCCAACAAAAATTACCTTGGGACAAAATCCATGTGTTTTGGGGAGATGAACGCTATGTTCCCCCAGATCACCCCGATAGTAATGAATTAATGGCGCGTCGTGCCTGGCTAGATCGGGTTGATATTCCTGCCGCCAATATTCATGCTGTACCCACTTTGGATAATAATCCAGAGCTATCTGCCACTAAATACGAACAGCACCTACA
>NZ_PJIZ01000156.1 GCF_021596505.1 Nostoc sp. CMAA1605 | reverse complement strand
TAGAGTGGTAATGAATGGTCTGGATAGAGTAAATCTTGATTTGATTTACCTAAAACTTCTGATGCAGACCAGCCATACAGACGTTCTGCACCTTGATTCCAATATAGGATGTGACTATTTAAATCTTGAACAAAAATTGCATCGGTAGTAATGTCAAGTAAGGCTGCTTGTTCATGAATTTTTTGTTCTGCTTGTTTGCGTTCACTGATGTCTCTGGTTGTACCAATCATTCTGATAGGCTTACCCGTTTCGTTACAGTAGGTGTAACCTTTACTACTTAACCAGTGGATGCTACCATCAGGCCAAATTACGCGATATTCGCTGATAAATTCTTGCCGATGTTTAATACTATTGTGGACTGCTTCTCTAAATGGTATGCGGTCTTCGGGATGAAGTAAGTTTAAAAATTCTTCTGGGTTAGGACAGATAGTATCTTGGGGTAAACCATACAGCAAACCCATATTGGCTGACCACAAGGTAGCGTTTGTCAAGAGATTCCAGTCAAATATGCCCATTCCCGCAGATTTGAGAGCTAAACTCAATCTTTCTTCGCTCTGGCGCAGGGAATCTTCTGTTTGCTTGCGTTCTGTAATGTCTTCGGCGACACCTCCATAGGTGTATATTGTGCCTTGAGCATCGCAAATCGGAAAACCCCGATCCCAAATCCAACGTACTGTGCCGTCGGGTCGCAAAATACGATACTCTTCATTGACGGGTTCCCCGCGTTTTTGTCTTGCTATTTTATCAAGGACGCGATCGCGGTCTTCTGGATGTAGTGCGTCTAACCAAGATGACGGGTTTTGTCGTAAACTCTCACAGGAGCGTCCCCAAATTTTTTCGTAAGCTGGATTGACGTAGAGATTTTCTTCTGATCCCATATCAGCCATCCAAAAAAGCGCGTGGGTATTTTCAGCAAAGTAGCGAAATTTCTCTTCACTAGCGCGCAAGGCTTCTTCCATGAGCTTGCGTTCTGTAATATCCCTTCCTACTCCTTGAAATTGAATCACTTCGCCGATTTCATTTTGAATTCCTGTAATCTTCCACTCAAACCAACGCATACCCTTAACCGTTATTACAGCTTGCTCTTTGAGAGTTAAGTCGTAAGGTGGAGACTGTAAGTGAATAAAGTTTTGTCTCGCTTGAGATAATTCATGGGGAGGAAATAAATCAAATATGGATAAATCAACAAAATCCGTCAATTTTTTCCCAAAAATTTCACAAGCTGCGTGGTTAGCAAATTTAATCCTTGCTGACAAATCAACCCGCAAAATTACATCAGACTGTCCTTCGATGATTTGACGATAGAGTGTTTCACTCTGTCTGATTGTTTGCTGCACAATGCGACAATCACTAAAGTCTTCTTGCCATAATTCCAGAGAATTATACAATTCCGTAATTTCTGTTGATGAATTTTTTGGCTTAGTAATTGGATAATCTAAGGCTGGTGATGATTGTTGTAAAGCTGCCACAATACCCACTAAAGGTAACTGGTGTAAAACTTCTAGTAAACTGGTAGCTGTAACAATTCCTATTAAGCGTTCCTCATCGTCCACAATCGGTAAATGACGAACTTGATACTTGTGCATCAGTGAAAAGACTTTCATCACATCTTGCAAGTCTGACAGTTTCATCGTGATGACTGGTTGTGTCATGACTTGATTGACTGTGACTTGAGAAAAATCTATTCTTGATGCTGTTAGCCTGACTATATCTTGTTCTGTCAAGATTCCTAAGACTTTTTGTGCTTCTACAACTAAAACACAACTATTGTTTAGTAAATACCTATTGCGAGATTTACATACTGGGTGTAAATTATTCGAGGGTAATTCTTTAGCTCTTGTTTGATACATCATGCCGATCGCATCAACTAGGCTGTCATGGGGCTTAATCGTTAAGGGATAACGATTAAGAGCATGATATAGATGAGTTAAATCAATGAGCTGTTCGTCGAATTGCATAGTTAATTCGTCAGTTGTCATGATTTTATGGACTGCCGAATGAGTGAGTTAATGTCATAAATAGGGACTCTCAGTTAGTAACTTGAGTGAGCATCAAGTTACCTGCTGTATAGCACTTCCATATCACGATTACTCGGAGCAGTCAGCCGATTTTATGTCCCAAATCAATTGAATATAGATTTTGAACTTGTTGTTCTTGTCTAGTGACACCTAACAGCCGTTTTATTGTTAAATTGTAAACTGGATCAGTTTTGATATTTAAGGCAATTATCCTATTTCATGCTTGAATTAGTCTAGTTAAGTTTTGATTCATAAAATATAATTTTTTGAATATTGGGCGATCGCTCACAGCACCATGTATATTTTTACTCTATATTCATAGTTACTGGAATCTCTATAAATTAAGGTTTATATAGATTGTGACATCAGAAATCTCTGGTTTTTAAGTGTTAATTTTCACTTTCGTTAATAAGTGTTAATCACAACTAGCGAATGAATTACGGTTTAATTCCTGATGATTATTCTACAATTACTACTCCATCTCCAAGCTAGCCAAACACAATCAAAGATACAAATGATTAGAATTGATAATTTACCATAAGCAATATCTAGCCACGGGAGGATAAATCAGTAAGTAAATAATCTCAACTAGCAAAAGTTGAAACCTAACAATTAATGATAGCTCATGGTTATAATTTCAGACGAATTACTAATTTAATGCACATTTTTTATATGAGTTGTCATCAGATAAAAAAGTCAAGAGAAAATATCTCAGCCTGAAATTTTAGTATCTATAAGGAATATTATGGGATTTTGGGAAAACCATATATACATATAAAGTCCCGATACGGTTATGTTAAAGATAAAAGGGAAGTTGTTAAGTAAATGAGCAAAAATATTTGCAGTCATTGCGAGCGAAGCAATGACGTTAACCGAACCGTATTGTATAAAATCCTTATTTCCTGTTCCCTTAATACGCAAATAATTTCAGGAATCAAAGCGAATTCCTATATATTGAGATAATTCTAAAAATATAGATTAATATTAATTCTCTTGATGAGTATTCCGATGAACTATAGAGTATAAAACGAAATGGATTAGGAGTAATAACCTATATGGATTTTCAAGATTTTCTCAGACATCAGTTTGCACAGGTAGTGGTTGGAGAATTCAAACCAGGTAAATTTGAGGCTGCGAAAAAATTGTATGAAGAAGCTGTATCAACCTACAATGATGGTTTCAAAGCAGCCTATCTACTACAAGAACCAGGTACAGATAAAGGTATATCCGTAATTTTTTGGGAAAGTGTAGAAGATATGACTGCTAATCAAAATGAAGCTTATCAGCATATCTTAAAACAGATGATGCCATTATTTGCTCACCCGCCACAAACAACTACGTATGAACTAGTATGCGAGATGAAGCCAGCAGAAAAAGAGGATAAAGTAGACTAACTACCTACTGATTTCAGGGAGGTACGCAAAGTTAAAACGTACCTCCCATAACTATTAATTTCCGAGAAGATAAGTATACTTTTATTACTTGATCCCCAACTGGGATAAGTAATATTGTTTCGAGATTCTGGAATAAGTAGAACAACCAGAAACAACCAAACTATGTTAAGCAATGTAAAAATACTAGTATTCAGTTTGTAGTAAGGACTTTAGTCCTTTTTTGTTCGCGCAGCGTCTCGTAGAGAGAACTAAAGTAGTACATAGGATGTGTTAGCAGCGAGAGTACAACATCTACCGCCAAGTTCTCGGTGCGTCACGGCTTACGCCTGACACACCCTACACATACTACACATACTGAAATTTTTATGCGCTAGCGCAGGCTACGCCAACGGAAATCAAATCGGATTCCTATATGAATCTAGGCTTTTAATCCAAAATTGATATTATTGGATATCGCTACTGTTCTCTACACTGATATTAGGTGTTTGGCGATTTTCTTTCATTAAACGACTGTAAGTCCTTTGAGGAATAAAATGTAGTGGATTATGACCTACAAAACGCAAGATTAAGACACAAGCCCAGGAATATCTACCATTAGTAATGGCTTCAATAATTTGATGTAATTGTTCATTAGTTATGGCACGATGAAAACTGGTTTCGGAAGAATTGATTTGGTATTTCATAGCTGTCTCTCATGTAATTGATGTAAATAGAGATTTACCAACTAATCATCCCTGGTTGATTATGTTCTTAGTACATATGATAGTTTGATACTGCGAACTTTAGATTTGAAATTTTGGATAATAGAATTGAATCTAAAGTAAGGACAGGTTTGAAAAAATATCTGTTTTTCTAACGTGAATGTCTCTCATAAACCGCCCCTACAAATCCCAAATCTAAAATTGTTTGAATATTTAGACGAGACATAGGTTTTGCATAGACTTTTACCAGATTTATAACCTGTTGTTAATGTAAAATCTTATGATGACATCAGTAAAGTGACAACAAAACAGTCAACTAAAATACAGAATACTAGTTATTTTGCTGTAAATTAAGCCAAGTTGGCATTTTTTCTCGCAAGTATGACAAATCGTCACACTTATCTACATTTATCACTTAGCAAGAGTTGATACCAAATTGGATAGGTAGTATTGTTTCGATATGCTGGAATAGTCTATAAATCTAGGTCTTTAATCCAAAATCCCAAATCCAAAAT
Organism: Nostoc sp. CMAA1605; assembly: GCF_021596505.1. Lineage (GTDB taxonomy): Bacteria > Cyanobacteriota > Cyanobacteriia > Cyanobacteriales > Nostocaceae > Trichormus. The sequence continues at coordinate 4,341 of NZ_PJIZ01000156.1, read as the reverse complement.
TGCCATGAGTCGTTTCATACCCAAGCTAGAAGTAACGACCATGAAAACAGTTTTACCCTAGATATATCAATGCAATGTACCTCTCCATCAGTTTGTAGTGAGGACAATACCTCTAACTACTAGCCATCACAGGGTGTTGGAATTTATCATGTATGAACTACATCAAGCGATTTTGGCTAATAACGAAGAATCAACTACGCTGCGTCAGTTGATAATTGCACTTTCGGCGTTAGATAGGCGTTACTTTCTCAGAAACGAAATTTTACAAACTTTTGCTCAACACTGTAAGCAATTCCAAAAACCGACATACTTTTATTATTCTTCCTCTGTGGCGAAGTTAATTCACTGCACCCACGAAATCATTCTGGAGGAGGAAGGAATTTGGTTTGTGGTGCGTCCAAAAATTGCTAGCCAAGAGGTTTGGCGACTAAAGTCAGATTTTACTAAGTTTGAGCTGATGTCACCTGTAGCATTATTAGATGTGAGCGATCGCTTAGTCAATGCCTATGACCCCCACATCTTAGAAATCGACCTCAAAGCCTTTTATCAAAATTCCCCTAGCATCAGTGATCCTCGAAACATTGGACAAGGTCTAGCTTTTCTCAATCATTATCTATGCAGTCAACTAGAAACTGATCCTCTATATTGGTTTGAACTGATTTATTTAGCTCTGCAAGCCCTGCAATATAATGGTACTCGCTTATTACTGAGCGATCGCATCACCTCCGGTATTCAACTAGCCAAACAAATTCGCCAAGCTATTCAGTTTCTCAGTCAGCAACCACCGGAAGCACCCTACAGCAATTTTCATCCAGACTTGCAAAAACTCGGTTTTGCACCAGGGTGGGGAAACACAGCTTCCCGCACACTAGAAACATTCACCCTCTTAGAAAGACTCATCGAAGCACCACAACCGGCGATTTTAGAAGCATTTGTCTCTCGTGTTCCGGCGATATTTCGTGTAGTTCTTGTTTCTGTTCATGGCTGGGTAGCACAAGCAGATGTGATGGGAAGAGATGAAACCTTGGGACAAGTCATTTATGTATTGGAACAAGCACGGAATTTAGAAAACAAACTCCAGTCAGAAATTCAACTCGCCGGTTTGGATATTCTCGGAATTCGACCTCATGTCATTATTCTCACCCGCTTAATTCCTCATTGTGAAGGGACATTTTGTAACCTGCGCTTAGAAAAAGTAGATGGTACAGAAAACGCTTGGATATTACGTGTTCCCTTTAGGGAATTTAATCCAGAGATTACTAACAATTGGATACCAAAATCTGATATTTGGCCTTATTTAGAAACCTTTGCTGAAGATGCAGCACCAGCAATTATCAACCAATTTCAAGACAATCCTAATTTAATCATTGGTAATTACACAGATGGTAACTTAGTTGCTTTTTTACTGGCGCGCATTTTAAAAGTTACCCATGGTAATATTGCCCACTCTTTAGAAAAACCGAAGTATTTATTTAGTAATCTTTACTGGCAAGAATTTGAAGAAGAATATCATTTTTCTGCTCAATTTACTGCCGATTTAATCACCATGAATGCGGCAGATTTTATCATAACATCATCTTACCAAGAAATTGTCGGCACACCAGATAGTATAGGACAATACGAATCATATAAATGCTTTACCATGCCGCATTTATATCATGTAGTTGATGGCATAGATTTATTTAATCCGAAATTTAACCTAATTCCGCCAGGAGTCAACGAACAAATATTTTTCCACTACAGTCAAAAAGACCAACGAGACAGCAATTTAACTAAGAAAATATCAGACTTAATTTTTTCTACAGAAAGCCATCAGATTCTAGGTAAATTAGATGCTGCACAAAAGCGTCCTATTTTAGCTGTCGCACCAATTACATCGATTAAAAACCTGACTGGATTAGTAGAATGTTTTGCTCAAAGTCCAGAATTACAAGAGCATTGTAATTTAATTATTATTACTAGTAAATTACATATTTCTGAAGCTGCCAACCCAACAGAAGCAACAGAAATTCAAAAATTACAGGACTTAATTAAGCAATATAACCTCGACAATAAAATTCGATGGGTGGGGATGCGTTTACCTAACTATGAAGTGGGAGAAGCCTACCGAGTAGTAGCCGATTTAGGGGGAATTTATGTACATTTCGCCCGATTTGAAGCCTTTGGACGCAGCATTTTAGAAGCCATGATCTCCGGTTTACCAACCTTTGCGACTAAGTTTGGTGGGGCTTTAGAAATTATTGAGGATTATGGCAACGGTTTTCATATCAACCCTACAGATTTATCAGGAACAGCGAAGAAAATTGTGACATTTCTAGAAGAGTGCGATCGCCATCCTGAATACTGGGAAGAAATCTCCGAGTGGGTAAGTAAAAGAATTCACCATAAATATAACTGGGAACTACACACAAATCAATTACTGTCACTAGCTAAAATCTATAGTTTTTGGAACTTCGTCGCCCCAGAAAACACAGAAGCCAGAGTACGTTACATGGAAACGTTATTCCATTTAATTTATAAACCCAGAGCCGAAAAGATTTTAGCAAAGCATATTAGTCATTAGTCAATAGTCAATAGTCATTAGTCAACAGTCAACAGTCAATAGTCATTACTTATTACTTATTACTCATTACTCATTACTCAGCACTCAGCACTCAGCACTCAGCACTCAGCACCGGCTAAACGCCGCGCTACCGCTAACAGCACTCAGCACTCAGCACTCATTACTTCTCCCCCAATCCCATGAACCAACAACAGACCTCTAGTGATTTTATCTACGAAGATTGGAGTTTAATTGAGACTCAGTTTCAACCTGAGCAAATTAACTCTAGGGAAACTATTTTTACTATTGGTAATGGATATTTAGGCACAAGGGGTAGTTTTGAAGAAGGTTATAGTCGTAGTCTACCCGCTACATTTATTCATGGTGTTTATGATGATGTGCCGGTTGTTTATACAGAATTAGCTAATTGTCCTAATTGGCTACCTTTAGTAGTCACAATTGATGGCGATCGCTTTCGTCTTGATCAAGGGGAAATCTTATCATATAAACGACAACTTAATTTGCGTCATGGTCTTTTAAGTCGTTGGGTGCGTTGGCGCAGTCCGAAAAATAAAATTATTGATATCCACTTTGAACGCTTCGCATCTCTGGCTGATGTGCATATTTTGGGACAACGCTGTCATTTCACATCCTATGATGGTGAGGCTTTAGTGGAATTTCAAGCTAGTATTAATGGTTATGCAGAAAACCAAGGTTTTAATCACTGGGAAGGGATAGACCAAGGTAAAAGCAACCAAGGGATTTGGTTACAAAGTCGCACCCGCAGCACCCGCATTGAAATCGCGATGGCGGCGAAAATGACTATATCGGGAACAGAAGCTGTTATGCAGGTTAATACTGTCCCTGGTTATCCCAACATCAGCACGACTTTTTTAGCCACATCCCAACAAACCGTGACAGTAGAAAACATTGTGACAGTGTTTACCTCACGGGAAACAGCAACACCAGTGACCACCGCCCAAGCTAAACTAGCAGACATCGCTGATTACACCACATTATTTCAAGATAATCAGCAAGCTTGGGAGCAAATCTGGCAAACTAGCGATATCGTCATTGAAGGTGATAGTCAAGCTGCTTTTGCTGTCCGCTACAATATCTTTCAGCTAATCATAGCCGCCCCACATGATGATGAGCAAGTGAGTATTCCCGCCAAAACCCTCTCAGGATTCGGTTATCGGGGACATATCTTTTGGGATACAGAAATTTTTATCTTGCCATTTTTTACTTACACCCATCCAGAAGTCGCCCGAAATTTACTGACTTACCGCTACCACACCATAGCAGGCGCAAGACGCAAAGCATCGCATTACGGCTTCAAAGGTGCAATGTATCCGTGGGAAAGTGCGGATACAGGGGATGAAGTTACCCCCAGATGGTCGCTACCGAATAATTATTATGGTGAAGATGTGCGAATATGGTGTCGCGATCGCGAAATTCACAACAGTGCAGATATCGCCTATGCTGTTTATCATTATTGGCAAGCCACAGGTGATGATCAATGGATGCGCGACTATGGCGCAGAGATCATTTTAGATACGGCTATTTTTTGGGGTAGTCGGGTGGAATTTAACTCCCAAGATAATAGATATGAGATTCGGGGTGTCATCGGTGCAGATGAATATCATGAATTCGTGCATAACAACACCTTTACTAACCGTATGGTGCAATGGCATTTAGAACAAGCCTTAAAGTCTTGGCTTGGTTGCAGCAAAAATTCCCCGAAACAGCCACCCAACTTACCACTAAGTTACAAATTCCCCCAGAAATTGCCACCTATT
>NZ_PJIZ01000155.1 GCF_021596505.1 Nostoc sp. CMAA1605 | reverse complement strand
GTGTCGTGTTCTCCGGCCCGCACCGAAAGCCATCGGCCAGCTGGTCGCCCGGCCCGGTGTATGCGCTTTCCGTGGCCTTCTATCCGGAAGCCTTGTCCAGATTGCTGGGCATTGGCGTTGAGCCCTTCCTCGACAAGATCGTGCCGCTGCAGGCGGTTGCCACCGGTGCCGTGCTGGACGCGCTGCTCGACATCGCGAAGGTCGACGCCCGCGATCCGCTTCATCGCCTTGAAGCCGGATTGCTGCACCTTTGGCAGGGCATGCACGAAGGTCAAGTGCTGCCGACGTTGCGCGGCTGGGTGCAATCCATGGCGGTGCGGGCCGCCTTCTCCAGACCGGGCGCCAGCTTGCGCCGCACGCAGCGTCGATTCAAGGATTGGACCGGCCAGAGCCATCGGGACTTGCAGTTGTATGTGCGCACAGAGCAGGCCATGGTTCGCGCTACAGCGCAGGCGCAGGCCCAGGGTGCGGCCCCAGACCTGGCTTCGGTGGCTGCTGAAGCGGGCTTTGCCGACCAGTCCCACCTGGGGCGCGAGGTGCGCAGGGTCACCGGGCTTTCCCCTGGACGTCTAGGCAAACTGATGGAAAACCACGAGGCGTTCTGGTTCTACAGGCTTCTGAGCGAGCACTTGCACAAGGCAGCTGGTCAGTCCCCCGCCTGAGGTGCCGTAAGCGCTTTGGCGGCTAGGCTTGGCGGTCGCCCTGCCATAAGCAGCCCGTGGAGGCCGTCCGATCCTGGCCGTCCAGCGCCGACCGAACGGTCCTCATGGAGGGCGAGTCAGTGGCGAGTCGCAGCCGTTCAATCGCCTGTCTAGTTGACATAAACATTGTCGAGGCTCGTTCCATCTGCTGTGGATGACCGCTCTTCAAGCCACCGTACTTCAGCAATGGGTCGGGAGAACCAGTTCAACGACGGCGACAGCGGTCATCCAGCCGCGTCCAAGTCAGCACTATCGATCAACTGTCCGTTGAACAACGCTGAGCGGTCATCGGCGGTGAAAAGCCGCGAGAGATCGCTTGAAGCGGGAGCAGCCGCTCAAGCGGCGAAGTCGACTGACCGCACCCAGCCTGTTGCAGCCATTGCTGTTGTGTTGTCCCAGGCATTGCAGTCGACACAGAGTAGCGAAGCACCCCCGCAGCACCTCCCGTTTTGGTCGACACAGAGCCGCAAAATTCGACACAGAGTTGCGAAACAACACGCACTGCTTCCGCAACTCAGGCAAGCTCGCCAAAAACGCGAAGGAATGTTTGAAAGGCTCTGCTGCAGGTTCCGGACGCCATTGAGCATTCGTTCCGGGAGATCTTGAGCAGCTAGTCCACCGCCAACAACCGGCACACTGTGAGGCTAAAGTTGCACAAAACAAGGTCCGCATGTGAAGCGAGTTCGAGTCGCCCCCGGCAGGTTCGTCACCATCTCCACCGAACTGTCGGAGAAGGCTGTGCGCGTGTTCGGGACCGGGCTCACGCGTGACCAGGTGCGCGGCCTCAAGGCCAGCGAGCCGCGAAGCGCAACGGGCCTGATGGTCGGCTCGGCCAAGCCGCTGGCTCTTGCCCGGCCGAAGACCGCTGTGACGACGGCTGCTGGGAAAACCTCCTCGACTACCCCACCCTCACTGCGCCGCAGGACCGGCTGAAAGAACTGATTCACCACGAGCCGCAACCAGTTTGATCAGCGGGTGATCGCTCACGTTGGACCGACCGAACAACAGAGTCGGAATACACATCTGTGGACGGGGTCGAGCAGATTGCTCCCTGCAGATTCGACACTCTGTTTGCAGGCAAATCACACATGAACGCGCGCGCCCGGCGTTTCGACACTTTGCAGCGTGCAATCGCCCAGCGTTTGCTAGGCCGCCCTGGGAGAAGCATTCGACACTCTGTTTGCAGCGACTACCCAAGGAAGGCGGCCGCTTCGACCTGCCGATGGCGCTCGGCCTGCTCGCAGCCAACGGCCAGGTCGACCCGGCCCGGCTCGCGCGGCTGGAGTGCGCGGGCGAGTTGTCCCTGGCCGGGGAACTGCGGCCGGTGCGCGGCGCCCTGGCCATGGCGCTGGCCTTGCGTCAGGCGGCTTGCGGGCGCGAACTGCTGCTGCCGGCGGCGAGCGCCGCCGAAGCCGCCCTGGTCGACGGCCTGACCGTGCGCGAGGCCCGGCACCTGCTCGACGTGGTGGCCGCCTTGCAGCCGGACGGCGACGGGCTGACGCGGGCGACCGCCCTGCCCCGCACGGCGGCCACCGGCCTGCCCGACCTCTCCGACATCCGCGGCCAGGCCGGCCCGAAGCGCGCGCTGGAGGTGGCCGCCGCCGGCGGGCATTCGCTGTTGATGAGCGGCCCGCCCGGCACGGGCAAGTCGATGCTGGCCCAGCGGCTGCCCGGCCTGCTACCGCCGATGGACGAGGATGCAGCGCTGGAGTCGGCCGCCGTGCTCAGCCTGGCCGGCCAGTTCGACCTCGCCCGCTGGGGCCAGCGGCCGTTCCGGGCGCCGCACCACTCCGCCTCCAGCGTGGCCCTGGTGGGTGGCGGCTCGCCGCCCCGGCCGGGCGAGATCTCGCTGGCCCAGCATGGCGTGCTGTTCCTCGACGAACTGCCTGAATTCCCCCGCGCGGCCCTGGAGGCCCTGCGCGAGCCGCTGGAAACCGGGCGCATCCTGATCTCGCGCGCCGCGCGGCAGGCGGAGTTCCCCGCTCGCTTCCAACTCGTGGCGGCCATGAACCCCTGCCCCTGCGGCCACCTGGGCAACCCCTTGCGGGCCTGCCGCTGCACCCCGGACCAGATCGCCCGCTACCAGGGCCGGCTCAGCGGCCCCTTCCTGGATCGCATCGACCTGCTCATCGAGGTGCCCGTGGTCCCGCCCCGCGAGCTTCAGGCGCTGCAGCCCGGCGAACCGAGCGCGGTGGTGGCAGCGCGCGTGTCGGCCGCGCGGGCCCGGGCTGTCGCCCGCCAAGGGGTGGCCAATGCACAGTTGCCGCCGCAGGACCTGGCTGCACGGGCCGTGCTGGAGCCAGCGGCCCGCACACTGCTGGAGCGCTCCGCCGAACGCCTCGGCTGGTCGGCGCGCAGCTTCCACCGCGTGCTGCGGGTGGCACGCACCGTGGCGGACCTCGCGGCGGCGGAGCCCATCGCGGCGGCGCATGTCGCCGAAGCCATCCAGCTCCGCCGTGGTTTGCCCGGGGCGAGTGGCTGAACGCTGCACGTCCTCAAAACTGCTAGCGGCCCGGCCGACAGGGTCTGGCCGGCGGCACGGCCCGCGCCTACCCTGCGCAGCCACAGCCCGCACGCTCCATGTCGGCGCGTCATTTCAAAGGAGACTGCCATGCCCTACGGTGATCGCATCCTGAAGCAAGGCCTCGACGGCGATGATGTCGTCGAGCTGCAAGTGCGGCTGGCCGGCTTTCGCGGCACGCTGCCGGACGGCGACTTCGGCTCCGGCACGGAGCTGCAGGTGAAGGTGTTCCAGGCCGATGTGATGAAGATGGCCACGCCCACCGGCGTCGTCGACCGCGCCACCTTCCAGGCCATCGACCAGCTCGCCCAGCGCTTTCCCATCGACTTCAACCAGCTGCGCTGCCGCTGCGGCACCTGCAGCGGCTTCGGCCAGGGCAAGTTCAAGGGGCTGTACTTCGGCAGCGT
>NZ_PJIZ01000154.1 GCF_021596505.1 Nostoc sp. CMAA1605 | reverse complement strand
CGCGGTGATGCAGGTGCTCATCGAATCGCTCAACGAAGACGGCTACCTCGAAGACACGCTGGAGGAGATCGCCGCCTCGCTGACCGAGGACCCGGAGGACCGCGAGGAGCTGCTGGACCGCCTGCGTTTCGCGCTGCGCCTGTTGCAGAACCTGGAACCGCTGGGCATCGGCGCGCGGGACCTGTCCGAATGCCTGACGCTGCAACTGCGGGCCCTGCCCAAGAGCCCGGCACAGGTCATCGCCATCCTCATCTGCAAGGGGCATCTGGAGCTGCTCGCCAAGCGCGACATGCGCCGGCTGATGGCCGAGACCGGGGCCGACGAGACCCTGCTGCGCGAGGCGCAAGGCCTGATCACCCAGCTCGAACCCAAGCCGGGCCGCCGCTTCGCCGCCGGTGCGGCGGCGGCCATCATCCCGGACGTCATCGTGCGCAAGGTGGGACGCGAGTTCCGCGTGATGCTCAACCCCGAGGTCGCGCCCAAGCTGCGCATCAACGAGCTCTACGCCAACGCCCTGCGCGCCACGCGCGGCGGCATCAGCAACTCGCCGCTGGGCGGGCAGCTGCAGGAGGCGCGCTGGTTCATCAAGAACATCCAGCAGCGCTTCGACACCATCCTGCGCGTGAGCCAGGCGATCGTCGAACGCCAGCGCGGCTTCTTCACCCATGGCGAGCTGGCCATGAAGCCGCTCGTGCTGCGCGAGATCGCCGACGAGCTCGGGTTGCACGAGTCCACCATCTCGCGCGTGACGACCGCCAAGTACATGGCCACGAGCTGGGGCACCTTCGAGCTGAAGTATTTCTTCGGCTCGGGCCTGTCGACCGAAGCCGGCGGCGAGGCCTCCAGCACGGCGGTGCGGGCGCTCATCAAGCAGTTCGTCGCGGCGGAAGACTGCAAGAAGCCGCTGTCCGACAGCGCGCTGGCCGCGATGCTGGAGGAGCAGGGCATCCAGTGCGCCCGGCGCACGGTGGCCAAGTACCGCGAGGCGATGAAGATCGCGCCGGCGAATCTGCGCAAGGCGCTGTGACGGCAGGCCAGCACATGCACATGCTCCATCACCTGTCGTTCGGCGTCACCGACATCGAGCGGGCCGCCGCCTTCTATGACGCGGCGCTGGCGACCCTTGGCTATGTGCGCGTCTTCGAGGACCTGCGCCCTGGCCAGCAGGGTCAGGCCGTGGGGTACGGTCTGCCCGGGCAAGGGGACAAGTTCTGCATCAAGCAGGCGGCGGTGTCTTCAGCCACCGCGGGCCACGGCATGCACCTGGCCTTTGCCGCACCTGACATCGCCGCCGTGCATGCCTTCCATGCCGCCGCCCTCGCGCACGGCGGCCGGGACAACGGCGCCCCGGGCCCACGACCGCAGTACGGCCCGAACTACCACGCCTGCTTCGTCATCGACCCCGACGGGCACCGGCTCGAAGCCGTCATCAACTCAAGCCGCTGATGCCGTTGCGGCGGGCTGCGGCGCCATCGCCGCCTTGCGCCACTCGCGCGGCGACTGCCCCGTGTGGGCGCGGAAGGCCCGCGACAGCGTCGCCTCGCCGCCATAGCCCACCTCGTCCGCCAGGTGCTTGAGCGCCCGGCCTTCGCGCAGGCCCTTCTGCACGAGGCCGATGCGCCAGCGTTGCAGGTACACGCCCGGCGTGCAGCCGACCACGTCGCGGAAGGTGTTGGCGAACACCGTGCGTGACAGACCGGCCGCCTCGGCCAGGGCCTCCAGCGGCCAGTCGCGCTGCGGCTGGTCGTGCATCGCGACCAGCGCCCCGCGCAGCCGCGGGTGCGCGAGGCCGGCGAGCATGCCGGAGTCCAGCCGGCCCTGGGTCATCAGCTCGCGCAGCACGCCGATCATCAGTACCTCGAACAGCCGGTTCAGCATCAGCTGACGGCCGCAGTTCGCCGCCTCGGCCTCGGCGAACAACAGGGTCAGCACCGGCTCGCAGCTCGGCACGCTGGCCAGCGGCAGGCAGATCCAGTCCGGCAGGGCCGCCGCGATCGGGTGGCTGGCGCCGCCCTCGAAGGCCATGTGGGCGCACAGGAAGCGCGGGCCGTGCTCGATGTCCGTCACGAAGCGGTGCGACAGCGGGCGCGGGTAGAGCAGCAGGCTGGGTTCGTCGATGCGCAGCGGCGCGCCCGTGCCGT
>NZ_PJIZ01000153.1 GCF_021596505.1 Nostoc sp. CMAA1605 | reverse complement strand
GGGCGCAACTTTAAACAATAACATCCCTGTTCCGCAACCAATTTCCCATACTTTTTTGGGTGCAAGTTCTAAATTTGGTCAACTGTTGTATCGCGCCATTCTTGCATGGCCGACTGGGGAATGGGTTTTCCGGTATAGCTATCCTTCCAACCTGCGAGATTCAAAGTTGGATCATCGGTTGGGGTTGTTTGTTGAGTGTAGCTATCATTAAAAACTTGTTCCCACAATTCTACCTGTTCACTTTGGCTGGTATCATTGCCTTCCGTTGTGGGGACGACATAAGCAACTAGACGCTGATCGTGTTCGCTGTCTTCCCGAACTAAAACAACTGCTTCCTGAATTTTAGGGTGTTTGAGTAAAGATGCTTCAATTTCACCTAATTCAATGCGGAAACCCCGCAGTTTGACTTGGTAATCAATCCGTCCTAAGTATTGCAAATTACCATCCGGTAGCCATCGGGCTAAATCACCAGTTTTATAAATTCGCTCAGTTTTACCGCATAATTCCACGTTCAGAAATTTTTCGGCGGTAGTTTCAGGACGATGTAAATAACTTTGTGCTAAACCTGCACCTGCAATGCAGAGTTCCCCAGGAATACCAGGAGGAAGGGGTTGATGATATTTATCTAAAATGTAGATGCGAGTATTGGCGATCGCCTTACCTATAGTTGGTTCATGCTGGGCGTTTTTGGCAACTTTCGTAAATGTCGAGTAAGTGGTGTCTTCAGAAGGGCCATAAAGATTGTAAACTTCTCTGACAGATGTGTTTTGATATAAAGCCTGTACCAAACTATTTTTTAATGGTTCACCAGCTAAATTAATTACCTGTACACTTGCAGGAATAGCATTCATATTTAGCAGTTCTGCCGCCGCACTCGGTACAGTATTAATCAAAGTTATCGGTATCGGACTCTGACTTGCTTGCTCAATGTAGAGTGCATTTTCTACCAAAATCACACTACCACCTTGAGTCAGGGGAACAAAAATTTCAAAAATGGAAAGATCGAAACAAATTGAGGTTGATGCTAAGACACCTGCAAGCTGTTCTGCACTAAAGACTGAATGCGCCCATTTGACAAAGGCTACCGGGCTAGAATGGGCGATCGCCACTCCTTTAGGTCGCCCTGTAGAACCAGAGGTATAAATTATATAAGCTAAATCGTTATTAATGCTGATTGGCTGGGGATTATTTGTTGGCTGTTGAGTCCATGTTTGTTCATCCAAAAATACTACTTGAGCAGTATTTTTCAGTTTTTCTAAGGGAAGTTGTTTTTTCAGTGATTTAGTTGTTAGTAATACCGCCGCATTACTATCTTCGAGCATTAAATGAATGCGTTCTTGGGGATAACTCGGATCAATTGGCACATAAGCCCCACCAGCTTTGAGGATAGCAAATAGACCAATGAGCATTTCTAAGGAACGATCCATGCAAATCGCCATCAGTGGGTTATTAGATATGCTTTGGAGTTGCAAGAGATGATGTGCCAGTTGATTAGCTTTTTGATTGAGTTCTAGATAACTCAGACATTGATCTGCAAACACAACTGCAATCTGATCGGGCGTTTTTGCTGCTTGTGCTTCAAACAGAGTTACCAAAGTATGATTTTGAGGATAATCGGTGTCGGTTTGATTCCAAATTTGTAGTTGTCGTTTTTCTGCTGGGGTGATGATGGGTAGTTGATAAATCGGCTGTTGGGGATTTTGGGTAATTGCTGTCAGCAAAACTTCAAAATGTCCCGCCATGCGTCTAATTGTTGATGCTTCAAATAAATCTGTGGCATATTCCCACATACAATTTAGTTGCTCATCCCTTTCGCTCAAATCCAGCAGGATATCAAACTTAGCAAACGGAAAACTTTGTTCCAAGTATTGAATATCCAGCCCTGGTAAACTCACATTCACCCCAGCCCCCGCAGCATTTTGCAACACCATCATCACTTGGAATAAGGGATTATGACTGAGACTACGTTCTGGTTGTAGTTGTTCTACCAAATACTCAAAGGGAATATCTTGATGAGCATAAGCATCCAAGCAAGTTTGGCGAGTTTGTTGGAGTAAGTTAATAAATCCTTTTTCTGGCTTGATTTTGCTCCGCAATACTAAGGTATTGACAAAAAAGCCAATTAACCCTTCTGTGTGGCTATGGGTGCGGTTAGCGATCGCAGAACCAACACATAAATCTTCTTGGCGGCTGTAACGGGATAGTAAAATATTGAAAGCAGTCAACAGGGTCATAAATAAACTCACTCCCTGTTCTTGACTCAGGTGTTTAAGTTTCTGAGTCAGTTCTTTACTCAGGCGAAATTCTTCACGCTCTCCTTGGTAACTTTGTTGCGCTGGACGGGGATGATCTGTAGGTAACTCCAGTAACCGAGGCGCATCACCTAGTTGTTGTTGCCAATAATTTTCTTGACTGGCTAAAATTTCTCCTTGTAACCAACTGCGCTGCCAAGCTGCATAATCACTATATTGAATCGCTAATGGTGATAGGTTGGGGGTAGAACCCGCAGCATAAGCAGCATAAGCTTGTTCCCATTCCCGCTTAAATACACCCATTGACCAGCCATCACTGATAATGTGGTGCATATTAATTAATAGAACATTTTCCTGTTCGCCTAGTTGCAGTAATTTAGCTCTGAACAAGCAATCAGTATTTAAGTCAAAGGGTTCTTTAGCGTGGATATCTGCTAACTTTTGTACAGTTTCTGCTTGCGTCTGGGAATCAAGTTCTCGTAAGTCTGCAATTGTGAGGACTTCTATATCTTCGATATTTCTAACTACTACTTGCGGTTCTCCCTCCAAGGCAGGGAAATAAGAGCGTAAACTTGTATGCCGTTCTAGCAAATAAGTTAAACTTTGCCGCAGAGCTTCTACATTGAGTTTGCCGTCTAGTTGGAGAGCGATCGGCATATTATAGGTAGAAGAAGTACCTTTTCCTTCCAACTGGGCTAAAAACCATAGTCTTGATTGAGCAAAAGATAGAGTTTTTGGTTCATTTTCTAACTGGGGTGAAATGGGAGGTAAAGCCACACTCGCAGATGCTTTATCAATTTCCCTCGCCAACTCAGATAAAATACTTTGCTCAAATATCTTACGCACAGGTACTTCTACCCCGAAACTATCACGAATTCGGGCAACTAATTGAGTTGCTAATAGGGAATGTCCACCTAATTCAAAGAAATTATCAGAACGTCCAACAGATTTAATTTTTAATAAACCTTGCCATAAAATAACCAATAATTCTTCTGTAGGAGTTACTGGTATTTCCAAATCAGTAGCAGCGTTTGTATTTGGTGCTGGTAATGCGCGGCGATCTAGTTTACCGTTAGCAGTCAGAGGAAATTGATCCAAAACCATAATCTGGCTAGGAATCATATAATTTGGCAAACGATTTTTGAGGTATTCCCTCACTTCAATCTCTAAATTAGCGGTTTTATCTAATCCTGTAATATAGACTAATAATCTAGGATTGCTGTCAGTTTCATATAAAACTACCGCAGCTTCTTGAACTAAAGGATGTTGTAATAAAAGTGATTCAATTTCACCCAGTTCAATTCTAAAGCCGCGTAATTTTACCTGCTCGTCAATACGTCCTAAATACTCTAAGTTACCATCAGCATTCCATCTAGCTAAATCACCAGTTTTATAAATGCGTTCAGTTGTACCGCATAAATCAATTTCAATAAATTTTTCGGCTGTAATTTCGGGACGATTGAGATAACCTCTAGCTAAACCTACTCCGGCAATACACAATTCTCCTGGTATGCCTGGGGGTAATGGTTGATGATTTGCATCTAAAATATAAATACGAATATTAGGCGAAGGTGTACCAATCCGTGGTTTTTTTCCATTGGGTTGACAAAGAGATATTGCTGCAATAGCTGTGCATTCTGTCGGCCCGTAGCAGTTATAAAAACGTCTTCCTGTTCCCCACTCATTCACTAATTCCGCCGGACAAGCCTCACCACCAACGCCGATGGATTGTAAATTGCTGAGATTTGCTTTTGGTAATGTAGCTAAAGCTGAGGGAGGTAAAAATAGATGGGTAATTTGGTGTTCAGTTAAAAAATCAACTAAAGTTTGACTGGGTAATAAAGTTTCTTGATTAGCTAAATATAAACAAGCACCTGCGGATAAAGCAGTAGCAATTTCACCAATCGACAAATCGAAACTAAAAGAACCAAATTGCAGCAAGCGGCTGTGGGGTTGCACTTGAAATATTTCCACCCAACCCAAAGCTAAATTAACAATTGCTTTATGCTCAATCATTACACCTTTAGGTCTTCCCGTAGAACCAGAGGTGTAGATAACATAAGCTAAATTATCAGGTTTAACTTGATGTTTACTTGTTTCCTTCTGCTTCTTCCTTTGCGTCTCTGCGTCTACCCTGCGGGAAGCCGCTATCGCGTCTTTGCGTGAGCTATCTTCCAAATAAACAACTTCAATAGGATTTTCTAAACTCTCTAAAGGTAATTTATCTACTAAAAAACGTTGGGTTAATAAAACTGATATCCCAGAATCTTCTAACATGAACTTAATTCTTTCTGGGGGATAATTGGGGTCAAGTGGTACATAAGCACCACCAGATTTAAGAATACCAAGGACACCAATGATCATTTCTAATGATCGTTCAACAGAAATTCCAATTAAGGTATCTGGTTGAATTTGGTATTTTTCAATTAAATAATCAGCTAATTGCTCGGCTTTTTCATTTAATTGTTGATAAGTTAAAGCTGTTAACTCTTTACTGTTCCCTGTTCCCTGTTCCCTGTTCCCTTGTAAACGGGATTCAAAAACTACAGCTAAATTATCAGGATTTTTTGCGACTTGTTCTTCAAATATTGCAACTAAAGTTTTATCTTGAGGATATTCTGTTTGAGTTTGATTCCAGTTTTGTAGTTGCTGAAGTTCATCCTCTGTCAGCAAGGATAGATTATTGATTGATTGATTGGGATTATCAATAATTTGCGTCAGCAGAACTGCAAAATGTTCTGTCATCTTTTGGATAGTTTCAGCCGCAAACAAATCGGTTGCATATTCCCATTCTCCCGTTAAACCTTGGGGAGTTTCGCGGAAAATCAGCGATAAATCAAAGAATGTTGTGGTGTTTTCCCACTCAAAACGGGTGAGAGTTAAACCAGGAATTTCTAGTTTCTCTGGAGTTCCAGCTTGCAAACCAAAAGCAACTTGAAATAGGGGATGATGAGCAAGCGATCGCTCTAATCCTAATTCATCCACTAATTTCTCAAAGGGTAAATCTTGATGGTCGTAAGCATCTAGAGTTACTTGCTTCACCCTTTGCAGCAATTCTATAAAACTGGGATTTCCTTCTAGGTTGGTACGCAAAGCCAGAGTATTGACAAAAAAGCCAATTAATGGTTCTATTTCTCTACGGTTACGATTGGCGATCGCCGAACCAACGACAATATCCTGTTGTCTACTGTAGCGCGACAATAATAGCGCGAATACCGCCAGTAAAGTCATAAACAAAGTAGTTCCTGACTCCTGACTTAACCGCTTTAATTTTTGTGTTAGTTCTTGATTGATTTCTAAAAACTCGCTGCTTCCCCGAAAACTTTGAACTGAGGGACGCGGTTGATCTGTGGGTAATTCTAACAGTGGTGGGACATCGGCTAATTGTTTTTGCCAGTAACCGAGTTGATTTTGCAGTACCTCTCCTTGTAAGTATTGTCTTTGCCAGTGGGCGAAATCGGCGTATTGTAGAGATAACGTTGATAAAGGAGACGATTCCCCAGCACAAAAAGCTTTGTAGAGAGTGAACAATTCTTGACGGAAAATATCCATTGACCAACCATCACAAACTATGTGATGAATGACCAACAGCAATAGATGAGATTTTTCACCTAGTTTTAACAGCTTGACTCGCAGTAAAGGCGGGTTTGATAAATCAAAAGGCTGTTGTAATTCTGTTGTTGCTAAATGTTGCGCCTTGCTTAATTGTTCTGCTGCTGGGACTTGTCGCCAGTCTAGCACCTGTATTTTCACTTGCGGATGAGCATGAATTACCTGTATAGGTGACTCATCTACCAGAGAAAAACTAGTGCGTAAAACCTCATGACGCTGCACAATTTCTAAAATAGCTTTTTCTAAAGCATGGATATCTAGTAACCCTTCAATTTGCCAGAAAAACGAGACATTGTAGGCACAATTTTCACCCTCTAATTGGTCAATAAACCATAATCTTTGTTGAGCAAAAGACAGAGGAAGACTTTGTTCCCTTGATACCGATGTGAGGATAGGCGATCGCTGCTGCTTTTTGAGTTTTTTTAGAACTAATTCTCGTTTTTCTGGTGATAGGTTTTCAAGACGCTTTAGCAAATCGCTCATAGTATTTATTGTGAAAATTTAATTTTTAAATGAACAATCAAGGTATAGGGAACAAAGAGAATGTTAAATAAATTTAGGATGGCTAATATATTGTGTATAACTTATACTGCTGGTCTAAAAAAATAACTACGTCGAGTTTTAAATTTACCATTCTCAAACGAATAAACATCTGCGAAACGCTCATTAATTTTTGAGCCATTTTTATGTATACCAATAAAATTGCCCCAGCAAGCTCCATAATTATTATCAATTGCAATATATTCAATGTGATGTTTGCCAGAGGCAATAATTCTCTCATATTGGTAAAATCTCAGTAATTTATCAAGCCCAACAAAAGGCTGATAACCAGGGCGTTCATAGATAATATTTTCGTCAAAGCAATTTTTAAGAAAATTCCAATCAGATGAATCAACAGCAGAAAATAAACTAACTATCAATTCTTTTTGATCTGCGACATTCGATAAGGTAATAGTCTGTGACATATTCTTTCTCCTGGGAATTCTGCATTTAGTTAAATCAAATTGCTAAAACTAGTTATCAAAACATTAATTGCTGTGTCACCTCCTCTTCTGATAACTGATCTACCTCTGCTAAAATTCTCGCTAAATCGTCATTTTCTGCTTGCTCAATTTGTTGTTCCATCACTTTTTGAGCAAGTTCAGCAATAGTTGGATTTTCAAATAAATAACGCAAAGGGAAATCTAGATTAAAAACTTCCCTTAAGCGAGAAATTGCTTGGGTAGCTAGTAAAGAATGTCCCCCTAACTCAAAAAAGTTATCGTGAATTCCTACCTGTTGTAGTTTCAGCACTTCAATCCAAATTGTGGCTAATTCTTTTTCGATTGGTGTGCTAGGAACAACAAAATCATTCTCCAGATTTCTTTGTGTATATTCAGGAACAGGTAAAGCACGGCGGTTAACTTTACCGTTAGGAGTTAGGGGTAGTGCTTCCAGAAATACGAAAGCAGTAGGAATCATATAATCTGGAAGCTTTTCCTTGAGGAAATTTCGTAAACTCTTAGGAGTTGGTGTATTACCTTGCGCCACTAAATAAGCTACTAAGAATTTCTTCCCTGGTTCATCTTCTCGCACCATCATTACAACTTGCTGAATGTCGGGATGCTGAATCAAAACAGCCTCAACTTCTGTTAATTCAATGCGAAAACCACGAATTTTGACTTGTGTGTCAATTCGTCCAATAAATTCTAAATTTTCATCAGGTAAACAACGGACTAAATCACCTGTTTTGTAAATTGTATCTCCCAGAATAAAAGGATTGGAAATAAATTTTTCACTAGTTAATTTTGGTTGATTTAAGTAACCTCTAGCAACACTCGCGCCACCTACATACAGTTCACCAACCACACCTACGGGAACTCTATGTAAGTTTTCATCTAGGATGTAAGATGTTCTATCACCGATGGGTTTACCAATAGGAATAGAACTGATATTTTCAGATAGTTGTTGAGGAATGGGATAACAACAGGTAAATACTGTACATTCCGAAGGCCCATAACCATTAATTATTTGAGTTTCTGGTAATAGTTTTAAGGCGCGACGGACATGATCAACAGACAAAGATTCTCCACCTATAAGTAGTTGTTTAACGCCTAATAAACTTTGGGGTGTTTGGTCAATGATGAGATTGAACAAGGCGGAAGTTAACCAGAGTGTATTAACTTTTTGTTCTTGAATAATTTTGCTTAAACTTTCTGGTGTAGGAATTTTTTCGGGATAAAGTACACAGCGTCCACCATACAGCAGTGCTGGCCACATTTCTAAAGTAAGTCCATCCCAAGAAATAGATGAATGTTGTAGCCAAACTTGGTTTCCATCAAAGTGAATATAATCCACCCCAAACATAAAACCTGTAAAGCTGCGATGGGGAACTTCTGTCCCTTTTGGTGTTCCTGTTGAGCCGGAGGTGTAGATAATATATGCTAAATTTTCTGGAGTGACTTCACTAAGTAAATTATCTTGTGAATATTGAGAGATAATTTCCCAGTCTGTATCAAAATTCACTACAGTTTGGTGATTAATTGGGAGTCTATATTGTAAATGAGTTTGAGTTAGCAATATAGGTGTTTGTGTATCTTCGAGAATTAAAGCTAGTCTTTCAGTCGGATAAGCTGGATCTATTGGTACATAAGCTCCACCAGCTTTGAGAATAGCGAGTATCCCGATAACCATTTCTAGGGAACGCTCAACACAAATT
The DNA here is from genome assembly GCF_021596505.1 of Nostoc sp. CMAA1605. Taxonomy (GTDB): domain Bacteria; phylum Cyanobacteriota; class Cyanobacteriia; order Cyanobacteriales; family Nostocaceae; genus Trichormus. The sequence goes on along the minus strand of NZ_PJIZ01000153.1, from coordinate 3,702 downwards.
CCCACCCTGACTTCTGGTTTAACTCCCAATGATTTTAAATAATGAGCTAATTGATTGGCTCGGTGATTTAATTCTTGATAAGTTAAATTTTTTTGTTTATATGTAAGTGCTATTGCATCAGGTGTTTTATTTACCTGTTCCTCAAATAAAACATGAAGACATTTATAATTAAAAGAATCTCCTGTTTGATGATTCTCTAGCTGAATTAATTGTGCTTCTTCTTCTACACTGAGTAATGATAATTGAGCAATTTTCTGTTGTATATTAGCTGCTATGTTTGTGAGTAATGTTTGGAAATGCCCAATCATTCTGTTAATAGTTTGCTCATCAAAGCAGCTAGTATCGTAAACAAACCTGCCAGAGAATTGAGCAGCAGGATTAATTACTAATGTCAGAGGATAATTAGTGCGTTCAAAACAACTAATTAGCTGAATTTCTAAAGTTTTCTGAGTTGCTTGCTTACTTGAATCTACTGGATAATTTTCAAACACCAAAAGACTATCAAACAGTGACATTCCCCCAGTAATATCACTCATTTGTTGAATTTCTGCTAGAGAACAATAAGCATACTGTTCCTGTTCTAAAGCTTGGGTTTGTAATTGCTTGAACCAAGTTAATAATGCCGTACTGGCTGTAATTTTTAAGCGCACTGGTAGGGTATTAATTAATAGCCCTACCATTGAATCTACCTTTTCTAGAGTTGCGGGACGACCGGATACAGTTGCACCAAAAACCACATCATTTTCCCCACTGTAGCGGGAAATTAGTAATCCCCATGCGCCCTGCACTAAATTATTCAAAGTTAAATGGTGCTGTCGCGCCACAGATTGCAATTTTTCAGTTACCGACGGAGATAATTGAAAATGTTGTTCCTTGTATCTTCCCAGTCCCCAATCCCCAGTCCCCAGTCCCCAATTTCCCAATAAAGTAGGAACTTCTAAACCTTGGAGAGTTTTGCGCCAAAAGTTTTTTGCTTGCTCAATATCCTGTTGCTGTAACCACTCAATATATTCTCGGTAGGGGCGAACTCCAGGGAGACGCAAATTTTCACCTCGCTGATTAGCTTCATACAAAGCTAAAACTTCTTTGAGAACGATTTGCATTGACCAGCCATCAAAAAGAATGTGATGATGACTCCAAATAAACTGGTGGGTTTGCTCTCCTAATTGAATGATGGTAAAGCGCATCAGGGGGGCTTGATTGAGAGTAAATCCCTTTTGGCGATCGCTTTTTAACCACTCTTCTAACTGCTGCTGTTGTTCATCAGGTGCGAAATTCCGCCAATCCAGCTTCTCCCACGGAAGATCCACCTGCTTACTCACCACTTGCAAGGGTTTTTCTATCTCTTCCCAATAAAAGGAACTGCGTAACACTGAATGTCTCGCCACAACCTGTTCCCAAGCTGTTTGGAACGCCGGAAAATTCAACTTCCCAGAGAGTATGCAAACTAACTGCTCAAAATAAACTTCTGACTCTGGTGCATAAAGGGTATGAAACAACATCCCTTGTTGCATAGGTGAAAGTTCATAAAGGTCTTCGATGTTTTGCATTATTACCTCTGGGTTGGGGACTGGGGATTGGGGACTGGGGAATTGGGAAAAGTAGACAAGGGAGAAAAACTATTGACTATTGACTGTTGACTATTGACCATTGACTACTTTTTGCTAATTTTGGTGAGGAATTTATCTAGTTGTTTTTGGTTGAGTTTGGCGGCAGAAAAGTCGGAGGGGGTGTAGCTTTGGGTGTCTTTTGATTGACAGTGAAGGATGATATTTGTTAGGGATTCTATGAATTTTGAAGCTAATTTCTCAATGGTGTCTCGTTTGTGAATTTTATCGCTATAACTCCAGGTCATTTCTAGTTTTCCTGCACGAATAAAGCCGCTTATTCCTAACAGGTGAGAGCGTGTATTGAGTGGACTTTGTTCTGATTTGAATTCTTGGGCTGCACCTAAGTTTTCAGATGCTCTCAGCACTTGATCAAATTGACCAAGGTAGTTAAAACTAACTTGCGCTGGTGGTCGGAAGGCTAATTTTTCGCGGATGGTGGTGTTTGCGTGCAGATATCGCAATACGCCATAACCGATTCCTCGGTTGGGAATTTGTCGTAGTTGTTCTTTGACTGACTTTAAAGCGTCTCCTAAATTTTCATGGTCTTTGAGTTGTAACCCGACGGGAAATAAGGTGGTAAACCAGCCAACAGTCCGAGACAAGTCTACATCTTCAAATAAGTCTTCTCTTCCATGTCCTTCTAAATCGATGACTAAAGAATTTTCGCCTGTCCACTGAGCAAAACTTTGTACTAAGGCTGTTAAAAGTACGTCGTTAATTTGAGTATTGTAGGCGGAAGGGACATCTTGTAACAGGGCGCGGGTTTGTTCTTCAGTCAAAGCTAGTGATACAGATGCGGTTGCGGCGATGGTGTTATTTTCGTTACCAGATGGATAGTCTACTGGTAAGGGGTTTACTGGGATATCCGATTGATTGAGCCAGTAATCCAACTGTTTGACGGCTTCGGTTTGGGCGTATGATGTTAAGCGATCGCTCCAATATTGCCATGATGTTGTCTTAGCTGGTAATTTAATCGCGTCGCCTCGGCTAATTTGTTGGTAAGCAGTGGCTAAGTCTTCCAGTAAAATCCGCCAGGAAACTCCGTCAACGGCTAAGTGATGGATGATGCAGAGTAAACGACTGGGGCGATCTCTTCCTAACTGGAATAAGGCGAATTGTGCGATTTTTCCGGTGCTTAAATCCAAACTCGCCTGGAGTTCAGCATCTTGAGCTTTGATAGCAACGTCTTGTTCTGCTGGTGCAAGATGGGATAAATCAAAAATGCTTAGTGGTACAGTTTCTTGGGTGGTGTGAATTTGCAACCAGTTTTCCCCTTGCTGCACAAACCGCAGACGCAAAGCATCGTGATGTAATAACAGTTGTTCTATTACCTGCTGTAATAACTCAGGTTGTACATCTGTTGGTACTTCCAGTAATGCTGACTGGTTAAAGTAATTGGTTTGGGGTAATTTCTGCTCGAAAAACCACTGTTGAATCGGTGTTAATCCCACAGCACCAGTTACTAATCCCTGTTCAGCATTGATTTGGCGAGTGATACCCGCTACAGTGGCTAATTCAGCAATAGTTTGATATTTGAATAGCTGTTTAGCTGCTATTTGGATACCCACCTGATTAGCTTTAGAAACTAACTGAATACTGAGAATTGAATCTCCACCCAGTTCAAAATAGTTGTCGTGAATGCCAACATTTTCTATTCTGAGAACTTCCGACCAAATCGCTACTAATTTCTCTTCTATGAGTGTGCGGGGTGCTGCAAATTTATCTTCCGCACTACGAGAAAAGTCAGGTGTTGGTAAAGCCCGATAGTCTACCTTTTGGTTAGGAGTCATCGGAATGCTTTCCAGCAACATAAACGCCGCCGGAATCATGAAATGCGGGAGTTTCTGCTTGAGGAAATCACGCAATTCGTCCACGGAACCTAACCCCCTAGCCCCCTTCCCTATAAGGGAAGGGGGAACATCTGAAGCCTCTCTCCTTGTAGGGGAGAGGTTTGGAGAGGGGTTTTGCGGTACAACATAAGCCACCAGACGCTTTTGTCCAGGAACTTCTTCATGAGCAATAACAACAGCTTGGAATACTTGAGGATGTTGTCTTAATACTGCTTCAATTTCGCCCAACTCTATGCGGAAAC
>NZ_PJIZ01000152.1 GCF_021596505.1 Nostoc sp. CMAA1605 | reverse complement strand
GACTGGACTTTTAATTACATTGGGTGATCAAAAAGCCACTTTATTTTATCTGGGATTTTTTCCTGCCTTTTTGGATATTTCTCAGATATCTTATTTAGATACTATGATAATTATCTTAATTACTATATTAGCTGTAGGTGGAGTTAAAATTGTTTATGCTTTCATGGCAGATAGAGCTAGATTGCTGATTCGGCATCAAACCAGAAAAATTATTAATTTTATTGCTGGTTTTATCATGATTGCTGTAGGTTTATTTTTATTCATCAAGCCTTAGCTTAATCAGATTTTTTCTCTTAATACACGATATAAGTTATTGTTATCTAGGACTCTAGTCGATTCCTGAAAAAATTCAGTACATCTCTGTTCTCTTTTTCCTGTTCCCTGTTCCCTGTTCCCTGTTCTCTCCCTAAGTAAGTAATCGCAATAATCAACTCGGATTATTGTATACACCAATCAACGCTATTTTGTTGTGATCAAAAATGACTAAATTTTAGCTATTTTTTGCCAATTATTTGGGCTAATTGTGGGGATTTATTTCTCGTTCCAATGTTACCTTGATATTTGCTCAACTCAAGGCGGAATAATCTTTTGAGGGAATTCTAATTTAAAAATTAACAATTAAAAATGTATTTCAATTAATTAACTGCATTTACCCATGATTTTGGGCGTAAATAGATGGTTTCGCTCCTCGGCAGACTGAGAGAAGAATGTGTTAGAATTGTATCAAAATATGGCAATTATTCAAGAGAAATTTGGCATAATTTTGCGCTTTGTCAAGTACGAAGGCTAAAATCTAAGTTCTTTGGAGTTTTTTAGTTTATGACAACCTCACAGGAGAGGATTATCCCGACGGATCTGCGGAATGAAATGTCCCGGTCTTATCTGGAATACGCCATGAGTGTCATTGTGGGCAGGGCGTTACCAGATGCCAGGGATGGTCTAAAACCTGTGCATCGTCGCATCCTCTATGCCATGCACGAGTTAGGGCTAACCCACGATCGCCCCTTTCGGAAATGCGCCCGTGTCGTCGGGGAAGTGTTGGGTAAATACCACCCCCACGGTGATACAGCAGTATACGATGCCTTGGTGCGGATGGCGCAGGATTTTTCCATGCGATCGCCCTTAATTAACGGTCATGGTAACTTTGGTTCGGTGGATAACGACCCACCGGCGGCGATGCGTTACACAGAGTGCCGTCTGCAAGCGTTAACTAGTGCAGCCCTACTGCAAGACATCGAATCAGACACCGTAGATTTCATTGATAACTTCGATGGTTCACAGCAAGAACCGACCGTCTTACCTTCCCGTATTCCCCAACTACTGCTGAATGGTTCTTCGGGAATTGCGGTAGGGATGGCAACGAACATTCCCCCCCACAACTTAGGTGAACTGATTGATGGTTTGGTGGCGTTGATTCACAACCCCGAAATCACCGATTTGCAGTTAATGCAACATATTCCTGGGCCAGACTTCCCCACGGGCGGACAAATTCTCGGCACATCGGCGATTAAAGAAGCCTTCACCACAGGCCGGGGTTCAATTACCATGCGTGGTGTCGCCAACATCGAAACCATTGAACAGCGAGGCCGCCCCGACAGAGAAGCCATCATCATCACCGAATTACCCTATCAAACCAACAAAGCGGCATTAATTGAAAAAATTGCCGAGTTGGTGAATGATAAGCGGATTGACGGCATTGCAGATATCAGAGACGAAAGCGATCGCGACGGGATGCGAATCGTCATCGAACTCAAGCGCGATGCTTACCCCCGCGTCGTTTTAAATAACCTCTACAAGCAAACACCACTGCAAGCCAACTTTGGTGCCAATATGTTGGCCTTAGTCAATGGTGAACCGCAAATTCTCACCCTCAAGCAATTCCTCAACGTCTTCCTAGATTTTCGCATCGAAGCGATTACCAAACGCACCCGTTACGAATTGCGAAAAGCGGAAGAACGTGACCACATCCTACAAGGCTTACTAATTGCCTTGGCTCAGTTAGATGCCATTATCAACCTAATTCGTCATGCCCCCGATGCACCCACAGCTAAAGGTGAGTTAATTACCACCTATGGCCTATCGGAAGTGCAAGCCGATGCGATTTTGCAAATGCAGCTACGGCGATTAACAGCCCTAGAAGCCGACAAAATCCGCCAAGAACACGAAGATTTACAAACTCAAATCGCGGATTTGCAGGATATTTTGGCACGGCGGGAACGGATTTTAGAAATCATTGAAACCGAAGTTACCCAAATTAAAACCAGCTTTGCCACACCCCGACGCACAGTCATCACCCACGCCGAAGGGGAAATTGATGAACGGGACTTAATCGCCAACGAAAAAGCCTTAATTTTAGTCACCGAACAAGGCTATATCAAACGGATGCCCGTCAACACCTTTGAAGCCCAAAGCCGCGCCACCAGAGGCAAAGCCGCCGCCAAGGTGAAAGACGATGATACAGTAGAACATTTCTTGACTTGCTGTGATCACGATAGCGTTTTATTCTTTAGCGATCGCGGTGTCGTCTACTGTCTCAAAGCCTATCAAATCCCCGTGGGTTCTCGCACCAGTCGCGGTACACCCATTGTGCAGTTACTCCCCATCCCCAAAGAAGAAAAAATCACCTCAATTGTCCCTGTCGATGAGTTTACTAGCGAAGAATATCTAGTCATGCTCACCAAAGGCGGCAACATTAAGAAAACAGAACTAGCAGCCTTTAGTAACATTCGCGCCAATGGTTTAATCGCCATTTCCTTAGAAGAAGGGGATCAACTGCGTTGGGTACGTCGCGCCAGAGTTGAGGATAGCGTGCTTGTGGGTTCTCGCCACGGGATGGCGATTCACTTTCGATGTAATCATGAACAATTGCGTCCTTTGGGCAGGGCTACCCGTGGAGTGAAATCCATGAAACTCAAACCAGGGGATGAACTCGTCGGGATGGATATTTTACCAGCCGCCATTCTGGACACTTTAAATACAGAGGAAGTAGATACCGAAGAACTGGAAACTGAAGAACTGGAAACCACCGAAGAAACCACCGAAGTTCCAGCTAACGCCAGTGTCGGCCCTTGGGTATTAGTCATCACAACTGGAGGCTACGGCAAACGTGTCCCCGTTGCCCAATTCCGCCTGCAAAATCGTGCCGGTCAAGGTTTGATGGCAACCAAATTTAAAAACCGTAAAACCAAAGACCAGTTAGCCACCCTGGGTATAGTCAACAACGACAACGAAATCATGATGGTGACAAGTCGCGGCATTATTATTCGGCAAGCGGTGAACGCCATTTCTATCCAATCCCGTTCGGCCACTGGGGTAAGAGTGCAACGCCTCGATGAAGACGATGCCATTACCGGAGTAGCAATTGTGCCTCCTGACACAGCTGATACAGCCGAAACAGAAGAGGCGGAATGAAGTTAAAAGTTAAAAGTCAAAGGACAAAAGCCATTTTCCCTTTTGTCCTCTACCTTTTACTCGCCCTTGGTAGTGGGGTGGCGATGGGGTTAACCGTCGCCCCCGTAGGCGCATGGTTCATGGCGTGGGTAGCCCTAGCCCCCCTGTGGGCGATAGTGGCAAGGGGGCAGGGGGCAGGGGGCAGGGGGGAGGATGTTTTTCTCCCCTGCTCCTCTGCTCCCCTGCGCCCCTTCCTTCTTATGCCTTTACTCTGGGGTGTTGGTTATCACGGTGTAGCTTTATTTTGGATTACCGGCATTCATCCGATGGATTGGTTGGGTGTGCCTTGGTGGCCGAGTCTCGCTATCACCGTTTTTTGCTGGTCATTTATTAGCCTCTGGGGGGGAATATTTCTGGTAATTTGGGCGGGTGTATTATCCTGGCTCAAATTGTCATCATCTTTACTACGGGTTTTAGTAGGTACAGCCCTTTGGTGCGCCCTAGAAAGCCTGTGGAGTGCGGGGCCTTTGTGGTGGAGTTCTCTAGCTTACACTCAAAGCCCGCATAATCTGGTAATTTTACATCTAGGACAACTATCAGGGCCAAACACCGTCACAGCCGCGATTGTCGCTATTAATGGACTAATTGCCGAAGCCTGGCTTAGTTACCAGCAAGCTAGAAACCAACGTGATGAAATACGCAATAAAGATAAAAACTACACCCCTACACCCCTACACCCCTACACCCCTACACCCTTAAAACATTTAGCGATCGCCACAACTTTACTAATATCCCTCCACCTGCTAGGCTTATTTTTATACACTCGCCCCATCGCCCAACCCCCAAACGCCGCTTTAAAAGTCGGGATTGTTCAGGGCAATATTCCCAATAAAATTAAGCTACTTCCCGAAGGAGTACAACGCGCCATTCGGGGTTACACAGAAGGATATTTAACATTAGTCAATCAAGGTGTAGATGCTGTTTTAACTCCAGAAGGGGCGATGCCTTTTTTTGACAAAAATTTGGCGATGACTCCCTTAGTTGCAGCTATTCAAGAAAAGGGTGTGATTGCTTGGGTAGGGGCTTTTGGTAGTCAAGGACGCAGTTACACCAACAGTTTATTTACAGTCAATAGCCAAGGTGAACTGATTAGCCGCTACGATAAATCTAAATTAGTACCCCTGGGTGAATATATCCCCTTTGAGGAAGTTTTGGGTGCTTTGATTCAACGCTTATCACCTCTAGATGAACATCAAGTACATGGTTCATCGAATCAGATTTTTGACACTCCCTTGGGACGGGCAATTGTCGGGATTTGCTATGAATCAGCCTTTCCTGAAGTATTTCGTCGTCAAGCGGCTGCGGGGGGAGAATTTATTTTAAGTTCTTCCAACGATGCCCATTATAGTGCCGCCATGCCATTCCAACACCATGCCCAGGATATCATACGGGCGATTGAAACAGATAGATGGTCTGCTAGGGCAACCAACACCGGATATTCAGCTTTTGTTACTCCTCACGGACAAACTCTCTGGATTTCTGGCTATAACACCTATCAAACCCATGCGGAAACTATCTACAAAAGGCAGACTAAAACTTTATATGTGCGCTGGGGTGATTGGTTGACACCTTTATTATTAGGGTTGGGAATTATATCTAAATTACTCAACAGTCAGCTAAGACGATAATCACTACATCCCAGGATATGGGGATTACCACCTCACATTTTTTCCAGACTGCTGTGTAAATACAAATCTATAATACCAGTGTTTATATTTAGTGAAATGAGAGTTTTTATGGGTAATATAAAATCGCATAATCAATAAGTTTTGTGATCTTATATGAGTGAATCTAAAGATTTCTGCTTCTGCACATTAGCAGTAGGTGAAAGATATCGTAAGCATACAAGAATGCTTGCCCAAGACATACAGCAATATACCCCCAATATAAATCTATGTGTCTTAACTGATCAGCCAGAAGATTTTCAAGACTTCCCTCACGTTATTGGATTCAATCACAAACTTAAAAGTGTCAAAGGATATCATGATAAACGTTTTGTACTAGATAAGGCTCTTTCCCTATTTGAGAGTTGTATGTTTTTAGATTCTGATGTGCGAATTCTAGGTACTTTTGTAGAAGAAATGAATTGGCCTTTAGGCATCAGTGCAAGAGCAGGTTGTAACTTGCTTAGTCATATGCAAAATATGACTAATAAACAGGAAATTCAAACCATCGAAGAAGCCGCGAAAAAATTAAATATTGAGCTACAAGAAGTGCAGTGGCTGCACGAATTTATGTTTGTCATGAGAAGACAGGAGGGATTAGAAAAGGAATTCTTTGAACTTTGGCAGAGCATTTCTTACTTTTTTGAAATGAGAGGTATTTATCACGGCGAAGGCTTTGCGATGGGATTAGCTGCCGCTAAAGTCGGCATAGATATAGGCTTTTTCCGTGAAGATGTACTGCCCTTTTTCAAAGATAATATTGAACAAGCCAGAATTAAAACAAATAAATCTTCTCTCGAAAACAAGAGAAAATACTTTGATATGCACAGAGAGATTGAACATCCTCAACTTTCATTGAGCAAAAAAGTAATTAATAAGTTGACAAAAAAGGCTGAATTTTATTACAGATTACTTAGGTTAAAGTATGTTGTTAACACAGATACTAATTTCCAAAATTTATTTAGAATTTAGTAAGTAGGAGAGCTATTATTTTTGCGTTCAAAAAAAACGTTTAGTTCAAGCTAAGGCATCCAAGGGAAACTACAGTACACAACGTGTTGTATTTAACCCTCATTTTTCTGTTTGACTTTTTGTTATTGTTACATACTTAGAAACTTTTCCGTCGGACTGACTTGAAAAAGGGGTGTAGGGGTTTAAGGGTATAGGGGTGTAAGGGAAAGACTTTTTCACGTTTTCTTGTGTACGCAGTTCACGACGGCTACTTAATCAGGGTTATAAGAAGCATGAATGAATAGCCTAGTAGGGAAGGGGGTTAGGTGTTAAGTTAACTTTTCCACATAATAACGTGAAAAGTCAGTATAGCTTACGCCTCAAGAAAAAATTAGGGTTTTACTTGAAAACATTCCCCCTATCAGCTTTTAGCGCAGTTCTAACCCCGTCGCAGTGAACCGCAACCGATCTGGGCGCACCCCCAGGGCAGTTTCTAAAGCTACCCCGGCAATCTCGCGATAGGTATTGAGCAACTCTTGGTCGTTCTGTTCAGTTGCTACTGTGTAGCCCGCCAACGGTAGGGTTGCCATCAGCACGAAAGTCTCATAAAGTTTTTGGCGTTCTTGGCTGTTCAGTGCTTGGAAGGCCGACGAAGCACCGAAGGCTGCGTCACTGTTGGCTTGGAGATTCATCAGTGCGGCTTCGCTGGGTTCTTCTCCGTAGTACACCATGTAGCAAACCCCCACCAAGTAGGTGAACGCCATTGCCACGTTGTTGGGGCGGCCTAAACGCCTGGCTTCTTCCTCAAAGGCTTTGAAGCCCTCAGTGAAGGCTTGGGTTGACTGGCGTACTATAGTGGGGTCATTACTCAAACTGCGGGCGAACTGCGTCACTAGCAAGCGTTGCTGGACAGGGCGGAAGGTGGTTTTTGGGGTGTTTTGGGCTTGAGTGCGGGCGGTGGCTTGAGCGTTCTGGCTGCTGTTGTTGCGCCGATTGATGCTGTTGAGATTTGACTGAGTTTGACGCACCAGCGCAGCGTTCTTCTGAACGCTGAGGTAGGCGTTCATGTTGCTGAAACTGAGACTACTAGGTGCGCCAAACTGGGCTAAAGCAGGTTTAGCAGAGACAGCCGCAAGGAGGACGGTAGTGAGTATGACTTTGATGGATGGATTCATGGGTTCTCGTGTATGGGTGGATTTACACAGTTTAAAACTTGAGCATTACAGTGCTATTTCTAACACTTACCATTTAAATGATACACCTACGCAAATTTACTTTCCACCACAAAGGATGCCAAAAAAGATCACCTACGGTGGGCTTTTTCTCTATGTACCTACAGCTTGATTTCCATTTCCCTGGAGATAAAACAACAATCCAATTCCCCCGATCGCAATGATCACACCTGCGATCGCTCGCCAACTCACTTTTTCACCCATCAATATAGCAATGGGTATCACAAATAACGGACTTGTCTGTAAAAGTGTGGAAGCAATTCCCGCCACGGTGAATTTAATGGCTATTTGTTGTAACCAAATCCCTAAATAAGTACCGCAAAAAGCCGCGAAGCAAGTAACAAAAATCACTCGTCTTGATTGCCAGTAGGGATAGGACAATTCTTGATTTTTCCTTTGTAGCCACACCCACGGTAATAAAATCACTTCCGCCGCACTCAAACGCAATAAAGCCGCCCATAAGGGGTTGACACTTCCGCTAGTCAAAGCCGCACGGGAAATGATTGTGGCCATAGCGTTAGTGATGGTTGCGAATAAAGCAAAGCTGATACCTATTCTCAGGTGTGTCGGTGAAAGTTCACCATCGCCAGGAACACGCTCTGTAATTACCCAAGCGACTCCCAAGATAGTCAATAAAATTCCGCACCATGCACTCAGATGCAGTTGTTCTCGTAAAACTAGATTAGCAGCGATCGCAGTTACGGGAGGCGAAAGAGTGCCGATGAGTAAAACCCGCCGCGCCCCTAAGT
>NZ_PJIZ01000151.1 GCF_021596505.1 Nostoc sp. CMAA1605 | reverse complement strand
TAGCGAAGCGGGGCGTTAGCCCATTGCAGATTGGTTTTATCTTTTCAAAAAGCGTTGACGCATCTTGACAGCGAAACTATTGACTTCTGGGATTTTCATAAGGTAGGCAATTACTCCAAATGCCATTAACCCCACGGCACCAGATACACACAACTGTAAAATTTGAATCATTAAACCCTGTGTACCCAATAATTTCTGCGTTCCCTGCAATACCCCAAAACTAGTAACTCCCGCAACTACACTACCAGCAGTCAACCCTAAAATCGGTAAACTCCATTCCCGTAAAGGCAAACCATGCAAGCGGCGGTGTAATACCCATAACAGCATTAACATGGAGCTACAATTAACGCTGACAGTTGCTAACACCAAACCAGGCGCACCAAAAGGTTTCACGAAAATCCAATCTAGGACGATATTGAGAAAGATGTTAAATGTACTGATACGGAAAGGTGTCTGTCCATCGCCCAATGCGTAAAAAACCCGCACCAAAACATCCCTTCCCAGATAGACGAACATCCCAATACCGTAGGAGATGAGTAGTGAGGAAACTAACTGCGTTGCCCCTTGTTTAAACGCGCCACGTTCATAAACTATCTGTACAATCGGCACAGACAACGCTACCATTAACGCCCCTAACGGTAACATGGTTACAGCAGTGAGTAATAACCCCTGACGAATGCGTAATTTCAAATCCGGCCAGTTTTCAGGTTCGGCAAGTTTCGCGAAAATCGGTAATAGGGGCAATAAAATAATGTTAGAAATAATCCCTAAAGGTGTTTGTACTAGCAAGTTAGCATAGTTAAAACCAGCCGCCGCCCCTGGGATGGGGCTAGCAAAATACAAGTCAGTGGCCACATTAATCGGCATCATTCCCGAAGAAATAGTGGCAGGAGTCATGATTTTGATTACTTCCTGTACTCCAGGGGATTTAAAATCAAACCTCAGCCTTAATTTACCGAGTCCTAAACGCCACTGTACAACTAACTGGACTAACCACTGAAGAATTGCCCCAGCCAGAGTTCCCCAAGCCAAAACCATTCCACCAATCAAAGCGTATTCTGGCTTGATGATGTCTTTGCCATATTGCAAAGCCAGTACCCCAATCCCAATGACTACCGTGACACTCGATAACAGGGGACTAATAGAGAGTAGCCAGTATTGATTAGCAGCGTTGAGAGTCCCAAAACCAATGCCAATTAACCCTGCAAATAAAGCCATCGGTGCCATAATTTGCAACTGTTGAATGGCGATCGCTCTCGTTTTTGCATCCAAACCATAACCGACAATATCGATCATAGTATCTGCCAAGAAAATCTGCGCTACCGTCACCAGTAACAAAAAACCCCCCACCAAAGTCGTGACTGTCTCGACTAAAGGGGCGGCTTCTTCTTGCTTCCGCTTGGCTAAAACACTAATAATTGCACTGTGTAACGGCCCATTTACACCACCTAGTAAGACTAATAAAAACCCAGGAATCACATAGGCGTAACTATAAGCAGTCGCCGCCGCACCCACACCAAAAGCAGCTGCGATCGCCTGCTGTCTGATTAAACCGAATACTTTACTAATTAACGTGGCTGCGGCTACAATGCCAGCAATTCCAGCGAAAGAACGAGAAGGTTTTTGGTCTTGATTAGTCACGAATAATACCCGACAACTCTAAACAGAGCGCATACCTGAGTAAATTTAACCTAAAATTTGGCGATCGCATTAATTATTTGAGATGGTGTCCCACCCCTAGCTACTAACGACAACCTAAACTTTCTCTTGTAGAAATATTTGTGACAGGATTAATCCCTGTGGCTCTTTCGCACAATAGAGATACTTGATAACGGTCGATAATTGCGTCTGTAAAATCAGCCCCAGTAATATCAGCATCATAAAAACGGCTGCGGGTTAAAGTCGATTCTGTAAAAATGGCATTTTTCAAATTTGCACCATCTAAAGTCACCCGATCTACCAAAGCACCCGTTAAATTTGCCCCTTCTAAATTAGCTTTTAATAAAACACCCTTAGTCAAAATGGCATTTTTTAAATTTGCACCTTGAAAATTTGTCCCCCGCATTTCTGCCGCTACAAAAGTTACACCGACTAACTCAGCGTTTTTAAAATCACGATTTTCCAGATTAGCATTGCTGTAGTTAATAGTATTAATTTGAGCAAAAGCTGGCTTGGGATTGATGATGAGCCAAAAACAAGCCAGCAATAAAATTACTATCAAACTTAATAATCTCAGCAAGAACTTTTTCATAACTTTACGAAACCTAGTGCGGTTGAGTGCTGTTAGCAGTAGCGCGGCGTTTAGCCGATGCTGAGTTATGAGTAAGGAATTAAGACTATTGAATTGCTTCTGACCCACTACTCAGCACTCACCACTCACCACTCAGCACTCCTCATTACTTCCAATCCTTGCCGATGCGGATTGTGATATCTGATTCTAAATCCCCTGTGGATTTAACTTCAACTAAACCCAATCCTAAGATTTTCTGTAGGTTAACTCCTGCCGAGCGATCGCCCTTCTGTACAATAATTTGTGTTTGACGTTGGGTGTCAGGCCAAGCGGGAACCGTGTAAATATTTGTAAAGCCTTTTTGTTTCAAGTAAGCAATAGCTTTTTCAGTTAACTGGGGTTGATTGGAAGCATTTTGGATAGCAATTTTGAGCTTAGATACTGGTCGAGAATCAGGCTTAACACCAGATATATCTACCCCTACATAATTATTCAATAAATTTTGCTGTCCGTTCAAATTCAGCCAATAGCTATGGGGGTCTTTACTAAATTTGCTGAATGTACCAGGTAACATAGTCATTTGGAAATTATCCCGTTCTAAATTGACGGAAAAATTCACCAACGCCATCATTTCTTCTATCTTCAAATTGGTATCAAAATATTTCCGCATCAGGCGGGTTAATTGGGGCAATCTCGGTAAAACAGTAGGACTGTTGAGCCTTTGCAGCACTGCTGTGACTAGTGCTTGTTGTCTTTGCACTCTGGGTAAATCCCCTAGTCCTTCCTCCCGGTAACGAGCAAATAATTCTGCTTGTTCGCCATTGAGGGTTTGCCAACCACTAACTAAACTGACGGTTGATCCACTAACTGGATCTTGATAAGTCATAGCTTTGGGGACAAAAACTTCTACCCCACCCAATTGATCAACTAATTGCCGTAATCCACTAGTAGAAAGGCGAATATAGCGGTCAATTCGGGCATTATTCAGCGTCCGGCTGACAGTCCGGGCGGCTAACACTGGCCCGCCTTTGGCATTTGCCTCTGCCACTCTAGTTAATCCCTGTTCTGGGATAGCAATCATCGTATCGCTAGGAATCGACAGTACCCGCATAGTTTTATTATTGGGGTTGATTCTAGTCAGCAGCATGGTATCGCTATTGCCAGAAAAACTTTCCGGCGAACCATCTACAGAACCTTTGACTGGTTCAATTCCCATAATCAGAATATTCATCGGTTTGGATATCTGATACTGGGAAATTTTGCTCCATAGTTCCCCAGGTAAGGGCATTTTCTGTTCATTTTGACCGGAAAATCCCAATTCTTCATCTGTACGGTCTAAGTTACTCCATAAAGGAGTCCATAAAGCCAAGGTGGATACTAACAGCCCAGACATGATAATCCCTAATACGGCTGTCAAAATCCACAGTAACCAGCGCGGCATAGACAATCCCAATCGCTCATACAGCTCATTGGGAATCGCTCCTACAGACTCTACAACATTACGAGAACTGTTAGCTGCTTGTTCTTGTGTTGTTATTTCCTGGTCTGTTGCTGATTGCGCTAGAACTTGATTCTCGATACGTTGTAGTTGCCCAGGTTTTACCCCAAGCTCTAAATCTGGTATCTGTTGAGGTGTAACCTGATCTTCTGACCATTGAACCTGTTTTATCACAATTATCTCCCCACTCAACCACTCCCTAAAAGTTATGTTAATCCAAGCCACCAAACTTGCCAGTGTCAGACTGCACTGTAAACTTGAAATGTTCTAGCGTAGGTCGTATGACAACATGAGTAGTTCTTTGTTCCCAGTCATTCTGGCAGGTGGTAAAGGTGAACGTTTTTGGCCTTTGAGTCGGCAAGACCGACCTAAGCAATTTTTAAGTCTTGATGGTAGCTCTAGAAGTTTATTACAGGCAACTGCCGAACGACTAATTGATGTTGCTGGCAGTTGGCAGGATTTATGGGTAATTACTTCTAGCCAGCTAGCTACAGGTATACTACAGCAATTACCAGAATTGCCACCTCCAAACCTGTTGGTAGAACCGCAAGGTAGAGACACTGCTGCTGCTGTTGCTTGGACAAGTTTAGAAATTCAAAAACGTTACGGAGACGACGCGATTATTGGCTTTTTCCCCTCTGACCACTGGATAGCTGACCAACAGGCATTTAAACGCACATTAGATGCGGCTACTCAACTAGCGGCAAGCACTCCAGCTATTGTCACATTAGGGATTAAGCCTACCTTTCCATCAACTGGTTACGGCTACATTGAACAAGGCGAAAAAATTGGTAGCTTTAATGAGTTGCCAGCTTATCACGTCAACCGTTTTACTGAAAAGCCCGACCGTGAAACAGCCCAGACATTTCTGTCTACAGGACAATTTAGCTGGAATAGCGGTATGTTCGTGTTTCGGGCTGGTGTTGTTCTCAAGGAACTGTATACCCATGCACCAGAAATTATTGAACAAATAGCACAAAAAGGCGTTGATGTCTATCCCCAATTGCCGAAAAAAAGTATAGACTATGCACTCATGGAAAAAACTAATCTAGCATATGTTTTACCGGCAGAATTTGGGTGGGATGACTTGGGTGATTGGAATGCTATCGAAAGACTACTGAAAAAACCAGACAATCCTAACGTTGAACTGGCTAACCATGTGGGTTTAGATACGCAAGGTGCAATTATTTATGCTACTAACTCAGAGGATGTAGTTGTTACTATTGGGTTAGAGGACGTGGTGATTGTACGCGATCGCAATGTCACCCTCATAGTTAACAAAGAACGCACCCAGGAAATTAAACAAGTCCTCAAAACCCTACAAAGCGATCCCCGATTTACCGACTTACTTTGAAAAGAGGCAGGGAGCAAGAGGCAAGGGGGCAGGGGGCAGGGAGCAGGGAGAAATTTCAATCAATGCTCAATCCCCAGTCCCTAATACCCAGTCCCCAGTCCCCAATCCCCAATCCCCAATCATTCTTAAATTTTGAATTTTGAATTTTGAATTGATAAGTCCCCAATCCCCAAAACAAAATGTTTTTAACATACACTGTTCCGCGCCAAAGAGAAATTATTGAAGTTGTTCTCCGCAATGGCTGGGATTATATGCGGAGGTTGCTAACTGGTGGTAAAGCTGATGAACCCCAATTACCTACACCTGCGGTGTTAAAAAATATTCTGGTGGATTTGGGGCCTGTTTATGTCAAACTTGGTCAGCTACTGTCTACCCGTCCAGATTTACTGAGTGCTGCTTATATTGATGAACTTTCCACTTTGCAAAACGAAGTACCGCCTGTACCTTGGGCAGAAGTGGAAATCGTCATTCGTCAGCAACTGAAACGCCCTTTAGAAGAAACTTTCAAATACATCAATCCTGTGGCAGTAGCGGCGGGATCAATTGCCCAGACCCATCGCGCTACATTAATTGATGGTCGGGAAGTGGCATTAAAAGTCCAGCGACCAGGAATAGATATTACGATTGTCCAAGATATTGCCCTCATTCAAGGGATTGCTGATTTGGTGGCGCGGACTGATTTTGGGCAGAATTATGAAATTAAATCAATCGCCGAAGAATTCACTAAAGCCCTAGAAGCGGAATTAGATTTTACCAGGGAAGCTGGGTTTACAGACCAACTGCGACGTAATTTATCGCACAGTCGTTGGTATGAACCGCAAAAAATTGTTGTGGCGGAAATTTATTGGCATCTGACTACAGAAAAATTAATGGTGATGGAGTGGCTAGACGGAGTACCAATACTCTCTGCCCAATTAAGCAGCATTAACGGTAAAAACCCAGTAGCAGAACGTAATGCCGTTACTACATTATTATTTCGTGCCTTTTTTCAGCAGTTATATGTTGATGGCTTTTTTCACGCTGATCCCCATCCTGGCAATATTTTTTATCTGACTGATGGGCGGGTAGCATTGTTAGATTGCGGAATGGTAGGTAGGCTTGATCCCCGCACTCAGCAAATTTTGACGGAGATGCTGTTGGCTATTGTCGATTTAGATGCGGGAAGATGCGCTCAACTGACTTTACAACTGGCAGATTCCGCACAGCCAGTAATTTTGGCGCGGCTAGAAAGTGACTATGACAGGATGCTGCGGAAATATTACAACGTCAGTTTGACGGAGATGAATTTTAGTCAAATCTTTTATGAAATTTTGCAAGTTGCTCGTAATAATAAAATTCGCTTACCCGGTAACATGGGCTTGTATGCCAAAACTTTGGCAAATTTAGAAGGGGTAGCCCGTACCTTTAATCCAGAAGTAAATTTATTTGAAGAAATTCAGCCTTTAATTACAGACTTGTTTCGACGGCAATTATTAGGCGATAATCCAGTGCGATCGCTCCTCAGAACCGCCTTAGATATTAAAAGCCTTTCCTTACAATCTCCCCGACAAATCGAACTGTTATTAGATCGAGTCACATCGGAAACTCTGCGTTGGAATCTTTCTTTACATGGTTTAGATGGTGTCCGTCGCACAATGGACGATGCCGCTAACCGTTTATCCTTTAGTATCCTCGTAGGTTCACTGATTATGGGGGCAGCAATTATTTCCACTAAAGCCCAAACCACACAGCTATCTTTTATTAGTAGTGTGTTATTTGCCGTCGCCAGTTTATTAGGATTATGGCTAATTATTAGTATCTTGCGATCGGGGCGTTTGAGATAAGGGGCATTGGGCATTGGGCATTGGGCATAAACATAATCTGTTCCCGATTCGCGATTCGCGATTCCCGATTCCCCATTCCCAATGCCCGATTCGCGATTCCCGATTCCCTTATGTTGTGTACTCAGCGTTAATTTTCACGTAGTCGTAACTTAAATCACAGCCCCACGCTTTACCTGCACCGTGACCGTTACCAACGTTGACAGCGATAATTACTGGATTATCTACTCTTTGACCTGGAATATTCTTGCGATCAACGGATAAATCATTACTATTGTTAGTCGCAACAAAGTCTTGGGGAAGCACAGAATTCGCTGCCGCTTTCTTTAAATATGCACTAGCGGCGGCGCGGTCAAAGGGTAAAGGTTGACCGTTTTCAAACAGGAGAAAATCCCCTAATTTAATATTCAAATTTTCCTGCTCAAAAGGTACACCTGCTCGTCCGGCGGCGGCGGCGATGCGTCCCCAGTTGGGGTCACGACCGAAGATAGCGGATTTCACTAGGGATGAACCGGCGATGGTTTTGGCGATTTGTCTGGCTGCAAGTTCGTCATGCGCGCCTGTAACTTGCACTTCCATCAGACAAGTTGCACCTTCACCGTCACGGGCGATCGCTTTGGCTAAATGCTGGCATACTGCTGTTAACATGGCCTCTAATTTTTCGGCTTCTGCACCCATTTCTGTAATTGCTGGGGTGCGAGATTCACCATTAGCTAGAGCAATCAGACTATCGTTGGTACTGGTATCACCATCTACAGTAATAGAATTAAAGCTTCTGTCTGCTGCTCTGCTTAACATTTCTTGCCATAGATGCGGTGAGACAGCTGCATCACAAGTAACAAAAGCTAACATCGTCGCCATATTCGGATGAATCATTCCCGAACCTTTGGCAATCCCACCGATGCGGACTGGACGATCTGCGATAGTAGTTTCTAGGGCAATGGATTTAGTGACTAAATCTGTAGTGATAATTGCACCTGCGGCCGTATCTGAACCAGTATGAGATAGTGTTGCGACTAATTTGGGAATTCCACCCCGCAGAGCATCCATTTTAATACGCTGACCGATTACCCCTGTAGAAGCTAAAAGAATCGATTCTGGGGAAATATTTAACTCTTTTGCCAATAATTCTGCACTTTCTTCCGCATCCCGCACCCCTTGACTACCTGTAGCGGCGTTAGCTTGTCCAGCGTTGCAGAGAATCGCCCGTGCAAATGGTTTAGCTTGCAAGCGTTGACGACAATAATCTACACAAGCGGCTTTGACTTGGCTGGTAGTAAATACACCAGCTGCGATCGCTTCCACATCTGATACTATCAAAGCCAAATCCGGCAATCCCGAAGGCTTCAAACCAGCCGTGATCCCAGCCGCCTTATAACCTTTAGGTGCTGTCACTCCACCAGTAATTTCCTGCCACTCTGCCATATTTCTCACCCTTACAACTAATTAGCAGCTTGACTGGCGATTATAGCTTGAAAGTGCTGAGTTGTGAGTGCTGAGTGCTGAGTTGTGAGTGCTGAGTTGTGAGTGCTGAGTGCTGAGTAATGAGTGCTGAGTTGTGAGTAATGAGTGCTGAGTGTTGAGTAATGAGTGCTGAGTTGTGAGTTGTGAGTTGTGAGTAATGAGTGCTAAAAAAATTGCTCCTTGTCTACTTTCTAATCCCCAATCCCGAATCTCCAATCCCGAATCTCCAATCCCCAGTCCCCAATCCCCAGTCCCCAATCCCCAATCCCCATCCATGAAAAAAGGAGAGCCACTTGGGCAGCTCTCCAGATCATCAGGGTGCATCTACTTAGCACAGTATAGCATTTTTGCCATGAGGAGTAACACCCATTATTTCTTTATTTGTATAAAGATCATTAAGAATTTTTACTGATCCAGTTGAACTCAGCAGTTTTTCTGAGAAGAAGTCTTATAAATTACTATATTTTTAAGTATTGTTTCATGTTTATTACTATTAATAGTCAATATCATTTATGTACTAAAAAGCTTGCTACTTCAGTAAATATCGGTTTATTTTCATACTAAATTAAAACTAGTGTACTGATATTTTCAGGATCACTTCATTTATAAAGAGTATTTTCACAGATAAACTAAGAAAGTTTTTCAAAGGTTTATCCAGACTTAAAAATATATGAGCAAAAATTTAGTATATTTATCTTGATAAGTAAACTGCTAACTCTAACAGACATAATGTCCAAGTTAGCACTTAAGTATACTAAACAAGTGAACTTTTGACATTGCTACCGTATCATGTAACACCATAAATCTTACCTCAGTTGTTAATAGATTCAACTGAGATAAAACTTCTAATCTTTTCTTATCTGTTCCCTATTCCTTCTTACTTTCTTACGCAAATTATCTCATTAATCCGCCTCGGCTACTGCATCCAATTGATACTTGTCTAAGTAATTAAGTAAATACATAGAAAATTTATAACGATTTTATTGATTTATTGTGAACTGAGTGGGACTAATTTTTCATAAATTGTTAAGGCAGCTTATCGATAATAAGAATTTATAGTGTTTTCTCTTTCGTAACATAGTCATATTTAAGAACAAATACTTGTCACTTGTATTACCAACAAAGCCAAAGTTATGCTAGTTTTTATCATTCCTCTCAAAAGTGCAGAAGTATCCAAATCATGGGATCAAGTCTCCAAGCTTTTTGAAAGATCCTTACGCTCAATTTGTAATCAAACGGACTCAGATTTTCGAGTAGTTGTAGTGTGTCATGAACGTCCCAAAACTGAATTTAGTCATCCTCATGTTCACTATCTAGAAGTTGACTTTCCTCTCCCTAATTGCAACCGTAATGACAAGAACATAGATAAATGCAAGAAAATTATTAAAGGCTTAATGTATGCCAAAGCCTTATTTGTACCTAATCATATTATGATTGCTGATGCTGATGATTGTGTCAGTCGTAATCTAGTCAGTTTTGTTAATCAACATCCAGACTCTAACGGTTGGGTTGTTAATAAAGGCTATGTATATAAAGAGAGTAGTGCTGTAATCTACTATAGAAAATCGCACTTTTATGCTTGGTGTGGAACTTGTAATATAATCAATATGAATTTATGTCCTTTACCTGAAAAATATGACGATTATCCTGATGATTTAGTAGAATTTTATAGATCACATGGACGTTTGAAAGAAACTCTCAAAAATCAAGGACACATTCTAGAAAATTTACCAATGATTGGATCTGTTTACATTATTGGTAACGGCGAAAATATATATCAAAAAGGTTTTTCAACTATTCACAACGCTAACCAAGGTAAGATTCTCTTCTTCTTCAAAGAATTATTAAAATTCCGTCCTTTAACTTCATCAATTAGAAAAGAATTTAATCTCTATCAACTGGAATAAAATTGCATCAATTCAGAAGTATAGCTAAAATATGACCGCTTGCGATCGCGTAAGCTATAGTACGTCAGATAGGATGAATA
>NZ_PJIZ01000150.1 GCF_021596505.1 Nostoc sp. CMAA1605 | reverse complement strand
TTTTATTCATCAAATTGTCAACTTACAAAAATCTCAGGAGTAAAACTATGACAAGATTAATTAATTGGGCTCAAAAGTCTGCGTCCTCTAAAAGTATTGACAGTTTTCTTAGCAGGAATTGTCCTGTTAACAGCACAAGCTTGTAACCGTCCAACTATCGCAGCACAACCACCACAACCAAGCGCGCAATCTCCAAATATAGAAAGATATGACCCCACAAAAAGCTATCCTCTGAATGCACCCCAAGGTGGAATGAACAACTTTAGTGATGTAGATCCTAGAGCTAGAGCCGAGGAAAAAGCCGCAGAAGCCAAAGCTAAAGCTTTGCGAGACATGGCTAAAAGAAATGTGGAACAAAAAGGTATTGATAGCACAGAACAATATGCCCGCAATTATCGCCAAGGTACACCTTTTGATGAAAGAGTCAAAAATTTAGGTGAAGATGTGGGTAGTTCAGCAGAAGAAGTGCGTAGAGGTGTAGTCAAAGGAACTCAGCGTGGGTTAGAAAATCTCAAACAAAACACCCAAAATGCTGCTGAAGATGCGGCGAAAAATGTTCAGCGTGGAGCCGCAGATATTGGTCGTAACATTCAGCAACAAGCTGAAGACGCAACTGATACAGTCTCCCGTACAGCTAGGGAAATTAGATAATGGGCTTCTAGTTAAAAATATATGGGCAGGGGGCAGGCTTCCGCCGTGAGCGTCAGCCGAACGGGGGCAGGGGGAAAATAAAACTAATTCGCGGCTTCTCTCCGCGACTTGTAAAAAAGAACTCCGGTTTAGATTAAACAATCTTGAAACCGGAGTTTTATACGTTATATTTACTCTGGAATTTCACTAAGGATAAAACTAGATTTTTGGCAACTACCTTGTGGATTATACAAATTAGAAAACAGGGAATAAAAAGATTATTTCTTATCATAAACATCAAAAAAAACGTGATTAATTTTGTGTTTATCATTTCTGTGTCATATTTTTTTATAAAAATTTAAGATATGGGGCTGATCAAACACTCCTCTCTTACCCACACCAAAGAGACTAATCCTCAGCCCCATTTACTTTTAATGTCAAAAATGCCAACAAATCGTGCTGATATTCAGTGATTACCTAAAAATTACCTTGGGCTTTTTGATGAAAACTTTGCTTTTCATCTCCATAGACTTTGAATTATGGCAAAGTCTGGTGGTGTTCCCCGACACTCTCAACGTAAGGAGCTAATGTGAGTAGACCTACAGAAAACATTGTACTGGATGAGGTACAGGCTACAGATGTGGCAACACCTAAGCCGTTGTTAAGATTACCAGATGCAGTGGCTTTAATTGTAGGTATTGTGATTGGTGCAGGTATTTTTGAAACTCCTGCATTAGTAGCAAGTCAAGCTGGAAATGAGATTACTGTATTGCTGTTGTGGCTAGCTGGTGGTTTAGTATCGATTATCGGTGCGTTGTGTTATGCAGAGTTAGCAACAACCTATCCTGACGTGGGTGGGGTCTATTTTTATCTTAAAAGGGCATTTGGCCGATCGCTCGCCTTTTTGTTTGCTTGGGCGCGACTCACAGTCATTCAAACAGGTTCTATTACTCTCCTTGCTTTCGTTTTCGGTGATTATGCTACGCAATTGTGGCGATTAGGTGCATTTTCATCCTCTATATATGCAGCCGGAGTCATTGCACTGTTAACAGCCTTGAATCTGGTGGGTTTAAGACAAGGTAAATGGACACAAAACTTACTATCTGTAGCCAAAGTTTTAGGGTTGTTACTAGTAGTCATGTTTGGGTTATTTGCCACAAATGCCTCTGGGGTAACGCTAGAAACCACTACTACCGGTAATTGGGGGCTAGCAATGGTGTTTGTGTTGCTATCTTACGGTGGTTGGAACGAAGCGGCGTATATTTCCGCAGAAATCCAAAACAGAAAGCGCAACATATTGCGATCGCTATTGTGGAGTATTGGGATAATTACCGCCATTTACCTACTAATCAATTGGGCTTACCTGCGCGGTTTAGGATTAACCAACATGGCACAATCCGAAGCTGTCGCCGCCGATTTAATGCGCTCCATAGCAGGAGAAACCGGAGCTTGGTTTATTAGCTTTTTAATTGCAATTTCCACCTTGGGAGCTATTAACGCCACGATTTTCACTGGGGCGCGGACTAATTACGCTCTCGGCAAAGATTTTCCTCTATTTAGTTTTATGGGACGTTGGCAACAACTCCCCAACACTCCTACCTCTGCGTTACTCGTGCAGGCGGCGATCGCCTTGGGACTAGTTTTATTAGGCACACTCACCCGCAAAGGGTTTGAAACAATGGTAGATTACACCGCGCCTGTATTTTGGTTCTTTTTCCTACTTTCTGGCATTTCCTTGCTAGTGCTGCGATACCGAGAACCACAGATAACACGCCCCTTTCATGTGCCATTTTATCCTTTGACACCATTACTCTTTTGTAGTGCTTGTGGCTACCTGCTTTACTCCAGCTTAGTTTATACCAACGTGGGAGCGATCGCAGGTGTGTTAGTGGTAGCAGCAGGGATACCGTTTTTAGTTTGGAATCGCTACCGCCAACGTCAGACTTGAGAGTGCTGAGTGCTGAGTGCTGAGTAATGAGTGCTGAGTGCTGAGTGCTGAGTAATGAGTGCTGAGTGCTGAGTGCTGAGTGCTGAGTAATGAGTGCTGAGTAATGAGTGCTGAGTGAAATAATTTCTTTTTCTCCCTACCCTTAAAAGCCTGCTCCCTGCCCCCCTGCTCCCTGCCCCTGCCCCCCCTGCTCACCACAGCGACTGTATTTTTTTTAGCTGGAAGCCTCTTGGCGGCTCTTTTGTTCAAAATTCACAATTTTCACTGGAGGTCATTTTGATGAAGTTGCAAAAAATGCTACTGCTCGTTGTTGCTAGCGTGAGTCTTGCTAATGTAGGTCTTGTGGGATGCACAACCCCAGAACAGAATTTAAACGCACAAGCACAGCCTTCTGCACCCACATTAACAGGTCAAACTGAAACATTAGCTCAGACACAACCTCAAGAACGTCCGGCTGATGTTCCCTATGTCCCTACTCCACAACCTGTAGTAGATGCCATGCTAGAAGTAGCGCAAGTTAATAAAAATGATGTGCTGTACGACTTAGGTAGTGGTGACGGTCGGATTGTCAATACAGCCGCCAAAAAATACGGTACAAAAGGCATCGGTATAGATATTAGTCCAGAACGCATCCAAGAAGCTAACGCCAATGCCCAGCAAGCCGGAGTAACTGATAAAGTACAGTTTATTCAACAAGACTTGTTTAATACTGACTTGAGTAACGCCACAGTAGTTACGCTCTACCTGTTACCTGAAATCAACCTCAAACTACGTCCTAAACTTTTCAAAGAACTTAAACCTGGTACAAGGGTAGTTTCCCACGCCTTTGATATGGGAGATTGGAAACCCGAAAAGACATTACAAGTAGATGGCAAAACTATCTACTACTGGGTGATTCCAGAACAAATTCCCGCTAATTTACGCAACTAGAACGAATTTAGAGGTAAGGGTTGTAGGGTTTTAAGGGCGTAAGTGAAAACATCATAATATTTTCTATCTTCCCCTACACCCCCACACCCCTACACCCCTGCACCCATAAATTAAGCCGCCACTGCAAATTCAGCTTTTACAGAAGCATATGCCCAATCTAACCAAGGAAGTAATGCTTCAATATCAGCAGTTTCTACCGTAGCACCTCCCCAAATTCTCAGTCCTGGGGGTGCAGCACGATAGGGAGCAATATCATAAGCAATTTGTTGTTTTTCTAAAAGCTTCGCCATTTTTTTGGCAAATTTCGCTTGGTCTTCTGTGCTGAGGCTAGTAAATCCAGCATCGACAATTTTTAAGCAAATCGAAGTACAAGAACGAGTTTCTGGTTTCTCTGCCAAGAAATCCGCCCAACTGCTTTGTTCCACCCATTTGCTAATTGCTGCCAAATTCGCTTCACTGCGACTAATTAAGCCGGGGAGTCCGCCAATACTTTCTGCCCAAACTAAAGCATCTATGACATCTTCTACACACAACATTGATGGTGTGTTGATGGTATCTCCTTTAAAAACACCTTCAATGAGTTTCCCTTTTTGGGTGAGGCGGAAAATTTTGGGAATCGGCCAAGCTGGTTGATAACTTTCCAGTCTTTCTACAGCGCGCGGTGAAAGAACAACTACACCGTGTTGTGCTTCCCCACCTAAAACTTTTTGCCAAGAATATGTCAGCACATCGATTTTTTCCCAAGGGATATCCATCGCGAATACCGCAGATGTAGCATCACAAATGGTCAACCCTTGACGGTCATCGGGAATCCAATCCCCATTGGGAACTCTCACACCAGATGTTGTCCCATTCCACAGGAACACCACATCATGGCTAAAATCTACTTCCTCTAAATTGGGTAAACTGCCATAGGGTGCTTTCATTAAACGAACATCAGACAGTTTCAATTCATCTACAACATCTTTCACCCATTCCTGACCGAAACTTTCCCAAGCCAGGATATCAAGGGGTCGCTGTCCGAGTAGTGACCATAAGGCCATTTCTACAGCACCGGTATCAGATGCGGGAACGATACCCAAGCGATAATCAGCAGGTAGACCGAGAATTTTTTTAGAACGTTCAATTGCTTCAGTTAATTTAGCTTTACCATCTTCTGATCTGTGGGAACGACCCAAACAAGCATTTTGCAAATTAGTTACAGACCAGCCTGGACGCTTGGCGCAAGGGCCGGAAGAAAAATTGGGATTTTGGGGTTTAATTGTGGGGGGAGTAAGAGACTCTGACATGGTTGCAGCAGTTGCTTATGAAGTAGCTAGTAATGATGTAGATACTACATTACCGGATATCTGGGGTATTGTTGCAAACTTTGTGGACTAGATTCCACGAAGTAAGGAAGCAGTCCCCTTTTCATTGGGATTGGGGATTGGGGACACTTCGACAAGCTCAGTGCTTCGCTGGGGATTGGGGATTGGGGACAAGGGAGACAAGGGAGACAAGGCAGAATTTATTTCTTGACTCACTACTGGCTAAACGCCCCGCTTCCGCTAACACCACTCAGCACTCATTACTCAGCACTCACCCACTCAGCACTCACCACTCAAAGCGAAAGTCTCACACGGCGTACACTTACTTTTTCAGAACTATCTGAAAAGAGTTGAGGTATCCTGTAATTGTTTTAGATAAATTCCTTTGTTGCTTTTTGGTAGTTATTGCCATTACTTGATATAAACGCCCTTCTGCTAGATAAATTCTAGTTCTGGTAATTTTACCCCCTGCGTTAATATAGGCGAATTCTCTGCCGGGATGACCATTAGAACTACGAATATTGCGATGATTGAGCAAATTACTTTGAGTAGTTTTTAACGCCATCGCTTGCACATCATTCAATATTTCTTGGGGATTATTAATTTGGGCATAACTATGAGGAAAATCATTGTATACAACTAGATAGGCTACTTCTTGCTTAGGTGGTTGAGCCGCAAATATTTGTAAGTCGATTTCCCCCATGTGCGTTTTTTGGGTTTGGGATTCCTGTTTGGGAATTCCTGGCATTAATACGGTAAAACGTCCATCTGGGGATGTGAATGGCTTCCACTGGGGTTGTACTGGTTGGGTAGTAGTGGTTTTTTTCAGTAAAACGGAAGTTTTAGCAGGTGCAACAGTGGTTTTTTTGCGTGCTACTGCTACTTTTTTGGCTGATATAGTCGGGCGTTTGGGCTGGCTTGCGTCTACAATGACAGATCCGCCACAAATTAAGGTGGCGGCTAAGAATGAGAACAAAACTCTAAGTGTCATGGTTTTGGCATTCTATAGATGCTAATACACTGATGATGTAGCTGTTATAACCTAGCAGCACACAAAGCAGCACCTATTAGTCCAACTTGTGGATTGAGAATGATATGCACTGGTATTTCTTCTAACAAGGAACGCATTCTGCCTTTTTGGGTGAAATTCAAGAGGAAATTGCCGTTGTGTATCAAAGGTAAGATTTTAGAGGCAATCCCACCAGCAATGTACAAACCACCGTAGGGCAAGAGTTTGAGGGCGAGATTTCCGGCTTCTGCGCCGTAAGCATCGATAAATATTTGCAAAGTTTGTTGACAGAGGCGATCGCTTCCTTGTATTGCTGCTTTACCAATGGCTGCACCAGGATCAACTGTTTTTTCTGATTGTCCGGCTTGTTGTTCCCAGGTACGAACAATTTGGGCGATTTCTGGGGATTCGGTGGTTTGATAGCGATCGCGCAAAAATTGATAAATCGCCACAACCCCCTGTCCAGATACCACCCTTTCCACAGACACACGCTGAATATCATGTTTATCCAGCAGATATTTTAATAATTGAAACTCTAACTCATTACGCGGGGCAAAATCAGCGTGTCCCCCTTCTGACGGAAAGACTTGATAGTAATTACCCTGTTTAATTAAAAATCCTTGTCCTAAACCAGTACCAGCCCCAATAATCGCAATCGGTGCTTCTTGTTGGTGTTTACCTACTTGCAAAGTCAGCAAATCTTGTTTACTCAAGCCAAAAATACCATAACCAACAGCCGCAAAATCATTAATTAGAGAAATGAGAGGAATACTCAATTCTTGTGCGAGGCGTTCTGTATCTAAGAACCAAGCTAGATTAGTGAGTTTAGCGGTATTGTTAACCACAGGGCCAGCGATCGCAAAACAAGCCTTTTCCGGTGTACCTGCATTAGCCTTGAGTAAAAATTGCTGCACCATCGGTACCAAATCAGGAAAATCCCCACTGCGGTAAATTTCCTCATGAATAGTCTGTAACTCAGATGCGTCTGATATTTCCACCAAACGCAAAATAGTCTTAGTCCCGCCAATATCTCCTGCTAATAGTAAAGTCATAAATCAGTAAGTGAGTAGTGAGTGCTGAGTGGGTGAGTGCTGAGTGCTGAGTAATGAGTGCTGTTAAGTCATAAATCAGTAAGTTAGTAGTGAGTGATAAGTGCTGTTAGCGGAAGCGGGGCTTTAGCCCGTGCTGTTAGCGGTAGCGCAGTGTTTAGCCGGTAGTGAGTCAAGAAATAAATTCTGCCTTGTCTCCCTTGTCTCCCCAGTCCCCAATCCCCAGCGATGCACTGAGCTTGTCGAAGTGTCCCCAGTCCCCAATCCCCAACCTAAGCAAAGCGGATAACTTCCTCTACCTGAGTTAAATGGCTGGTGTCTCCTTTAAGTTCTAACAACCATTCAGGTTCTTGACGCACGACTTTGACTAGAGAACATAAGGAGGCTTTAACTTCACTTTTGGCAATCTCCCCGACTAACCCCATTGCGCCCCCTAATACAGAAGCACCATGTGCTACTAGCAAAATATCATCTGGGAAGAACTCTGTTGCTAAACATCTGGCTGTTTGTCCTGAACGGGCGCGTACCTGTTCATGAGTTTCAGGATACTTGGCTGCAATGCGCGGTGTGTAACTAGTGTCAATTCTGGGAAATAATTCTACAAGGGCTGATATTGAAAGCCTTTCGGGTTCTTCTGTCATCCAAGCCGGATTTAGCCATTCACTCAACCCTGTCTCTAGTTTAATAGGCAAGTCTAAAGCTTCTGCTACAGCATTAGCAGTTTGCACCGTTCGGAGAAACGGAGAAGCAAAAATATGAGAGATATTTTCGTTTTTTAATCGCCTCGCTAGCTGCTTGGCTTGTACAAAACCATCTTCAGACAGGGGTGGATCGTAGCGTCGTTCTGCGGTGAGAAACCAATCGGGGTTTACAAAGTCAAGACGGTTAGCGTGTCTTGCGATCCAAACTATTTGAGTCATGGGTTTTATAAATTAAGGCGAAATTAATCCGCATCTACATCAAAATAGACACCTGAAAATACAGGTGCAAACTCAATATAAGATAAATTTTGTAACTTTTTGTAATATTTATTTGGATTGGGGATTGGGGATTGGGGATTGGGGACTGGGGACTGGGGACTGGGGATTGGGGAAAAGGAGCAGGGAGCAGGGGAGAAGAACTAATGACTAATGACTAATGACTAATGACTATCAAGGTAAAGTCAGAATTTCTACGCCATCTTCTGTGACAGCTACTGTATGCTCAAATTGGGCTGATAATTTGCGATCGCGTGTGACAGCTGTCCAACCGTCGTTGAGCATTTCGACTTCGTAAGTACCTTCATTAATCATCGGCTCAATGGTAAATACCATCCCAGGACGCAGGCGTTTACCTTTATCTCTGACACCATAATGGGGAACATCCGGTGCTGTGTGGAAAATATGGCTGATACCATGTCCGACAAAATCACGTACTACAGAAAAGCCCTCTCCCTCAGCGTACTCTTGAATCGCTGCGCCAATGTCACCAATGCGCGCCCCTGGTTTGACTTCTGCAATCCCTAAATGCAGACACTTTTCTGTCACTTCCACTAGTTTCTGTGTTTTGGGAGATGCACTACCAACAATAAAAGTTTTCGATGTATCACCGTGATAGCCATCTACAATCGGTGTCACATCGATGTTAATGATGTCACCTTCTTTAAGAACCTGCTTGGCATTGGGAATACCATGACAAATGACTTCATTAACACTGGTGCAAATTGATTTAGGAAAGCCTTTATAGCCCAAAGGCGCGCTTTTTGCTCCGTGTGCTTGCGTCCACCGTTCGGCTTCGTCGTTGAGTTCTAGGGTGGTAACTCCTGGTTTGACCAATGGCTCTAAATGCTGCAAGAGTTGAGCAGCCAAGCTTCCTGCCTGGCGCATTTTTTCTATTTCTCTTTGGGATAAAATAACGATTATCTCTGTTTTCATTTTGTACTTGATTGATTTGTAAGAAATATAGTTAAGCCAGTTTCTGCGGCTCTTTTTGCAGCATCAGCCACTTTGAGGGTATACAAACTTTCCTCTGGAGTGACGTACAAAGGTGTACCGTCAAATAAATGGTCTAACACCATTTTCGTATCTTTGGCAAACAAACCCCGACGAGTTCCTACTTCTATGGGTGTAGTTTCTCCGCCTTGAACAAATAATCCTGTATCCCCATCAAAAATTAAACCGCCATTTTCGCCATGAACCTCAAATTTACGTTCATACTGCCACAAAGTTTCACCTTTGCCGTAAATTATTTGAGCTAATAAACCACTCTGAAAGCAAATTTGTGTCATACAAAAGCACGTTTGGTAATAGTCTGATTCTATTTCCCAAAATCTTTGATGAGAGTTAACAGAAAAAACCTCACCAAATAAATCTGTCAGCCGATGTAGACGAGATAGCGCGCCAATTAAAGGAAACCCAAACTGATTGTGATTATATGTCCATTTGCGGGGAGCTGGGTTTTGGGGATTAATCGTACTATAGCGGACGTAGAATAAATGCCCTACTTTGTCTATATTGTGCTTTAAGGCTTGATGCAGTCCGCCTAAAAGCTCAATATGTTCAACGTGGAGTAATTTTTTTTGCGTTTTTGCCAAAGCCAGCAATTCTTCAGCTTCAGCCAAATCAATGGCCAAGGGATATTCTACAACTACGTGTTTACCTGCTAGAAGTGCCGCACGAGCGATCGCCCCATGCTCACTATTAATTGTAGAGATGACTACCAGCTCTATATCTTCTCGTTTTACCAAATCTTGCCAAGAGGCGATCGCCTCTGTTTGGTAGTCTTTAGCAAAGGTTTGCGTTCTTTCTAGAGTATTTCCCGCAACTGCAACTAAATCTGAACGTTGATCTTGCAGTAGAGCCTCTGCTCGTAATTTTGCTGCATATCCTGTACCAACTAAACCCACACGCACTTTTGCTTTTCCCAAAGCTGCCTTTGCATTATACATAAAATCTAGGGGTAGCTGGGAAGGAGGAAGAGGGCAGGGGGCAGGGGAAGACAAGGTAGACAAGGTAGGAGAAGAGAAAAACGGTTCCCTATTCCCTGTTCCCTGTTCCCTGTTCCCTATTACTAGATATATTGCATTCCGCAAGATATAAACAAAACTTATTGTTATCTACTAACTAAATCTCATTACTAATCGTGTGTGATTTCTGGTTACATACTTTAAATTTTCCCGTAGTATCAGAATTGAAGCAAATTTTAAACAACAGCTTATTTACATCAGAAAAGCTGTCAATGTTGCTTTGGCATAAATTTAATACTGCCGTTCGCACAAGAGAGGAATACTAAAATGGCAACTTACAAAGTTACATTGATCAATGAAGCTGAAGGTCTCAACCAAACAATTGATGTTGACGACGATACTTATATTCTAGATGCTGCTGAAGAAGCAGGTCTTGATTTGCCCTACTCTTGCCGCGCTGGTGCTTGTTCCACCTGTGCAGGTAAGTTAATTTCTGGTAGCATAGACCAATCTGATCAATCTTTCTTGGATGATGATCAAATCCAAGCTGGATATGTACTGACTTGTGTTGCGTATCCTACCTCTGATGTCACCATCCAAACTCACAGAGAAGAAGAACTCTACTAAGAGTTAGATATTTAAGAATTATCAAAGGGGTCAGAATCTTGTATTCAGAATAGCCTGCGAGTTGGCTATCGCTATGAAATGACTCCACCCCCTGTGAGGATGAAGTCTGTTGCTAATCAGAAAACTTGTTGTTGACTTCGCTAATTAACAGCGATTCACCATAAATATAAAATGCTCTAGCCGATCGCAGATCATTATTCTGAAATTCTGACTCCCTATTAGGATTAATTCACCCATAGTCTCTGGGAAAGCTTGTCTTTCTTCTCCTTTCATTAAAACTTGATTTCTGGGCTAAGTGGTTTAAGTTCTGTTCCAGGGTAATAAAACTGCAAAATTTTCTCGTTATTCCAGCCTAACTTGGCTAAATTTTGCGCTCCTGTCTGACTCAAACCCACTCCGTGTCCTAATCCACCACCTACAAAAGCATAACCCCACAATTCTGGTTCACCTTTATTGAGTGGTACTATGTAAAATAGGGTACTTCTAGGTGCAGCAAAGGCACTCCGCACTTCATCTTTGTGGAGAGTAAAAGTACCAATATCTGTTTTCACTGCCAGTTCCAGAATTCGCCCACTGCGGCTGCGCTTGGTTATAGACATAGCGTCAATAGTTTTAAATGCGGCGTAAGGGCTATTTTTAGCTTGCAGGAATTTTTGTAAGTCTGGGATGATTCTGTCTAATGACGATTCTTTGTACCAGCGAAATACATCCCATGTGCTTTCGTTAAACCCTTGCTTGAGGCTAATAAATTTCTGGAAGTTTTGTTCGTCGGCGAGATTTTGCTTGGATAAGTCCCATAAATTTGTCGGTGTATCGACAACCGGACGCAAGTAAGGACGATCTTCACCATTCCAGACATCGCTAAAGTAAGCTGTCACACCGCCAGTAGTAGAAGAATAGAGGGCATCTACTAGCTGATTTTTATAGGTTAACACCATCCCTTTAGTAGCGGCGATCGCCTGATCGGTTTTGTTGGTCGCTCCTGTTAGCCCATAATAAACTTGACAGTGGGTACTAGCGCATAATTCATAATTATCTACGGCAAATCTGCGGAGATTTCTTAAAGCGTAAGTCCGAGCTAAAATTGCTTGGGCTTCCATTGCTGCTTTTGGTGCATCAGTGCCAATTTCGTGGGGAACTACACCACGCAGGTAAATTTCTAAGGGTACTTGATTAACTAGAGTGTATGTACCATAGGCATTGGGTTGAAAATGAATCTTCCCAGCGTAAACACGAGTCGTATCTAGTTTTTCACCAGTTTTCACCCGAATTAGATTTTTGGCTGTGCTAATCTCTACATTTTTGAGTCGGTAGCTTTCTCCGTTGACTACCCAATTGACTTGGGGTACCTTGGCAGCAACTTGAGTATCTAAATATGCCAGTTGATTCCCCTGAGATTTTATTCCCTGAAATAACAAGCGTCGCAATAAGGGAGTGTTATACACATCTCGTTTAGCCCAGACTTGCCAACGTTCTGGCTGGGCAATTTCTACTTCAATTCCCTGCTTTCGCCATTGGTTGGCACTATCCTCTGCCGTTTCAAAAGTGCGGTATGTTCCTAAAACTACTACCTCTGCGATCGCTGGACTGGGTAATTGCTGCATGACGACTTCCAGTTGGACTGGTTTGGTTGTCATGACAGTACGATTTTTATCACCATCTAAAAATTTCAGTTGTAAGCGATCGTCTTTTGTGGCTTCTAATTGCAGTTTGTCCGTTGGTTCTGCACCAAATCTCTGTACGATCCCAACGCTCAAATCTAAGTCCTTAACTTTGTCTTGAGTACCTGACGCGCCCGTTAATCCCAACAAACTAAAAGTCATCAGCACAGTCAAGGAAAAACGCCAGAAGGTACGTCTTCTGGTTCTCCGATTCTTTACATCCCTGCTTGGCAGCAGTTTTGACATTGGCTTTGTGGCGTGGTGTTTTTGTCGCATGGGCGATTCCATAATACCCTTATCGGTTTTGCTTCTGCACTACTTGCAAAACGAAGTCATAATGAGTATGATTTATTTAGAGATACGAAACAGAATTTAGTGGGTCAACTCCTCATGGTTAGGATACAAGAAATTCCATTAAATCAAATTCATCGCCCTTTGCCCGTGGCAACGATCCCAACAAAGTACAAGCCTTAATGGAATCAATTGCGGCGATTGGACAGCAAGAACCCATAGATGTTTTAGAGGTAGATGGACAATATTATGGCTTTTCTGGTTGTCATCGGTATGAAGCCTGCCAACGTTTAGGAAAAGAAACAATTTTAGCGAGAGTTCGGAAAGCACCCCGTAGTGTTTTGAAAATGCACCTGGCGTAAATGGGGAATGGGGAATGGGGACTGGGGATTGGGGATTGGGGATTGGGGAAAGAACAGTATTAATATGCTGAATTTAACTTTGATCCGGTAATCTTTATTTCATACCCGATGCCCAATGCCCCATGCCCCATGCCCATTCTCAATTCTCAATGCCCTAATCCATAATTACTCAAATAGGAGAAAATTCATGTCCTCTGGAACAACAATTAAAAATATCAATATCGGTATTGATGATGCCAATAGAGCTAAGATTGCGGAAGGTTTGTCTCGATTATTAGCCGACACCTATACACTGTATCTCAAAACTCATAATTTCCATTGGAATGTTACAGGGCCAATGTTCCAAACATTACATTTAATGTTTGAGACTCAGTATACAGAGTTAGCTTTGGCAGTGGATTTAATTGCTGAAAGAATCAGGGCTTTGGGTTATCCCGCACCTGGAACTTATAGTGAATACGCCAAGCTCAGTTCTATACCGGAAACTCCTGGTGTACCTAAAGCCACTGATATGATTAAGCTCCTAGTGGAAGGACAAGAAGCCGTAGTGAGAACTGCGCGTTCAATTTTTCCTGTGGTGGATGAAGTTAACGACGAACCTACAGCCGACTTGTTGACTCAACGGATGCAAGTGCATGAAAAAACTGCTTGGATGTTGAGAAGTTTGTTGGAAGAGTAGGGACTGGGGACTGGGGACTGGGCATTGGGAAAAAGGTAGAATTTTTTTATTGTCTTTTCCAATCCCCGATCCCTAGTACCCG
>NZ_PJIZ01000149.1 GCF_021596505.1 Nostoc sp. CMAA1605 | reverse complement strand
GGGCATCACTACAGATAAGGGTGCAGTCGATAATTTTGTTGGTAGAATTCGGTATTGGGGGTTTTGCTGCACCCACGCACTCAATACACTTGCATCGGCGGCGAAGGCTACTACACTATTGTTTTCTAGCTGCTTTTGCGCTTCTGTGTAGGAATTTACTCCTACTAAATCGGCAGTAGGTATATAGTAACGGACTTCAGCGATGGTGATGGAGTGATTTAAGACGGCGATTTTGCGTTTTTGTAAATCGCTTAATTTCTCGATAGACGAGTCTTTGGTGATTAAAACGGTGCCATCAAAATAGTAAGGGACGCTAAAACTAACTAAGCGTGAACGTGATTCTGTGGCTGTCACCCTAGCGATCGCCATATCTACTTGATGATTGTAAACTGCGGCTAGGCGATCGCGATTCATTACGGGCTGGAATTTCACAGCGTCGGCTTTTCCTAATAAATCGGTTGCTAAACGCTGTGCTAAGTCAATTTCTAAACCTTGCAATTTCCCACTGGCATCTTTAAATCCTAAAGGCGGCGTATTATCTTTTACCGCCACAGTTATATAACCCCGCCGTTGGATTTCCTTGATTGGTGAGGCAGATGCAGAAAAGCCTGTGGCAAAAAACACGCAAAAAATGCAAATAATAGTTGCGGATAATACCAGATGTAACTGCTTCATGATTTGCCGTTTGTTACATCTGTTATTCATCCGGTTTCACCTTTAACCTTGAACTTGACTGGCTATTTCCACCACCTTGCTGAAGCCAGCAGGGTCGAGGACTGCTAATTGTGCCAACATTTTGCGGTTGAGTTGGATGTTAGCTTTTTTCAGGTTGCCGATCAAGCGACTGTAGCTTAAGCCATGTACTCTTGCAGCAGCGTTGATACGGGTAATCCAGAGGCTACGGAAATCGCGCTTTTTCTTTTTGCGATCGCGGTATGCACTGCGGAGGGCTTTCATTACCTGTTGGTTAGCGGTTCTAAACAAGGTGGAGTGAGAACCACGGAAACCTTTAGCTAGTTTGAGGATTTTATTGCGGCGTTTACGAGCAACGTTACCGCGTTTTACACGGGTCATATTCTATTCCTGGATAATCTATCGAATTTACAAATAAGGAAGCATTAAACGCACGTTGTCTTCGTCGCGTTCGTTAACAATTGCCATTTTAGAGAAACTGCGCTTCTTATTGGTGGTTTTGTGTTCTAACAAGTGATTTTTGAAAGCCTTGCGGCGCACAATTTTACCGCTACCAGTGGCGCGGAATCGTTTGGCTGCGGCTTTGCGTGTTTTGAGTTTAGGCATGGTTTAGCTCTAATTCGACACAATCCCTCATTATATATCATGTTGCTCAAATTCATCAAAGCTTGATACGAATTAGGGTTGTGTACTCCACATAGGACAAAAATTCCTATCTCTACCCAGTCTCTAGAGCCAGGATGCCGAACCAGATGCAAAATCCCTCGCTTCCCAATCTACAACAGAAATGATGACAACCAACTCATAGGGACATAAATGTTTTAGTTGGTCACTACAATTATCTATTCACTAGCAACTCAATAATGTCTCTATTCAAGGTTTTGCTATTTCCAGATGGTTTTAGAGGTGAATCGTCAGCAAGACAACCCAAATTTCCCATGTAGTTAAATTAAGAAGGTTATCAATTAATTTTCAAAAGGTTATCTTAATTTTATCTTTAGGCAATTCAATATTAATAAAATAAAGTAATTTTGTCACTCATTTATTGAGTGATAATATTGTCTTTTTTTGTCTAAATCAGCGATGATATCAACGTAAAGACAAGCTAAAGCATATTTATTTGAGCAATGTACATTTAAGGCATGAAAACAAAAAACTAGAGTCTTAAGTAACATTATCCATATAAATATGTTTAGCCTAATTTTAATGTAACCCAAATAAAAAAGCTCGCTGACGGAGGTTAATATCAAGATGGCTAAAATCACAATTTCTGACCTAAACCCCTCTGATTACTCTCTGACTGAATTATCTGCTGAAGAAATGGCTGCAATTCAGGGTGGTGGATTCCTTGGTAAACTCATCGGTGGGATTATAGGCGGTGTTGCAGGATTTTTCATCAGCGGCCCAGCAGGGATTTTCGCAGGAGTTGGTGCAGGTAGCACATTAGGCGACGCTGTTGAAGAAGTATTTTTTAACTAAGCGTTGAATAATTTCAAAAATATACAATCTCATTCTCATATTGTGTATGTATCCTCTGATAATATCAGGGGATTTTTGTTTGAAACCCAGTAGTGTTCAACAATTCATTAGAGTGAAAACAAGAATACAATGACGACAGAAGTAAACTATTTTTGTCACTCAAATAATTGCAGACTTTGTATTATTGATTTTACTTTAAATTAAAATGCAATCTATGAGAAATATATTTCTCATGAATAAATTTACCAGTGTAGACAAAAACATGGAAACCAATAACAGAAACTTCAAGAATCAAATCGAAATTAATGATTTGATTGATGCTGCCGTTAGCGATGCGTTGGCACGTAGAAGCGGAAATGATGACAACTTATCAGACTTGTCTGGTGAAGATGCTGATCATGTAACAGGAGGTATTGCTTCACTCACAATTGCAGGTTATAAACCTATACCCATTTGTCCCCCCATCATTAAACCTATCTGTCCCCCAATCATTGTCGGGCTAATTGCGCCACCACAGTACGAAATCATGTAATTCTAAACTTTACTGAAAAATCACCTTTACTGGAGCATTAATTCATGGAAGAAATTCCTGCTGAAAAAACTACACTTTGTCCTAGTGCTAGACCAGAAATAGCAGGAAGCGTAGTCTTCGGTTTAATTGGTGGAACAGTCACAGAACCAAAAGTTACTTATCTCAAACAGCAATTAGCTGTAACAGATGAACTATTAGCGAAAGCTGCTCCTGTGACTCCCACAGAAATCTTTCGGACAGCCGCCCCTTGTGCAGCTAAAAAATGTCAGCATTTCGATGGTCAAGACTGTCGTTTAGCCACAAGAGTAGCAGAAAAATTACCTGCTGTAGTATCAGAACTCCCACCTTGTTCTATACGCAGAGATTGCCGTTGGTGGCAACAAGAAGGTAAGGCGGCTTGTATGCGTTGCCCACAAATTATCACCGACAATTACAGTCCTTCTCAGGTAATGCAAGAAGTTGCATTACCTGAAGTAACTACTTAATTGAAAAGGAGAAAAATATGGCTTTTGAAAACGTCAGAGCTTTCTATGAAAGATTGGCTAATGATGAAGCTTTCCGCACTCAAATGCAACAAGTTGAGAGCAAAGAAGAATGTAGCCAAGTAGTGAAAGCTGCTGGTTTTGAATTTACCCAAGCAGAGTTTGAAGAATATACAACTCAATTATTAGAGTCAGCCGTCGGAGAGGGTGAACTCAGAGATTTAGATGAACAAGAATTAGAAGCAGTCTTTGGTGGTGCTTCCTCTTTGATTGACAAAATTCGCATTCAGCCATTGTATGGCGTGATTGTTTGGCCTCCTAAGCCACCTTATGCTCAACCTCTGTATGGGGTTGTAATTAGCGAGGAATTTTAGGTAAATTCAAACATTTTATTTAAGTGTTTGGGGACGGATAAATACAAACCGTCCTTCTTTATATAAGTTAAATAGGGGCGATATTTTATGAGCGATCGCAGAATTAGCTATGCTGTTTGGGAAATCACATTAAAATGTAATCTGGCTTGTCAACATTGTGGTTCACGTGCAGGGCCATACCAGAACCAAAGAACTTTCCACCGCAGAAGCCTTAGATTTAGTCAAACAAATGGCAGATGTGGGCATCACCGAAATTACACTGATTGGTGGTGAAGCTTTTTTACGTCCAGATTGGTTGGAAATTGCCCAAGCTATTAATCAAGCTGGTATTCACTGTGGGATGACCACTGGGGGCTACGGTATTACTTTAGACACAGCACGCCGTATGAAAGATGCTGGAATTAAAGTAGTATCCGTCTCAGTGGATGGCTTAGAAGCAACTCACGACAGACTGCGGGGTAGACAAGGTTCATGGCAATGGGCATTTAAAACCATGAGTCACCTCAAGCAAGTAGGCATCCCTTTTGGTTGCAACACCCAAATTAATCGCCTTTCCGCACCCGAATTCCCCAGTATTTATGAATACATCCGCGATGCAGGCGTATTTGCTTGGCAAATTCAACTGACTGTACCAATGGGCAATGCTGCCGATAATAGTGAAATTCTGCTGCAACCTCATGAATTATTAGATATCTACCCCATGATTGCACGGGTGGCGCAAAGAGCTAAACGTGAAGGTATACAGCTACAACCAGGCAATAACATTGGTTACTTCGGCCCCTACGAACGATTTTTACGGGGTGGGAGTGCTTGGTCATTTTGGCAAGGTTGCAACGCCGGACTTTCGACATTAGGTATTGAAGCAGATGGGGCAATTAAAGGTTGTCCTTCCTTACCGACATCTGCTTACACCGGTGGTAATATCCGTGACTATTCCCTCAAAACCATCATCGAAGAAACAGAAGAACTCCGCTTTAATTTAGGTGCAGGTACACCTAAAGGAACGGCGCATTTGTGGGGTTTTTGTAAAACTTGTGAATTTGCTGAACTTTGTCGGGGTGGTTGCAGTTGGACTGCACACGTCTTTTTTGATAAACGTGGTAATAATCCTTATTGTCATCACCGCACTTTGACTCAAGCTAAAAACGGTATTCGGGAACGAGTCTTTCTGCAACGTCGTGCTGATGGTAAACCTTTTGATAATGGTGAATTTGGTTTAATTGAAGAACCAATTAATGCACCTTGGCCAGAGAATGACCCCCTACACTTTACGGCTGATAAAATTCAATGGTCAGAAAGTTGGCAAGAGGTAGAATCATTAGCACCTGTCAGTGTTTAGTTAAAAATACATTGTTACCATCGGCGATAAATACAAATGTCTACTAACATCACTAATTCAGAAACATCACTGCAAAATTTTTCACAAACCCAAGTCGAACCTAGCCTGCCTCGTTCAGCTTGGAATAGTCAATTAGCCTATTTTAAAGTTATGTTTAGAGCCAAGAAAGCTTTAGACCGCATAGAAAAGGAAGCAGGGATTGAAAATAATTATTCTTAGTAATTTTATGGTGTGTTAATCTTAGTTAACACACCCTTTGTATATCCAAAAAATTGTGATATCTACAATGGCTGATAAATATCTGTGGAATTAGGATTCAAATATGGATATCTTAAATCCACATTGAATCTAGCAAACTGCTCGATAATTGTAGCAAGTTTAGCTTCTGGTGATCGCTGATTATTTTGTTGAGCTATGATTAAGCCATGAGCAATAATTTGACAACGATTTGTGCCGAAGCTTTCATATTGATCAAATTTAGTATCCGGTTCTTCTGCTAAACCCAAACCAGATGCTAACTTTTTAGTAAATAAAGGAATATTTTCCTTGAAATAAGCTGTATTTTCGCTGTAAATATTTTGCAGGATTGGATGTACCCTCAAATAATCCTTCTGTCTAATATAGAGTACCCCAGCATCATATCTATCATAACCAGAGTAACTGTAAGGAACTTTAAAGGAAAAGTAGATTTGTTGTGTATTTAATTGCTGAGTTACAGCCCGCATTAAAGGTACAGCACCATCTGAAGTAATATTAAAGTAAATCCTGATGATGCTGTGATTTATATCTCCTTCATCTACAGGTACAACACCTGTGTCACCAACAGCAATATAAAATCCTTCTTGGACACAGTTTTTAGGCATTTTAATTGCGACAACATCACCTATATTTACAGATGTTACCGCAGGTTTTAAATGAATTTCAGGATGAATATGTACAGTCAATTGTCCTCTGTTGACTGCAATACTACCGTCTTGTTCTAGTTTTTTTACTACCCAATCAGGAGAAAAATAACCATCTCCCTGATTACCAGCGTGGAGTTGTTGAAAAAGACTAACATCTATACCAATCAAATTATCATTATTCAACATTTGATTGTCTATTAAGTCTGCCGCATTTTTTTGTAATTGTAGAGATTTAATCAGTGAACCATTGTAGTAAATGCCATATAAAAAGTTTCGGATATGTTTAACTACGTGCTTCTGTTGCACTTCCACAGGTAATTTATGAAAGCGACTTTTGATATCTGTAGAAGTTTCCCAAGGCCGATAGTTTGGATGACGGACAGATAAATCACTATCTAATTCTAAGTGAGTAGCAATATCCTCAAGCGTTGCTTGTAAGTTGTTTTCAGCTTGAGACAAAATTTGATTTGAATATTGAAGAGCCGTCATTTTTATATCTCCAGTAGAATTATGCAACCGAATTTTAGGCAGAAATCGCTACACCAGCTAGTTCTTTCTCTGTCACCCCAAGGATACTAACTAATGAAGCTTCAGGACGACATAGTAAACTTTTCGCTACCTGGAGAGAGTAAATATCACTATTAACTAACTGCTTATGATGTTCAATTTTAGCTTGTGTTTGAATAATCAAAGCCACACCCATAAACTGAATCAGCTTTTTAAAAAAATCGGGAAAATGTTGGGTAATTTCGGGGAAATGCTGCAAATATTCCCTAACAATTACCAAAATAGATGGACGGACATCTTCTAGTTTAAATTCTGCTGAATTAATCGACTCTTGCATACTCATTGAGGGGTCAATCACCATGCTAACTATCCACAAAATTACATAATTAGCGATTAAGTTAGCTAAATCAAATATGGGGTCTCCCCAACTACTTCTTTCCCAATCAATGATTTTTACTGCTGAGTGTTTCTGTGCGAGTGCAAAGGAAGTAATGTTTTCCCAATCTTGATGGACTAAAATATTGGCAACATTCAAATCATTGTGAACCACACAACAAGCACGCCAAGAGTTAATAGCTTCTACTTTTGCTTGGTCTAAACTTTCATAGCGTTGGTAAAGCCCAATAAATTTGATATAGTCAGGAGGCATAACGCTCAGAAGTTCTGGCGTGATTCTATGTTGTAATAAAATAAAGGCCGCACCTCTTTTGTGCCAAAAGCTGTCAGGTTGTGTAACGTAATTATATGCTTCTTCGCAATTAAAAGTCGCACGATGAATTTGCGCTAATATTGCCCCTATCCAACCAGGAATTGTTACAGGTAAAACTTGGCGCGATCGCAAAATTCCACTATACAATTCTTGATAATCATCTAGATATTTATAAATAGCGATGAAATTCTCATGATCATAGGTAAGCATTTCTCTAATAAAACCCTGTAAAGGATTTAAATGAGCAATATTGCCCATCATGCTTTGAAACTGCCATTCATTGAAAATTTCCTGGGAAAATATTCCTGAAAGCGTGGGACGTTCCTGCTTAACGATAAATTTTCGCCCATCTTTGAGGGTGGCTATGATACTAAAATTCTTTGTATTTAGCTTACCTACATCTAAGGTTAGTCCTAACAACTCTTGTTGTGTAAAAACACCAGATTTACTCAGATATTCCACTACATTGTGATGACTTAAAAAAAACATCACTCCCCCACACTTATTTATTGGTTAATTAACAGAAAAATTACTAGTCAGCAAAATTTTAATGAGCCAATCAGATTTATGTTCTACTTCTGACGAAGAACAATCGATAAATTAGTAAAGAAGCAATAATCACAATCAGCCCAATTC
Source organism: Nostoc sp. CMAA1605 (assembly GCF_021596505.1). Lineage (GTDB taxonomy): Bacteria > Cyanobacteriota > Cyanobacteriia > Cyanobacteriales > Nostocaceae > Trichormus. Next base: position 4,046 of record NZ_PJIZ01000149.1, on the reverse strand, counting down.
TTAAAATAGTAGCTGAAGTACCTGCTGTGGTATTTAAATTAGGAAATGCCAGTTGAGCAACAGTAGTTATTAATAACACTGAAGCTAAAATATTTTCACCTTCTATCAACAATGCTAAACCAATCAAGCCGAATAAATATGGTGTGATATTCATTGATAAACCTCATTGATTGGGTAAAAGGTCAGGGTTAGATATCAATATCCTGACCTTTAATATTAGAGAGACTTAATTAGTGAGTCAGTTTATAAACTAACGCACCAAAAGCAGCACCAGAACCACCGATAACCAAAGTGGTTAAGACATACGCTCCCCAGGTAGCAGGTGTTACACCGCCAATTGCACCACTTAGTTCAGCATCGGTTACTTCATTTAAATAGCTCTCGCTATCAACTAGAAGATTATATTCAGAATTGAGATCGCTAATTACAATTGCCATTTTTTTCTCCTAATTTATTGATCTAACAGGGTGAATTTCTTATCTTGAAGCAACGTAGCCAATTACTGCACCACCAGCAAAAGTTCCGAGAGCAAAGCCAGTACCGAAGCTAACGCCCCAAACGCTAACGCTACCAAGTGAAGCAGCAGTAAATGTCACAACAGGAGTAATACCTCCAATTGCTGCGGTTAACTCACGATCTTCTAAATCGTTGAGGAAGCTTTCAGAGTCAACTAATAAATCAGCACCGGCAAATTTTAATTCATTAATTGCAATGGATGCCATGATGAATTCTCCCAGTATTCAATGATTATTTATGGCTAATGCTCAAGAAAAGATTGCTTTCTTAGCACAATATATAAATATCAATATTTTCTTTGAAAATGCAATATTTAAAAATTGGTTTTTTGGACTTAAAAAATTCATTTTTGCACTGCAATTATTTAATGAAATAATTGTGGACATTCAGCATCCAAGGTCAGGGTTAAATATCAACACCTGACCTTGTATGTTTAACAGAACTAAGTTAATTAATTAGCGGTGGCTGAGAGTATAGATTAAGGCACCAAAACCTGCACCAGTACCACCAATCACTAAAGTGGTTAACAGATAAGCTCCCCATGTAGGAGTAATACCACCAACAGCAGCACTGAGTTCAGCATCAGTTACTTCACTTAAATAGCTTTCGCTATCAGATAAAAGGTTGTACTCAGAATTGAGATCGCTAATTACAATTGCCATTTTTTTCCTAGTTTATTGATGTGATCACAAAGTTTTTTATTTTCTAGAAGCTGCGAAATAGCCAACACCAGCAGTTACACCGAAAGTTCCGAGAGCAAAGCCAGTACCGAAGCTAACACCCCAAACACTAACGCTACCAAGTGCAGCAGCAGTAAACGTCACAACAGGAGTAATACCTCCAATAGCTGCGGTTAACTCGCGATCTTCTAAATCGTTGAGGAAGCTTTCAGAGTCAACTAATAAATCAGCACCAGCGAATTTTAATTCATTAATTGCAATAGATGCCATGATGAATTCTCCAAATCTTCAATGATTATTTATGGCTAATGCTCAGAAATTTCTGTCTTCTGGCACAACATAATAAATATCAGCAAATATTCTTGATATACAACACTTTTAAATCATGTTTTCGGACTTAAAAAATTCATTTGTGGTCTGAGGCTAGATTTAATTTAATTTAGATGTTTACGCTCAAGATTGCCAGATATAAATTATGGGAGTTTTGAGTAAACAAATATGTATTAGAAACTTTAGTGCTGAGTTACATAAGCACTAAAGTGCTTACTACTAACAGGAGAATTTATTTTCCGATACTATGAGAGGGACATAATAAATTTAATTGCTTCCCTGGTAATCTCATGAATTAGAGTGATTGGCTATCTTGCAAATCAAATGTAACTGTGACTGATTCAACTTGTATCTTTAGCCAATGGGAAAATAACTCTAATGTCAATAAATTACGTAGCTTAGTATCTAATTGCGGCACAATTATCTGTTCTACTAAAATTAAATGCGCGCCTTTAGATGTAAAAATTGGCTTAAGCAGTTGTGGTGGTTGAGAGGCGAAAATTGCCGCAGAAATTTCTGGTTTTAAATCCTGACGTTTTAAAACACCTTGATATCCGCCACGACGGCGTAATTCTTCATCTTGAATATACTTGTGGGCGACATCATAAAAACTTATTTCTCCTTCTTGAATGGCATAGAAAAGTTCAATCGCTAAATCTTCATCATCAAGAATAACTTCATAGGCGATCGCACTTGTATAATCATTCTGATTCTCAAAAAAGTAAGGCTCAACCTTATCTGCAAATAAATGCTCTGCTAACTTAGCTGAAAGTAGGGAAAGATGAGCAACTTTTTCAAAATCATCCAAAGAAAGTCCGTGTTTTTCTAACCAAGCCCATGTCTGAGCAGCACTGCTTAATTTATTGGTTAATCTGATTTTGTCGGCAGTTTGTTGTAACTCTTCTGTATCAATTTGAATACCCAATTTTGTGGCTGTATTTTCTACAATTTTACGGACAGTTATTTCTTCTAACAGACTGGGAACTTTGCATGATAGTTTGATTTGCTCGATGAAGTCTTCTTTGTTGAGATTTATCTGTTGTGGAATGCTAATAATTTGTGACATCTTTATCTACCAATAACTCAACTATTTCATAAACATCTAAACTTAACTGCTATAGTTCCACTCCTCCCTGCTTTAATTTCTTAAATGGATCTAATAGAAAATCGATTATCCGGCGTTGTCTAACTACTACTTCTGCTGTAGCGGTGTCTCCAGGGCGCAGAGGAATACATTGATTAGCTGTAGGCATACAATGTTGATTTAATGCAATATCTAATTGATATGCGGCTACTTTGCCACTTGCTGTGTCTATCTCAAATGTAGTAGGAGAAATTTCGATTAATTTCCCTTCTATGACTCCGTAATCTTGAAAAGGATAGGCATCAAATTTGAGCTTTACAGGCAATCCCGTTTTCAAAGAACCACTTTCAGTGGTTGCCATCTGCGCTCTAATTACTAAAGGTGAATTAATGGGTGAAATTTCTGCAATCATTGTTCCTGGTTGCACCACAGAACCTGCTCGTTGAATTGGCAATTGGAAAACTGTACCAGCCACTGGTGCTTTTAACTCTCTTTGGCTTAACTGGAATTTTAAAGACTCTATTTGACTTTTATTTTGAGCTATTTCAGCTTTCAGCGCAGTAATTTCTCTATCTAAGTTCTTGAGTTGTTCTTCACTTTTGAGAATAGCTAATTTTCCAGCGTGATTTAAACTTTGGAAACTCCGTTCTTTTTCCTGAATCCGTAACTGTGATTGTTCAATATTAGCTTTAGCTTGCCTGATAGTTCTTTCATAACTATTTAATTGTTCCGCTAGCCTGAGTTTTGATTGTTCAACATCTGATTTGGATTGTTCTAGTAATTTAGTTCTTTCCTTAGCTATATCCTGCTTGTCTACTAGATTAATTTCTGGAACTATGCCTTCTTGCCAAGCTTGTTTGTAACGTTCTACTTCTCTGCTAGCACTGTTTAAACTAATTTCTACTAAATTAGAAGTAATGCGACTATGTTCTAAAGCTTTTCTTGCCTGATTAACTTGAGCTAGTTTTTCTTCTTCTTGGAAATTGAAAGAATTAATAATCGCCTTGAGATTCTGTCTTTCTTGGTCAATTTGTGCTTGTTTTTCTAACTCTTGGGCTTGATTTTGCTGACGTTGAACTGTCCAAGCTAGGGCTAGTTGATTTTTTAATAAATTGAGTTGTGATAGTTGGTTTAATTGTCCTTCTAATTTCGTTTGTGCCTGTCTTAACTCGGTATTAACTAACTCAGATTCTAATACTAATAAAGCCTGCCCTGCCTTGACTGATTCCCCCTCTTTAACTAAGATTTTTCCACAGTTCCTGATACAGCCGCATCTAATCTGACTGTTTTACCTTCAGGTTCTAATCTGCCTCTTGCTGTACCGGTTTCATCAACTTGAGAAAACATTGCCCAAGGTAAAGCTATCGAGATAAAAATCACTAAAAAGTACAAAATTCCTCTTGTCCAAGTTTGCGGTAGGCTATCTAGTAATTCTT
>NZ_PJIZ01000148.1 GCF_021596505.1 Nostoc sp. CMAA1605 | reverse complement strand
ATCCGGCGATTCGCCACCGCAGACCCGATAAAAATATCATCTTGGCCAATGTATCGATGCAACAGGATGATAAAAGCTTCCAGCATCGTCATAAATAAGGTTGCACCTTCTTGATGACTGAAAACTCTCAGGTCTTCGCACAAATCGACGGGTAATTCCATCCTGACGTGATCGCCATTATAAGTTTGTTCTTTGGGACGTGGGCGATCGTAAGGTAATTCCAATAAAGGCGGAATTCCTGCTAATTTTTGTTGCCAATAAGCCAACTGGGCTTGCGCTTCTGGGGTTTTCGCCCATTCTCTTTGCCAAGTAGCAAAATCCGCAAACTGGTAACTTAATTCAGGTAGTGGGGAAGGTTTACCAGCAGAGAAAGCTTCATACAGTGCCACCAACTCACCCAAAAAGACGTTAAAAGACCAGCCATCATGCGCCATGTGATGCTCAACATGGGTCAATATATATTCCTGGTCACTCAACTGAAATACAGCCCATTGAACTATGGGTAGTTGTGTCAGGTCTAGGTGTGTGAGAACTTCTTCCTCTACTAACTTTTGTGCTTCTATTTCCCTTTCAGGCTCAGGAATACCCCGCAGGTCAACGAATCTAAAAGCGGCTCCTGGATGGGGGTGAATTACTTGATATAGGCGACCATTCACTTCCTGATAAGTGGTGCGGAAGATTTCATGACGCTTGACAATTTCATCTAAAGAACGTTGTAGTGCTGCAATATCCAAGACACCTTTAATATCCATCGTGGCTTGGAATTGGTAAGCACTATTTTCGGGTGCTAATTTATGAACAAAATAGATACGCTCTTGAGAGAAGGAAACTGGTACAAGTCCTTCATGGGAAATGCGTTGGATGACAGGACGTTGCCATTGTGATTCTTCCCCACCTTGGGCTATGAGTTGAGCTACAGCAGCAATGGTAGGATTGGCGAATATTTGAGTAAAGGATATGTGAACTGAGAAAACTTCCCGCACACGAGACAGCATCTGAGTCACAATCAGGGAATGACCACCCAAACAGAAAAAGTTATCATTGATTCCTACTACATCCAGTCCCAATAATTCCGCCCAGATAGCGGCTAACTTCTCTTCAGTTGGGTTACGAGGCGCGAGAAACACTTCTTCCAAATCGGGGCGTGTCCGCGCTGGGGCTGGGAGACTGCGGCGGTCTACCTTACCATTTGGGGTCAAAGGTAAGGAATCAAGCATCATCAAAGCTGCTGGCACCATATAGGTAGGCAGCTTTTCTTCTAGAAAGCGTTTTACGGTTGCGGCGTTGACTGTGGATTCTGGCTGAGGAACAATATAGCCAACCAACCGCTTATTACCAGGAACATCTTCGCGGACAATTACCACCGCTTGGTAGATATCCGGGTGTTGATGTAAAACTGCTTCGACTTCTCCTAATTCAATGCGGAAGCCGCGAATTTTCACTTGGTTATCGACTCGCCCGACAAACTCAATATTACCGTCTGGTAAATAACGCGCTAAATCTCCGGTTTTATATAATCTAGTTTCTCCTACCTCTGGCAACTGATGCAGAATAAATCGTTCCTCGGTTAACTCTGGACGGTTGAGGTAGCCTCTGGCTAAACCATCACCACCAATATAAATTTCCCCAGGAGTACCAACGGGAACAGGTTGTAGTTGGGAGTCTAGTATATATGTTTGTGTATTAGATATGGGGCGACCAATGGGTAAAGTTGTAGCCCCTTCTGGGACATCCTCAACTTGATACCAACAAGAGAAGGTTGTGTTCTCAGTTGGCCCATAAACGTGTAGCAAATGCCGTGGTGCGCCATTCTCCAGCACCGTTTTCACAGACTTGGGATCTACCGCCTCGCCACCGAATAGCAAGTAGCGCAAGTCTTGAAATGTTTGGGGTGCAATATTAGCTAATTGATTAAATAAAGCAGTAGTTAAAAATAATACGTTAATTTTATGCTTCCGAATGTAGTCTGCAAAATCCAGGGGCGAGAGCAGAACATTTTGAGGAACACCAACTAAGGTTGCTCCATGCAGCAATGAACCCCAAATCTCAAAGGTGGCTGCATCGAAGGAAGTATTCGAGGCTTGGGCTGTACGTTCAGCAGATGTAAACTGCACATAATTGGTATTGCATACGAGGCGATTTACAGCCCGATGGGTGACAGCAACGCCTTTAGGTGTGCCTGTCGAACCGGATGTATAAATTACATAAGCCAGATTTTCTGCGGTGACATCGCTAGTAGGATGATCTTGGCTTTGAGAATCAATTAATTTTCTATCTGCATCCAAACAAACCGTCTTCACACCACTTGCAGCAAATTTATCAACAAACTTTTGCTGAGTTAGCAGCAATGACGCTTGTGAGTCTGACAGCATGAAGGACAGACGGTTTTGAGGATATGTCGGATCTAATGGTAAATATGCACCACCAGCCTTGAGGATTCCTAAGAGTCCAATGATCATTTCCAAGGAACGCTCAAGACAAATCCCGACTAATACGTCTGGTTTTACACCCAAAGATTGTAAATAATGAGCTACTTGGTTAGCTCGGTGATTCAACTCTTGATAGGTAAGTTGTTGACCTTCAAAGGCGATCGCAATATTATCTGGTGTTTTCGCTACTTGGGCAGCAAATAATGCTTGTATACACAAATGTTGAGGATAATCTACAGATGTATCATTCCATTCCACCAAGATTTGATGTAGTTCTTGTGTTGTTAAATTAGCGAAACTCTCAACATTCATAGTAGATTCAGTCAGCATTTCTTCCATGATTTTTGTATAGAAAAATAAAAAATAGCAGCAATCACTAAATATATCCAAGCTTATTGATAACAGTGTTTGTAGTAAGGACTGAAGTCCTCACCACAAACTAGATGAAAATTATCTGAAGTTACTTTACATAGTTAACTTTACTCAAGTTGTTTTACTTACGTTTATCTCAAAAATATTGAACAGAGAATTTTTAAGAAGCCTGTGTTCATCAAACAATGTCATCCTATAGAAATGGCCTTTGAGAGATTAATCTAATGACATCAAACTCAGAGGCCATTTTGGCGTTTGGCAAGACTACGTATGATTTCGCGCTGACGGTATGCACTGTGGCATTGAAACCAGTTCCAAACTGCTGAAAAACCTCTATTTAGTGGCATTTATGCTCAAATGTCACCAAATTTAATAGTGCGATTATTCTTCGACAATTTCCACTGTTCTTGGTTCTTCTACAGATTCACTATTAGTAGTGTCTGCGTTGAGATGATCTTTCAGTTTGATTTTTAGCTCATCGGAAATTGGTAAATCTTGAATTTCTTTGAGCAACAATCTTAATGAATCGGTTTTTTTCCGTTCTGAATAGACACCCTTGAGAATAGCTTCTAGACCAATTCCTGAAAGACTATCTCCTAGAAGTCCTGTTAGACCTAGTAGACCGAGACCGCCAATAATTCCAAAAGGCCCCCCTGCTGATGTGAGAGCAGCAACAATCGCTGCATTACTACCTGCTGATGAAATTGCTAAGACTAACAGAATTATGCCAGGAAGACCTAATCCTGCAACTTTTTTAATGATGTCGTCTGTGTTCATTAGCTTGACTCCTGATTTTGTTGGTACAAACTTTTTCACTGGTACGAGATTCGAGTCTTTCATATCAATTAAAAAACTAATCTCAGAATCTAGACTAAGCGATATTACCGTCAATTCCACTCAGATAGAGCTAAATTTTTAACATTTTCCTCCTGATTCATTCGTAACTGATTCGTGTATTGTTTAATCTAAAAGATTGCTAATCTTGCCTTTCACAGCTGATATCGCTACCGTTCTTGGGGAAGCTAAATAGTTTTTACCTGTGGGATCACCACTGCGGCCTTTAAAGTTGCGATTGGTGGCATAAATCCCCGTTTCTTCTTTGTCCAATACCCCAATTCCAGAGTTGATACAAGCTCCACAACCTGACTTGAGAATCTGCGCGCCTGCTTGGGCAAAAATATCTAAATAGCCCAAAGCTTTTGCCTGTTCACGAATTTCTATAGAAGCAGGTACTATATACAAGTTCACGCCCTCTGCTAGTTGGCGACCCTGTAATACTTCCGCCGCTTGAGCTAAATCGTAGAGTTTTCCGCCTGTACAAGACCCGATAAAAGCTTTAGTAATGGGAGTATCTTCTAACTGACTAATAGGTACTACTTGGTCTGGTTTGGGAGGACGCGCCACTTGTGCTTCTAGATGGCTGAGGTCAAATTGATAAACTTTTTCGTACTCCGCATCAGCATCGGCGATGATCTCTGTAAATTCCTGCTGAGAACGACTACTTACGTAATTGCGGGTGATTTCATCAGGGACAATCAAACCACAAATCGCCCCACATTCCACGGCCATATTAGCTAGAGTCAAACGCTCATCAAAAGGTAGTTGAGCGAGAATGGAGCCTCTAAACTCCATGACTTTACCCGTCGCCCCTGCACAACTAAGTTGCCCCAGGATAAACAAGATAATATCCTTAGCACTGATATGGGGTGGGAGATTTCCAGATAATTCAAACACTAATGTGGATGGCACACGCATCCACATATCCCCGGTAGCATAGATATTGGCCATATCTGTAGTACCGACCCCTGTGGCAAAAGCTCCTAATGCTCCGTGGGTGCAAGTATGGGAATCTGTTCCGGCGATGATCATTCCTGGGCGGACAAATCCCTTTTCTGGGAGTAAAACGTGACAAATCCCTGCTGCTTCACCAGGGGAAACCATGTCAAATAAATGACACCCTTGGTCTTGGGCAAACTGAATCATCTGCTGATACATCAGATCAGCTCGGCGGTCATCACGGATGTCATTGACTTGGATAAAGTGGTCAGCAACTAAAACTACCTTTTGGGCATCCCACAATTTTGCCCCTTCTCCATAGTTTTCATAGAATGTCTTGGCTACAGGTGCGGCTACGGCATCATGGGAGAGGGCTAAATCTACTTGAGCAAATACCACTTCTCCTGGGCGGACGTAGGAATTACCGGAGGCTTTAGCTAAGAGTTTTTCAACTAAAGTCATCGGTCTTGGGTGTGTGACGCTCTGAGGAACGGTAATTTTACCCTGACGACGCATCTGATTAAAGGGTATCAGTCCACCTGCTTGAGCGATCGCATCAACTACGGGATTTTCCTGTTTTTCTCCAAGAATCTCTAAAGACAGCCCAATATTAATGCTATTGCGATAAAAAATTTCTCCAAAAGATTGCGCCTGAATCTTTTCAATGCCGGCGGCTTTCAAAGCTATAGGGGCAATTTCTCTACTAGAACCACAACCGAAATTTTTCCCGGCGACAATTACGTTATATTTTTGTAGTTCTCCTATGCCAATCAAATGTTCTAAAGCATAGTTTTTGAGATTTTCAGGATCATATGTAGTAGCTCGATTGGCAGGAATAATATCATCGGTATTGATATCATCTCCTAGATATAAGATTTTATCTGTATGACTCATAAAGCACCCCGAATTCAGAATCTTGTGCGTGAGAAAGTTCTTCTAATAAAAGGTCAATTAGTTCTTCAGTATTAACTAATATTTCTGAGCCTTGAGGAGACAAATCAGCTGTGCGATATCCTTGAGCCAAAACTCTATCTTGAGCTGCGAGAATACGTTGCATAGCACCAGCTTCTCCCCATTGCTGAAGCATTAAAACACAAGCACCCAATGTTCCCAAGGGATTAGCAATTCCTCTTCCTGCAATGTCTGGAGCTGTACCGTGAATGGCTTCGTATAGTCCAAAACCATTACCATTGAGACTCGCTGAACCTAGTAAACCCACAGACCCAATTAATGCTCCGCCAATATCACTGAGAATATCCCCAAACAAGTTACTAGCTAAAATCACATCAAATCTTTGGGGATTTAAAACCATTTGCATGGCTAAATTGTCTACCAACATCGGCTCTACAATTACACCAGGAAAGTTAAGAGCTTCTTCTTGTACTAGACGAGTCCAAGGTAAATGAGGTAAAGCGTTTTCTTTGTGGGCTACAGTTAATAATCCGCGACGTTTTTGGGCTTTTTGCAGGGCTTGTCGTGCAATCCGACGAATTTCGTCATCGTAGTAGAGCATGGTGTGATATCCATAGCCTCCCTGCTCATCTACAGACCTCCCCGCAGGGCCAAAATAAATGCCACTGACTAATTCTCGAATCACGAGTATATCCAGATTGCGGACTTTTTCTGGACGGAGGCTAGATTTGTGCAGCAAACTATCAAAAATCCGAATTGGACGCAGATTACAAAATAAGTCGTAATGTTTTCGCAGTTCTAGCAGTCCGCCTTGAGTAACTGCACCAAATACAATCCCGTCAGAACCATCGCATAGGTCAGCTGTAATTTTAGGAAAGTAACTCCCAAATTTGTCTAAGGCTGTTTTACCAAGCCAGCCGTAGTCTACTTGTAAGTTAAATTTCTCCAATTTAGCAACGTATTGCAAAACTTTGAGAGAGGCTTCTACCACCTCTGCTCCAATTCCTTCTCCATGAATAGCAACAATACGATAAGACGGGTTACTTAAAGAATTCATTTTTTTTGTATTTGTTAACTTGGTGAGATTTAACTCCTCCTGAGCTAATAACATTTACTCTGTGTGAGTAAAACATTACTGCTATTTACAAAATTATTTAATTTATTATGTTTTATTTGATGTTGGAAAATAATGGTATTTTTTTACATAAATTTAGAATTTTGCCTTAGCATATTCCCATCTTTACTAAAGAAATGCAATAACATTTAGGACAGTTAAGATTTTACTTAAATAATTGTGTGGACAGTTAAGACATTTAATTAGAACCCATGACTAGTAGGCATCACAAAGAGTTTATTATTTGTAGCACAGAAGTTTATTTAGCAATTATTATCAAAATCACAAGGCGATCGCACCCAGACTTTAATCTCCATCAGATGCGATCGCCTATTCATGATATCCAGCTAAATTTTAGAGTTTGACTTGCTGTAAATGACTCCGAGGATTATAAGTACGGATAGCCCGGATTTTCTCATAATATTCTCGTTCTTGTTGGCTCATATCTTTCGGTGGTGCGATCGCTACTTTTACTAACTGGTCGCCTCTGCCACCTTTGGCTAAAGGCCAACCTTTACCCCGCAAACGCAAGGATTGACCAGAACGGACACCAGCCGGTAACTTTACATTGACGCTACCGTCGGGGGTAGGAACATCAATGGACGCACCCAAAGCAGCTTCATCGGGTGTGATGGGGACTTCACAAACTAAATTATCCCCTTCAATTTGGAAAAATGAGTGTGGTTGTAATTCTACTTTTAAATACAAATCACCCCGTTGTTGAGTCATGGGGTTAAATTGACCTTTACCCTTGACTCTTAAGCGATTACCAGGTTTTGCACCAGGGGGAATACGAACTTCTAAGTTTTCGTTACCAATGCTAAAACGCTTTTGAGTACCTGCAAATGCTTCCGCAAAAGTCAAAGTAATCGTTGCTTCTGCATCTTGCGCGCCACCTGTGCCGACATCTTGAAATCCAAAGTCCCCAAAACCACCATAGCCGCCCCCAGGTCGGCCGCCAGGGGTGCGATAGGAATAATTTTGCTTGCCTCCACTGCGAGGCGCACCACCGCCAAAGCGTCCTAATAATTCGTTGATAAATTCATCAAAAGTGCCGTATTGACTAAAGTCAAAGCCATTCATATCAACACCAGCACCACCAGGGAAACCACTATCCCCTACCTGTCGCCAATATTGACCAAATTGGTCATATTTCTTGCGTTTATCTGCGTCTGATAACACTTCATAAGCTTCATTCACTTCTTTGAAGCTTGCTTCAGCCTGCTTATTACCAGGATTAACATCAGGGTGATACTTGCGGGCTAGTTTGCGAAACGCCTGTTTAATTTCTTCAGGACTGGCAGTTTTACTAACGCCCAAAATCGCGTAATAGTCCTTGAAGTCGGTTGCAGCCATCTACCAGCCTCCTGTAAAAATTATCTTTAAGTTTTTTTTCTAAGATGAGAGATTTTGTCTTTGCTAGGTATAGTGCCAAGCATAAATAATTATGATTTTAAATTAATAAACAATATCTATAGATACAGTAACCCTACCTGTTTTTTGAAAATAACCGTACATCCGTAGCGATGCTGTTTTGATTTTTGTTCCCGTAGCGCAAGCGCGATCGGCTAGGATTAGGGATGAGAAAATAATATGTGTAATGCCATCTACTTATCGTTCCATAGTCTTAGTAGTTAAGGAAATGAGTTGAGTAATGCAACTCCTCCTATCAGGAAGAAAATTGCTCCCATCCCAGTAAACGTTGCAGGTAACAACCATAAATTTAGCCAGGAGTGAATCACGGCATCATTTGGCTGTTGGGGACTATAGAGAATTTCGACTTGCTGACCCATTTGGAATTCCGGTGTGCTACTGCCTGAGTTAGCTTCAAATACTGTGGTATCACCAGAAGATGGTGTAAATTCTACGACTGGATAATAGACTTTAGAACGTCGTTTGAAATCTATAACTGTTCCTTGGGTGATTACGGAAGTGGCAACAAAGGAACGCGTCTTCAGAGTCAAAACTATACCAACTACCAACAAAATACTACCAATACCACCGAATATAAAACCGAACAACCGCAAGGACTGAAGGTCATTCATAGGACTTTCTAACTCAACTTCAACTATTAATTTTGATAGTCTAATAGTTTACAACTACCCGTCAGAAAATCCTATCTCGGAAATTTGGCAATAAAAAAGGCAGGAAGACCTACCTTGTAACCCAAAAAAAGCATTTTGTAACCAAATACATTATTACTATGTCAGAGAGTTATGGCAGCAATATTACGACCATACGACAAGTATGTGAAGAATGAGGAAGGGTAAAGTAACTCCAGTTAAAAAAATATACTATCACCTTGATGGCAAGGGGGCAGGGGGCAGGCTTCCGCCGTGAGCGTCAGCCGAACGGGAGCAGGGGGAAAGACAGTTGTTTTAAAGCAGATAAATTAGATAGTTTATTTTCTGGAAGCCCCAACAGTGTTGGCTGTTGACCATTGACTAATGACTAATGACTAATGACTTCTGACTATTGACCAACTTGCCATCTTCCATGTTTACAATGCGATCGGCTATATCGAGGATGCGATTGTCATGAGTCACCATCAAGATAGTACAACCTTGTTCTTGAGCAAGTTTTTGCATCAGGTTGACTACATCTCGACCAGACTGGCTATCTAAAGCGGCTGTAGGTTCATCAGCTAAAACAATTTGGGGATGGCTGACTAAAGCGCGAGCGATCGCCACTCTCTGTTTTTGACCTCCAGACAGTTGGTTGGGATAATAATGGAGGTGATTTCCTAACCCCACTTGTTCTAAAATCTGCACTGCACGAGTTTCTATTTCCTCAAGTTCAATATGCTGGTGTAACTCTAAACCCATTTTGATGTTTTGCAGTGCTGTTAAACTGCCGTGGAGGTTATGAGATTGAAATATATAGCCGTTATTACGTCGCGCCTGGACTAATTTTTCTGCATCTGCACTACAGAGTTCTTGTCCCAACACTTGTAAACTTCCACACTGTGCAGAACGCAATCCACCCACTAAGGTTAATAATGTAGTTTTACCAGAACCAGATGGCCCTGTTAAAATCACAATTTCACCTTGATTAATTTCCAAATTGATATTACATAAAACTTGCTTACGCAGTGAACCATTACCAAAGTAATGGTCAAGATTCCGAATAGAAATGGCAGTAAACATGATTAGGGAATTGGGCATTGGGAATGGGGCATTGGGCATTGGGCATTGGGCATTGGAATATGGACAAGGTAGACAAGGTAGCAGGAGAGAAAAAACTATTGACTGTTGACTATTGACTATTGACTAAAACATATCTGCGGGGTCTGCGGCTTGTAGTTTGCGTGTGGCGATCGCACCCGAAATTGCACACATAATAATGGTTAGTATCAATACCTGCAATGCTCGTATAATGGTCATGTAGATGGGTAAATTAGTGGCACTGCGGGTTAATTGATAAAGTCCTAAAGATACTACTAACCCTGGGAAAAATCCTAATAAGGCTAAAATTACAGCTTCTTCAAAAATCACACCTAGCAAGTAGTAGTGACGATATCCTATGGCTTTAAAGGTGGCATATTCTTTCAGGTGAGCATTCACATCTGTAGATAAAACCTGATAAACAATAATTACCCCTACGACAAAACCCATTGATACCCCAATGCTAAAAATGAATCCTATGGGGGAATTAGTACGCCAAAAATTATTTTCAAATTCAATAAATTGCTGATGAGTTAACACTTTAACATCTTGTGATAGCCGTGATTTTAATGCAGCTTGCACTTGTTGAATATTTGCCCCTGATTGTAATTTAATTAAACCT
>NZ_PJIZ01000147.1 GCF_021596505.1 Nostoc sp. CMAA1605 | reverse complement strand
GTTTTCGTACCAGGAGTTATGGGTTTAGTGTTGACATTAATTAGCACATTAGTGTCAGCAGTTACAGTTGTGAGGGAGAAAGATACAGGAACTATAGAACAATTATTAATGACACCGGCGGCAAACTGGGAAATATTATTGTCTAAAATTTTTCCCTTAGCATTTTTATTAATGGGGGATGTTTTACTGGCTATCACTATAGCAACGGTAATATTTCATGTGCCATTTCGTGGTAATTTTCTATTATTTCTGGCATTATCCAGTATGTATGTATTTGTGGGAATTAGCTTAGGGATTATGTTAGCTACTATCAGTAGTTCCCAGCAGCAAGTAGTGCTGACATCTTTCTTCATTAATTTACCAATGGTACAGACTTCTGGCGCGATCGCACCCATTGAAGCCATGCCTCCTGTCTTCCAAGTCTTATCTCTACTCAATCCCCTACGTCATTATATTGCGATCGTGCGGGGAATTTTACTTAAAGGTGTGGGTTTAGATGTGCTATGGATGAATGTTTTAGCGTTAGTCGCCTTTGCTGTTGTTTTATTAACTATTAGTGTGAATAAATTTCGCAATCAGTTAAGTTAGGGGTTTAGGGGTGTAGGGGTATGAGGGTATAAGGGAGTTGTAATTTATCTTCTCTTTGCTTATACCCCCATAATTCTATTCAACTATACCCATCCCAAATTACAGGGAAAGTGTAATCTGAAAACAGCGAAAAATTCGGAGTTTCCGCCTTGGTTTCTGTGTCGAGGACTTTAATAACTTTGTTGTAGATATCTTCTGCTTGTTGGGGTGAATCACCAATACTAGTTAATCCCACCTTGCCAAACTGAGATAGACAACCCATGAGATGAAAAACTGTGCCGGTTTCTGTGCAACTATCGAAGTGTAATCTGTGATGGGCGATGATATCCATTAAATCATTAGGTAATAATCCTCGATAGCGGTCTTTTTGCAGATTATCTGTAGCAATGTAATATTTAGGACGACCTTGTTGACTATAAAATAACCCTGTAGATAGGTCATAACGACCATTTGTCAATAATTTTAAGGTCATGAAGGGATGGGTAGTACCACCTTTGCGAAGGTTAATTTCAATTGCTTGGATGTCCCATTTACCCTTACCTACATCAACAACAATAAAATCTACACCAAATCTTTCTAAAGCACCTTTTTCTGCTAATTTTCTCCCAACTTTCAATCCTAATTGTTGCAGTTGTAAACGATAACTTTCATCGGCGGGGAAGCGACAGCCGAGATAAATTTGTCCGTCGGGGCCGCCGAGAATTTGGTCATGGGTAGAGAGGATTTCGACTTCTCCAGTAGGAGTAATGCGTCCTTGAACGCTAGGAGAACGTTTGATTTCTCCCTCTATAAAAGCCTCGACAATTGCACCTAATTCCGCAATTCTTCCCGCAAAATTCAGCCAATTTTCTTGTTTAGCTTGAAAGCGCATGGTAGAGAAGCGATCGCTAATTGCTGCTACTCTTTCTAAATGAGTACCTTGTCCTGGTGCTAAGTGCATGATGGGACGCAAATCAAGGAGTGCGTTTCCTTCTCCAGAAATCCCCTCATTGAGTTTGACTACCATCCGTTGTAATGTTGGCTGACGTTCCCATAACTCACTAGCTGCTTCTGCTAAATCTTGAGGATTCCAGACTAATTCACTACCATCAGGGTGAGGAACACCACTTTGAGCAAAAATTTGCCGACTACCACTTTTTGTCCCCCAAATTTGCAACTCTGGTGCAGCCGCATATAATGGTACGTCTAATTTGAGCGATAATTCTGCTTCTAAATCAGTCGAATTGTAGCAGACCATCAATGATTTTTCTAATCTGATAGCTTGACGAATTCTTTCGATTAATCGCGGACGTTCTAAAATTTTTTGACTTAGGGGTTTAGGTGAAGAATCGTAAGTTGAAAGCAAGAGTAAGCGATTACGTGCATGAGAAAAAGGAATACCAGGAAGTAATTGTAAATAGTAATCAATAATGCTGGGATGTAAGGGCATTGAAGTTACATAAATTAACCTAGTGCGGGGATTTCTTAACCGCATCAGAGCAAAAAGTAACCTTTCTTCATAATGTTCAAAACCCTCTACCTTTTGGATCTCACGCTGGTCAATACTTAAAGAAGGAACCACAATAATATCAGCTTCCCCAGTATCAAATAGTTCGATAGTTTTCCAGCGATCGCGCAAAGTTAATTGCAGATTGTGAAACTGATCAATTTGTTCTAATTTTGCAACATCTATTGTCACCATAAATTCATACCCCATCATGATCCCAACGCAGCTTACTATTCTGGTATATCTCAAAGCAACTGCCATTATGCAGATATCGCAATACTTCTTTTATCTAACACCTGGGAAACTTTAATAAAACTCAAAAAAGCTTAGTTCCTATTCCCCATTCCCCATTCCCTATTCCCAATTATGTGTAGAGATGTTGCACAAAACTTTATGATTGATATACTTTTGCAAAACACCTCTAAAATATAAAAAAATGCTTTGCAAAATTAATGATTAAACTTGCTGGTATTGGGGGGTACAAATGAGTCGTCCAATAATTCTTGGTATTGTTGGTGATAGTGCTGCGGGAAAAACTACACTCACTAGAGGAATTGCTCAGGTACTAGGTACAGAAAATGTCACACTCATTTGTACAGATGATTACCACAAATATGACCGCCAGCAACGGGCAGAAATTGGGATTACAGCCCTACACCCAGACTGCAATCATTTAGATATCATGCAGCAGCATTTATCTTTGCTGCGTACAGGTCAACCCATTCTTAAACCCGTTTATAGTCACAAAACAGGGACTTTTGAAGCCCCACAGTATATAAAACCGAATAAATTTGTCATTATCGAAGGCTTGCTTGGTTATTCTACCCGTGCAGCCCGTGATTGTTATGATGTTAAAGTCTACCTAGCACCGCCAGAAGACTTACGCGCTAAATGGAAAGTTAAACGAGACACCCAAAAACGCGGCTACACCCCAGAACAAGTATTAGCAGAATTAGAAAAACGCGAACCAGATTCCGAACAATTTATTCGTCCTCAAAGACAATGGTCGGATATAGTGGTGAGTTTCTATCCACCAGAAGGTGCAAGCGATGAAACCAACGGACATTTAAATGTGCGTTTAGTTTTACGTCCCACCATTCCCCACCCAGATTTTACCCCCATTATTAATTTGACCGACAATAATAATGATGGGTCAGCGATTCGCCTGGGATTAGACCGAGACATGAGTAAACCCGTAGATGTCCTAGCAGTGGATGGTCACGCCACCTTAGAACAGGTAAATAAATTAGAACATATTATCTGTTCAGATATGCCTCACTTAAGAAGTGTATGCGATCGCGAAAGCAACCCCGAAATTGGTAAAATCGCCGGTACAACTGGAGAAACTCTACAAAGTTACCCCCTCGCACTGACACAGCTAATTATTACTTACCATATGCTCAAAGCCACACAAATGTTTCAGTAATTTTATGATCGTTAACAAACCGTACCCACCAAAGGATGCGGTTTGTTTTTCAGTCAACCAACTGCAAACCCTGTATACTGTCTGACTAAAGGCTCATGAAATGCTAAAACAATATCTTCCTTGAGAACTCCTAATTCAACTAACTCATTAGCAATCCCAACTTCTGTACCATCATACTGTATCCAAATTTTGTCATTCTTGATATCAAGATGTAAGACACAGCCATACATTGGTCGGCGATTTTTCCAACCTGTATAAACAACCTGATAATGATCCTGTTCACTATCAAAAATTAGTTGTGTTTCGACTTTATCATCTGATGGGCTTCCTTTGGCGTATTCAGTTAATAAGTGTTGGATATATGTACGATACTGGTCTATCTTTTCCATGTTAGGATCACCTCACTGTTTGGGTCATAAATAAGCTGAAATTTAAAGATTTCCTCAAGATAGGGTAATTGCGATCGCAAACAGGGCATAAATAAAAATAGTTGCATCTACGGTGGCTATTTTTGTAGTGATTTTATGACCTATTGCCTAAGAATTGCTGATATACCTGAAAATGAGCGTCCCCGTGAACGGTTAATGACCTATGGGCCGAAAATCCTCGCTACAGCCGAATTAATCGCAATTCTTTTAGGTACAGGACAAGGGCCTGGTAAACTTTCCGCCGTGGGTTTAGGGCAATATATCTTACAAGAATTAAGCAAACATCAACGTGACCCTTTAGCAGTGTTGCGAGAAGTCACACCTGCGGAGTTAATGCAGATACCAGGAATTGGCCCTGCTAAAGCCACCACCATTTTAGCTGCCATTGAATTAGGTAAACGCGCCTTCCAATCTCGTCCCTTAGACCGTACACCAATTGATAGCCCAATGGCGGCTGCGGCGGCTTTGAGTCAAGACCTCATGTGGCAAGCACAAGAAAGATTTGCTGTCTTATTATTAGATGTGAAAAATCGTCTCCTGGGGACACAAGTAATTAGCATTGGTACAGCCACCGAAACCTTAGCTTCTCCCCGTGAAATTTTTCGGGAAGTGATTCGTCAAGGCGCAACACGGGCGATAATTGCTCATAATCACCCTTCAGGCAATGTAGAACCTAGTCCAGAAGATATAGAATTAACACGCCAACTGTTAGCAGGGGCGCAATTATTAGGGATACCGTTGTTAGATCATTTGATTTTGGGGAATGGGAATCATCAAAGTCTACGCGAGATTACAACTCTATGGAATGAGTATCCGCAAGGGGATTGAATGGGGACTGGGGACTGGGGACTGGGGACTGGGGATTGGGGACTGGTAAAGTCTTCCACCTACACCCCTACACCCCTACACCCCTACACCCCTACACCCCTACACCCCTACACCCCTAATTAAGAAAATTTAGTTAACAATCCTAAGATTTTTTTAGTCCTTGGTGTTAATAGTGTCCTGCGATAAGCGTCGGCGGCTTTTTTAATTGCTTCCGCTTGGGTGGGGTAGGGATGAATGACACTGCTGAGTTTACTTAGCCCGATTTTATGAACAATTGCTGTGGTGATTTCTGAAATCGTCTCGCCTGCATGGCTAGCGACAATTGTAGCACCAATGATTTCATCAGAACCTTTTTTGTGGTGAATTTTCAAGAATCCCTCTTCTTGTCCGTCTGCGATCGCTCGGTCTACACTACTAAAAGGAATTTTTATTGTCACTACATCAATTCCCTTTTCTCTAGCTTCCCTCTCAGACAACCCAACATGGGCAATTTCTGGGTCAGTGTACGTCACCCACGGCATAACTAAACTACTCAACTTTGACCTTCCCAAGCCGAAGGGAGAAAATAAGGTGTTCTTAATGACAATCCTAGCGGCTGCGTCGGCTGCGTGGGTAAATTTCCAATTCATGCAGATATCCCCAGCCGCATAAATTTTTGGGTTGGTGGTTTGCAGATAATCGTTCACCTTCACACCTTGGTGTTTGTCATACTCTACACCCACACCTTCTAAATTCAGTCCTTCCACATTGGGCGCGCGTCCAGCACCCACTAGAATTTCATCTACTGTCACCGAATCTCGATAACCATTCACAGAAAAATACAGTCGCTTACCTTCCGTAACTGTCACGACTTCTTCTAATCTGCAATTTAAAACTAAACGAATACCTTCTTGGATTAAAGCTTGCTGCACAACTTGCGCTGCGTCCCCATCTTCTTTATTCAGGACATGAGAACCACTATGGAACAGCACCACCTCACAGCCCAAACGCCGGAATGCTTGCGCCAATTCGCAACCAATAGGCCCGCCACCAATTACCGCCAACCGTCCAGGTTTTTGGATGAGAGAAAACACCGTTTCATTCGTTAAATAACCAGCCGCTTCTAATCCCCGAATGGCTGGTTTTGCCGCCCGCGCACCAGTAGCAATTACTGCTTTTTTAAACTTGAGGATTTTACCGCCGACTTCTACCGTATCTTTGCTAGCAAAACGACCACTACCTAAGAATACATCCACACCCAAGGATGAAAAACGCTCTGCTGAGTCATGATGACTAATTCCCGCCCGAATGCGCCGCATTCTTTGCATAACGGTAGGAAAATCAATTTCGATTTGTTGTTTGGGAATATTCACACCCAAATTCTTCGCATTCCAAATTTCCCCCACCACCCGCGCCGACCGAATTATCGTTTTAGATGGGACACAACCCACATTCAAGCAATCCCCACCCATGAGATGCTTTTCAATTAATGCTACCTTCAACCCCAAACCCAACCCAGCCGCACCAGCCGCCACCACTAACCCCGCAGTTCCCGCACCAATGACCACCAAGTCATAACAATCAGCCGGTTGAGGATTCACCCAATTAGGCGGATGCACATAACCCACCAACTTCTGGTTATACTCATCCACCGGGCGCATAATAACTCTCTCTAGCTCAGAATTAGACATTGATGGTATCTCCGATAGTCAATGGTCAATGGTCAATGGTCAATGGTCAATAGTCATTAGTCATCACTCATTACTTATTACTCATTACTTATTACTCATTACTTATTACTCATTACTTATTACTCATTACTCAGCACTCAGCACTCAGCACTCATACCCTCTACGAAATTTCTTCTTCTAAGGCTTTTTGAGCAATGCGGGTGACGTAGATGGTGACGGCGACGGTAGCGATAAAACCCACGATGCGAATTATCCATTGTGCTGTAGGGTTAGTGGGTTGACCTTCAGTCCCAATCATAGCGAGGTTTCCGGCAAGCGAACCAATGTAAACGTACATGATAGTTCCGGGAATCATGCCCACAGAGCCAATAAAATAGTCAGTAAGTGAAACCCCTGTAATTCCGAAGGCGTAATTTAAGAGATTAAACGGGAATATGGGGGAAAGTCGGGTTAACAGAACAATTTTTAAACCTTCTCTACCCACAGCCCTGTCAATGGCGGCAAATTTTTTGTTATAAGCGATTTTCTTGGCTACCCAACCCCGTGCTAAATAACGTCCCACCAAGAAAGCAGCTGTTGCACCCAAGGTTGCACCAATGAAAACATAAATTGCACCCCAAACTACGCCAAACACCACACCAGCACCCAAGGTGAGGATTGAGCCAGGTAAGAAAGCAACAGTAGCAATTATATATAGTGCAGTAAAAGCGATCGCGCCGACTGTTCCCAAACTATCAATCCACTGCAAAGCCTGACGTAAAAGAGTTTGAGGATTCCAGAGATTCACATCATTTGTAGTCTGGGCTACAGCAAAATCTGTATTTACCAACACAGAAATTGCCACTGTCAAAAATACTAAACTAAATAATCTAATAATCTTGTAATTAAATATATTTCCCATTAATTTATTATCCTATAAATCTTTCCTTATAATTCTTTTCTTCTAACTCTTTTCCCCTGCCCCCTGCTCCCTGCCCTCTACCTCTATCACCATACTTTTCGCTAGAGCTTTTTGAGCAATTTTAGTTACATATATAGTGACACCAACAGTAGCAATTAAACCGATAATTTGCATTGCCAACTGTAGCATTTTGGCTTCTGGTGTAACTTGTTGATGAGTATTATCTAGAGTTGCCAAATCAGTAGCTAAAGACCCAATATAAACATACATCACAGTTCCCGGCAAAATCCCTAAAGAACCTAAAATATAGTCCTTAAGAGAAATCTGTGTAACTCCAAAGGCGTAATTTAACAAGTTAAAAGGAAAGATAGGTGATAGTCGAGTCAATAAAACAATTTTCCAGCCTTCTTGAGCCACAGCTTGATCAATTGCTTTAAATTTAGGATATTTATCTAGTAGACGAGTCACCCAATCGCGTGATAAATATCTACCGATAAGAAAGGCTAAAGTTGCGCCGATAAGTGCGGCAATTAATACATAAATTGAACCCCACACAACACCAAATAAACACCCGGCTTTCAGTGTGAGTAAGGAACCTGGAATAAATAATAAAGTTGCTAAATTGTAAATAATTATATAGGCGATCGCTCCCCAAACACCCAAACTATTAACCCTAGCGACGAGTGTTTGTAAAATTCCTGGAAAGTTAAATTGTTGAGCAGCGATAATTAAGAGGACTACCGAAATAAATAACAGCAGCAGTTTGAGCTTACCATTGAATCGCGGTTGATACTTGGGAATCATGGGATGACCTAAGTGTTACTGTTTCTATCCAATAATTAAGGGTAATATTGAGTAAAACAACCGAATATTCCTGTATTCCTGAATTTTCCGGTTCTTATTACCCCTTTCACTAGGATAAGCCACTTAGATGAGAAATAGCTGAAGACAGAATAAGTCAACTGCTCATGTTGATCGTAGCTGATCGAAATGTTGCGTGCGATCGCCTCCGGCGGGGCGTAGCCCATCGCACTACTCCACTAACAGCGATATCTATAGTCAGCTAACACAGCTCATGCACTCAAAACTGATTAATCTAGCTCCAGAAATTTTTATGTAATATCATAAGGTTGTCTCTTGAGAAAAAATAAAGACTTCTGCTGATGTATTTGGCCAAATAAATAAATTTTGCTTTTCAATATCTAAATCAATAGCAACTGCCTCTATTTGATTGGGAAATCCATCTTGGTCTTTGTATTGAACTAATGTAGTAAATTTTCCAATTTCTAAACGTGGCTCAACAATTTTTAATTGCACTGGTGGGGTAAGTTGAATTGCTTCCCAAATACCAGTTTCTTTATCAATTTCCATTCCGGTAATGTGATATAGCATAACGCCTTTATTATTTAACTGACTCCACCATTGACTAATTGTTTTAACTTCAACGCTATTTTCTACTGTTTTGTCACAGTACCAACGAATAGCAGTTGAACTATCTTTGATTGCCTTTTTAACTTTGTCTTCCCAATTCTCATCATTTATATCTAAACTGATCATTCTGCCTTCAGACTTTGAACGATCAATATACACATGAAAAGCTGTAATATCTTCTCGATGGGTAAGAACATAGCGGCGTAATTCATTCAAGCTCATTGCTTGGTACTTAGTTGTTGTCATGGTTCAAAGCCTCCGGTTGGTTTAATCTCGAAGTCCATATCTTCTCCAGCCGCAAGTACATATAAATTGCCAGTACGTTCATCTACTCTAACAAGTTCGATGCTTTTGCATTGCCATCCAGGATAAATGACATTTGTTAGTCGATAACACAGTCTGTAGAGTCCCTGGGTTTGTTCGTTTGTAGGCTTCATGTCCTTCGGGCAGGATATTATTATTGAGTATAATAATACTTGAGTGACTTTAAGTGTCAATTACCTATTTCGTAATATCGCGCCGTTTAAAAAGTAGGAGAGCTAGTAGTCAAGCAAGTTTCCTGTCTCTAATTCTTGCCACTCTTTATCTTGTTGGTAATGTAGTAATATTTGCTCGGCTTGTTCTGCTAGTATGCGCCGCCTTTCTTCTAATGGCAATTTCATAAACTCGCGTCGGTTTATGCTTTGAGGTTTTACAGCGATGTCTATTGTTTCTAGTTGTGTGTTATCTCTCTGAGTAGTAAATTTTGATGTTTCCATAAATTAACAGTAATTGCCAACTTGTGTTGATCGTAGCTTATCAAAATATTTCGTGCGATCGCCTCCGGTGGGGCGTAGCCCATCGCACTACTCCACTAACATTGAGTCGGTAGGGTGCGTCAGTATAAAAATTTCTTGGTTTAACTAGGTTTTCTTGCACTGACGCACCCTACATATTTCTCTTGAACGGGATAACAATAAGTCTTATTTCTGTAAGTAATTTTACCAGATTTTTGTCAGTAAAACCTTTGTTTAAGAACAGTAATAACTCGGTGGCACAGAGATAATATTACGGTGATGATGTAATTTATAATGCAAATTTACTTATAGCCTTTCCCAGTCTGCTGAAGTACAATTGAGCAAATAAAGCTGTACATACTAGTCTAGGGTAAAAATGAAAGCATATTCCCTCGATTTGCGTCAAAAGATACTGGATACATATTTAAAAGATGGAATATCACAACGAAAGTTAGCAGAAAGATTTGGTGTAACTTTAGGATTTATAGAGAAATTACTGAAACAGTATAGAGAAACAGGAAATATCGCACCGAAAGTCAGAACACAACAAACGCCACCAAAGCTAAACTCTCAGCAATTGAATGTGCTTCAGGAAATAGTAGAAGCCAAAAATGATGCCACTTTATCAGAAATTCGGGAGCTACTCAAACAAAAAACAGGAATAACCATTGGAATTTCGACAGTAGACAGAATGTTAAAGAGGATGGAAATTAGCTTAAAAAAAAACATTGCACGCCGCAGAAAAAGATACTCCAAGAGTTCAATCGTTAAGATTACAGTTTTGGCTACAAATACGAGGAATACCAGCCCAAAAGCTGATATTTCTAGATGAAGCCGGAGCGAATCTATCTTTGGACAGACAGTCTGCTCGTGCCAAAAAAGGTGAAAGAGCGCATGGTCAAAGACCGCAAAAACGTAGTAAAAATGTTTCGATAATTGGTGCAATTGGTTTGAGAGGAGTCGTTAGCCAATACAGTATTTTAGGAGCGACTGATGGTCTAACATTTGAGGCTTATATTTCGCAAAAACTAGTTCCGAAACTGAAGAAAGGTGATTATGTAATCATGGACAATTGCTCAATTCATAAAGGTGGGGATATTGAAAAACTCATCGAATCTGCTGGAGCTAAGTTGATTTATTTACCACCGTATTCTCCTGATTTTTCACCCATTGAAAATTGTTGGTCAAAGATTAAGAATGCACTCCGTTCTATCGGTGCTAGGAGTTATCCAGATTTAGTAATAGCAATTGAAACTGCTTTTAGCCAAGTCTCTTTAGATGATATTTTTAATTGGTTTACTCATTGTTGTTATTGTACTTCACTAGACTGAGAAAGGCTATATTTATTTAGCTATTAAAAATAGGTTACTTGCATTCGTATTCTAACTAGTTTCATCTACTAAAAACTATGGATTTTATTGATCAAATAAAAGCTGTCTCTCAGCAAATACCAAAACTAAAAGAGCAAGTATTGACTGAAGAAGCTACCAAAAACGCTTTTGTTATGCCTTTCATTAATGCACTAGGGTATAACGTTTTTAATCCAACAGAAGTTTGCCCTGAGTTTACGGCTGATGTACCTGGTTTAAAAGGAGAAAAAGTAGATTATGCAATTAACATGAATGGTGTTCCTATCATTCTTATTGAATGTAAATGGTGTGGGGCGAGTCTAGAACATCCAAAACATAGCTCACAATTACACAGATACTTTCACGCGACAGAAGCTAAGTTTGGTATTTTAACTAATGGTATTCTCTATAGGTTTTATACTGATACAGAGAAAACTAATGTTATGGATGAGAAACCATTCTTCGAGTTCAACATGATGGATTTTAATGAATCTATGGTGCATGAGCTTAAACGGTTTTCTAAAATAGCGTTTAATCCTGAGCAGATGGCAGATTTTGCCAAAAATCTTCTTTATACAAAAGAGATTAAGCGACTTATGGCAGAGCAGCTTACTGAACCATCACCGGAATTTGTTAAATTTTTTGCTAGCCAAGTATACACAGGAAGATTAACTGTATCAGTCACAGATAAATTTACAGAAATTACAAAGCGTTCTCTCAAGGAATTTATTAATGACAGAATCACAGATAGATTAAAATCAGCTATTGATCTTCCTGACACTATAACTTCAGCGCACAATCTACTTCTAATCAAGATACAGAAGTAGACACAGAAGCAGATTCTTCCTTATCTGATAATGAAATTTCTATAACAGAGGAAGAAATGGAAGGTTTTTTAATTGTGAAGGCTATTTTACGAGAAGTTATTGATATTAGCCAGCTTCAATCTAGAGCTACAAAAACTATTTTGGCATCAACTTTGATAATAAGGTATCTAAAACTGTTTGCCGACTCTGGTTTAAGTCCAGTAAAAAATATATCGGCATTATTGATGTAGATGGT
>NZ_PJIZ01000146.1 GCF_021596505.1 Nostoc sp. CMAA1605 | reverse complement strand
CAGTGTCAAGCCAGGAGATCATGTCATTCCCTTATACACACCTGAGTGCCGCCAATGTGCTTATTGTCTCAGGCTTTAAAACAAATCTCTGTCAAGCTATTCGTTCTACCCAAGGCGGGGTGTCATGCCTGATGGTACTAGCCGCTTCAAAATTGGCGGAGAAATGATACATCACTACATGGGTACTTCTACGTTCGCTAACTATACAGTGCTGCCCGAAATCGCCGTTGCCAAAAATTCGGGAAGATGCCCCTTTTGACAAGGTTTGTTACATCGGTTGTGGCGTAACTACAGGTATAGGCGCAGTTATTTATACTGCCAAAGTAGAACCAGGGGCGAATGTAGTAGTGTTTGGTTTGGGGGGCATTGGCTTAAATGTCATCCAAGGGGCGCGGATGGTAGGAGCAAATATGATTGTGGGGGTAGATATTAATCCCAGCAAGCGCGCTTTGGCAGAAAAATTTGGGATGACACATTTTGTCAACCCCAATGAAGTAGAGGGAGATTTAGTTAGTTACTTAGTTGATTTAACTAAAGGTGGTGCTGATTACAGCTTTGAATGTATCGGCAATGTCAAAGTCATGCGTCAAGCCTTAGAATGCTGTCACAAAGGTTGGGGTGTGAGTGTAATTATTGGTGTAGCAGGTGCAGGACAAGAAATTAGCACTCGTCCGTTTCAATTAGTGACTGGACGCGTGTGGAAGGGTTCAGCTTTTGGTGGTGCGAGGGGACGCACAGATGTACCGAAAATTGTTGATTGGTATATGGATGGAAAAATTAATATTGATGATTTAATTACCCATGTAATGCCTATTGAGCAAATTAATGATGCTTTTGATTTAATGCACAAAGGTGAATCAATTCGCAGTGTGGTGACTTTTTAACAAAAGGGAAACAAGAAAATATATTTCCTCCCCTTTTGCCACTACGGTACACACAAATCTTATAGTATGTGTTAGCGTTCGCGTAGCGTCTCGTAGAGAAGCGGGACGTTATTCCATACGAATTGGTATCATACCAATTCACTAAAAATGTGATTCAACTGCAAACGCCACAAGCTATGCTGAGTCTCATTTTCTTAATTTTGAATTTTGAATTTTGAATTTTGAATTTGTATTAACCCCCCTTTAAAAAAAGGGGTGAACTGAAGCTAGTAACATTATTGACTAGTCCTTATTCCCTGTTAATATCTCTTTCTTTACCATTAAATTTAAAGGTAACTGTACTGTAAAAGTGGTTAAATTATTACTACTTATTACCTCAATTGTACCTTGGAGATACTCCACTAACTTTTTTACTAATGCTAACCCCAAGCCTGTGCTGCGATTTTGCCAAGCCTCAAATTTATTGATAGGTAAAGTTTTATCAAAAATTGATAGCTTATCTGGTATTTTGTTTTGAGGAATTTGGTAAAAGGGTTCAAAAATACGAGATTGTTCTTTTATGGGAATCTCTACCCCTGAATTATGCACACTGATTTGTAAAGATGGCAATAAGTGAAATTCAATGCCGTCATCTTTAACAACTGGATTTTCATTACGGCTGGGGTTATTGGTAAAATGGGCAGTTACCGTAATTCTTTCCATTGGAGGAGTATACTTACAAGCATTGGTAAGTAACTCTGAAAAAATCCGATGCAAAATACTTAAATCAGAAACTAAAGTTGGTAAATCTGGTGCAATACTAACTTCCAAAATTTGCTGTTGAGTTTGAGTAATATTGTGAAATCCCTGAATTAACTGAGGTAGCCATTCTTGAACTTGAATTTTAGTTAATTCTAAAGGATAAACTTCTGCATCCATGATTCGCATACTCAGCAAATCATCAACTAAGTTTAATTCCTGTTCACATTCATGATTAAGAATATTTAAATAATGTAATGTAGTTTCAAAAGCTTCTGTCGCAAAAGCTTTGAAAATATTCTGTTGTTCGATAATATTTTTTAGTGTATTTATAGCCATTTTCATATTTGATAATGGCGTTCGCATTTCATGGGAGGTAGCGGCTAAAAAATCCTCTTTCAATTGATTAATTTTTTGCATTTCTGCAATTCGCAGTTCTAGTTGACGAGAACGTTCAGCCGCTAGGTTACGTTCTTCTGTAATTCGCCTTTGGGTGTCATCGCGAACACCATAACGGCTCCTGTCACTTCACCATAATAGTCTTTTAGACAAGCTGCACTATCTGCAACTGGTATGAGTGAACCATCTTTCGTTTCTAAGAGAGTGTTACCACTAAAATAGACGGTGCTTTTTTGTTGGATAGCAAAGATGAGAGGATTTTGTACAGGTTGTTGAGATTTTTCGTCAATCAGTTTTAAAATCTCTGTAATTATTTGATTTTTGACTTCATTGAGTCGCCATCCTGTAATTGCTTCGGCAACTTGATTCATGTATTTAATTTTTAATTGTGTGTCAATCACAATTACTCCATCCCCCATTCCCCGCAATACAGAACACAAAAATTGTTCACGTTCGTAGCGGTTGAGTGCTGTTTGAATAGCTACATACAGTTCTTGTTCCCTAATAGGTTTGAGGATGTAACCAAAAGGAAAGGTGAGTGTAGCTCTTTCTACAGTGCTTTGGTCAGAATGTCCTGTGACGTAAATAATAGGAATTTGAAGAATATCCCAAATAATTTCTGCGGCTTGGATACCGTCAGTTTGCCCTCTTAATCGAATATCCATGAGGATTAAATTAGGGCGTAATTCGCTAGCTTTAGTAATTGCTAACTCGGCTGTATCGGCAATATCGACAACAGTGTAGCCCAAGGATTCTAAGGTCTCTTGGAGATTGATGGCCAAGATATATTCATCTTCGACAACTAACACCTTAATAGTTGCCATATTCTGTTTATTTGAGGAAAGAGTGACCATACTTATACCCTACCTGCTGTAAAGGAAATTTTAAATTCCGTTCCCTGGCGACTGTAAATTTCTAGCTGACCTCTCAACTGTTTGACTAGACCTTGAATCAGAGTCATACCGAGAGTTTTGCTTTTTTTCTGCTCAAATTCCGCAGGTAATCCGATGCCGTTGTCACGGACAGTAAGTGTTAAATCATGGTTGGTGATCTGGGACAAAATTACTTGAATTTCGCCTCTATAATTCACAGGGAAGGCATATTTTAGAGCATTAGAAACTAATTCGTTAATAATTAAGCCACAGGGGATTGCAGTCTCAATGTCGAGTCTGATGTTTTCAACCTGGATCTTTAATTGTATCTGATTAGAATTAACATTATAAGAGTCAAAGAGATGTGTTGTTAAGTCAGGAATATATTGAGCAAAATTGATGTTCGCCAGGTCATCGGAACGGTAGAGTTTTTCATGTACGAGTGCAATGGAAGCAATCCGATTTTGACTGTCTTGAAGAATAGCTGTGGCTTGATGATCTTGGGTACGTCTACACTGCATTTGCAGGAGACTACTGACAATTCCCAAGTTATTTTTGACGCGATGGTGAATTTCTTTGAGTAATACTTCTTTTTCCTTTAATGATGCTTGGATTTTTTCTCCTGCTTGCTTTTGTTCTGTAATATCTTGCTGCACAGCTACAAAGACTGCACCATATTCAGGATGCTCAAAGACGCAGATGGTGGCACTACACCAAAAAGGTGTCCCATTTTTTTTAACATTATGTACTTCACAGGTAATTTCTATTTTTTGGGTAAGGCTAGTAGCGATCGCTTCGTGAACTGCTGTTGCTGCTTCTGGACTATCGGCATAATTCACAATCGAGATATGCTGACCGATTAATTCTCCAGAGTCATACCCAAACATTTGATCAAATTTGGGGTTAGTGTAGACAATTACACCGTCAGAGGCTCTAACTAAAAGAATTCCCTCTGCCATGTTGCGAGCAATTACCGCCTGCAATTCTAACATTTGCTCAGTGCGTTTGCGATCGCTAATATTAATACTATTGCCAACAATTCGATAAATCCGTGAGTTTTTATCCTTTAAAGGAGTCAGGCTAGTAATCCACCAAGTTAATTGACCTTGAAATGGTAAACACTCTTCATAGGTGATAATGGCTCCATTATTAACACAATCTTGATAATTTTTGCGTACTCTTGCTGCTGCATCTGTTGGCAGAATTTGGTCTGGAGTTTTGCCATTGATTTCACTCAGGGAAAGACCTGTAAGTACCTCGTGAGTGCGGTTTAAACTGACATAGCGAAAATCACCATCAATCACATCAAGGACAAAAATTGCTTGCCCTACACTATCGTAAATACTACGTAAAAATTGTTCTTGCTCTAGCAGTGCTTGTTTGGTTTGGTGGAGATCGCGCATTGCTGCTTGCTGTTGTGTAATGTCTGTCACCCTGACAAGATTAATATCTTCACCAGCAACCAAAATGCGTTTTACAGCCAGGTTTCCCCAAAAAACATTCCCCTGTTTAGTGACGCATTCGACTTCTTTACTAGAAAAACCTTGACGATTAATTTGGTTAATGCAATCAGCCATTTCCTCTGGGGTTAATCCTTGTTTGCGTAAAGTTCGACCGTCAATCCCGATGAGTTCCGCTTTACTGGATGCGCCAAACATTTTGACGGCTTGCTGATTACAATCAATGATGATTAAAGTTTCTGTGTCCACCAAAAACAGCGCGTCAGCAGATTCATTAAAAATAGCTTCCCGCAGGTTGCGACTGAGCATTATTTCTAACTCAGCTTGTTTACGCTCTGTAATATCTAGAATTGCTCCAATGAGCTTGATGGCTTTTCCTTGTCTATCCTGGGCTACTTCAGCTCTAGATTCTAGATAACGAATGGAGCCATCAGGGCGAATAATGCGATATTCACAGGAGAACAGGCTATTATGTGCAATGGTTGCGGTAAAGTGACTCTGTACTACGACGCGATCGTCTGGATGAACCATCGCTAAAAATTCGGCTGGGGTTGGTTCCGGTTGCTGGGGATCTAAGCCAAAAATTTCAAAACTTTCCGTTGACCAACTGCGCTGGTGTGTATTGATATCCAACTCCCAGCTGCCAACATGGGCTATTTTTTGCGTAGTAGCTAGTCTTGCTTCACTATGACGGACTTTTTCTTCAGATTCGATGCGTTCAGTAATATCCTGGGCAGTACCATACAGGCGAATGACTTGACCTTGATTGTTAAACTCGGCGTGTCCGATGCTTTCAATGTAAGTGAGAGCATCATCCGTGGTGAATTTACGCAGGAGCAATTTATAAGTTTCACCTGTCAGCATAGACCGCTTGACAGCTTGGTCTAATTTTTCCCGATCTTCTGGATGATACAGTTCGAGATTAGCTTGATAAGTTGGTTCTGGTTGGGTGGGATCTAAGTCGAAGAGGTGAAATAACTGTTGTGTCCAAGTAATTTTTTCTGTAACTAAATCAAACTCCCAACTACCCAAACGGGCGACTTGTTGTGATTCTGCTAATAATGCTTGATTTTTGCGGAGTGTTTCTTCATTGTTCTTTGTTTCAGTAATATCTACTATTAATCCATCCCAAATCACGCAACCGCTTGGATCTCGATGGGGTGTAGAACGTATCTGCAACCACTTTCTTTGACCACTAGGGGTGCAAATTTGAATTTGGGTATTCAATACACAAAGATACTGGTAAGATTCCTCAATGGCAGTGGTGAATTGGGGAATATCTTCTGCGATCACTTGATGGTAAAGTAAACTGTAATCTTGGATTGCATCTTCGGCGGTGACTTCCATTAAGGTTTCAATTCCTGCACTCAGATATGTGAAGCGATCGCTACGATCTACGTCTCGAACAACTTGATATATTGCCCCATTAGGGAGGTTATCACCAATGGTTCGCAGCATAGCTTCCCGCTCTTGTAAAGCCATTGCTGTGGCTTTGCTATCGCTGATATCTCCCAGAGAACCAACTAAGCGGACGGGATTTCCTGATTCGTCCCACACAGCTTTAGCACGGGAGCGAAACCATCCATAACTCCCATCTTTTCGCCGTAGACGATACTCAACACTGTAGCTGTCTGTTTGTCGCTGTAAATAAGCTGTTTGCTCACCTAAAATTCGTTCGTAATCATCAGGGTGAATGCGTTTCGTCCATTCCCCATCCCAGGTGGTGAGTTCGTGGCGTTTGTAACCTAGTAACTCATACCAACGGTGGGAACGGAAGGTTTGATCATTAGTAATATCCCAGTCCCAAATGGCTTCTTCTGTACCGGCGATCGCTAATTCCCATCGTTCTTCACTGGCTTTAAAAGCTGCTTCTGTTTGTTTTTGGTTTGTGACATCACTACTAATCCCTGTCACCACCCAGTAGTTGTTCTCTACATCCTGGCGGGAAGTGTAAGTAGCAGAAATCCACCGGAGAGAACCGTCTTGATGATAAAATCTATACTCTACGGTGCTGGTACGACCCGCAAAGATATCTGCAAACAAGGGCATAATTACTGTTTCCACATCTTCTGGGTGAACCCTTGACATCCATAGATGCTTATTTTGGATAATTTCCTGGGATGTATAACCAAATATGGCTTCACAACCCAGAGATTGATATTCATATTCCCAATCGTAATTAGCAAATACCCGAAAACTCACGATAGAAGTGGTAACTGCACTATTGAGAATATCGTTTAAGCGAGATTCAAAGGTGCAAGAAGGTGTTTCCTTTTGGGAGAGTAATTCAGTCAGTTGCAGTAATTGAAAAGAATGACAGTTTTGTAATATATCTAGGATAGTGGCTGATGTCACTAAGCCTAATAACTCTCCTTGATGGTTAGTGACGGGTAAGTGGTTAATCTGATGTTGTTGTAGTCTCCTGAAAATCGTTGGCAGATCCTGGGCTTCTGTTTCACTTAAAGTGACTACAGGTTGGCTCATAAACTCAGCAATAGTTATATCAGCTAACTCCCTTGGAGCAGTCAGCGATGGCGTTCCGCCTAGCGTAGCTGATCGCACGAGGTCGGTTTTCGTAAAAATACCTAGAAGTTTTACCTGTTCTAGAATCAGTACGCAACTGGCTTGTGTTTGATTCATCAGATAGATAACTTCAAGGACTGGTGTGCAGGGTGCAACTTTTACCAATGCTTGTTTTTTGGTATTCAAGAGACTCGACTGATAGATATCCATCTAAGTGAGAATTTAATTTAGTTGCAGCAAATAATTATTTACTGTTTAACTAAGCATTAGTATTGATGTATACCGCATTTTTTTACAAAAATATATTTTTTCTCACAAAATGTCTGCAATTTAGTAACGAAAATATAAAAAGCCTCTGCTATTTACATAGTCAGAGGCGGTTTGTATGGTGTGAGGAGCAAACATAAAGTTTACTTATAGACAATTCTAAGCGGCTATTGTGACAAGATGGTTACAAAACCTTGTCCAAAGTATTACGACTTTTCCAAAAAATTACATTGGTACAATTGGTAGGGAACACCGATGCGGTAGTGATGTTGCGGATCAATTTGACAGGTAGTCTGTGCAGATAAATTTAACTGTTGAGGGTAATCCCTGCGTCTGAGTCCTGGGGCGACTATCCATAAATGTAAAGGTGATGTGACGTTAACTGAGAGTTGTGATAGTTTTTTCCAGACATTGGATACATCAGGCGATCTACTGACAGCAATAAAACCATCAGAATGGGATGTGTGATTTCTGATCTGCTCTAAGGCCAGTGCAAAACTTAGTCCTAAAGCGATATCTTGGTAACTATCATAGGTAACTACCAACATCACAGGTAAAGATGGTGCAGAATTCATATTGCGCGCCACCTGTTCTGGTTGAAATGGTTTTTGAAAGACAAAATTAGTCACGACGAAAAGACTGCTTAATACCCCAACTATTAGCAAAATTGCTAATAGTTGAAAATTTCGGCTTTTTGCAGGCGGAATTTCACTCAAACTAGCAGCCAGCAAGGCACAACAACTGGGATAATAGACAAAGCTATAACGGGGAATAGCCGTAATATCCTTACCGGATAAATAAGCGATCGCCAGACACTGTAACATCACACCAGCTGTAAACATGAGTAGTGTGAATGTAGCTCCATGTGTTTTATCTTGTTTCCATAGCTGTTGGGATCTGGGAAATAACTTCACTCCTAACCACACAGCAAAAACTAACATCAATAATCCGCAGATAATGGTGATGATTAATGGTTGATTTTCCACTGGTAAAGCGATTACCATTAACACCAAATTGAGCAGGGTTTGATAAAAAGGTGCGAAAATACCAGGAGAATTGAGCCAACTAGTTTCAGACCGTTGAGCATGATTCCAAGTCACCAATAGCCAAGGCAGAAAACAAATAATAATAGTGGTAATAGATAAACAAAAATATAATATAATCTTTCTTGTAAAGCTGGAATTTTGGTATTTAGACCGATAAATTAATAGTGACAAAGTGAAAATCTCGGCGATAAAATCTAAAATAAAAAAATAGTGAGTATAAAACCCGATAATATTAACTAAAGTCCAGAAAAACCATACCTTAAATCTCACACGTTCCTGACTTATATCCTGTTGGATTTGCATTAGTCCCAATAAGGATAAAGTGATGAGGAACATAGGTAAAGTATAGTGCCGCGCTTCTTGAGAAAGGTAGACAGCAAAGGGAGACACTGCCATGAACAGGGCGGCTACTATGCCAGATATTTGTGAAAAAGCACGATAATTGACGGCATATATCGCCACAATCGCCCCGACACCAAATAACGCGGGTAGCGATCGCAATTTCATCACCCAGTCATCACTAGATATTCCTATCCATCCTAGCCAGCGATACATCCCACAAAAAAATAGGGGAGGATGGGTAGATTGATTAGTCAGATTTTGAGCAATTTCGCCACAGCTAACACCAGACCGAAAAGTAAAAATCTTGGGGATATCTTGGAGATTAACCAATACATCTAAAGGTAAATCATGATAATTTTTACCTAAACTGAAGATGGCAGTAATCACTTCATCCATCCACAAAGGTTTGAGTTCTAGATCCCAAAAACGTAAAATCAAACCAATGGCGATCGCTCCGATTAATCCCAATCTACGAATTTTGATAATTGCCATATTGCTGAATGCTTAGTACCATGACTGCATTAACACATATGCTAAAACTGCACTACCTAAAGGTACAGTCAAGTTATCAACACCCAGAAACGAACAGGCTTCTAAACTAGTAGCAGTAAAGGCAACTGCTAGGGATACTGCCCAAATTTGCCAAATATTGCCAAATACACCCAATAAAATCAGAAAACAGACTAAAAAGCTGACTAAAAACATGGCTAAAGAA
Organism: Nostoc sp. CMAA1605; assembly: GCF_021596505.1. GTDB lineage: Bacteria > Cyanobacteriota > Cyanobacteriia > Cyanobacteriales > Nostocaceae > Trichormus. Next base: position 1,627 of record NZ_PJIZ01000146.1, on the reverse strand, counting down.
CCTTCCCAGCTTTTCTGTGTTCCCAACACTTTATACTTGTGTTGACCAAAACGTTGACCTACTAAAGCAGCGAGTCCGTCACCCCAGCACATGACCATCATCCCAATAGCTGCATACTGTGGTTGTTGTAGAGACCAAAAGCTAGCGACTAATACCCCGACGCTAACAGCGTAGAAAAATGTCCCTAAACTTTGTCTGCCGACACTATTGATACCAGGGAGAATTGGCAGAATGTAAGATAGTAAAGTGACAATACTCGCTAAGATAGAAGCACCGATGCCGATGCTGGCGGGAATATTTAGCCACCAAGCAATTAAAATAACGTGACCAGCACCAATATGCACTATTTTGCGGAGAATCTCCGGGTCTTTAGTTGCAAAACGATTGACAAATCCGGCGATCGCTAGAATTAAAAACACCCAAGCTGCAACAATGGTAATTTGCAGCCATAGTGGTGGGGTGAGGATGAAATCAGGAAATTGAGTTAACAAAGGTGCTACAAGATAGAAAACGTTTTACCCTTGTTATCAATGTATAAGATTTGGGCGACGATGATGAAGCAATTATTTATTTGGTTGATTAAAGGCTACAGAATATTTATCTCACCCCTATTTCCTCCCACTTGTCGTTTTCAACCGACCTGTTCGATGTATGCAATTGAAGCTATTGAGAGGTTTGGCGTGTTTCGCGGTAGCTGGATGGCGACAAAGCGCATATTACGTTGTCACCCCTTCCACCCTGGTGGTTATGATCCTGTTCCCGAACTAGAAAATCAGGGAAATAATGAAGGTAAATAGTCATCTCAATTGTCTTACTTTAGGTAAGATTTGATTTTCTGTTCTGTGGATTCGCTAATAATTTCCGTCCCCATCTTGGGTTGTTCAAGACTAACCCGAACAAAATTTGTCTTGTCTGCTGATGTAAATTTATTGTCCCCGTTAGAGTCTTTAATAATTCTGATAAAAACTGCATTTTGACTGGGGAGAACAACCCAATTCAGGACTTTGGTGTTTGGTGGCGTAACCTGCTGAAGATTTTTTCCTGATACATCTGAAATATAGCCAATTACAGCATCTTGTGCATCTAGCTTTTTGTCTTTGTTAGTATCTTGATCAATAATTCGATATAACCAAACTCTTGTAGGGGGTTTACCAGCAGATTTTGTTTCTATCCACTCGTAGGTATTGATAATTGCTTTTTTATCTAGTAGTAGATGAGTTTCGCCGTCTTGTTTACGATAAAAGATTAAGTTGTATAAAGGAGAATAATTTTCTTTATAAGAACGAGAGGAATCTAAAATGCTGCCTTGATCTCTATCAGTCTCTTTAACATTCACAGGTATCATCACATAATCTGACTGCTCCTTGATAATCAGATCCCCATAGCTAATTGTCAGTTCTTTTTGTTGTTCTTGAGCAATAGCTTGACCTTGTTCTGTTGACCTATCGATTTTGGTACGACAAGAGAATAAAAAACTAACTAAGAATAGAGCCAATGTAATTTTCCCTAACCAGTAATATTGATGTTTCATGTTGTTTACTGAGTAAGATTTGCTGCTATTCTATCTTAGTCTCGATCATGACCGCGAAAGTATCACTTCACTTCTCTACGAGATGCTTTTGCTAGC
>NZ_PJIZ01000145.1 GCF_021596505.1 Nostoc sp. CMAA1605 | reverse complement strand
GTATTGATGTTAGGTACAATCAGCCAAGCGCGGCTTTTGGAAGTTGTGGAAGATGAAGGCTTCCTGGCGCAAATGGATCGTGCCGCCCGTCAATTAGAAGATTATTTGCAGGAACGCACTTGGTATCAGAAACAGCGCAGTCAGAAGCCCAAGGAATGTTACGCCTATTTTTCGGCTGAGTTTGGATTGGTAGATTGTCTACCAGTATATTCTGGAGGCTTAGGGGTGCTGGCGGGGGATCACCTCAAATCTGCCAGTGACTTGGGCTTACCACTTGTGGGAGTGGGTTTACTGTATCAGCAAGGCTACTTTGCTCAGTATCTCAATGTGGATGGCTGGCAGCAAGAACGTTATCCGATTAACGATTTCTACAATATGCCTTTGCACCTAGAACGCAATCCCGACGGTTCAGAACTGCGGATTGCCGTAGACTATCCAGGGCGGAAGGTCTACGCCAGGGTGTGGCGCGTACAGGTGGGAACAGTCCCTCTGTATATGCTAGATACCAACATTGAACCCAATAACCCCTACGACCACGACATCACAGATCAGTTGTATGGTGGCGATATTGATATGCGTATCCACCAGGAAATCATGCTGGGGATCGGTGGTGTGCAGATGTTGAAGGCGTTGGGCTATGAAGTCACCGCTTATCACATGAATGAAGGTCACGCCGCCTTCTCTGCCCTAGAACGCATTCGGACATTAATTCAAGAACAGGGATTAAGTTACGCCGAAGCTAAACAGGTGGTGATGTCCAGTAATATTTTCACCACCCATACACCAGTGCCGGCGGGGATTGATTTGTTCCCTCCCGATAAGATTTTGCATTACTTGGGTTACTACGCAGATATTTTTGACCTCCCCAAAGAGCAATTTTTAGGGTTGGGAAGAGAAAATACAGGAGATTTATCTGCACCCTTTAGTATGGCAGTGCTGGCTTTAAAGATGGCTACTGCTTCTAATGGTGTTGCCCAACTACACGGTGTAGTTTCCCGTCAGATGTTCCAAGGGTTATGGAAAAAAGTCCCTGTAGACGAAGTACCAATTACCGCCATTACTAACGGTGTTCATGCCCGCAGTTGTGTAGCGAAATCGACTCAAGAGTTATACGATCGCTATCTTGGCCCCAATTGGTCATCAACACCACCAGATAGCCCCATGTGGGAGAAAATGGAAGCAATTCCCGATGAAGAGTTGTGGCGTAATCACGAGCGTTGCCGCTTGGATATGATTTTGTATGTACGGGATCATCTAGTCAAGCATTTACGCGATCGCGGTGCGTCTCCCTCCGAAATTGCCCAAGCCCAAGAAGTTCTTGATCCCAACGTCTTAACCATTGGTTTTGCCCGGCGGTTTGCTACCTACAAACGCGCTACCCTGTGGATGCGCGACATTGAACGGATTAAGCGCATTTTACTAGGTAATAAAGGCCGTAAGGTGCAATTCGTCATTGCCGGGAAGGCACACCCGAAAGATATTCCTGGTAAAGAACTCATCCGCGACATCAATCACTTTATCAGCGAACAACACCTAGAAAAACAGATCGTGTTTGTTCCCAACTATGACATTCACATTTCTCGGTTGATGGTGGCTGGTTGTGATATCTGGTTAAATACTCCCCGTCGTCCCCGTGAAGCCTCCGGTACTAGTGGGATGAAAGCCGCCATGAATGGCTTACCTAATCTGAGTGTGTTAGATGGTTGGTGGGATGAAGCCGACTATGTACGTACAGGTTGGGCAATTGGCCACGGTGAAAACTACGAAGATCCCAACTATCAAGATGAAGTAGAAGCCAACGCCCTCTATGACTTATTGGAAAAAGAGGTAGTACCCTTATTCTATGACCATCGCGATGATGATGGCTTACCCCGTCCTTGGGTAGCCAAAATGAAAGACGCGATTCGCTTGAATTGTCCTTTCTTTAATACCGCGCGGATGGTGAGAGAATACGCTGAACGGGCATATTTCCCAGCTAGCGATCGCTACCACACTTTAAACTCTGATAAATACGCCCCAGCTAAGGAATTAGCAGCTTGGAAAGCAAAACTTGGTGATCATTGGTTTAACATCAGAATCAAAGATATTGATGTATCTGCAAGTGCAGATATAGAAGTTAATCAAACTGTGGGTGTAAAAGCAAAAGTTGACTTGGCAACTTTAAGTAATGAAGATGTGCAAGTAGAACTATATCAAGGTGAAATTGATGCCAATGGCGAAATAGTTAACGCTGTCCCTGTCGTTATGGATTACCAAGGACAGGATACAAACGGCTTAGGTGTTTACACTGCTGATATCGTTTACACCACCTCTGGTTTACAAGGTTTGTCTTTACGGGTATTACCCAAACACCCGCACCTGTCTAGCCTTTATGAACCGAGATTGATTGCTTGGGCGGAGTAATTAAGAAAGGGGTGCAGGGGTGCAGGGGTGCAGGGGGAGTTTTTACCCAGTCCCTAGTCCCCAGTCCCCAGCCCCTTGGGGATAACAATGTAGCCTGTGGTGCGATCGCCTAGTACCAAGTTGCGTTGTTCTCCCCAATACCACCAATAAGCAGCCACATACGCACAGATTAAGCTGTCTAGTTTATCTTCTGTGGCTTTGAGTTCTGTACCTGTGTAGGGAATTTCATCAGTTAACCAACTACCGATAGATAAAGCAGGCTCAAATTGGGGCAGAATTTCGACAATATATTGATGTAATTTGATTAATTCTAAGCGGCGTTCACTGATACGCCCTTTTTTGTATTTAAGGATGCGTTCTAAACCGAATAAATGCACTATGGCGGGATGGGGAAAGACTTCTATCTGATATCTCCCTGGTGTTTGCGGTGTAATTTCCGGTGCATGAAGATAACCACGGGATTCTAATTCTAAGCCAAAATTAATAGTCCGTTCTGCAAAGGGGAGATTTTGGTTAGCGGGGTAACAGCCGGCGTGATATTTGCCAAAGTATTTGTGAGTTAGTTTATCAGGGAGACGGCTACCTGTGGCGTTAGGAATGAGGGTAGGTGCGTCTACAGCAATCAGTGCAGATTCGTCTGGTTTTACCCAATTATCTATCCAAGAGAGAATGTGAGCGATCGCATCTCGTCGTTCTAAATCAACTAACTCTAATTTTCCCTTGGCTAATTGTAAGCAACATAACCCACTAGGTTGAGATTTCCAACCCAAATCAACACCAATAAATTTCATATATTTACAAGAGTGAACTATACATTTATGAATTTAAAAGTCACATGGATTTCATCTAATAGATTAAGACGCATGGGCAAAAAAGCTTTTTTATCTAGTGAGTTACCATTGGCAGTTATATTTAAAACTTTGCTTCATATAAATTATATATTTATGTTTTGTCTTTTATAATTATATTCGTGAAAAATATTTTATAAAATTGTATGGATAGTTTTTTCCAGTTAGTGAGACAATTTGAGAAAAATATTTTGCAGTCATTATATGATGATGAAAATGAATATATAGGCAAAGATGATGATTTTCCTGAAAAAGACCAATATAAAAGTTTTCTAGAACTGATACAGGATGAAATTACATCTCAGAATTTACATCGACAACCATATATTCAAGCAATTGAATTACTGAATGTTAATTTATCACCAGAATCTACATTTAATGTAAATGAAACTGAGACAGATTGCGGTGATTCAATACTAATGAAATTAGTTAAAATCGGCAGACTAGATTTAGTTAAAACTTTAGTAGAATCAGGCGCAAATGTTAACTATCAAACTGAAAATGGCGAGTTCGCTTTACTATATGCAGCCAAAACAGGATGGAAAGAAATATTTGATTACCTTGAGCCTCTAACAAATGCTGAATTACACCGATATGCAGAAGCAGAACTATCCAAAGGATTACTGCAAAGACAAAAACTTGAGAATTATGCTGTTTCAGCTTTTGTTTATGCTGCCACTTGTGGAAATCTTCAAGCTGTAGCCGAAGCTATTGCCAATGGCATTGATATTAACGCTATCAACTACTATGGTTATAATGCGTTACACCGAGCTTGTTGGCAAGGACAAACATTGATGGTTGAAGTTTTACTTAAAGCAGGAGCTAACCCAAACATATCAACAGAAGACAACCAAGGATATTCTCCTCTCATGTTAGCTTTAGATAACCCTCCTTTTAAAGTAGAAATTTTTCGTATTTTACTTGATGCTGGGGCTGATGTAAATTGTAGAAGCTCCGATAACATAACAGTCTTAATGATGGCTGTTGATTGCCATAATTTAGAAGCAGTTCAGTTATTAATAGCCGCAGGTAGTGATGTCAATCAAAAAGGCTATGGGGAATTAACACCTTTAACGATAGCTCAAACAAATAATCATCATATGTCTTCTGAGCTATCTTTAGAAATTATCAATTTATTGTTAACAGCAGGTGCAATTAACTAAGTTTTATCATCAGTTTTTAATTCATGTCAGCACACCTATCTGTCGCCTCAATTAATGCACTACGAATCCCCACTTCACTCATTGAATGCCCGGCATCAGGTACAACGATAAATTTGGCTTCTGGCCAGGCTTTGTGTAATTCCCAAGCTGATACCATTGGACAAACTACATCATAACGCCCTTGCACAATCACGCCAGGAATATGGCGAATGCGGTCAACATTTAATAGTAGTTGATTTTCAGGATTTAAAAAGCCTTTATTGATAAAATAATGGCATTCAATCCGAGCGAATGCTTCTGCAAATTTATCCTCTCCAAAAGTTTGCATTAATTGCGTATCTGTGAATAATCTACTGGTGCTGGCTTCCCAAATTGACCAAGCCTTTGCTGCTGCTTGTCTAATCTCCAAGTCAGGGCTAGTTAAACGTTGATAATAAGCAGTCAGTAAATCATCACGTTCATCGACAGGAATTGGTTTGAGATATTCTTCCCACGCATCAGGAAAAATATAGCTAGCACCTTCTTGATAAAACCACCTTAATTCTTTTTGTCGTAGCAAGAATATACCACGTAAAATTAAACCCGAACAACGTTCTGGATGAGTTTGACTGTAGGCTAAAGATAAGGTGCTACCCCAACTCCCACCAAAAACTACCCACTTTTCTATATTTAAATGTTCCCGCAATTTTTCAATATCATTGACTAAATCCCAAGTTGTATTTTCTCTTAACTCTGCATGGGGTTGACTTTTACCACAACCACGTTGATCAAACATAATTAATCGCCATTTTTCTGGATGAAAATATTGGCGATAATATGGCGGACACCCACCACCAGGTCCACCATGCAGTAAAACTATAGGCTTTCCTTGGGGATTACCTGATTCTTCAAAATGAATCGTATGTAATTCCGAAACTTGTAACTTACCTTCTTGATAAGGCTCGATGAGGGGATAAAGTTCACGCATTTTGAGATGTAATTGTTGTGATGTTGTGTCATTTTTATCCCATTATCGCTTGGCATAAGCAACTAAGGAAACACCCACAACCACAAATACAACTCCTGCAATGCGTGTGGGACTGGCTGCAAACTTAGTTAGTCCAAGCGCACCGTAATGATCAAGGAAAAGTGCTGCAATCATCTGTCCTGCAATTGTTAGGGCGAGTGCTAGGGATGCTCCAATTTTGGGTGTAGCAAAAATGGTTGACCAAACATACAAAGTACCTAAACATCCGCCAATCCACATCCACCAAGAAGTTTGTGACAGCACAGCAGTAGCAGGAATGGGATATTGCGCTAATAAACAAATAGCCAGCGATGCTAATGTACCCGCTAGGTAGGAAATGAATGTGACTTGCATGGGTTCACCTACATAGCGTCGCAGCATAGTATTGAGAGCCACTTGGACTGGTAGAATAGCACCGCCTGCGAGTGCTGCTAACAGATAAATCGTGCGTCCATTCATCTTTAATCCTCCCGCACAGAATCTATAAAAATACGGTTATTCGTTAGAGATTAGGTCTATTTCATATAATGCCAAGTAATATTATTAGACCCTTAGCAAAGTTCTCATATATTTAATTATTTGGCAATAGATTTAATATGTTTTTTTGAGGCGATCGCGCAATTTATTCACTTAATCATGTGTTGAAGTAAAACCATATATTGTGAGCAATTGTATAATTTTATAAATTTAGCAATAATAGACTATATTCATTTGTTAAAAAATCAAATGTGAGTAATATACCAATGTTGAGACTTTCATAAAAAGATGCGATCGCACTACGAAGCACAAGTTTTTTCAGTCATAATTCAGAATCAGTACATAGAAGGTAAATTTCTTCTAGAAACATCTCTTCAGGTTTGTATTGAAAACTATGGTTTTACCTGGGAAAATCTAAATTTTTACAACATTTCCTCAGATGATACTGTGCATAGTATCCCTAAAGATATTTATGATGATTGGATTAATATTAATAGTCGTTCTCATTTATTAGCACCTTTATTTTCTCCCTGTAAAGTCAATTTAATTTCCCAAAAAGTTTACGATTACCTAATTACTGAGCATGACTATCGTTGGTGTAGTTTTCATTGCCTAACTCGTCCAGGTTTTACAGCAGATTCTAGTCATGCTTTGATTGAAGTTAACTATTGCTGTCCAGCAAGTGTACAGTATGGTAGTCTGCTGTATTTAGAAAGAAGTCATGAAGAATGGAAAGTTAAATCATCCCGTGGTATTTATAGTCAATAAAAGGGAACAGATGTAGAGGGATGATTTAAAACTCAGAATTAATTCACCTATTTGCGGGAATTAAAACACCATGTTTGGGACTAAATAAGAATGCTAACAGGAATAGACTCGAAACTACTAATACAATAGCCGGGCCAGAAGGCAAATTATAAAAGTAGCTCAAATACATACCGCTAATACTAGAAAAAACGCCAATACTTGCACCTAAAATCATCACTTGGTGTAACCGTTTGACTAAAAGATAAGCAGTAGCTCCAGGAGTGATTAAGAGAGACAATACTAAAATTACTCCCACCGCTTTCATACTGGCGACAATTGTTAAAGCGATGAGCAGCATTAAGCCAAAATTGAGGCGATTAACAGGTAAACCTGCGGCTTGCGCTCCTAAAGGGTCAAATGTATAAAATAGTAGTTCTTTATATAGCAGAACAATTACTACTAAAACAATAGTGGAAATAATTGCTGTGTCTCGGACTTCATTAATAGTAACACCGAGAATATTACCGAATAAAAAGTGATTGAGGTCGATTTTATTATCTTTTTGAATTAAAGTAATGAGGGTAACACCGAGTGCAAAAAAGGCGGAGAAAACTATCCCCATTGCTGCATCTTCTTTAATAGGCGATCGCGTTCTAATCCAGGTAATGATAATCGTACTAAAAACCCCAGCAATAAACGCGCCAATAAAAATATTAGCTCCCACCATAAAAGCGATCGCCAGTCCAGGTAAAACCGAGTGACTAATAGCATCCCCCAAAAGTGCTAATCTTTGCACCATCAGATAACTACCCACCACCGCACACAACAAACCCACTAAAATTGCAATCACAAGCGATCGCTGCATAAAACCATACTGCAACGGTTCAATTAAAGCATCAAGCATAGATTAGCCCCAGTTCTTTCACTAGTTAAAATCTTAACTTGAAAGAGGACGTGGGGGTGTAATACCAATTCGCAATTCGCAATGGACTAACGTCCCGCTACGCTAACGCAATTCGCAATTAAGAAAGTCAGATAACACCTGGATTTCAAGCTTTGCATTTGTTGCTTAATTTTGGAGAATTGGTATAAGAGTGTAGGGGGATAAGAGAGACAAGGAAGAAAAATCCTATTTCTAATGACTAATAACTAATGACTAATGACTATTGACTAATGACTATTGACTATTGACTATTGACTATTTCGCACACTGCAAAACTCTTGCTTGGGGATACATTTTTTGTAGTTGTAACTGCTTTTGTAATTGTGATTGTCCGTAGGTTTGTAACTGTTTGATTGCTTCCGGTGTGGGTGGAGTTGATAATTTATCTTCCCCTAAACTACTAAATAAAATTACAGATTTTACTTGCAATCTACGTTGCTGATATTGTTGATAAATTTCAGTGTAATCTTGTACAACCTTTTGCCATTCTACTGTCGGACAATAACTGCGATTAATTAGTAGTGTGACAGATGGAATGGCAAACAGCCAACTAATCAACAATCCGGTGATAAAAAAGGCTAACCAACTAATTCCTAAAGTTTTAAGAAGCTGCGTCTTAATATTCATGATTTTATGCCTCATACCTCATAATCGATAAAAAAATCTTCCCCTACACCCCTATACCCTCACACCCCTACACCCTTGTGCAATCTAAAGATTCGTCTGAAATAAGTCTTTGAGTAGGACTTGTACTCTTTCCGGTGTACCTTGATAGACATTGCCTTCGCGAATGGCAGCGATCGCTTCTAATTCCTGTTGATTCACTTCCCCGTAAGCGATGGGATAAACTCTTACGCCACTGTGTTTGATGACATCCTGAATTTGGTTTAATTCCAGTCCGTGGGTTCTTTCTCCGTCGGTGAGTAATAACGCATAAAATCTACCATTGGGATCGACTTTGCGCTTGGCCATTAAGTCTGCTAAACCAACGGCGAGTCCGTCGTAGAGTCCTGTACCACCATCGGGTTGTAATTGCTCAATGGCTGCAAATAATCGTTTTTGTTCCAACTCGTTAAAGGGAGCAAGTGCAATTCTGCGTACAGGGCGATCGCTAAAGGTAATTAACCCAATCTGATTACCTTGGTTGATGTGTTTGCTAGCAAATCTCAAGGCTTCCTGAACGGCTTTGAGTCGGTTATGCTCTTCCATTGAACCGCTTGTGTCTACAATCATTTCCATGTATACGGTACGTCCGCCATCTTTGCGTTGTTTCCAAAATGCTTGCACCGCTTTTAATACTTCCCCAGATGGTAAGGGTGGAAATTTACTACTTTGCAGATATTGAGTGTTTTCATATCCCTGTTCTTTGGCTAATTGTTGCATTGGTGCAGAGGTAGCAAAGCTAGCAAATTTTTGGAGTGCTGCTGTTTGAGATGCACTATTCCAATCAAATCCTACTAGTGGGGATTTTTCAGGAACACCGAAGGGAACGTAAGCCAGTTTTTCAAATCCTGGTTGTTTCTTTAATTTCACATAGCTTTGATAGGCCATGATAATGGCTTGAAACTTCTCCGGTTCACGAATCCAAATTTGCTTTAAGTCTAAGTATGTGGGTGTTGTCAGGGCTATTTGCTTCTGAAAAATACTAAAGACAGAATTGACGTTAAGCGATTCTAGTTCAGCAATAGTCAAGGGCTTCCCATCTTGACTATGTCCTGCGGCGCGCCACAACAAAGAGTGGAGAAAGTTTAAAGCCGATGAACTAATATAAGGATTGGAGTAACCGACCTGAATTTTACCGGAGAGAATAGCATCTGTGATCCGATCAAACGTCACTTCTCCACCTTCAGCAATTTCTTTATAGGCTTGTGGTTGAACAGCAAAGACGGCTTGGTTAGGAACTAAAGAAGGAGCAATTTCTTTCAGGGATAATCCTTCGGATTTGAGTAGTTCTAACCACATTGCTGTAGATGGTGTATAGCCTGCGGGTTGGGCTTTTTTGGCGGCTAGAATTTGTGCTGCTAATCCTGAAGGAATGTTGCGAATACCTACTTGAATAACTTCGCCAGTGGGGAGGGTTTGACGTTGTTGATTGAATTTTTCTGCAACATCAACTAACCACCGTTCATCTGTGCGTTCGCCATTGGCTTTTTCTGCGGAACCATAGATTTCGATATAGACGGTGTTGGGATTTTTATCAGGTTTGGCACCGTAAAGAGGGAAGTTGTTTGGATTGGGCGTAGAATCTACTAGAGGCGGAATCACCACACTATAGCTACTACTATCAGAAACAAGTTGTGAATCGACTTGAATTTTTGGTAACAACTGTTCTTGCAAATAGCGATCGGCACTTTCAAAGGAATCGATAGGTGTGAATGTTGTACAAGCACTCAACAAACTCACACATAAACCAATCACAAATCCTATGGGTAAAATGAATCTTTTCATATGGGTTAACTTTCTATAATGCCTCTGGTGTTTTCATTAATCAATGTTTGCAGTCGTGAAGAGATGACAGATGTATGATTTAACATGGGATTGCCTAAGTTATCCAATGCTATTTGATCATGTAGTTCCTGGAGTTGATCTTGAGTATCCTGAAGTCTGGCTAAACAGCTTTGTAACTGTTGTTTTGTCAATTCTTGATAGTATGGTGTTTGCACTTTCGTGTTAACTTGCAACCCTTGGACTAGCCGATCAATCAAGTCAAGAATGCTGTGTAGAGTTTCTAGTAAGTCTGGAGTCAAAGTAGATTCCTCTTGTGAAATTTCTACAGCAATCTGGTGAATAGTGACAGCTTGTTGTTTAACTGATTGCCACAGCACTTTAGAAGCATCAGGAATTTTGTGTTCGCGATAGTTAATGTGATTCAGAAAAACATTAGCTTGCAATAAATTTACTGTGTCATCTAAAGCGATCGCTTCTTGGTCTTGGAGTCGCCATTTCCAGGAAGCGATCGCTAATGCTACAATCAGCGCACCACTAAATATGACAATCCACCGCACTCCTAGCCAAAAGACAAAACCTAAATAGCCAATTAGTAACCCAACTATTAATAATTGAGTGGCATACATTAACCAAATATTCTGTCGTGATTGAACATTCATAAGCAATATTTCATGTATGATAAAGAAATTTCAGTTTGTAGTAAGGACTTTAGTCCTTAACAAAAAACTAATCAATTAAACCTGCTTCTCTAGCTCGAATCTTCGTCATAATTCTGATGTTTTTACCTTGATTTCTTAACTCATTGCAATCAATTCCCAAAGCATTTTGTAGTGTATCCCAGTGATTGCGGACTGTACGTTCAGATACGCGAATATGTGCAGCGATCGCCTTATCTTGTAAACCCTCATTAAAAGCAAGGCTGAGTAGTTTTAATATCTCTGGTTTAATGTTTAATTTTTCATAGATATTGGGATATATATCAATATCTGTAAGTTCCTTGATACAGGTAAATCCCCTCAATGCTCCAGATATTCTAAATAACATTTCTTGACTAGTAATATTTTTATCAGCAATCACAAAACCACCTTGATGATTATCAATCGCTGGTTTCATTTGTACTAGTCTTTTGACATAAGCACTTTGAACAAGAATATTCAATTTAGGATAGAGTTGCATTACTGTCTGCAAGAATTCTAAACCTATATGAGTCTGTGCTGTGGTTCTATTTTTATCTGGTAAACAGATATCCATAACTAGGAGGTGAGGTTGTAGTGTAGCGATTTGATTCATCGCCTCATCTGGTGTTTGCGCTGTGCTAATTTCAGCATCAGGATATTGATGTTTAATTAACTCAGTGGTTCCAGTCAGACAGATATCAGAACCATCAACTAAAACAATGTGTAGAGGTATATTCTTTGTAGAAGATTGGCTCATATTTTGTTTGTCTAGATGAAGAGAACACAACTAATTGAGGAGGAATGTCTAAACTGCAAGCATTTAGTTACTAGCTCAACAGCATTAAACAACAATATGTGAATATAAGAATCCGATTTGATTTCTGAAAAAATCTAAGTATATGTAGGGTGTGTTAGGCGTAAGCCGTAACGCACCGAAAACTTTGCGGTAGATGTTGTACTCTCGCTGCTAAAACATTCTACGTACATTTCAGATATCAAATATGAGTCCTATATCATAATTAAAACTGCTGACGGTTAATGGGTGTAGTTTTCAAGTTACCATTAACTTGCGGATATAAATAAAGGCTATATCCTCTTACTTTATCACCCTGCACATCAAAAACAAGCTGTTTTTCTACTTGATTATATGCAGTATTTACTCCAAATAAGTCTTTGACTCCGTACCATTGTTTTCCAGTTGCATACTTAATTTTGTATGTTCCTATGGGTAGTTTGATCGCAGCATTCTTATTGGCATGAATAAAAACTGTCATAGCAGATTTATTTGACTTAGAATCCACTACCTTGATAAAATAATGTTGTGTGCCTCTAGTATAAATATTGAGAGGGGCAAGGATTGTTTGAGATTTCGAGTTCCAATATCTTTTCACAACACCATTAGCTGGTAATCGCTGAACTTTAGGTACTTGAGCGACTTGATAAACAGTATGATTCGTATTTAATGTTTTGATATTGTGGCGTACATTAAATGTAATTGCACGAACAGGAAGTGCAACACTACTACTAATTAATGGTACCAAGAAAATTGTTGTCAATAAAATTTTATTCTGTTGCTTATAAAATTGATTTACTGCCAATTTGTGAATCATAAAATAACTTCCTACTCAGTGAGTTAGCAGATTGACTAAGAAGAAGAGTTTCTGCAAAATGCTCTGCACCTTCTGAGGGAATATCGTTCGCTAATGTGAAAAACACCATAATTTTAATATAACTTTACAAAGTCTCATTCAATGAGGATGCTTCACTCTAAAAACTGTGTAATTTATGCGCTAAGATAAAAAAATATTGATATCTGTGTGGTAGGTCATATTATTTTTTATCATTACACCCCCTATTCTCTTGTCCTAATTAGATTCAACCATGACACAGACAACTACAAACCATCTCTACTCTTTTGAAGAATATCTTGCTTATGACGATGGGACTGATAGCCGTTATGAACTGGTGGATGGGAAACTAGAACTTATGAATCCACCAACTTTTAGACATCTACTGATTGCCAAATTTATTGAAATATCATTTGATGCAGAAATCAAGCGTTTGAATTTACCTTGGTTATGCTTGAGAGAGGCGGGAGTAAGAACAGGATGGCGGAAGTCAAGATTGCCTGATGTTTATGTCATTCCATCAGAACAAGTGATGGGATTTTTGGATGAGTCTGCTGTGTGCCAATCTGCACCTTTATTAGTAGTAGAAATTGTCAGCCCGGACTCAATTAAACGTGATTATCGCCACAAACGTTCTGAATATGCAGCTTTGGAAGTTCCTGAATATTGGATTGTTGATCCGATTGAGTCAAAAATTACTATTTTGTTATTATCAGAAGGATTATACGAAGAACAAGAATTTAGTGGCAGTCAACAACTTGTTTCTGGTATTTTTCCAGAGATTCAGTTAACAGTTGAACAGGTGTTAGCGGGTGGTAAAATTAATTAGAAAAAAGTTTTTATTGGAGTGAAGTATAAATTATTTTTGGGCATTGGGCATTGGGCATAAAGTAAAGTATGCAGTGTTGGTTTTACGCTACTACTTAATATTGGATCGTTTCCTGTTTTTTTCACTTAAAAGGTGTGAATAACTGGACATTATGACAATCACGGCACTCCCGTGCTAACATTGTTTTTCCGTCTCCCCACATACTATTATCAGCACGAAAATACACCCACTGCGATGGTGCTTCGCCTACGGTACGACCCCACGCAAAATTTTGTGAACCACAGATAGGACAGGGTGCATTTTGTAGATTATGGCTGGGATTTGGTTTTTGGCTCATGAGGTTTTTTACCTATTTTGAGGGCAAAATTACTTAGGCGGACAAGAAGGATCTTTCACAAGTTCAAATGATAACCTACCTCTTACCCGCTTGACAGTGACAATTATACGTGTTGTAA
>NZ_PJIZ01000144.1 GCF_021596505.1 Nostoc sp. CMAA1605 | reverse complement strand
ATTTGTAGCATCTACTACTGTTATTGGCAATGGACTGGCGTTGCACCAACTCAAAATTACAACTCAAAATTCAATATTGAGGTCGCTATAGATCACAGGTGGTTAAGCGAGTGTATCTATCGCTTGATTTTTGAAATTGGTGTTCTATGGAACGCCTGTACATTAACCTAGACACAATAATTGAGTCAAGATTATATCTCTACAACGCTCCGTAAATAAGTTGAATTAAATGGCTTTTTTTGAGTGTTTATTTTTCTTAAAGTTGTCTTTTGTGTAATTTATTGCACCAGTATTTACTTTTTACTAAGTATATCATACTGGGCAAATAAATACACAACCACACAATGGTAGGGTTGTTTTACCTAAGTGCGTTTACCAAATAGGATAGTCCCCAATCTTACCATCGTTGCCCCAGCTTGTATGGCTAATTCGTAGTCTCCTGACATCCCCATCGACAACTCCTGCATTTTGATGTGCTTCCAATTTTGGGCAGCAATGTCTTTGGCTAAATGATGTGTACTATTAAATACATATAAATTTCCCGCGTCTGTTAAACCCATTGGCGGAATTGTCATCAAACCTTGAATTTGTAAATTTTCACACTGGTCAAGGGCGGGTAAATCAGCGAGTAGTTCTGGCACAGTCCAGCCGGACTTACTAGGATCAGGGAGGATTTTGACTTGCAGACAGACTTGGGGGCTGACTTCTAGTTGTCCGGCTAATTGATTCAGACGTTGTGCCAATGGCAAGCTATCCACGGAGTGAATCCAGTGAAATTGTTCAAGGGCTTTTTTGGCTTTATTAGTTTGTAAATGGCCGATAAAGTGCCAAGTGATGTCTGATAAATCTTGCAGTTGTGCTTGTTTAGTAGCAGCCTCTTGGATGCGATTTTCACCGAAATCACGGATACCAGCAGCATAGGCGGCGCGGATAGCTTCAGTTGGCATTTGCTTAGTAACAGCAATTAACCGAACTGAAGGCGGAATTGATGCACGAATTTGAGTAATACGTTCGCTAATCGAACTAGTCATTGGAATGTGCGTTGGAAAACACTCTGAAGCTGATCGTACTCCTGTGATTGACCATTGCGACGCAAAGTCCGCAAACGATTTCCAATAACATTCTCGCCTCTGTGCGCCCTATCGGTTGGAACTTCAGGGCTTTCATGTCGTTCACCACCAGAAAAAATAAACGTTGGGCATAGAGTGTAGTGAACAAATCCTGGGCTTCATCAACCATACAGATCCGATATAGTAAGCCCCAAGTAGGATGATTGATGTAAGTTTCTGCGCTTTCTGGATTCATCTATTAATCAAGTAGGAGAATAATATATTTTCTTGCAGTGAGCGACAAATATTCAGACGATAATATCTCCCTGTCGCCAGAATATTTGCGGAGATTGATTTGCAAATCGGCAAATTCTACCCTTTAAAGGACTTTAGACAAACCCTGATCTATTTTCAGGTAGGGTAGATGAAACTTTTACAGGAAAGTAAAAGGCATTCATAAAAGGTAAAAGAGAAACAACGAAGTATGGGAGATTTTGACCTATTTCCACAAGCATTTTAGGCAACAAGACCTGCAAAGCGATCGCCATCTACTGTGTTTGATGGAAGCAGAATATCTTTACCCTGTTGTGTGCAGTTAATACTAATTGTGGAGTTTGCTGTGTGAAGTTGTCGAGGGCAAAAACCGACTCTCATACTACTGTTTACTCTAACTTCTCTCTATGTTGCCATAATTATCGCTCGTTAGAGCAAAATAGCCAACAGGCGAATTTTCCTAAGAATTGTTCATCGAAACAGTCTGTGTTGTTACAATTTGGCAAAATAGTCAATAGTCAATAGTCAATAGTCAATAGTCAATGGTCATTAGTCATTAGTCGTTGGGCATTGAAGTAAAATCTACCTTGTCTACCTTGTCACCCAATTCCCAGTCCCCAATCCCCAGTCCCCAGTCCCCAATCCCCAATCCCCAGTCCCCAGTCCCCAATCCCCAGTCCCCAATCCCCAATCCCCCTAATTAACCATCTTCAGCGCGGCTAATTGCGCTTGGGCTTTGTGCAGAGATTCATACCATTCTTTTTCGGGGTCGCTGTCGGCAACTATGCCTGCACCTACTTGACCCCATACGGTGTTTGATTGGGCATTAGGGGTTAGTAGTAAGGTGCGGATGAAGATGTTTAAATCTAGGTTGCCTCGCCAATCTAAATAGCCGCATGAACCATAAAATAAACTACGGCGTACTGGTTCTAGTTCTTCGATAATTTCCATGCACCGGACTTTGGGACAACCTGTAATTGTCCCGCCAGGAAATAGGGCGCGGATTAAATCTATGGGGGTGCGATCGCTCCTGAGTTTGCCTGTAACATTGCTAACAAGGTGCATAACGTGGCTATATCTCTCAATCGTTAGCAATTCGTCAACGGTGACTGTTCCCCATTCGCAGACTCGCCCTAAATCATTGCGTTCCAAATCAACCAGCATGATATGTTCTGCCCGTTCTTTGGTGTTGCTGAGGAGTTCTTTGGCTAGTTGCTGGTCTTGTTCTTTCGTTATACCACGCGATCGCGTACCGGCAATGGGTCTAGTCTGGGCTTGGTCATTTTCTAACAAGACTAATCTTTCTGGTGAACAGCTAATCACTTCCCCCCAAGGTGTCCGCCAATAACTAGCAAAGGGCGAAGGATTGATTTTATGCAAGGCTTGATAAATTGACCAACCACTAGCGGAGGTATTAGCGGAAAATCTTAAAGATAGGTTGGTTTGAAAGATATCTCCCGCTTGAATGTATTTTTTCGCACGATTAACTGCGGTTTCGTAATCTAACTGAGAGGTCAAAAATTCTGGTGCGACGGGATAATTAGTAACAGGTGTAATGTGTTGGACTGAATTTTCTATATTTGTTCGTCTTAAACGCAGTTCCAACTCATCAAGATTAGCCGCATCACTAGCCGCTAACCATAAGACTTGCTGCACATGATCTAATACGGCAAAATCTTCTGGTTGATACCAAAACGCCACAGGAAAGGGCAAAGTGTCAGGTTTTGTATAAGGTAGCCCTTCGATTTCCCAAGCTGCATCGTAGCCTAGCCAGCCCAGCCATCCACCGGTGAAGGGGAGGTGGGGAGGGGAGGAGGGAGACAAGGTAGAAATTCCACCTTGTCTCCCTTGTCCCCCATTTAACAACAACTCCTCCAGCAAAGGAAAAATCCCCCCCAAGGCTGGTGTCCACATTTGAGGTACACCATTGACTATTCTGGGCGCACCTGCACAAATAGAATAGCGACTCAGTTGGGGTTGGTTAGTGGGTGTGGGGTAAGGACTTTCGAGGAGAGTAGCGATTTGAGATGTTGTGTGGGGATAAAATAGGGCAGAGAAGATTTCTGCACCAGTACGATTTTCTAATGGAAGCGATCGCCAGTACCACATAAATATTTAGTTAATAGTCATTAGTCATTAGTCATTAGTCATTCCCTTAAACCCCTACACCCTTAAACCCCTACACCCCTAAATTTGCTGTCCTAAAACGATTCTGATTCCCCAAAAAATGGTGAGGATTGCGATCGCTAGCCAATCCCATGATTTTAAACGTAAATCGTGCCACGGAACTCTATGTTCGTTGGGACTAGTGAAACCGCGTACCATCATCGCACTAGCCATTTGTTCAGCACGTAATAACAGGTTTTCTAATAATCTCTCGGCGACAATCATCCAGACTTTGAATCCGCCTTTTAAACCTAACTTTTTCCAATTAATCGCCCTTGTCATAATGGAACGAATTAAATTTTGTATTTCCTCTAAGACTAGGGGAATGAATCTCAAGGATAAAGTGAGTGTTAAGGTAATTTCTGTAACAGGGATTTTAAAGCGGCGTAGGGGCTGCATCAAGCTTTCTATCCCGGCGGTAATTTCTTCTGGTGCGGTTGTTAATAAATATAGAGTAGTGCTGTAAATTACTGTAAATAAAATTGTACTGATGCGTGTCCCCAAGTCTAAAGTCCGACGACTAATTTTGACAGGGCCTTGATGAAAGAGAATGTAGTTATAGTCTTTGCTAGTTTTTACTTGTTTTGGCTCATTTGGGGTTTTAGCAGTGTTGCTGAGTGGAGCTAAAGCTTGGGAGTTCGCTGGTAAACGTGGCTGATAATTGATACCCAAGCCGTCAGGGAAAACTGCTGTCAGGGCGAACACCAAAAACGTTAGTGTTAATAGCCAGCCCATTTGTTGTTGCCAAACTCGTCGGGGAATTCTAGCAGCTAAAGTAAAAATAATCAGCAGTGCTACTAGTAGTATGCGCCATTGATTATTAGCAAAACTATAACTAGTCAAAAAACTCATCAACCAGATAAACTTGACCCTGGGATCAAGTTTATGTAGCCAAGTTTGGGGCTGTTCGAGATAAAGTCCTAATGGTAGCGATCGCAGTAAATCCATTTTTTAGTGCTGAGTGCTGAGTTTTGAGTGCTGAGTTGTGTTAGCGGTAGCGCGGCGTTTAGCCGGTGCTGAGTTGCAGAAAGTTAAAAGTTTACAACTAATCAGAACTTAATTTCGAGTCAATTTCGATACTAGTATTCAGTATTTCATTTTGAGTCAATTTCGATACTAGTGTTAAGTTTAGATTTTCAACTCCTGACTATTTTGCCTTGATATCCAGAACTTAGCACACTTTATTTTTCCCACTCAGCACTCAGCACTCAGCACTCAGCACTCATTACTCAAACGCGAGTTGCACGGTTGACGCTACCAAGTTCCATCTCTCTGACTTTCTTACTGCGCCACAACAACCGCAGGGGAGTACCTTTAAATCCTAGTTGTTGACGGAATTGTCTTTCGATGTAGCGGCGATAGTTGTCGTTAAAGCGTTTTGCATCATTGACGAATAACGCAATGGTGGGTGGTTGGCTACTAACTTGTGTACCGTAATAAATTCTGCCCTGTTTTCCGCCGCGTGAGGTTGGGGGAGAGTGCCACTTGAGAGCATCTTCTAAAACTTCGTTAATCACAGATGTGCTGACGCGGCGTTTATGTTCGGCGGCGGCTTGATTGACTAATTCTAAAATCTTTTCTACCCGTTGTCCGGTTAAGGCACTGACAAAAATAGTGTCTGCCCATTCAGTAAAATGTAGTCTAGCTTCGAGATTTTTTTCGTAGTCGTAAATAGTATAGGAATCTTTTTCTACAGCATCCCATTTATTGACAACAATAATACAGGCTCTACCTTCTTCAATAATGCGTCCTGCTAATTTTTGGTCTTGTTCTGTGACACCATCTAGAGCATCTAACACTAATAAAACCACATCGGCACGGCGAATGGCTTTAAAAGACCGATTAATACTGAAAAATTCTGTTCCGTATTCGACACTTTTCTTTTTCCGAATTCCGGCTGTATCAATTAGCCGATAAGCTTGTCCATCTCGTTCTAAAAAAGTGTCAATTGCATCGCGAGTTGTCCCAGAAATTGGGCTAACAATTGCTCTTTCTTCCCCAACAAAAGCATTTAATAAACTAGATTTACCAACATTAGGACGACCAACGATCGCAATTTTAATTTCATTGTCTTCCGGTACTTCTGTCACCACGGGGATGTGTTTAATGATTTCGTCTAGTAAATCCCCTGTACCGTTGCCATGAATCGCAGAGATAGGGTATGGTTCTCCTAAGCCCAGTTCCCAAAATTCCGCCGCCTGCATTAACCCCTGTTCTGGGGATTCACATTTATTCACGGCGAGGAAGACGGGTACTGGTTGTTGGCGTAACCATTCGGCTATTTCTTCATCTGCCGAATTGGGGCCTGTTTGACCATTCACAACAAATATTGCAGCAGAAGCTTCTGTCAAGGCTGCTAAAGCCTGTTGGCGAATCAGGGGCAGAAATTCGGTGTCATCATTAAATACCAAACCGCCAGTATCTACTACTAAAAACTCGCGATCGTTCCAGTAAGCTGGCATATAAGTGCGATCGCGTGTCACACCCGGTTCATCATGGACAATCGCCGTTTGTTCCCCGGCGAGTCGATTAACCAGGGTAGACTTGCCCACATTCGGGCGACCGATAATTGCAACAATTGGCAGTCCCATAAACCAAGGGTAATTGAGAGAAATGGCTAGTATATCACATTTCTCATTATAGGTGACTGGGGAATGGGGAATCGGGAATCGGGAATGGGTAAAAATCTCAATGCCCAATAAAGCTTCTACCGCTTGGGTGATTTATCGCCCAACTTGAAAAAATACCATAACAAAGAAACTGGCAGTTACTTCACAGGAGACTACATCTTGAGAAATCGCAAGTGGCTGCTGGAAGCCAGTCAAATTGTCTTGCAATATTTTCGCTGGTTATTTTTACTAATATTCTGCATCATACTATACGCCAAATTTATTGAACCCAATTGGATTGAGATCAAAACTTTACAACTAACTCTTCCCCATCTCCCAGCAGAGTTTCATGGCTATCGCATAGTGCAGATTAGCGATATTCATCGAGATAGGTGGATGACTGTGCCACGTTTACGGCGCATTGTGCATTTAGTTAATCAACAACACCCAGATTTAGTAGCGATTACAGGGATTTAGTCACTCGTAATCTACCGCAATTCATCCCATCACTCAAGCCTGCTTTAGAACAACTTACACCACGGGATAGAACCGTTGCCATCTTGGGTAATCATGACCACGAAAACGACACCCAAGCCATAATTATAACTCTCAAACAAAGCGGCGTTTTTGACTTAAATAATCACATCTACACATTACAACGGGGTAACGCCACACTTTATATAGCGGGAGTTGATGACGTAGGTATGGGTAAAGCCCGCCTAGATTTAGTATTACAGCAACTACCACCACAGGGAGCAGCCATTTTATTAGCCCATGAACCAGACTTTGCCAACACCAGCGCAGCCACAGGAAAATTCGACTTACAACTATCAGGACACTCCCACGGCGGACAAATCCGGCTACCTTTCTTAAGACCCCTCATTTTACCGCCTTGGGGTGAAAAATATTACGCAGGAGAATATCAAATCGGCAAAATGCTCCTATACACCAACCGAGGTTTAGGAATGACAGGCTTACATCTGCGTTTATTTGCCCGTCCTGAAATTACCATCATTACTCTAGCCTCTCCAAATCATAACTAATTAATTTCATAGTAAGGACTTTAGTCCTTTCTTTAGGACTGAATATCGAGAACAAACAACAAATGTAGGGATATTTCCGCCGAACGCTTTTGGTTTATATGATATGTGTGGCAACATATGGGAGTGGTGTCAAGATGTATATAATAATAGCTACCAAGGCGCGCCGACAGATGGTAGTGCGTGGTTAATAGGTAGCAATAATGATAAAAAACTGCTGCGTGGCGGTAGCTGGTTAAACTTTGCCCAGTATTGTCGCTCTGCTGCTCGTAATAGGCTTGCGTCTGCCTCTTGTTACGGACGTGTTGGTTTCCGCGTCGTGGCTGTGGCTTAAGGATTCCTTTTATTTTGCACTGTTCCCTCTGCCCTTATTATTCTTTTCCCTTCTTATTCCCCCACCGTCAGGCGGAAAAATATTTTTTCAAAATCTGGTGTCTAGATACCCAGACCATTACACCAAATTTAATCGCGAGGCCTTAAGAAACCGGGTTTCTCGTGAGGAAGACCGATATTGTCGCAATGAACCATAAAAGAAACCCGGTTTCTGGCTTCGCGCGGGTCTCGCGGATGCAAACGATATCTGGAAAACCTCTCTCTAAATATCTCTCCTGCGAGGAGAGCGACTTTAAATTTGTGGTTTGGGAGTTAGATTTTCCGTAGACTTTTCTACATAACGTAAAAAGTCATTCATTCTGCACTGTAGAGACGTTGCAACGCAACGCCTCTAAATCTAAGTTATTAGATGAAAATTTGCCGGATTAAAATACTCATCACCTCACCTTGGTTAGCTGTAGGTAACAGTGGACTCCAATCACCGACACTAGCGTAACCAATTACCTGTAAATAGCGAATTGTACTAGTAACGGCTTGGGGAGAACCGATGAGCAAATGCTTAATCTTTTCTCTTTGGGGAACTGGCTGTGTAGAAGATTGATTGAGGTTGAGTGTATCTATATCTGCACTCTGCAAGTATTGTGTGAACTGTGCCATCATTGTAATTATCTCCTTGTTAGAGGGCTAGATAACGGCGATCGCTTTCTTCTTGACCGGATTGGGCGATCGCCTTTATCATGCTTAAACAATAAAGTATAATTTTATACTTGTTAAGCACTAAGTCCATAATTTTTGTTAGGAATTATGGATTTTTACAGGGGAAATATTTTATAGTAAGGTTGATATTTTCAAATTACATAGTTTGTTCGCATGAAAAAAATTGAGGGTTTTAGAAATACTAAAACCCTCAAAAATAAAGAAAGGACTAAAGTCCTGACTACGAACGGTTTATTTACACTTCACAACTTAACTCACCGGCTTTTTGGGTAAAGCGGCGGTTTTCTCTGTAGTCTACAGGGCAATCGATAACAGCAGGCACATCTTGAGCTAAGGCTTCTTTCAACACAGGAATTAAATCTAAAGTTGATTCGACTCGATAACCTTTTAAGCCCATACTTTCAGCTAATTTGACAAAATCTGGGTTGCCGAAATGCACGAAAGATGATTGTCCTCTACCGAAATGATTTTCTTGTTTCCACTCAATTAAACCGTAGCCACCGTCATTAAAAATTAAGGTGACAAATGGCGTACCTACACGCAATGCTGTTTCTAATTCTTGGCAATTCATCATAAAGCCACCGTCGCCGGTTGCGGCTACAACTTTGCGGTTAGGATAGACAAGTTTGGCTGCTAAAGCACCAGGAATTGCTATCCCCATTGCGGCGAAGCCATTGGAAATTAGACAAGTATTGGGACTATGACAATGATAATGGCGGGCAATCCACATTTTATGTGCGCCTACGTCAGAAATGACAATATCATCTGGCCCCATGACTTGGCGTAAGTCATAAATTAATTTTTGCGGTTTGATGGGATAGCCTTCATCATGGGCATATTGTTCATAATCTTCGCGAATTTCTCCCCTTAAACTAATAGCATAGGGGTTGGGTTTGCCGTGTCTATCTGCTACTTTTAAAATCTCCATGAGAGAATCAGAAATATCACCCACAACTTCTACTTTGGGAATATAACTGCTATCAATTTCGGCGGAATCTGCCCCAATATGGACGATGGGAATACTACCTTCAGGATTCCATTTTTTGGGTGAAAATTCAATTAAGTCATAACCAATGGCAATGACTAAATCTGTATTATCAAAACCACAAGTAATAAAATCTCGTTGTTGTAATCCCACTGACCACAGGGCTAAAGGATGAGTATAAGGAATTACACCTTTTCCCATGAAAGTATTAGCCACAGGGATATTCATTTGGGTAGCAAATTGGGTGACAGCATCGCTAGCATGGGCGCGAATTGCACCATTGCCGACTAAAATTAGTGGATTTACTGCTTGAGAAATAGCAGCAGCAGCAGCGCGAATACTAGCAAAGGAAGCGAAGGTTTTTTCGATATTATCTTTATGTAATGGTTTGCCCTCTACGGGCATAGCGGCAATATTTTCTGGTAAATCTATATGCACTGCACCAGGTTTTTCGGTTTGCGATCGCTTGAAGGCTTTTCGCACTACTTCTGGTGTAATACTCGGTCTAACTATCTGTTTATTCCACTTAGTAACAGGGGCAAACATTGCCACTAAATCTAAATATTGGTGGGATTCGATGTGCATTCTATCTGTTCCCACCTGTCCGGTAATTGCCACTAATGGCGCACCGTCTAGGTTAGCATCTGCGACACCAGTCATTAGATTGGTTGCCCCAGGGCCAAGGGTAGAAAGACACACACCAGCTTTTCCTGTCAGTCGTCCGTAGACATCAGCCATGAAAGCTGCACCCTGTTCATGACGGGTAGTAATAAACTTAATAGATGAATGGTTTAATCGCTTCTAATACGTGTAAATTCTCCTCGCCAGGAAGACCAAAAACATATTCGACACCTTCGTTTTCTAAACATTTGACCAATAATTCTGCCGTATTCATTTTCCATTCCTCATAATATTGGGGATTGGGAACTGGGGACTGGGGACTGGGGAAAAAATC
>NZ_PJIZ01000143.1 GCF_021596505.1 Nostoc sp. CMAA1605 | reverse complement strand
TGGCGCAATTTTTCAGCTAATTGCTGTTCTAATTGCTGTGGTTTAACTTGAGCTTTAATGACATCAGGATTTAGTAAATAATCTCTACCATCGGGTAACAACGGTGCTAGAGTAATCCACTCTTCTATATAAGACTGTGGTTGAATTTGAGGACGGATAATTTCTTGACTTTGAACAGATTTAAGTTCAAATCCTGTAATTGCTACGAGTAACTCACCTTGTTCTGAGTAAATATCAATATCAGAGATAATATAGTTATCAGAATTTTTAGTTAGTCGAGCTACACTGATGACGCTATTGCCTGGAGACTTGAAGAATTGAAATTTAGCAATTCGGACTGGGACATAAGTTACAGATGATTCTTGCTGAAATAAAATCGCAGCGATCGCCTGAAAACAAGCATCCAATATCACCGGATGAAAATGATAGTTCTTTGCTTCTAAATGCTGAATCTCTGTTAACTTAATTTGAGCAAATGCAGTATTTTTACCACGTTGAAGCTGATTAATTATCTGGAAGCTACTGCCGTAATTCACTCCCGATTTTTGATATCTTTCATAAAATGAATTAATCTCAACCTGTTCTGGACAATTAGCTGCTATTTGTTCTAGAGTTTGGTGATTTGCATCTAATGATTTTGATTGATCGATTTTTCCAGTAACCAGTACATCCCAGTTATTGTGACTTTGCTGATAGATTTGAAAATTGTTTTTGTCAATAATTAATTGCAAGGTATCTTCTTTTTCTTGCAGCAATAATGCCTTTTGAAAATCGATATCTTCTAAACTTACAGGAATTTCTGTAGCAGCTAACGCCATTTCAATAAAAGCTGCGCCGGGAAATATCGGTTTACCAAAAACTTGATGTTCGGCTAAAAATGCTGGGTTGTGCTGACTAATACTCGCTCGATATTGAATAGAAGATAGGGGAGAGGGGAAGCGATCGCCGAGTAAAGGATGTCCAGAGCGATTATGATGAGATTTAGTAGCAGAGTCTACCCAATAGCGTTTGCGGATAAACGGAGAATTGGGTAAACTAATTTTTTGTCCAGAGCGAGAGCGATAAAATTCCTGCCAATTAATATTTATGCCTCGGACATATAATTCGGCTATAACTCTTGAGATTTGTTGAGAATTACTACCATCTTTAGCTAAACTACATAAATTCAGGATTTCATTTGCTGGTAAACTATTATGCTCAAGATTATTGATGGGCTGATTGCCAATTTCTAGAAATATTTGATAGCCCATCTGATGCAAGGTAGGAATCCCTTTAGCAACATTGTCTGATTGATGTAACTGTTGCACCCAATAAGCGGCTGTTTTGATGGAACTATTCGCAACTTCACCATGATTAGTAATGAAGGTGAGTTGGGGATTGCTATAAATAACTTCTTCAGCTACCTTTTGAAAAGCGGAAAATTTACTTTCTCCATTCGCTTCGCTCAATAAATGAGGGCGAGTCGCAACCAACTTAACTGCATCTTCAATTGAAAATACTCCAGCTTGTTGAGCAGCTAGATATTCCCCAACGCCAGAACCTAAAACCGCAGAAGGGCAAATACCCCAAGATTTCCAGAGTTCACAAAGAGCATATTGCAGTGCAAATAATGCTGGTTGAACATATAAGGGATTTTTTATATCTTGCTGGTTATCAAGTAACTCTTTTATAGAAAAATTTAAATAATTTTGGAATGGGCGATCGCAGCGAATTAAAGCATCATTAAAGACAGGCTCATTTACAAAAAGCCCTTTCCATATTCCCGCAAATATTGCTGTTGCCTCATTGCAAACAAAAGCAATCTTAGTATTTGCTTTTACCTCACTATAAATAATATTAGTTTCTTGCTGATTACCACTAGCAAAAGACCGTAGTTGTTGCTGTAAATCGGTAGTGTTGGAAACTAATAAAGATAATCGCTGTTTATGATGAAAACGACCTGTGTTTAAAGAAAAAGCGATATCAGTTAAATTAACTTCCGGTTTTTGGTCGATATAATCAACGAAATTAGCAGCCAATAAACGCAAACGTTCTTCATCTTTAGCAGACAAAGTAACTACTACAGGAAATTTATTTGTGGTTGAAGATTGTACTTGTGGAGGTTCGCTTAATATCGCATGAGCATTAGTTCCCGATGCTCCAAAAGAACTGACTCCGGCGGCTTTTATCTTGCCATTACCTTGAGTCCAAGGACGAGTTTTTGTCACTACATGGAGAGGTAAGCTATCCCAATTAATGTGCGGATTTGGTTTTTGCAAATTGAGATGAGCCGGAATTTCGCCATGATAAATAGATAATATCGTCTTGATTAAGCCAGAAATTCCCGCCGCCGCCGCTAGATGACCAAGATTTGTTTTAACAGAACCGACTAACAAAGGTTGGGATGAAGAACGATTGACACACAAAGCATCCGCGATCGCTTTAATTTCAATCGGATCTCCCAAAGATGTACCAGTACCGTGAGCTTCGACATAATCAATGATATCGGCACTTAAACGAGCGTCAGCTAGAGCCTCACGAATCAATTCTGTCTGCATCGGCCCATTAGGAACAGTAAAGCCGCCACTTGCACCATCGTTATTAACAGCTGTTCCCCGAATTAACGCCCAAATGCGATCGCCATCTGCTAAGGCTTCACTCAACCTTTTTAAAACGACAACCCCGCAACCTTCACCAATTCCAAACCCATCAGCACTTTCGTCAAAGGTTTTGCACCTACCGTCAGCCGCTAACATCTGATTTCTGCACAAGGCAATGGGTACTTCCGGCGTGAGAATCAGATTCACTCCCCCTACTAACGCTTGCCGACATTCCTGGGCGCGCAAAGAACGACAGGCTAAATGCACAGCTACCAAAGAAGAAGAACAAGCCGTATCTACAGCCAAGCTAGGGCCATTAAGATTCAAAAGATAAGAAATACGCCCAGCAGCAGCATTTATATGGTTGCCAGAGATATGATAGGCACCAATGGTGCTGTAATCTCCGCCTGGTGCAATCAGACGAGCATAATCATTGTTGGTGATGCCGATAAAAACACCGGTTTTGCCGATTCTGGCAGTAGGCGCAGCCATCCCCGCATCTTCTAACGCCTCATAGCCCACTTCTAACAGTAACCTTTGCTGGGGATCGATATGCAAAGCTTCTCTCGGTGCAATCCCGAAAAACTGCGCGTCAAACATTGACACATCATCAAGAAAACCGCCTTGAGATACATAGATTTTGCCGGGTTTACTACGGTCTGAATCATAAAAATCAGACATATTCCAGCGATCGCTAGGTAAATCTGTGAGCGTATTACCACCAGCCTTGAGAAAAGACCAAAAAGCTTCAGGAGTGGAAATATTTTGACCAAAACGACAACCCAAACCCACAACTGCGATCGGTTCGCTTTGTTGAGCTTCAACAGCCTTTAATCTCTCCTTCGCCTCATTCAGTGCCTTAAACACCCTAGCTTGGACAGACTTATCGTTACTTGATATCTCCAACTCCATCTTGTCTCCTTCCTCCGCGCCTCTGCGTCTCTGCGTGAATTAAAAAAATCAAGAATTACCCAAAAAAGCCTCCAAATCTGCAAGCTCTTGTAAAACTAAATCCTCATTCACCTCTTCCTCAATAGGAACAACATTCAGAGAGTGATGAGAAGTATGCCGAGAGATTTTCCCCCCTGCTCCCTGCTTCTCATTAACCTGCCAACCAAACACCTGTTCCACCAAATAATCAACTAATCTTCTAATATTAGGGAAATCAAATATCAAAGAAGCAGGTAAAGCAACTTCCAATCCTTTCTCTAAACGATTTTTCAATTCAATCGAAAGCAAAGAATCAATCCCCATTTCTAAAAACCCTTTTTCGGGGTCTGGTATCTGTTTATTTCCTAAAATTTTCGCTACTTGTTCTCCAATATATGCAAACAAATGTTCCCGACGTTCTCCTGGTGGAATTTCTTCTAGCAAACGACGTGGAGAGTTTGACTGTGGAATTTCCTTAGCTGAACTTTGGTATTCTCCTAATTTCTCAAAAATTGGTTTATTGCCTTTAGATTGATAAATATTTTTGAAGCGCGCCCAATCTACATCAGCTAGTAAAACTTGGGTTTTTCCAGATGACATAATAGCATTCATAGCTGCAAAGGCTTTATCTAAAGGAATTTCTTTCATCCCGATTTGTTTGAGCCAATCTTCATATTCTTGAGAAACTATGCCATTACCTGCTAATAATGCCCAATTCAAACTAGTAGCTGTTAATCCTTGAAGATGACGTAAATGAGCTAAAGCATCCATAAAATGACTAGCAGCATCATATAAACCTTGCTCTTTAGCTCCCCAAATTGCACCTGCGGAAGAGAACAATACAAAGTAGTCTAATTGAGTTGTTAAAGATAACTGATGTAAATTCCAAGAACCACGAACTTTAGCCTGAAAAACTTCTTTGATATCATCCAATTTACATTCGCTTAATTGAGCTTTGCGCCCTGACACTCCCGCAAGATGGAAAATACCCCGAAGCGGATAAGATGTTTTTTGAATATTGGTAAAGATGCGGGACATCTGCTCAAAATCTCCCACATCTGCTTGACAAACTTCTACAGATGCTCCCTTTTGTTCTAAGGTTTTGAGATTTTGAATTATTTCCTCAAATTCGGCTGATGAATCCCACTCAGAGCGCGAGGGAAATTGACGACGTGTAGTCAAAATGAGGTGTTCTGCACCCAAATCAACCAAATGACGCGCAAGTTGCAATCCTAGATGACCTATACCTCCTGTAATCAAATAGGTTGCTTGAGCTTGGATAGCGACTGGTTTTTGAGGTAGAGATTGCAGTGGGGAAAGACGCGCAACGTAGGCTTGACCTTGGCGGAACATCAGATGATCTTCTGTCGCTGAATTTGTCAGTCCTAGAAATAAAGCATCAAGATTTTGAGCAATATCGGCGTGGGGGTCGAGGTCTATCATTCCCCCCCAAAGTTCTGGTTCTTCTAACGCCATCACGCGTCCCAACGCCCACAGGGGAGACTGAGTCACAAAAGACGGTTGCTCTAAACCAAAGGGTTGACCGCCTTGGGTAACGAGGAATAATTTGGGAGGATGAGGTATTTTTTTAATCGCCTGGAGAAAATTTAAAAGATGGTGAGAGCGATCGCATAAAGTAGACTCATATTGATCGCTCTCTCCAGCATTCACAAGATAAATAATTCCACGCCAAGATGTATCTAGCTCAAAGCTATGTTCTGGATTAGCGATCGCACAATATCCACAATCTTTGGTAAGTTGCTCTTGAATTGCTAAAGCTAGATTATCTGCTTCATGCTCAGTAAAAATAAGCCAATTACCCAAAATATTGCTGTTTTCATGGGCATTTTGGGCAATAATAATACTTTGCTGAAATAAAGGACTACCAATTTTTTCGTCAGGAGAAATAAATTTAGCTTCAGCAAAACCAGATTCTAGGAGGATAGATTGCCAAGTAGATGCTACCAGAATGGGATGATCTGGACGTAAATTGCGCTCGCTAAAACGCCACCAACCTTGAGTCACACCAAATATCAAATCAATCCACCGAGACTGATGAGTTAGTTCTAGCAGTAATAAGTGTCCCCCAGGACGCAGCAAACCTCGAATATGAGGTAAGGTTTCTCCTTGTAAATCTCGCGTAGAATGCAATACATTTGCCGCAATAATTAGATCATAAGATTTAGGTGAAAAACCTTGAAGTTCAGGGTCTTTTTCTATGTCTAAAACTTTGTATTCTATGAAGGGATGAGCAAAAGTATCTTTGGCAGTCTCAAGAAAGTATGGTGAGATATCAGTAAATGTGTAGCTAATTTGACGAGAAGCACAAGCTTGGAAGATTTGATGGGTGGTAGCTCCAGTTCCCGCACCAATTTCTAAAATTCTGATTGGCTCTGATGCAGAGTAATTAGATAATAAAAGTTCTACTGTTTTAGAGATACCAAGATTGAGAACTTTTGCCCAAGATGTGTTTTTATAAAAATCTTCTGCTCCAATTTGCCCATCTTGAGAAAATAAGATAGATAAAGGCGAAATCTTGCCTGTAAATATAGCTGCAAGATTAGCAGCAACTCGCCCAAACAGTGTTAATTCTATAGTAGCATTTGGATACTTAAATATCAAATCATCTAATGTTAAATTAGGACGTTCTTGTTGCAGTTCACTGATGATTTTCCAGTCCGAACCCTGCTTTTCTAGAATGCCTGTTTGTGCTAATATTTTTAAGCAATGCTGCCATAATAATCTATACTCTTCTTTAATCCCAGCCTGAATTAAACTTTCTTCTGGAGAGAGGATAGTATTTATTTGCCATAATCCTAAATCTTTTACAGCTTGCACAATGAAATCAGCACTTAATTCTTCCATATGGGAAAAAGCTAAAGTAACTCCTGAAAATTGTGCAGATTTTATTGGTTCTGATAAATAAGAGTCTAAATTCGTTTGAATTATTGCTAAATTCTCTAATTTACTGGCTAATAAAGTCCGAGGTAGCCATTCTAATTGATAAAGTAAGTTATCAAAATCAGAATTATCTTTATCTTGATGATGTAGCTGAATTAGTTGTTGAACAATTACCGATAAAGTTTGTTTTTCAGTTTCCGAATAATTACCAGCTTCTACTAAAGTTTGGATTAAATTTTCTGCATCTTTTTGAGCTAACATCTTAACAACAGCAGATTCCTGGGAAGTTTGAAATTGAGTCTTTAAGGGAATCCAATGTTGACGTTCCTGGAAAGGATAAGTTGGTAAGGCGCATCTTTTAGGTTGGTAATCTTTTTCCACGCCAAACCAATCTATATCTACACCGCGCACGTAGAGTTTACCTAGACTTTCTAGTAGAACTTCCCAGTCAGAGAATCCTGAGCGTAAACTCGGTAATATCAGAGGGTTAGATAATGATATAGATGACTGAATAATGCCTAAAAGTACAGGTTTGGGGCCGATTTCAATAAAAGTATCACATCCTAGAGATTGTAGAGACAAAACTCCTTGGTAAAATTGCACGGGATGTAGCAAATGTTGAATCCAATAATCAGGAGTTACAATGCTCTCATCTGCAATTTCTCCTGTTAAGTTGGAAATGATGGGAATGTGGGGTTTGGCAAAATCAATCTCTCGTAGAGTATGTCTAAACTTTTCACATACAGGTGCTATGAGTGGCGAATGAAAAGCATGAGAAACCTTTAATTGGCGAACCTTCACTTCTGTATTAGTAAAGTGTTCACAAAGGTGTTGAATGATGGTTTGTTCGCCCGAAATGACTGTATGTTGTTCGGCATTGATGGCTGCGATCGCAACTTTTATCCCCTGATTTTTACACACTTGCCGCACAGATTTTTTATCCAGAAAAACAGCAGCCATCGCTCCTTGTTCTGCGGGTAATTCACCAATTAAATTGGCTCGTTGTATGACCAGTTTTAACCCACTTTCAATATCAAAAACTCCGGCAAAACAAGCAGCCGCATATTCTCCTAAGCTATGACCTAAAACAGCAGTCGGTTGAATACCCCAAGAACGCCATAATTGAGCCAGTGCTACTTCAATAACAAATAAAGCTGGTTGAGTATAAGATGTATGATTTAAATCTAGATCAGAATTAGCAAAGATGACTTGTAGTAAAGATTTACCAGTTAGTTCTTGATATATCGTTTCACATTGGTCTAAAGTTTGCCGGAAAGTCGGTTGTGTTTGATAAAGTTGAGCAGCCATTCCCAGATATTGAGAACCCTGTCCCGTAAACAAAAAGGCAATTTTGGGAGGCTGTTTTTCATCAACTTGTGCGTGAATTATTGATTCTAAATTTTGTTGTCCAAACTGATGTAATTTACTGACAAAATCCTCTATTTTAGAACCAGTTACCGCCAAACGATGGCGGAAATGAACTCGGCTAGTATTAGCGGTGAATGCTACATCACAGATATCGCTTTCGGGATGGTTTTCCAGAAATTCTGCATAGCTTTTTGCTAAATCTACCAAAGCCTGTTCTGTTCTGGCAGACAGTGTCAGCAAATGCTGGGGACGCTTGATGTCATTGGGCTGGGGAATAATGGCGGGTGCTTCTTCTAGCACCACATGAGCATTCACGCCACCAATTCCTAATGAGTTAACCCCCGCACGTCGAGGCAATTCTTGGCCATCTTGTTGCTTTGTAGTCCAAGGTACGGCTGCGGTATTGATATAAAAAGGAGTCTTGGAAAAATCAATCTGGGGGTTAGGAGTATTGAAGTGTAGAGTCGGGGGAATAATTTGATGTTTGAGAGCCAAAGCAGCTTTGATCAAACCAACAATACCAGAAGCAATTTGCATATGTCCGATATTGGTCTTGACGGATCCTAAAGCGCACTCTCCCTGATTTGCAGTGCTGTATGCTCTAGCTAAAGCATCGATTTCGATGGGGTCTCCCAGTTTCGTACCTGTACCATGAGCTTCCACAAAGCCAATAGTATCAGCTTCAACTCCAGCAAAGGCTAGTGCTTCGGCTGCAACTGAAGTTTGACCTTCTCCTCCGGGTGCTGCAAATCCTAGTTTTGTCCCACCATCGTTATTGATGGCAGATCCCTTAATCACAGCGTAGATATGATCGTTATCTGCTAGAGCATCTTTTAATCTCTTCAGCAGCACAACCCCAACCCCACTGCCAAAAATAGTCCCATTCGCTTGGGCATCAAAGGCGCGACAATGCCCATCAGGAGATACAATCAAACCTTCTTGATACAAATAACCGATCTTTTGGGGAGAGTTGATAGAAGCAGCTCCAGCCAAAGCCATGTCACTTTCACCATTCAATAGACTTTGACAGGCTAGATGTACCACTACTAGTCCGGTGGAACAGGCTGTCTGGACATTGACACTAGGGCCACGCAGATTCAGTTTATAGGAAATTCGCGTAGTCAAATAGTCTTTGTCGTTAGCCACCATCGTTTGAAACCCTCCCATCGAATCTAATGTGAAGGGTTGTAACTCATCATTGATATCTAATTGGCCGCGATTTGGATAGCAATTATTGATCAAGTAGGTGTTCATACTCGCCCCAGCAAACATCCCGATCGCTCCCTCATAGGAGTTAGGATTATAGCCAGCGTTTTCTAAACACT
>NZ_PJIZ01000142.1 GCF_021596505.1 Nostoc sp. CMAA1605 | reverse complement strand
TGGCGAGAACCTTTTGGGTTAGTAATGGTTGAGTCAATGGCTTCAGGGACACCAGTTATTGCTATGGAACTAGGTTCAACTACAGAAGTCATTGACCACGCTAAAACAGGTTTTCTGTGCAGTAATGTGGAAGAGTGTATCCGTGCAATTGACAAAGTTGCAGATTTAGACCGTTTTTACTGTCGGGAATATGTTCAAAATCGTTTTAGTCTGCAAGCAATGACTGATGGCTATGAAGAAGTTTATCGGCAAATTTTGCAAGACAAATTTGCTAATAATGGGCGTATCCGCAGCATGGTGAGGAATTAGGGACTGGGGACTGGGATCAAATCTACCTTGTCTACCTTGTCTCAAAACTCACTCCCCAATCTCTACTCCCTGGGCTTTACTCAGGTAATTGAGATAGATTGCTGCGCCAGATGATAAACTTGTATAATCGCTGGCGTGAACTGTGCATAAAACATTTAGAGAAGCCATATCCCAGCAGCCTTTTAACCCAGTCCCTATTCCCCAGTCCCCAGTCCCTCACATGGTTACTCTGTCTCCCAGTCTGCAAACTAGACTCTCCCAACCCCTGAAAATTGGCTCATTTGCCGTCAAAAGTCGAGTTCTGCAATCACCTTTATCTGGGGTGACAGATATGGTTTTTCGTCGGTTGGTGCGTCGTTATGCACCAGACTCCATGATGTACACCGAAATGGTGAACGCTACAGGGTTACACTACGTTAAGCAACTACCCAAAATCATGGAAGTAGACCCCAACGAACGCCCAATTAGCATTCAGTTATTTGACTGTCGCCCAGATTTTTTGGCTGAAGCGGCTATCAAAGCTGTAGCAGAAGGTGCGGATACAGTCGATATTAATATGGGCTGTCCGGTCAATAAAATTACTAAAAATGGTGGCGGTTCTTCATTGTTGCGACAGCCGGAAGTCGCAGAGGCTATTGTGCGAGAAGTTGTCAAAGCTGTTGATGTCCCAGTGACAGTCAAAACCCGCATTGGCTGGAATGACAAAGAAATCACCATCCTTGATTTTGCCAAGCGTATGGAAGACGCAGGTGCAGAAATGATTACTGTGCATGGACGCACCCGCGCACAGGGGTACAATGGCAATGCACGCTGGGAATGGATAGCCCGTGTCAAAGAAACACTTTCCATCCCAGTCATTGGTAATGGTGATATCTTCTCAGTGGAAGCGGCTGTAAAATGCTTAGAGGAGACTGGCGCGGATGGTGTGATGTGTTCCCGTGGGACTTTGGGTTATCCCTTTTTGGTAGGGGAAATTGACCACTTCCTCAAGACTGGCGAATTATTACCAGCACCAACCCCTATGCAACGCCTCGAATGTGCCAGAGATCATTTACAAGCTTTATGGGAATATAAAGGCGATCGCGGTGTACGTCAAGCCCGTAAACATATGACTTGGTACGCTAAAGGTTTTGTTGGTGCGGCTGAATTACGTGGACAATTAAGCGTCATTGAAACCGTGCAGCAAGGTTTAGACTTAATCGATAAAGCTATTGAGCATTTAACTCAGGGTTATGAACCAATGGAAGAAGCGGAGAATTTTCAAGTCGCTTAAGTAATTCTCTAGGATTCTTACTTAATTTTTGAACAGATAGGTAGATACTTAGGGTGCGCTACGTTGTCGCTAACATAAATACTATCAAGGCTTTTGGTGCGTTACGGCTTACGCCTAACACACCCTATTGGACTGTTTCAGCTAAAATTTGCGGTTTGTGAAGTAAGGAAAAGTTCGTAGTAAGGACTTCAGTCCTTAGATGAGGACTAAAGTCCTCACTACAAACTGTTTTCTTAACTGAACTGTATTGCTATATATACTAGCTTTAACAGAATAATTTTCTACAAAATCCTATTTATTCACATTGAGTATCTGCGAGGTGTTTAACCTCTCCATCCATTTTTCTAAATAGACTCGGTTGGCTTCTTGTTCAGATGGTTCTGAACTATCAGCAGGATAAGGCATTAAACCTAAAATTGCTGCCGTGGTAACGCAAAACATTGACTTTTGGAAAGTCATACAAATCTGTACCCGCAAATCATCTTCACCCCGGAGACTTTGCCGATAAATCTTATGTAAATATTCTGGTAAATAATGACGCATATCTTGCATTAACAATGTGGGAGGAATACCTGCACCACCAATAGGCAAAGGATCAGCATATAATGCCCCATATTGAAATCTGGCTTGATCAGGAGGAATTTGATATGCTTGGGCGTTTAAAGAAACTGTTCCCAAGAAGGGAGTACCTCTAAAGAAAACCGCTTCTACATAGGGGATGGCTGTATCCGCTAAAAAGGTCAACCCTAAGCTTTTAGGAATAATATCATAGACTTTTTTGTTAATTTTCACCGAGTAGGTAATAGGCTTTAAAGCATCTGCCACTAACCCGGCTTTAATATGGTCTACAACCTGCGGAATGGTTTTAATTTCACCTCTGTCATAAAGGTCTGATAAGTTGAGGAAAATATCAGCCATGACCCGCCAAAATTGACCTAGTCCACTATAGTAAGCTGACACACGTAATTGTTCAATTAAAAAGTCGGGAAACAGTTGATTTATACCCATCACCAAGGGATTTGTCGCAAATTTTGCCTTAATTACTGCTTGCGCCCTTTGTTGAAATTCTTTGGTATCTAAATAGGCATCTAAACCGCCGCCACCATGCCACATCATGGATTTCATACAATATTCGGCATACTCAAAATTAATTCTGTCATGCCACCAATGGCGGAGTAATTTTTGCGGAGTGATTTCGCCATTAAAATATTTAAAGAATGGGAAAAATACTAAAAATTGATGGTCAGCAATATAAATTAGATTCTTAGAATAAGCATCTAAAACTACACCATAGCTTTTGAGAATCCCCACAACTTCTAAAACATTTTGGGGACTGTCAACAAGTAAAGCTTGCCCTGTAAGGAGGCGTTCGACAAACTCAGCTAAAGGTTTATTTGGTTTATTTTTAATAGTTACCATTGCCAATTCTCCTAATAAAATTTTTAAAATTATGCTTGTTAGGGACTTCCAGAGAATAAACTATCCAATTTACCTACTTTAAAATAACTGTCTCTCCCCCTGCTCCCGTTCGGCTGACGCTCACGGCGGAAGCCTGCCCCCTTGCCATTCAGGTGATTGTATATTTTTTAATTGGAAGTCCCTTATTTCTGGGATGTTTAGTAATGGCAATGGTTAACTATCTTGCTAGCACCCATTAGCCATTACTAATTGGCAGTTTGATGTTTAACTTTTGTCTGGTGTGTGATGTAATGAAACAGTCGCTACTGTATGTTCTACATTCACCATAGCCGTAACTGTGGGTTCGCTCCAGTGTACTAACCAAGATGGTTGAATACCAAAAATGATAATTAAGCCTGCTAATAACATTGCTGGGGCGCGATCGCTCCAGTAAACTCTAGGTAGGCTAATCACTTGCTCAGACAAACGTCCGAAAAAGGCACGGTTAACCA
Source organism: Nostoc sp. CMAA1605 (assembly GCF_021596505.1). Classification (GTDB taxonomy): domain Bacteria; phylum Cyanobacteriota; class Cyanobacteriia; order Cyanobacteriales; family Nostocaceae; genus Trichormus. The sequence continues at coordinate 5,631 of NZ_PJIZ01000142.1, read as the reverse complement.
GAATTAAAAAGTAAACTGCCGTTAAACCGGTGCCAATCATTGATAACAACGTTTGTATAGGAAATATAGGAAAACTCCCTCTAAACACAATAAATTCGGAAATAAACCCTACCATTCCAGGAGTCCCAGCACTAGCCATTACACCTAAAATCATCAAGCTACCAATGACAGGTAAACCACGTTCTGGGTTCAGCAGTCCCCGAATTACACTCAAATCTCGGCTTCCAGCTTTTTGGTAGACAACACCGACTAACAAAAACAGCATTGCCGAAATCAACCCGTGGCTAATCATCTGCATCACAGCACCCAATGTGCTTAAGGGTGTAGCCGCCGCCGCCGCTAGTAAAATATAGCCCATGTGACCGATTGAACTATAGGCTACCATCTTCTTCATATCAGTTTGAGCGATCGCACAGGACGAACCATACAATACACTGACTACAGCCCAAACGGCTAACCAAGGTGCTAAATATCCCCAAGCTGTCGGTAACAAGTTCATCCCAAACCGCAACAAGCCATAGGTTCCCAACTTCAACAACACACCAGCCAGGAGTACGGAAATTGGTGTAGAAGCTTCAACGTGAGCATCTGGCAACCAAGTGTGAAAGGGAACTAATGGCATTTTAATTCCAAAACCGATCAGAATTCCCGCCAAAAGTATTAATTGGGTGGCTAAGGGTAGGGCTGTTGTATTCAACGCTGTTAGCGCAAAGTTATTAGCACCACTCAACCACACCATCCCCAGGAAACTAGCTAGAATTAAAATCCCAGAAACAGCAGTGTAGATGAGAAATTTTGTAGCTGCGTAACCGCGTTTTACCCCTCCCCAAATGGCAATGAGTAGGTATAGGGGAATTAGTTCTAACTCATAGAACAGGAAAAACAGCAGTAAATCTTGGGCAAGAAATGCACCTGCTACTCCAGCACTCAATATCAGGATTAAGGCGTAATAAAACCGAGGACGTTGTAGAGATTCATGGCTGCTGTAGATGGCGATCGCAGTTAATAGCCCATTTAACAACAGCAAAGGTAAAGATAGGCCATCTACCCCCAGATTATAGTTCAAGCCCAAGGCATTGATCCAGGGTAAAAACTCACTGAACTGCTGGTTAACTTCCCCTGGACTAAACTGGCTAGCTAAAAACACCGTCCACAAGAAAATTAACCCAGACACAATTAAAGCCACACTCCGGGAGATTTTCCCATTCTCGCCAGCAGGTAATAACCCAACTAACAACGCGCCCAATAAAGGGGCAAAAATTAAAGCACTCAGCATAAGAAAGGGATATAAAAGTCGGAAGTCGGTATTTTCGGAAATCAGAAGTTAATTACTCCCTCACTCCTCTCCATAATTACTCAACAAGGGCTAATACCAATTCGCAATTCGCAATTCGCAATTCGCAATTTGGTATAACACCGCACTAACAGCACCGGCTAAATGCCGCGCTACCGCTAACACCACTCATTACTCATTACTCATTACTCATTACTCATTACTCACCACTCAGCACTCAGCACTAAAAAGGCAACTTATCCAATAAACCCAGTGACCAACTAATAAAAAATCCCAAAACGCTAACTACCGCTAGGATGGTCAACATATAACCTTGAGATTGACCGGAAATGCTGTACTTTAAGCCTTGTCCGCTTAAAATCGCGGCAAATCCTACTAGGTTTACTAAACCATCCACTAAATAGCGATCGCTCCAAGCGGAAATTTTCGATAGGATGGCGACAGCACTAACTATTGTGAGGCGATAAATCCGGTCAATGTAAAAGTCATACCCCAATAAATCCTGCACCATCCGCCAAGCCATGACTCTTGATCTCGACCAAGCTTTATGCAGATAAATGGTTGAACCAACTACTACGCCCGCTACCGTAGAAGAAACCAATACTAAAACTACATACCAATCAATACTTTCCCAAGCAGGTAGCAAGTACCATTGCTGGAGCATCAAAGGTAAGAGTAAGGTCACAATTGTCAGTGATACCATTGGGAAAGCCATCGTCCAGCCAACTTCGGGGGCGCGACGGGTTTTTTGTTGCGGTTTACCCCAAAAAACTAATCTAAATACCCGCGTCAGGTTGAGAGCCGTTAAGCCGTTAACTAAAATGAGAATGACAATTACCCAAGGACTCACTCTCACTAAACCATCAGCCCAAGACAACATTGCCCAAAAACTACCTAGTGGTAGCAGTGTTACCATTCCGGCTGCACCCACTACGTAAGCAGTAGTAGTGGCTGGCATTTTTGACCATAAACCACCCATTTCAGTTAAATCTTGACTTTGGGTGGTGAAAATCACAGAGCCAGAACTCATAAATAATAATGCTTTAGCGATGGCATGAGTTAACAGCAGCATCAAAGCCACGCCACCCTGCTGTAAACCCACCGCTAAAAATACTAGTCCCATGTAAGCACTAGTAGAGTGGGATAAAGCCCGCTTAATGTCAGTCTGCGCCAGAGACACTAAACTTGCTCCCACGGCTGTCACACCGCCGATAATTAGCAAAGCATTCAAAGCTACAGGTGAAAGAGCTAAAATTGGTTGCAACTTGTACAATACATAAGCACCACCCGCTACTACCAAGGAATTCCGCATCACTGAAGCTGGGTTAGGGCCTTCCATTGCTTCATCTAACCACAAATGCAAAGGAAACTGGGCGCATTTCCCGGCTGGGCCCGCAATCAACGCTAAACCCAACAAAGTGGCAGTTAATGGGTTTAAATTCGCCGTCTGCACCCACTCATATAAATCAGAAAAATTCAAACTTCCCGCTAAGGTAGACAGAGTGACAACTGCCATCAGCAGCATTAAATCGCCTACTCGCTTCGTCCAAAAAGCATCTCTAGCCGCCGTCACCACTAAAGGCTGTGCGTACCAAAATCCCACTAGCAAGTAAGTAGAAAGTGTCAGTACCTCCAAAAGCCCATAGGTGAGAAACAAAGAATCACTAATTGCTAAACCACTCAACGCGGCTTCAAAAAATCCAATCAATCCAAAAAACCGTGCTAACGCCCAGTCCTTTTCCATGTAGCCCAAGGCATAGATTTGCGCCAGCATACTCAGCCCAGTAATTAATACTGTTGCCCCAATACTCACTACTGAAAATTCCAACGCAAAAGATAAATTGAAATCAGCCGCTTGAAACCAAGTAATAATCCAGGTTTCTTGTTCTCTGTTCCAAATATCCTTAAAAACCAAGAGACTATGAGCAAAAGCCAAAAGGGTAGTCAACAAGTTTAAATATGCCGCCGGTCTAGGCCCCGTCCTGCGGATGATTCCTAATGTCCACGGCAAGGTAAAAAGCGCGCCTAATAGACTATAAAAAGGCACACACCAACTTGTTGCAAATAGAAACTCATTCATTTAGATTTCCCTTGAAGACTCAGCCTTAAATTTTCCTAAAACCCTTAGAATAATCATTTACTAAAAAAAAATAAATTGTGCTAAAAACTAGGTTTTTTTAACTTTTTTCTTGAATCTGGATATCCGGTAGGTTTTACTTACTACCAATTTATAAAACTGCAATGAAACTCAAATTAATTGCGGAGAAAGCATTTTTATTGTGCATATTTTGGCTTTTTTAATGTCTTCATTTCTACCTTTAGAACATAATTTTATAAAAGTTATTTAAAAAACTTATGTGTTTTTTATTCAGTCTTGATCCATACTACAAAACGAGGGAAAATCAGAGACTACACAATTTATAGACTCCTATTGTTCCCCTCTAGACAGGATTAACCTAGATTTATGAATATCTTTTCCCAAATGTAATAAAAAAATTATAAAGCACAAGTGGTTGCTCTAGTAATCCGTTAACTTTGATTGAACAGATCACAGGTACGAAATTTTGTTAAGTTTTTTAAAACTTTTTTATTATAAACTATTATACTAATTTATGTTGCCAGGGGAGCCAAGCTTTTCTATGCTTAATTTGGAAGTGTTTTTTAGCTCAAGATGAGCTTCCCCGTCAAAATTTTCTTTTCCTCGGTACTGATTGGATTAATTTTTTAGGAGACATGGGATGCCAATTGCAGTTGGAATGATTGAGACCAAGGGATTTCCCGCAGTAGTAGAAGCAGCAGACGCAATGGTGAAAGCTGCCCGCGTAACTTTGGTAGGATATGAAAAAATCGGTAGTGCTAGAGTCACCGTAATTGTGCGCGGAGATGTATCTGAGGTACAAGCCTCAGTAGCAGCAGGTATTGAAGCAGCTAGAAGAGTCAATGGTGGCGAAGTTGTCTCAACTCACATCATTGCCCGCCCCCACGAAAACTTAGAATACGTCTTACCGATTCGTTATACGGAAGCTGTGGAACAGTTCCGTACCTAAAAGGCAGAGTTTAAAAAAACTCATTAACGGGGTTGCCTTCTTGAGCATTACATAAAAGTCCAGAAGCTAAAAAACTAAATTTCAGGAATCAAAGCAAATGTCGATCGCAGTGGGAATGGTAGAAACGCTAGGCTTTCCAGCAGTAGTAGAGGCAGCAGATGCGATGGTGAAAGCTGCCCGTGTAACGTTGGTAGGCTACGAAAAAATCGGTAGTGGACGAGTAACTGTGATTGTCAGAGGCGACGTATCGGAAGTACAAGCCTCAGTATCAGCAGGTGTTGAATCAGTGAAGCGTGTCAACGGCGGACAAGTTCTGTCTACTCACATCATTGCCCGTCCTCACGAGAACTTAGAATACGTCCTCCCAATTCGTTATACCGAAGATGTAGAACAATTCCGGGAAAATGTGAACGCAATTCGTCCCTTCGGTAGAAGACCATAATTAGTAATGCAAATTGCCAAAGTACGTGGCACAGTAGTTAGCACACAGAAAGAGCCTAGTCTTAGAGGTGTGAAACTACTGTTGTTGCAATTAGTAGATGAAGCAGGCAACCTCCTGCCCAAATACGAGGTAGCAGCAGATAGCGTAGGCGCAGGAGTAGATGAATGGGTACTCGTAAGTCGTGGTAGTGCGGCGCGTCAAGTACCTGGAAATGAGCAGCGTCCTTTGGATGCAGCAGTCGTGGCGATAATTGATACTATTCACGTAGAAGATCGTCTTATTTACAGCAAGAAAGACCAATACAGGTAGTTAACAGTCAACAGCCAACGGTCAACTTCAAGCTTTATTGACTATGGACTATAGACTATTACCTAAATCTTAATCAGGAGGAATCTCGCGATGGCAGTCCGCAGCACGGCGGCTCCCCCAACCCCGTGGTCAAGGAGTTTAGCGGAACCCAAAATCAATGAAACCGCATTTGTACACTCTTTTTCCAACATTATTGGGGATGTCTACATAGGTGCAAATGTAATTGTTGCCCCAGGTACTTCAATCAGAGCCGATGAAGGTACACCTTTTTACATTGGTGAAAACACCAATCTTCAAGATGGTGTAGTGATTCATGGTTTGGAGCAAGGCCGAGTCATTGGTGATGATGACCAAGAATATTCGGTATGGGTGGGCAAAAATGCTTCTATTACCCACATGGCATTGATTCACGGGCCAGCTTATGTTGGTGATAACTCGTTTATTGGTTTTCGCTCAACGGTATTTAATGCCAGGGTAGGAGAAGGCTGCATTGTGATGATGCACGCTCTAATTCAAGATGTGGAAATTCCCCCTGGAAA
>NZ_PJIZ01000141.1 GCF_021596505.1 Nostoc sp. CMAA1605 | reverse complement strand
AAGATACATTCTATCTCAATCCTGACCCTTTGAGAAATCCTCTGATTTTTTATCTAGGACATTCGGCTGTTTTTATCTCAATAAATTAATCCGTGTGGGTTTATTAGAAACACGCCTCAATCCAGAGTATGAAATATTATTTGAGATTGGGGTTGATCCCGAAAAACCAGAGGAATTAAATCAAGCGATCGCGCATTTAAAATGGCCACAAGTTGCAGAGGTTTGGGAATATCGCCAAAAAGCCTATGAGGTGATTGCACAATTTATTCAAACAACTGCAATTGATTTACCAATTCGTTCTGATCATCCCTTATGGGCTTTAATCATGGGGCTAGAACACCAGCGTATTCATATTGAAACTTCTTCAATGTTGATTCGCCAACTACCAATTTCTAGGGTTAAACGTCCCGAAAATTGGGAATACGCACCTTGTAATGGTTACACACCCCAAAATGAAATGCTAGAAGTATCTGGCGGTGTCGTCAAGATTGGTAAAGCCTTTGATGATCATACCTATGGATGGATATTGATTATGGCGATCGCACTGTAGAAGTCGCACCTTTTTTAGCCAGTAAATATCTCATTACTAATGCTGAGTTTTGGTACTTTGTCAAAGCTGGTGGTTACGAACAACCAGATTATTGGGATGCAGAATCTTGGAGTTGGGTAACTGAAAATAACATCAAACACCCTAAATTTTGGCTACCTGCAAATGGTAACTATAAATATCGTGCTATGTTTGATGAAATAGATTTACCTCTAGATTGGCCTGTCGAAGTCATCATTATGAAGCAATGGCTTATTGTCGTTGGCGGGGTGAAAATACCCGTTTAATGAGTGAAGCAGAATACCATTTGGCAACTTATGGTAATGGTTTGATAGGAGACGTAGATAATTATAATTTAAATTTAAAATTTGGTTCGCCAACTCCCGTGGGAATGCTAGAAACAGCCAAAAGTCACTCTGGCTTGTACGATTTACGGGGGAATGTGTGGGAATGGTTGAGTGATCACTTAAACCCCCTTACAGGATATCAGCCTCACTATTTATATGCAGATAATTCGGCGATTTTCTTCGATACTCAACATTACATGATGTTAGGCGGATGTTGGATAACTAACGGTACGGAAGCCTTAAAATATTATCGCAATTGGTTTCGTCCCAATTTTTATCAGCACGCTGGTTTTAGAATTGTACAAGATATTAATAATTAAGGCCATAAAGTACCTATTATCGAAACAATCAGGTTTAAAACCGGACTTTGTCCCGCTACGCTAACGCCTTTAAAGGCGGAAAGTTTTGTCACAGGGTTTTAACCTCGTGACAAAACGTAATTGCGAATTGCGTTAGCGGAAGCGGGGCGTTTAGCCCATTGCGAATTGGTTTTATGCTAGGTACTTCATAACCAGATTTATCTATAGTTTTTGAGATTTGAGCCACTCTTTAACAACAGCTTCCGCAGATAGAGATTGATTATCCACTTGATAATTCATTTTTTGCATTTCTTCCTCAGAAATTAAACCAGCCAATTTACTGATAGCTGTTCGTAACTCTGGATATTTTTTCAGTGTTTTTTGATTAAATATAGGAACAGCTTCATAGGGAGGAAAGTAACCTTTATCATCCTCTAAAACTGCTAACTTCAGTACCGGAATCAACCCGTCTGTAGTGCCTCCGGCGATAAAATCTACCTTCTTTTCTGCTATAGCTTTATATATCAATCCCAATTCCATTTGCTTAATCCCAGCAAACTTTAATCCGTAGGTTTTAGCTAACCCTGGATAACCATCCTTTCTTTCCAGAAATTCATTGCCAAATCCGGCTTGCCATTGGGCAGAATATTTAGCAGCATCAGAAATATTTTTGATATTGAAACGCCTCGCATCTTCACCTCGAATAATCATGGCAAAGGTATTATTAAACCCTAAAGGCTGCATGACTTCTAAATTAAATTGTTGATTGTATATTTTCTTGACTTTCTCATACACAACTCCACGATTACTAATAGGTTCGGATTTTAAAATTGCAGTTAATGCTGTTCCTGTGTATTCAAAATATCCGTCAATACTGCCATTTTTCACTGCTTCATGACAGATAAAAGTTCCACCCAAATTAAAACGTCTGTCAACTTTTAACTTAGTTTGAGCTTCTATTTGTTGGGCTAGTAATTCTCCTAAAATGATTTGCTCAGTAAAATTTTTAGAGCCAATTACAATTGTTGGCGGTGTTAATTGATATCCAGAAATAATTAATCCGATAATCAGTGAGATCAAGATTGCCAAAACTACAGGGATACGGCGATAAAATTGTTCCCGGTTTTCTCTTTGTTTGGTTAATTGTTTTTCTAGCAATCCCAAGAGAAAGTCTGCTCCTACAGCAATCAAAGCTGCTGGAATTGCACCTGCTAAAATCAACTGATTATTAACTGTAGAAATTCCCTGAAAAATAAATAAACCTAATCCTCCACCCCCGATCGCCGCCGCAATAGTAGCAATTCCTACACAAATCACCGTAGCAACCCTGACCCCCGCTAAAATTACGCCGGCAGCTAAAGGGAGTTCTACCAGCAATAGCAACTGCCATTGTGTCATTCCCATCCCCTTCCCTGCATCTCTTACCGCCGGATCAAGGTTAGTAATGCCAGTGTAGGTATTGCGAATGATGGGAAGTAAAGCATAAAGGGTGAGGGCAATAATCGCCGGAATTTTCCCAATTCCCCCCAGGAACGGCACAGAAATCAGAAAACCGAAAATAGCTAAACTGGGAATAGTTTGAATAGCGTTAGCCACACCAAGCATTGGCTTGGCTAATTGTGGTTGGCGAGTAATGGCGACACCACAGGGAATCCCAATACCAATTGCTACCAACATGGCGATCGCCACTAACACCAAATGTTCCCCAGTACGGAGGAGAATTTCCCCGAAATAACGACTCAAAAACAAGGTGACATCCTAACCTAATAATTCAAACTATCCATTCCGAAGCACGTTCACCCAAGTCTAAAGGTATACTAACAGCTTTGCCAAGACGGGGGCGATCGCGTGTTTGAGTGATAAAAGTCCGCACCTGCCCCGCCCCACCCAAAGCCTGAAGATAATTCGCCACACTCTCTAAATGTTCTTGATATTCCGTCTCCGTCATGGGAAAAGAAGCTTGTTCCAAGTATTTCCACATCACTTGCAGGAAAATTTTCCCCTGGGTACGGCGGAACTGGACATCGTATGAATGTCCCCATTTATCCAGCAATAATTGGTGTAACTCCCGTCCTGTCATAGTTTGTCTCATCTAGATTTTACATTTAGTTATGATGTTAAGTTCCGTAACTCAAGTATGATAAGGATATAAAGAAATGTAATGCTAACAAAATAGATGCTAAACATATCTTGCAACAAAGAAGTCAAGCATCACGGTCGGCGTTAGCATTTCGACTCTAGACGAGAGACCCTCAAGTTACTCTTGTCAAAACGCTTAACAAAATACACGAAAGAGCGCGTAGATTATGGCTCAATTTTCTGAATCTATGGACGTTCCCGATATGGGGCGACGTCAATTCATGAACCTGCTAACTTTTGGAACTGTCACAGGTGTTGCGCTGGGTGCATTGTATCCCGTTGTCAATTACTTTATTCCACCAGCTAGCGGTGGCGCAGGTGGCGGTACAACAGCAAAAGACGAGCTGGGCAACGATGTTAGCGTCAGCAAATTTCTGGCAAGCCATAATGTAGGCGATCGCACCCTAGTTCAAGGACTCAAGGGAGACCCAACTTACATTGTGGTAGAAAGCAAAGAAGCGATTACCGATTACGGTATCAACGCCGTTTGTACCCACTTGGGTTGTGTTGTACCTTGGAACGCGGCAGAGAACAAATTCAAATGTCCTTGTCACGGTTCTCAATACGACGCTACAGGTAAAGTAGTTCGCGGCCCAGCACCCCGTTCTTTAGCTTTAAGCCACGCCAAAGTAGAAGACGATAAAATCGTTCTCACTTCTTGGACTGAAACCGACTTCCGCACCAACGAAGAACCTTGGTGGGCGTAATTCAGTGCTGAGTAATGAGTGCTGAGTGCTGAGTAATGAGTGCTGAGTGCTGAGTTATTAGTTCAACAGTTGATAGTTTCAGATTATTGACTAGTGACTAATGACTAATGACTAATGACCAATGACTAATTCAATCGTTGTCCTTAAATGAGATGAGAAATGCTTGTACAATAGCGAGGTTAACTCGCTCTGCTAGAGCAATCGTAAAAGCGTTGCTCGTCGCGATCGCTGCCGTGACAATTTTCTTTACCAGCGACATCACCTTTCCTCAATCTGCGGCTGCATATCCCTTCTGGGCGCAGCAGACCGCCCCAGAAACCCCCCGCGAAGCGACAGGGAGAATTGTTTGCGCTAACTGTCACCTAGCAGCCAAGCCAACAGAAGTCGAAGTTCCCCAGTCAGTATTACCTGATCAGGTATTTAAAGCCGTCGTTAAAATTCCTTACGACACCAGCGTGCAACAAGTTGGTGCTGATGGTTCTAAAGTCGGCTTAAACGTTGGTGCAGTGTTGATGCTTCCTGAAGGCTTCAAAATTGCCCCCGCAGACCGCATTCCTGAAGAATTGAAAGAAGAAGTTGGTGACGTTTACTTCCAACCCTACAAAGAAGATCAAGAAAACGTCGTCATCGTTGGGCCATTACCCGGCGAACAATATCAGGAAATCGTCTTCCCAGTTCTTTCTCCTAACCCTGCAAACGACAAAAATATTCACTTCGGTAAATATTCAGTTCATGTAGGTGGTAACAGAGGACGCGGACAAGTCTATCCTACAGGCGAAAAGAGCAACAACAACGCCTACACTGCTGCGGCTACAGGCACAATTAGCAAGATTGCTAAAGAAGAAGATGAAAACGGTAGCGTTAAATATGTAGTAGACATCAAAACCGAGTCCGGTGAAGTTGTCAGCGATACCATTCCCGCAGGCCCAGAACTGATTGTTTCTGAAGGACAAGCCGTCACAGCAGGCGAAGCTTTAACCAGTAATCCTAACGTTGGTGGCTTCGGTCAAAAAGACGTAGAAATCGTATTGCAAGATGCCAACAGAGTTGGCTGGTTGATTGCTTTCGTTGTGCTAGTCATGCTGGCTCAAGTAATGCTAGTTCTCAAGAAGAAGCAAGTTGAAAAAGTCCAAGCTGCTGAACTTAATTTCTAAATTCTCTGCTAAATCAATAATTTTTAGACAGGCAATAAGCCTGTCTTTTTTATTTTGGTATGTTAATGTTATAACTTACCGTTCGCGCAATCGAGGATGAGTTTGGTGAAATAGATGAAATAAGGGAGAGTATCTAAGCAGGCGATCGTTTTTGGCATCCCTTGTGCCAGAAAGAAAGTTGTGTAGGGTGTAACTGTTTAATGGTAAGTGTGAGAAATGGCACATTTACCCCAAAAAATCATCTCAGAACGAATCGACGATGTTGTTCTGCTGCTAGAGGTGATGAAAAAAATGGGACTACCAGAAATCCTCAACCAACATTTGCCACGTCACTGGAAACAGGAAGGGCTGGATTGGGGATGGGTGGCTTGCATTTGGTTATCGTATATCATCTCACAGGGAGATCACCGAAAAGTACGCGTAAGAGAATGGGTAGAACAACGACACTACACCATAGAGCAAGTATGCGGAATCAACATTAGAGAAACAGACTTTACCGATGACCGTTTAGGAATACTGCTGAAGCGATTAAGCAAGCCCGAAACCTGGGGACAAATAGAACGGTTTCTGACGCAAAACACCATCCGAGCCTATGACTTAGCGGTGGAGAAAGTGCGTTTAGACGCAACAACAATCAGTGGACATCATTTAATCAGCGAGTCAGGTTTATTCCAATTTGGACACAGCAAGGATGACCCAAATCTACCACAGGTAAAATTGATGATGGGGATGATTGACCCATTAGGGATGCCCCTTGTCACCCAAGTGGTGTCTGGAGAACAAGCAGATGATGGGTTGTACATTCCTGCCTACCAACAAATTACTGCCACGTTGAACAAAAAAGGGTTGTTGTTTGTTGGCGACTGTAAAATGAGTTCACTATCAACACGCTGCAATATACATATTCAGGGAGATTACTACCTATGCCCATTATCCAGTGTGGGTAAAACTCCAGAACTTCTGGCTGGCTGGATAGATAAAGCTGTAGCGGGTAAATTTCCACTTGTTGAGATCAAGCGAACCAGTTTTCATTACAACACCGAAACCAGCCCAGGAAAGGATGTTCTCGAAACAACCATAGCTACTGGTTATGAGATGTGTCGTCATGTCGAAGCGGTTGATGATCCATTACGGTGCTGGCAAGAAAGGGTGTTTGTGATTCATTCACAGACACTTGCAAAACAACAGATTCAAGGATTAGAGACACGACTTCATCATGCACAACAGAAATTGATGGCGTTAACTCCACAAAAAGGTCGTGGTAAACGACAAATTAGGGACGTACAGGTTTTGTTGCAAAAAGCAACAGAAATTCTTCGTCAACATCGAGTCGAAGGGTTACTGAGTTTCGACTATGAGTGCCAAGAAACTGTTGAAGAAACCTACATTGGTCGAGGTCGTCCCACATCTCGCCCCAAGCAAATTACTCAGAAAATTAGGTATCAAATTCAGACTGTTATCCGCAATGAAAGTGCTATTACCCAAGCTCAAAAAACTTTCGGCTGGAGAGCTTTTGTTAGCAATGCTCCACCCCATATTTTATCTGTTCAACAAGCTGTACTGACTTATCGAGACGAATGGATTGCTGAACGTGGTTTTCATCGCCTTAAGAGGGTGTTTGAAAAGTTTTGAAGGGTGAAAATTTATGCCAGTCGCTTCGCCATGACGCGAATCATGGCAAGATAAATAAAAGTCTCCGATGTTTCGGGTAATAGCTCATAGTCTCTAACTAATCGCCGACATCCCATCAACCATCCAAAAGTTCGTTCTACTACCCAACGTTTTTTGAGTACGGTAAAGCCCTTAGTTTGTTGTGGTCGCAGAACTACCTGCACAATCCAACGGCAAAAGTCCATTACCCACTGCATGAATGGCTCGCCATCAAAACCACCGTCCACCCAAATAGTGGTCAATCGACAGACTTGGTTGTGAGATTTTTTAACCTGTTTGAGAACTTGTTTGCCTCCTTCACGTTCACCGACATTGGCCGCAGTAACCAAGACCCGTAACACTAACCCCAAGGTATCAACTGTGATAAATCGCTTGCGCCCCTTGATTTTCTTACCTGCATCGTAGCCTACGGCTTTCTGCACCATTGCAGCAGTTTTCACACTTTGACTGTCGATAATTGCCTCGGATGGACTCGGATGACGTTCAATATCAATTCTCGTCCACTCTCGTAAACTATCATGGATGTTCAACCAAGTTCCGTCTTTACGCCAGTTGCGGAAATATGTATAAACTGTCTGCCAGGGGGGAAAATCACCAGGTAAGGCTCGCCATCGTACTCCTTCTACCAGGATATAAAAGATGGCATTCAAAATTTCCCACATATCAACTTCGCGAGGACGGCCACCTCTTTTTGCTTCTGGAATTAAATCAGTAATAAGTTCATATTGAACACGGCTCAGGTTACTGGGGTATGCTTTACTCATGTCACTCTCTCGGTGCTGTGTTTTTCACTATTCGCAGCTTACACTGAGAGAGTTTTTTTACAAACTACCCGACTTTTCAAACAACCTCTAAGGGTGCGTCACTTTCCATTGCTCCCATGTTTGTGCAACGTGACGACCAAATTACCGGGCTGATTAATTTACTGAGTCTCGCCCTACGTTTGCTGACAATCATCGAGTTTGTTGTCAGACGACAACTGACTGCAATTGAGGTCAACTCTCTTGCTGGACTGTATCCTGAACATCCTAAAAAACGGACTGCTCAACCTACTGCTGAACGGTTGTTACGTGCTTTTTCTAATATCACTTTGACGATTATTGAAGCCCGTGGTCAGCGTTTTGGTTCTGTTCCTCCTTTAAACCCTCTACAACAGGAAATTATTAGTTTGCTTGGTCTTCCTCCTGATATTTATAGCAATCTTGTAGATAATTCCTCTTAGTCAAATTCTATTACGCGAACGGTGAGTTATAACAAAAGTTATAATGTTTATCCCTTTATGTCTCCAAAAAAATATCCCATAACTTATGCCAAAGTCGGCAACCAAGATGGGTTTCGTTTACCTCGTGCCTTCTCTAAAGAATACCCTCATCTAGCAAACGCCTCCGGTTACATTGAAATCTTATCTGAAAACACCTTCCTAGTTCGATTAGAAACAGATAATTTACCAGAAGAGGATGATAACGAAAGTCTAATGATGAGCCTCTTCCTAGACTTTCTCATGAAAGATGCCATACAAAACCCAGCTAATATCGTTCCTTATACTCAAGAAATGAGTGATGAAATAGATGATTTACTAGCTGATGTAGAGATAGATTAATGCCTACTTTCTCTATTAATGAATGGCAAATCTTTTTTCACCCACTGTTTAACCAAAAATGGGTGAAACTACGTGACAGAGTTCGTATCCTAAAAAATGAATTAACTCAAGAAGAGTTTATTTTTCATGCAGATGTAAAGTTATTGAAAGCACTTAATATTGGTATTAAAGAAAAAATAACTCAAGACCCATTTGCATCAAATTTTGTTCTACAAAAACCTTTACAGAAATATGGTCGTCTCAAAAAGATGGGATTACCTGAAAGATATAGATTATTTTTTAGAGCATTTAAAGAACCAAGAATTGTAATTATTCTTTGGTTAGGCTTTCCTCGCAAAGAAGGGGATAAAAACGATTGCTATCAATTTTTTACTAGAAAAGTGATAAATGGAGATTTTCCCGATACTGTGAATAATTTACTAGCGGAATGTGGTGTAGAAAATTCTGGCGCAGATCAACAAGATGAGAATAGTTAAAATTAAATACTTCGCAGACTTCCAGCTTGACAATCTCGCAACCAAGCTTTAATACCTTGGGCTACTGAACCATTACTGCTATCTCGTGGTGGTGATGGTGGTTGCTTTTGGGGATAAGCACCTGTTTGAGTAAACATCATCAAAAACTGCCGACTATCTGGGGTTTTTGTTAATAACAACCAGTGAAATTCTTGTAATTCCACAACTTTATTGTCTATATATTGCCTAGATAAAGTTGTGAAAAATACTTGCTCAATATTTTGGTTAGTGCCTTTTTGTTGTTCTACAGGTTGTAATGGCAAAGGCTGAAATTCTGGTCTACCAGCTACTAACATATAGCTAAAAATATCACTACTTCTTTGCAGACGACGACCACGTTGACCAGCCCGATTAGCATAGCTAGGTAAATCTCGCAATAGCTGATTAGTTAATGTAGACAAATCTTTTTCAGCACAAACAGATTTTTCCCCCCTTGCTGGTGAATCAGGAAAAAGTAAAAAGTTGAAAGGCACAAGGAATAATAAAATTAGTTGCCAGTCGGGGAATTGCTTCATGGGATTGGGTACAGGGAGCAAGGGGTAGGAGGTAGGGTGTTAACTTTGTACCATTTTAGGTGTTCAAAATTCATGCAAAATATATGCTAGTAGTTCTAATCAAGCGGACTACGCACAGCTTTACCACCCCTATTGAGTACATGAGTATAAATCATCGTGGTTTTTACATCCTTGTGTCCCAATAATTTCTGTACCATGCGGATATCATAACCATTTTGCAGTAAATGGGTAGCAAAACTGTGGCGAAACGTATGACAATCCACCTTTTTGTGAATACTAGCTTGACGAACCACTTGTTTTAAAGCTTTTTGTAAACTACTTAGCCTTACGGCAACGCTACGCGATTTGATTTACTAGATGTTTGTTATTTATTTCGGATAATGTCTATGCCAGCACAGCGTTTTGGAAATAGGTGGGAAAATGTTCAACAGATTGGCGAGGGCGGACAGTCACACGTATTTTTGGTGAAGGACTTTACGGTGCGTGATGCGTAAAGCCCCCAAGTATGAGGAGCAAAACCAATAAGTTTTGCTCCTCATACGTCTTTTAAGTGGGGGATATAAGTTTCGACTACGCTCAACTGCCGCGAATAGGACAAATTTATTTGTCCGTCAAGGTTCTAATTAGTTCTCTAAGGATGTCATTTAAGCTACGCTCCTTCTTGTGGCAATACTTTACAAGAATTTCGTATTCTTCGTCCGAGCATCTCACAGTTATTTTTTTTATGCCGTCATAATGACATTATTTATGATACAATACTAACATGAAAACCCTGAAGTTTAAATTGTATCAGCACAAAAGAAATAGATTCCTCAAGCGCATGATTAACGCGAGTGGGGTAATCTACAATCATTGTATTGCCCTACACAAACGCTACTACCGGATGTGGGGCAAACACATTCGCTGTGCAAAACTTCAAGCTCATATTGCTAAACTGCGGAAGCGTAACCCATTTTGGCAGACCGTAGGCTCTCAGGCAGTACAGGATATTTGTCAACGCATTGAGAAAGCCTACCAATTGTTTTTTAAACACAATAAGAAGGGGGTTAGACCACCAGGATTTAAGAAGGTCAAGAAATATAAATCATTCACCCTAAAGCAAGCAGGTTATAAGTTTTTGGGTGGCAACAGAGTCAAAATTGGGAACAAGATTTATCAATTTTGGAAGTCTAGAGAAATAGAGGGAACAGTCAAGACTCTAACTATAAAACGCACACCATTAGGCGAATTGTTTATGGTTGTTGTGGTCAACGCCGAGCGGAGCCGAGGCGTTGACGACGGTAGTAAGTCAGAAGTCGAGATTAAGACGGGTAAAATCGCTGGTTTTGATTTTGGGTTGAAGGCGTTTCTCACTTGCTCAGACGGTACAAAAATTGATTCTCCTCAGTTTTTCAAACAATCTCTAAACGCTATAACCAAAGCTAGTAGGCAGCATTCTAAAAAATTAAAAGGGTCAACCAATCGTGACGAAGCCCGCAAGAATTTAGTACGCAAGTATGAAGATATTTCTAATCGTCGTCGTGATTGGTTTTGGGAACTAGCTCATGAGTTAACAGATGAGTTTGATGTTCTCTGTTTTGAAACTTTAAACCTCAAGGGAATGCAACGACTTTGGGGCAGAAAAATATCAGACTTGGCTTTTGGTGAATTTCTAAAAATTTTAGAATGGGTTGCCAAAAAGAAGAATAAACTGGTTGTTTTCATTGACCCGTGGTATCCCAGTAGCAAAACTTGTTCTAGCTGTGGACATATTTTAGAAACCCTAGATTTGTCAATTAGACGTTGGCGTTGTCCTTCATGTCAATCTGAAAATGACAGGGATGAAAACGCCAGCTTGAATATTCAACGAGTCGGGAGTTCGACTCTAGGCGTAGGAGATGTTAGACAGTCCCAGACTGCAATCTCTGTCTGATGCCTGAATCCCCCGTTTTTAAAACGGGGGAGTGGCTCAAAGAAAACTTTCTCAAAAAAACTTCTTAAAGAAATTTCTAAAAGTCTTTCAGCTTCCTACCCGCCATTAAAATCAAGCATCATAACGATTCCTCGATTCCTTATTTTCAACTATGGACTACCGAAACCACATCACGATCGAACCAAATAAGCGCGG
>NZ_PJIZ01000140.1 GCF_021596505.1 Nostoc sp. CMAA1605 | reverse complement strand
TGTTGGAACTAGTAGAGAAAACCGGATTTGAAGCCCCTGCGATCGCGGTAATTGGCTCAGTAGTAAATCTGCACAGTATTTTATCAGAAAGCCGTCCCAGAAAGAGAGAGCTTTAAACCCATTTTCTTGGTAAACTAAAACGCCACGCATTTATCTTCTGTGCATTTTAGCTAAGTAAAATTTTGGTCTAAAAGGTTGGGCTATGGTAGAAACAGCACTAAACATTACCTTGGAATCTGAGACAATTCTGATTCAGCAGTTGGAGTCAATAGATCAGAATAACCCGCAAACTTGGCATAATAAGTTGATTCTCGGTGATTGTTTAGATGTTTTACGCAAGTTGCCTTCTGCAAGTATTGATTTAATTGTCACTTCCCCTCCATATGCTGATAGTCGAAAAAAAACTTATGGAGGAATTGCACCAGATGAATATACTGATTGGTTCCTCACAAGAGCATTAGAACTAAAAAGAGTTTTAAAACCTGAAGGTTCTTTCATTCTGAATATTAAAGAGAAAGTTGTTAATGGGGAAAGACATCCATACGTATTGCATTTAATTTTAGGGATGCAGAAACAGGGATGGTTATGGACTGAAGAATATATATGGCATAAAAAAAATAGTTATCCTGGTAAGTGGTCTAATCGCTTTCGTGATTCTTGGGAACGTTGTTTACATTTTAATAAGCAAAAAAAATTTAAGATGAATCAGGAATCTGTCATGGTTCCTATGGGAGATTGGGCAAAATCTCGGCTCAAAAATTTAAGTGAGACTGACAAAAGACGCGATAATTCTAAAGTTGAAAGTGGATTTGGCAAGAATATCTCTAATTGGTTGGAGCGGAAAATGGCTTATCCAACCAATGTTTTACATTTAGCAACTGAATGCGGCAATAAAAATCATAGTGCCGCTTTCCCTAAAGCTCTCCCTTCATGGTTCATCAAATTATTCACTGATGTAGATGATGTAGTTCTTGATCCGTTTGCTGGTTCAGGAACGTCTTGTATAGCTGCTAAAGAATTGGGTAGAAATTATATAGGAATTGAGATTAAAAAAGAGTATTGTGAACTGGCAGCCATGAATATCACAGCAACAGTTATCAATACTCAACTTATGGCAAACCATCATCAGTACCATGAGGAGTTAAATGTGGCAGACCAAAATTATCAGATTTATCATAATTACTTAATTCAGCACGTCCTCACACCTTTCTATGATAAAAGATTTGAGAAATTGAACAAATTAAAGCTTAAAATGTTCTCAAACGTAAAAATCCTTATTTATTTAAAGCAAAAAATATTGAGCGCGCCCAAGATTTTGTTGATAGTATCATTACTGCCTTTCTTTCATCACAGGAAGAAACAATTTTTGGGAACTTGTTGGAAGGGTTTGCTATATATATATGTGAATCTTTATACGGTGGTTTTAAGTCGAAACTCAACAGTGTTGATCTAGAGTTTGAGCGAAATGGAACATATTATATTGTAGGGATTAAATCTGGGACTAGTTGGGGAAATTCCGACCAAATCAGTAAGATGAAAGATAATTTTAAAAAAGCCCGGCAGTCATTGAGAAATCAAGGTTTTACAAGTAATATCATAGCCGTTAACGGTTGTATGTACGGCAAGGATAGTAGCCCTTTTAAGGAAGATGTGGATACAGATAAAACATACTTCAAGTATGCGGGACAAGAGTTTTGGGAATTTATTTCAGAAGATGCCAAACTTTACCAAGAAATTATTGTTCCTATTGGAGAGGAAGCCAAGAAAAAAGATGAAATTTTTAAGTCTACTCTTGATGCCAAAGTTAATGAAATGACTTTTGAATTTATGCAGTATTTTACTACAAATGGTCGTATTGATTGGATTAAACTAGTTGATTATGTTTCTAAAAAAGGCGATGTCAAATTAGCAGCAATATCTCAACAGATGACATTAGAATTAGAAGATAGAGATGCAGATTTAGAAGAAACTCTAGATTTAGCAGACGCACTAGATTTTGAAGAATAGAACATAAATAGGTTTCAATCAGCGTTGAGTCCCGACAAACAATTGAGCCACCATCTCAGCACGAGATGAAACTTCTAGTTTACGGAACATCCGTTTTAAAGCTTGCTTTACAGAATTTTCCGTAATCCACAGTTCCACCCCAATTTGAGCATTAGTTCGCCCTTGTGCTACTAACTGAGCAATTTGCATTTCACGGGGTGTTAATTGATGAGTTTTAGATTGTTGGTATCCTAATTTACCTGGATTTAAATTTAGGGATCTTACCGTTGCTACCCAAGCCGATAAATGCAGACATAACGCGCTCACATCCAGCAAGTTCTGTGTATCAAATGCTGTCATCCCGATAGCACGGGTAAAAGCAATCACACCCACTAATTGACCTTGATTGACAATTGGCCCTACCAGAACGTGCCAATGATCAGCCCGTGGACAAATTAACTGCCATGCTTTCGGTGAAATTACTAAAGCTTCATGAACGGGGGTATGTCTTTCTACTAAATAACGCACAACGGGATTACGTTTAGTAGATAAAGCAAACTGCATCACCCTTTGCAACCTGCTATCCAGCAAAGGGAGTTCCTCTAGAAAAAATAATCCTGAGCGTTTAGCCGCAAAATAATCACTCAATTCGGGGAAAAGCAGTGATTTTAATTCCTGTTCGTTTTTTGCGTGGATAATCCTTTGAAACAAAGATTGTAAGTTCGCCATGATTCACAAAGTGTACTCGTTCGAGGACTAGGCTGAGTCAGGAAATGAGCCTAATTTTAACTGTGGACAGGAAATTATTTGAAAATTTACTGTCACACTTTAACATTTTGAGAAAAATCATGTCCCAGTACGCTCATCCTGAAGTTGTAGTAGATACTGAATGGCTAGAAAATCATCTCCATGATCCCAATCTTCGCATTGTAGAAGTTGATACAAGTCCAGAACTATACAAAAATGCTCACATTCCTGGGGCTGTATTTTGGCATATTTTCACAGACATATTATTGCCGGATTTGAGCATGAATTTAGATGCGATCGCCTTTGCTAATTTGATGTCGCGTTCTGGTATCACTAACGATACAACAGTGATTGCCTATGGTAGTTATCCAGGAACAGGAGGGTGGATTTTTTGGCTATTAAAATTATTTGGACACAATCATGTCAAAGTTCTCAATGGTGGATATCAAAAATGGAAATCAGAAAATCGTCCCCTGTCCCCAGAATTATCAACCTTTTCATCAGTTCCCTACGAAGCTCAAACGCCTGATCCTCAGTTACGAGTATTGCATTCGGAAGTTCAAGCTTCTATGAATAGAAAAAATAGCATCCTATTGGATGTTCGCACGCCTCAAGAATACAGTGGTGAATGGTTTTTCAATCAACCCCCAAAAAAGAATGAACGTGCTGGACATATTCCCGGCGCAGTTAATATTGAACACATTCTGACTTTAAATGAGGACGGCACTTTCAAATCATTGCCTGAATTGAAAAGTCTTTATGAAAGTCAAGGTATTACACCTGATCAGGAAATATTTCCCTATTGCGCTATTGGTGGGCGTTCTGGATACATCTGGTTCGTCTTAAAGTATTTACTCGGCTATCCCCAAGTTCGTAACTATGACGGTTCATGGAATCAATGGAGTCGTCTTTCCAATGTTTAGGGATGTAAGGGTGTAGGGGTATAAGGGTGTAAGGGTTTCACTGTTCCCTGTTCCCCGTTCCCTTTTTTGTAAAACCTCTTTCCCTTTCCCCTTAACTCCTTCCTCAACCCTGAATGGCGTTTAATAAATCTTCTACGACAAAAGGCCAAGTAAAGTAAGCATCAGCACCTTGTTTTCTCGCCCAAATTCTATGAGTTTCTTGATGATGCGCGCTACAAACCACTATCGGGATATTTTGATAAGTATAATGACTTTTAAAAAAGCGACATAGTTCAAATCCGCTTCTTCCTGGTATCACTACATCAGTGACAACTGCACTCAGTCTAACTTCTAAAGCAATTTCTATACCAGCTTTAGTTGTATGAGTCTTAATAATTTGATAGCCCTGTGATTCTAAATAACTACTGATGAAATCTAACTCACTCAGGGAGTCTTGAATAATTAAAACTTTGCCTACCCAAGTAATACTCAATCCTGAATCTCCATGATAATCAGAAGGTGATATCAGGTATTTAACTTTGTAACCGATAATTAAACAATATGTTTAAAAATTACTTTAAGTAAATCACTGTGAGTGAATGGTTTAATTAAATATCCTGATGACCCGACTATTTTAGCTCTAGCTCGGTCAATTAGACTGGCTTTTGCTGTCATCATAATAATAGGAGTATTTTTAAAATTAGAATGTTTTCGCAATAAAGAACACAATTCATAGCCATCTAAATCTGGCAGATCAACATCCAGTAAAATTATGTCTGGCTTGGTATGCAGTATTTCCATCAACGCTTTTAGAGAATTTGTAGCCCCAATAATGGAAAAAATTTGCTCATCTAAAAAGTTCTTAATACTATTTAATACAACTAAATTGTCATCTATACAAAATATCTTATAAATCTTTCTGTCAGAATCATTTGGTGAATTTGACTGATAGTGATGATTATTATTTAAGGGCTGAGATGGATAACGTTTAGTATCTATTTTGGGGAGTCTTGGTTCTGGTTTTGGTTTAGTATAACTCTGATAGTTAACTCTATGACTCACGGATGATTGCATACTATTTTTATACAAGTCGGCAATATCCATTTCCTTTTTGAATCCTTCAGATGCGTGTCCTCGTTGTTGACACTGTTCTACTAATAAGCGCAAATTTAAGTAACAAAATTTAGGTAAGTCATCTAAAAAACTTTCAGGTATAAACTCATAACTACCTTCCTCTAACACTAAAAATGTCTGTAAAACTTCCAACGCCAAATGTTCTATAAGTATGGCGGCTTGTGAGGGACTGATATATTTTTGATTAACTAACCAACAAATAGCCAAATAATCGGGATTAGGAATAGATTGATTTTCGATATCTGTCTCAAAAATTACCCGTAACTGGTCGTTAATTTCTCTAGGGAGGGTGGTAATTTCCTGGCTCAAAGTCTGTAAGTGGCGATAAAGCGGCTCAAACATTCTTTCTGAGTAGCAAGCGTAAATTAGTCTACCCTCATCTACATAAATTGACCAAGCACCGGATGTGCTGAACACCTGTAAACAGCCGGTTACAGTTTTACCAGTGATTTTTTTTAACAGTGATAGCGGTTGTATTTTCTGGAAAAATCTGTATCTACTAATAGGTAGTGTTTTCATAGTGGCACTCAGCGAAAAATTTAATATTATATAAATATGAATTCCGAGAAAATTTGCCAGATTTTTAGGTATGTTTGTATAACTGCGATCGCTCAATCGATGCAGCCAGCAAAGTTATATTCAGCACAGTTTTTGCGGCTTACAGTGTAATAATTTTTGTAAGCCACTAGCACTAACATTGATTAACGCAAATTACTTGGAAAGTAATTGCACTCCCTTATTAAACAGCAAAGTATTTACTGATTACCAGGAAAAATTTTCCCAAAAATCAGCTATCTTTTCTGTATCTTTAGTTAATCTCACTCATCTAACAGTACAGCAATTCTCAAAATTAGAGATATTGGCTCAAACCCATCAGTAGCAAAAAACTATTTCTCGTTGTTATTACTTAATTAAAAATCACCAGAAATAGAGCCTTATGGCAATATTACTTAACATAATTAAGTGTTTTAAAATACATTCAAAAAAGTTATTTAACCAAAGAACTAAAGTATCACAAGCTGACATCATAATAAATCATGAGAATCTAGTTCGTAGTAAGGACTTTAGTCCTTATCTTTTCCCTACCAGATGCTTATGTGATAGAGGACTGAAGTCCTCTCTTCTCTACGAATCTTAATTACGTTAGCGTACCCCTCCGGGGAAGCAAGCTACGCGTTAGCGTCTCGGAGAGAAGCGGGGCGTTAGCCCATTGCGAATTGGTATAATTATTTCCACTTGAATTACAACTCAATGGTGAACAATTTCTTTTTACAAGTCGAAGAAGATAGCGCACGTCTTGACCGTTACCTTGCAGATGAGTTACCCGATTTATCTCGGTCTCGCATTCAGCAGCTGATTGAACAAAGCAAGGTGCAAATTAATGGTCATGTCTGCACATCTAAAAAGATAAATGTAAAAGTAGGCGATCGCATCACTTTAGAAATTCCTGAAGCGCAACCATTAGAACTGCAAGCGGAAAATATCCCTTTAGATATTCTCTACGAAGATGAGCAGTTACTCATTCTCAACAAACCAGCTGGTTTAGTCGTTCATCCCGCACCAGGACATCCCGACGGGACATTAGTAAATGCTTTACTCGCATATTGTCCCAGTCTACCTGGGATTGGTGGTGTGCAAAGGCCAGGAATTGTGCATCGTCTAGATAAAGATACCACAGGGGCGATCGCGATCGCTAAAACTGACATCGCCTATCAACACCTACAAGCCCAACTCCAAGCCAAAACCGCACGCCGAGAATATTTAGGTGTAGTTTATGGTGCGCCAAAAACTACCAGTGGCACAATAGATTTACCCATTGGTCGCCATCCCCAAGACCGCAAAAAAATGGCAGTTGTACCCGTAGAACAAGGCGGGAGAACAGCTATTACCCATTGGCAAATTCAAGAACGTCTGGGTAACTATACATTAATTCATTTTCAACTCGAAACCGGACGCACCCACCAAATCCGCGTCCATAGTGCTAAGATTGGTCATCCGATAGTTGGCGATCCTCTCTATGCTTCCGGTCGTTCTGTGGGAGTCAACTTACCAGGTCAAGCACTCCACGCTTGGCGGTTGAAGTTACAACATCCCATTTCCCAAGAATGGATTGAAGTTACAGCAACACCTCCACCAACTTTTACAACTCTGGTGGAAGTTCTGAGACGCAGATCAATGTAACCTATCACCCATAAAGATTATGCGTAATATCTTGGATTCCGCTATATTGTAGATATTTAGATTTTCCTGATACCGAAAAATGCCAGCAAGGTTGCAAATAAAATCTGAAGATTGCTCCCCTTTAGGACGATTCATTCTTCAATACTTGGAAGAACAGGGTATCAGTATGAATCGTCTGGCGGATTTGTCTGGTGTTCCTCAACCAAGATTGAGAGGTGCTTGCTTTAAGGGAACTTGTCCTACCCCTGAAACTTTACGAAAACTAGCTAGAGTGATGGGAAAACATCACCTAGAACTTTATACCTTAGCCTACGAAGCCAGAATTCAGCCTATTCCTGAAGATGCAGAGAATACTTCCCTTGATATATTAATGCGAGATTTATTTGAAACCGCCAGAGAAATGGGGCTAACTGTCCCTAAAGTGCGCCCTTCTAAAGCAAAAATCCGTAAAGCCCTTTTGGAATTAGGATTTAGCTCCGACAACAGTGATGAGTGTGCTTAACTACGAAAATTAAGTGGTTTGAAATTTTGAACTTGGAATTTTCTATACAAAATCCTTGTTGGAAAATCTGGTTGAAGGAAATCTCCAATCAGACTTTCCGCAAAATTTAAAATCTCATATTGAGTGAGGTTTCAGATTTTATTATCTGCCGCGATAAGGAACGGAACGTTCAATATCAATGTTTTGTACAGAAAGACGTTGAGGAGCGTTAACTTGGGGATTAATACTCCGCGCCATATCTAAGAACAGAGAGGGGCTACCAGCTTTGGGCTGTCTGTCTGGAGATGCGTAGGTGCGGACAGAAGTTTGCCAAATGAATTGAGGGAAGCCAAGTTTCGCACGATAGTATTCATCGTAACGAGGAGATGTGATGTTGAAAGGCCGTTCACCTTCTGAGCGTCCAGGTAGGACTCTACGACGTTGGTAAGGTACGATATCATACCCAAAAGCCTCTAGATACTCATCAGAGTTGAGTAGGTCATCAACGAAGCCTTTAATACCTTTGGTAGCTACGACAATTGACCAAGCTAATTTTTCCCGATTATCGTATACATCACGACCGAGAACACGCTGTACTGTTTGTTCTACAAAACGGTAGTTGCTGTTGAGGTCGTAGAAACTACGCTTGTAGGTGTTAGATAATAACAATCCGCGAATAAAATCACGCACTGTAATCTGACCACTACGCAGCTGAGA
Organism: Nostoc sp. CMAA1605; assembly: GCF_021596505.1. Taxonomy (GTDB): domain Bacteria; phylum Cyanobacteriota; class Cyanobacteriia; order Cyanobacteriales; family Nostocaceae; genus Trichormus. The sequence continues at coordinate 347 of NZ_PJIZ01000140.1, read as the reverse complement.
TTCTAAAAAACGCTCTCTATCAGCAGCAAAAGCATGGAAGAAAATCTGGCGATAGGAGGCTTCAATCAGATTATCTAAATCAGTAGAGGAAAGTAGGTTTTCTGTAGAGTAGATCCTGGGTTGTTCATCACCAGGAACTTCATAACCGCTTACTCGTTGGTTTTGAGACTTAGGGGAATATTCTAAAAGAGGAAGTGCCACGGATACAAAATCTCCCTTTTCCTTAACGAAATCTTACAAGTTATCATAATCATAAAGGAGAAGGGAAGGAATTATTCGATTTAGTTTGATAAAAATTACATAACTTAATTAAGTAGTTGCAAATACCTGAAACGTTGACGCAACAA
>NZ_PJIZ01000139.1 GCF_021596505.1 Nostoc sp. CMAA1605 | reverse complement strand
CGACCATCAACAATTTCTACACGGGTTACAACATAATCCCATAAATGACCAATAACGTGTTGTCCTGCCATTGTCTTGTGATCTAATTTTTGGCAGAGTTCACTGTAAACGTCATTCCAGGGTTGTCCAACTTTAGAACGTAAAAACCGACACAGAGGGCCAAGGTGATCTGAGAGATATTTAGATTTCTTTCTAGCTTTAATCAGGTAAGGATTAAATAATCCATCCTCAGTTGCTTCTTCAGTAATTCTCTGTAATTCTTTTCTGTAACCTTTCAACTTTTTACGGCTAATTTTCATCCCACCACGGGGACGTTCAATCACAATTTCGCTCAAACGATGTTCGCTCATAACTTATGTTGTTTAAAAATAGAGGTACAAATTGAGTTTTTAATCTGCATAAGTTTGCGTACATCATTGACTCACCTCCGAATTTTGGATTTTAGATTTTAGATTTTGGATTTTATTGCTTGAATGGCAACTGATGGGAAAATACAGCTTCAATAATTGGAATTCCGCACAAGTTAGCAAAGCAGTTTTCACAATTGCCTTTACCAATTTGGCTACGCTCCCGTAAGTGGAAGCGACAGGAGTCGAACCTGTATTCCGTTGCCGGATGGTGTGTATGCTTTACAAGTTAGGGTGCGGAATAAATTATTGAATGAATCCGTGTAAGTTTAAGAAGCTTTTTACAGCTACGGCTGCTCTTACCAAATTTTGGCAGTGGGCGCGCACGTTAAATCTGCGAGAGACTTAAAATCATGCTTCGCTAGTTCGATCGCTCGAATTTTACTACCTTATAACCGTTATCAATGTGTATGTATGCTTCTTGTGTCGGGACACGGAAGACTCAGCCTGTTAACCGTAGACGGCTTCAGGACGGATAATCCAATCACCACTAGGGCGGCGATCGATGACGTAGGTTGAGAGGCGATCGCAATTCACATCCAAATGTTGCGCTACCCGTTCTTTTACCGCTACATCATTCATCCCTGGGGCAATTCCTACCTGTGTTTCTGTAACATCAATAGAACGTCCTTCAAATCGAATATGAACCATAACAATCACCTCTTTGTTTAATTACAAATTACTAATTAAAAAAAACCATAAAAATACTACGATTCAGTTCGTAGTAAGGACTTTAGTCCTTTTTTGTTCGCGGAGAGAACGCAGAGAGAACTAAAGTTCTCACTACAAACCTTGAATTCTTTATACTACAAATGTAGTATTCAGTCTACATAATGTCAAGAGGGTCAAAAAGAAATTCTGCAAAACCCTACTAGTCAGTTCCTGCGCTAAATTGCAACTTCAGATACATTAGTTAATGGACTGTAACAAACGGAGCGCGAAATGGCGGCAGAGTCGCAACCAAAACGAGTAGTAGTTGTAGGTGCTGGTTGGGCTGGGTTAGGTGCAACCTACCATTTAGCAAAACAAGGTTATGATGTGACGCTTCTGGAAGCAGGCCCTTATCCTGGTGGACTAGTAGCGGGTTGGCAAACCAGCGCAGGTAAATCTGTAGAAGCGGGTATTCATGGTTTTTGGTATCCCTACAGAAATATTTTTGCCCTCATCAACGAGTTAAACATTAATCCCTTCACAACCTGGACACGTTCCGCCCAATATTCCCCGGCTGGTTTAGAAGTAGAATCACCAATTTTTCAAGACTTACCCAGGCTACCTTCACCATTCGGCACTTTGGTATATACAAAATTTGAACGTCTACCATTAATTGACCGTCTCAGTGCCTTACCTTTACTTTTTACCTTAGTTGACTTTGATAATTCCGATGCAGCTTGGCGACGTTATGACTATGTAACAGCGCGAGAATTATTTAAAACTTTTGGTGTGTCAGCAAGACTGTATAAAGAAGCATTTGAACCAATGTTATTAGTCGGTTTATTTGCCCCTGGGGAACAATGTTCAGCCGCCGCTACATTGGGAATGCTGTATTATTTTATTTTGGCGCATCAATCTGATTTTGATGTTGTTTGGTGTCGGGGAACTGTGGGTGAAAAAATCTTCCGTCCCTGGGTGGAAAGAATAGAAAAAGCAGGTGCCAGAATATTACCAAAACACCGCGTAACTGACTTAATTATTGATGAAAATAATCAAGCCACTGGTGTAGTTTGTGGTGATGAAGTATTTGAAGCTGATGCGGTAGTTTTCGCTGTGGGTGTGACTGGGATGAAAAAGATTGTCGCCAATAGTCCGAGCTTACAAAGTCACGCAGAGTTTCGTAATTTACATAACTTAGGGGCGATTGACGTATTAGCAACGCGCTTGTGGTTTGACAGAAAAATAGATATTTCCCGTGCTTCCAATGCTTGTTTTGGTTTTGATGACACCACAGGCTGGACATTCTTTGATTTGAATGCTTTACATGATGAATATAAACAGGAAGAAGGTACGGTGATTGAGGCTGATTTTTATCACGCTAATCAGTTTTTAAATTGGAGTGATGAGGAAATTGTAGCGACAGTACAGCGATATTTATCTACTTGCGTACCTGGATTTAGAGCAGCGAAAGTTATAGACAGTAGTGTAATTCGTTTACCCCAGGCTGTGACTCATTTTGCCCCTGGTAGCTATCGTCATATGTTGCCAGCTCAGACAAAATTTAAAAATGTATTTATGAGTGGTGATTGGATTACTAACCGTCACGGTTCATGGTCACAGGAGAAAGCCTATGTAACAGGATTAGAGGCAGCAAATTTAGTGATGTCTCATTTAAATTATGGTAAGCCTGCTGACATTTTACCCATTGAAGCCGACGAGACACATATACAAATAGCGAGAAATATTAATCAAACAGTACGCAATTTTGGTAAATCTATACTGCCTAATTTTTGGTTGCCGTAAATAGTGTAATTTAAACTTCACTTAATTAGCTTATTCAGCCAATACAGTTCAGATAAGCCTAATTTTTTCTGCTGTTCCCTTACCATCACAGAAGAAATTTCTTAACTGAACCCTATTGGCTATTAAGCTGCTTGGCTAATTCTTTGTCGCAAAGGGATTTCAATAACAAATACTGTTCCCTGTCCAGGGATAGATTTACAGTACAAGCAACCGCCATGTCTTTCTACAACAATTTGGTAACTAATAGACAAACCTAGCCCTGTACCTTTACCTATGGGTTTAGTAGTGAAAAATGGGTCAAATAACTTAGCCTTAACTTTCTCATCGATAGCAGTACCATTATTGGCAATATGTATAGACACCCACTCATCATTCATCATGTTGGTGCTAATTGTAATTTGACTGGGACGCTGCTGAATTTCTGCAAATGTTCGCTGTTGGTTGTATTCATCTATCGCATCAATGGCATTGGCTAAAATATTCATAAAAACTTGGTTAAGTTGACCCGCATAGCATCCAACTAGGGGCAATTCACCATAATTTTTAATTACTTCAATACCTGGATGTTCCGGCTTAGTTTTGAGGCGGTGATTTAAAATCGTGAGTGTACTATCAATGCCATCATGGATATTGACATCTTTCATATTGGCTTCATCTAAACGAGAGAAAATGCGAGTAGATTTGACAATTTCGCTAATTCTCTTAGCACCGAGATTCATAGATTTGATGAGCTTTAATAAATCATGCTCAATAAATTCAATATCAATTTCATCTAATACGGCTTGAATACGCTCTGTAGGATGAGGATATTCTTCTTGATAAAGATGGATTAAATTTAAAATCTCTTGGGTATATTCATGGGCATGGGCAAGATTACCATAAATAAAATTTACAGGATTATTAATTTCGTGAGCAATGCCAGCAATCATCTGTCCTAAACTAGACATTTTCTCACTTTGAATAAGTTGTAGCTGCATTTGTTGTAAATCAGTATAGGCTTGACTGACTTCTGCTACTTTCTTCTCTAATAAAAGATTTTTCTGCTCTAGTTGGTGAGATAAATTGTGCAAATTTAAATGAAGTTTAACCCTTGATAATACCTCTTCTTGCTGAAAGGGTTTGGTAATATAGTCTACTGCACCAACTTCAAAGCCTTGAACTTTGTTTTTGGTATCAGATAGAGCTGTCATAAAGATGACTGGAATATTTTGTGTATCTGGATTCGATTTTAATTTTTGACAAGTTTCAAATCCATCCATTTCTGGCATCATCACATCTAATAAAATTAAATCTGGTAGAGCATATTTGACTCTTTCTAATGCTACAATACCGGATTTTGCCACCAAAACTTCTAAACCTGATTGGTCAAGAGCATCGGATAGAACACCTAAGTTAGCAGGATTATCATCAACAACTAAAACAGTCGGAGGTTGCACAACGGTAAAACTCATATTATTAACCCAGATTGATAATTAAAGTTGATTTTGCAGTATGTATGGAGAAAATACTTACTGGTAAGATTGAATCAGAGATAATATTTCCTGGTCTTGAAAGTTCTTGGCTAATTGTTGTAATTTCTTGGCGAAGGGGAGGTATTTTTGATCAGTTTCTTCCAGTAAGACTGCTTGTTTGATGATGCCTTTAAAATTACCTTTCATAACTAACTCATATATGGTTGCTATTTCTGCTGGTGGTGGTGCGATGATTTCAAGGTTTTCTGTTGATTGCTTGACAATTTCTGGCTGTTCATAAAGCCATTCGAGGTTGAGGTATTTTCGGATTTTTTGGAATAAATCGATAGCTTGTATGGGTTTGGGTAGGAAGTCATTTCCTCCTACTTCTAAACTCCGATGTTGATCACTTTCAAAGACGCTGGCTGATGAGACGATAATCACAATGTCTTTAAAGGCTTCTGACTGACGAATACGCTGAATCAGTAAAAATCCATCTAGTTCTGGCATTAATAAATCGGTGATGACGAGATCAGGCTGAAATTCTAAGATTTTTTGCCACCCGTCTTCTCCGTTAACTGCTTCTTTGATTTCAAAGCCGATGGGACTGAGTAAATTAGCTAGTACCGAACGGTTAGCCCATTTATCATCAACGATGACAATCTTGGGTTGATAGCCTTTGATACCAATAATTTGTCCGTAATCATCGGTTTGTGAAGTTTTTACCCATTCGTCGGCTGTAGGTAATTCCACATCGAACCAAAAAATGCTGCCAATACCGATAGCACTGTGTACTTTAATCTCGCTACCCATAAATTCGACGATTTTTTGGCTAATTGCCAAGCCTAAGCCAGTACCTTCTGTTTGTCGGCGGTTGTCTCCGGCTTGCTCGAAGGGTTGAAAAATTGCTTGCAGTTTGTCTTGGGGAATACCAGTACCAGTGTCACGGACTTCAAAGCGAATTTTACCTGGACTGGCATAGCTAACGGTAAAATTAACACTGCCTGTATCAGTAAATTTCGTGGCGTTACTCAGGAGGTTAATTAAGACTTGTCGTAGGCGTTTTTCATCGGCGGTGATACCGATGGGTAATTCTGAGGCGAATTGATAGTTAAATTGTATGCCTTTGAGTTCAGCGCGGATGCGGCACATTTCGGCGACACTTTGGAGGAAAGCGGGGAAATGGAAATCTGTGGGTAAAAGTTCGACTTTGCGCGCTTCGATTTTTGATAAATCGAGGATGTCATTGATGAGAGTTAAGAGATGAGAACCACATTGATAGATGACATCAATGCGCGATCGCTCTTCTTCCTTGATGTGTTTAGACCGTTGTAAAATCTGGGCATAGCCGAGAATGCCGTTTAAAGGTGTGCGTAATTCGTGGCTCATGTTGGCTAAAAATTCGCTTTTGGCATAACTAGCGGCTTCGGCGGCTTCTTTGGCTTGAGCTAGTAGCATTTCAGATTTTTTGCGATCGTTAATATTTCTCGATATGCCAATCATCCCCAAAATATTACCTTGGGCATCCCGCCAGGGACTTTTAGTGGTGAGGAATGTGCCTCTAATCTGACCATCATGGGAGATATGATCTTCCTCGAAGGTTTCTGTAATACCTTGGTTGATAATTTGGATATCTTTAGCCATAATTTTATCGGCGATTTCCTGCGGAAACAGTTCATAATCTGTTTTGCCGATAATCTCATCAATTGGTTTGCCAAAAAAACTAGCTAAATAAGAATTAAGTGCAACATGACGACCTTCATTATCTTTAACTACGATAATATCTGGTGTGCTTTCTAAAATTGAGCGCAATAGGGTGTTACTTTCTCGCAAAGCATCTTCAGTTTGTTTCTGTTCTATTGCTGTTTGCTTACGTTTAGTGATATTTTCACTAAACATCATAATGCCACCAATTTCACCATTGGGTTGATGCCAAGGACGGAGCATCCAACTTACCCACTCTACAGTTCCATCGGCTCTGGGATAGGTATCTTCATCACATTGCAACATTTCTCCGGCTAAACACCTTTGAAAAAGCTGCCGCCATTTTGGGGGAATATCAGGAAACACTTCATAGTGAGAACAACCAATAATATCATCAGTTAGTTGATAGTCTTCTAACCATCGACGGCTGACATGAAGATAACGCATCTGTTGATCAAAGATGACCATTGCTACTGGAGCATATTCAATTACCTGCTGCAAGGATGTTGTATTTGTAAACTCATTTGTGCCAATCCATTGACTTTGCAAATTATGTAGTTCTTCTGGTTGATAGAATGCCGATGCCGCTTCACTCACATTTGACTGTTCTTGTTGGCTCATGGTCAATTTTATGTACTTTGATAGTGAATACCTGAAATATGCAACTTTTTGTGTAGCAATTTCTGTTTAGATATTTGGGATTAATAAGTAAAGCACACTAAACAATAATTAAAAATATTTATTTTAATTACCTTTAATCTATTGAAGCTCTAAGTTAGTCAAGCTGAGATCCGAGCAAAAACGGAAATATGGCTGAAATATTAACTTTTGTCTTCAAAATATTTGATGTATTGATGATTTTAGATTGTTCTATTTTTTAAAAAGTTTTGGTAAATTTAAGTACGTCAAATTTACCAAAAGCCAGCAAAATTATTGAATGCCCTGATGCAATTTATGAAAATTAGACCAGTAGTTTTCGCAAAAAATGTAGATTGTTTTAGAAGAGTCAGTATTTGTGATGATGTCGCATAGCTTTATGGATTTTCTTCCACCGTTCTTTTTCTGCTAATTGTGCCTGATGATCTGGTTTACGTACCAGATAATTCAGTTATTTTTGCAATTTTTGATAACTAAGAAGTCCAGATGTATCTAGTTTCCCCTCTGTCAATGCTTGCTGCACTGCACAATCTGGTTCATGCTGATGCTGACAATCACGAAAGCGAAATTTTTTGGCTAAAGCCTCGATGTCTGCAAAAGTGGCTTGTAAACTGTCCTCACTTCCTGACATCTGTTATTCGGATGTAGCTTGAGTTGAGCAAAGCAAAACCCAACACGTTATCAGTGAACGGTTATGAGGTTATCGAAAACCCGTTTGATTGCTAAAAAACTGACATCTGTTTGGTGCGTGACGGCAAGTTGAATATATCGGTGATGTTTTAAATCTTATCGCTGCCGTCACACACCCTACCTTACCGTAAAAGTAAAGATTTATATTGCTTTGGCGAGATTAGCTTGGAATTTTTCAGCCTATATTGATAGTATCTATCCAAATAACCACAGAACCTTGAAAATTTAATCCAAAAGTTTCCTATTATTTCTGTAAAGTTTTGTTGAGGAAATGGCATTCGTGGGGGTAGGGCGATCGCTCAAACTCTGATTATTTCGTACACCCCCGCAAATCGCTTGCTGTGCAAGGGTTTGAGTGGGGTAAGCAGGTAAGTTATTGTCAATAATTTCAGCTTGTTGACAGGTAATTTACACCCCCCGCAAAAATGACCCTTTCAAACTCAGTCAAAGTAAGGTTTCTATCAAGGCAGGGTTTTCCACTTATTCCCCTTCACGGGGACGGAAACAAGTGTCCTCTTTTAATGTACAATGCTTTTGCAAAAAGTTTTCCATTTATTCCCCTTCACGGGGACGGAAACTTTTCAGCTTGTTATTTAGCGCTATCCATTCCAAATGTTTTCCATTTATTCCCCTTCACGGGGACGGAAACGAAAAATTGCTTTCAAATGATGTACTTCAAAAAAATGTTTTCCATTTATTCCCCTTCACGGGGACGGAAACTTTTGTTTTAGCTCTGGAATCCCGTAACCTATCACCGAGTTTTCCATTTATTCCCCTTCACGGGGACGGAAACTCCATGTGCAAATTTGTTGTAACAATATTTTATTGTTGTTTTCCATTTATTCCCCTTCACGGGGACGGAAACATGACCATGTAATCCTTTTGGAAGGCAGCAACAATGGTTTTCCATTTATTCCCCTTCACGGGGACGGAAACCATCCAGCATCCCTCATTTCTGATTGCATAAAAAGTGTTTTCCATTTATTCCCCTTCACGGGGACGGAAACAAAAGCTTGCCAGTACGAGCAAACGTCTGGACTTCATCGTTTTCCATTTATTCCCCTTCACGGGGACGGAAACATCATGGTGACAAACTAGACAACGGCGGAAAATACAGGTTTTAAATTAATTGCGAATTGCGTTAGCGAAGCGGGACGTTAGTCCATTGCAAATTGCTTTTATTCCCCTTCGCGGGGACGGAAACTTTTTGTATCACCTAAGAAAAAGTTCATGCAGAGTGTTTGATTTTTCTGCTGTAGGGGAAACTAAAGTTAGAAACAATGGTCTTAAGGTGTGATAAAAACATCTCTAAAGATGTGCATCTGAGATTCTGTTAGATATGAAAAAACCACTGGCTTTATTTTCCTTGGGTTTGGGAATTGCACTTTTCAACCCGTTACCAATCGCTGTGAGTCAGGTAACACCCCAACCAGCAGCACCGCCATCTCCGGTAACGCCAGCGTTAAAACGAGTTGATATTGGTACTTGTCAACCTGCGCGTACTTGTTTGGGTTGGGATGAGCAATTATTTTTTGGTCATGGTGCTTTAAAACGCGATCGCCAATCTCTATTAAAATCAATTGACAATAGTTTGAGTTATTTAAATACACCAAAAGCGATCGCAGCTTATAATAATTACCCTATTAAAGAAATTACCATCGACCGAGTACGCCGCAGTTTAAAGCGGTTTCGCCAATTGGTAGCTACAGCCAAATCACCTGCACAACTGCAAGCATCTGTCAAGCGTGAGTTTGCATTTTATCAGTCAGTAGGTGATGATAATCAAGGTAGAGTCAAGTTTACTGCTTACTACGCACCAATTTATCAAGCGAGTCGCAGCCGCACTGCACAATACAAATATCCTATTTATCGCTTACCCGCAGATTTTGAACAATGGCCTAAACCCCATCCTACACGCCTGGAATTAGAAGGCGTAAACGGCTTATTAGGGAATAAAAGCCGATTAAACGGTTTAGAAATGTTTTGGTTACGCGATCGCTTTCAAGCATACATGATTCACATCCAAGGTTCAGCCAAACTTAACTTGACTGATGGAACTCAAACTAGTGTCGGCTTTGTGCGCGGAACGGATTATCCTTGGACGAGTATTGGTAGATTGCTATTTCAAGATGGCAAACTCTCCAAAGAAGAATTAAATATGCCGGGAATTATCCGTTATTTCCAGAAAAACCCCAAATCAATGGATAAATATTTACCACGCTGGGAAAGATTTATTTTTTTCAAAGAAACCAAAGGTGAACCAGCTACAGGTAGTATTAGTGTGCCGCTAGTACCAGAACGTTCCATTGCCACAGATAAATCTATGATGCCTCCTGGAGCATTAGCAGTAATTAATGCTACATTTCCCTATCCAGAACGGGGTAAGAAATTGGTGCAACGCCGAGTCAGTCGCTTTGTCTTAGATCAAGATACAGGTAGTGCTATCAAAGGCCCTGGTAGGGTTGATTATTTCTTAGGCTATGGTGATTTAGCAGGCGATCGCGCAGGTATTACAGTCACTACTGGTTCTATATATTACTTATTGTTGAAATAAATTAGGCGATCGTAGGGTTGTAGGGGCAGAATAGTATTCTGCCTTGATTTTATCTTGTGGTACGTGACTAAGCGACTTATTTGTCGTCACGAAAAGAACGTTTATAAACAGCCTGCATCATGTCCCAAAATGTGCGGTAACGGTAAGCACCTGCAATCTTATTACCAAAGTCCCAAGCTTCCCATTCTCCCTGTTCATCTATAACCATAGGATTGAGCAGATACACATAACCATCTTCATCAGTGCTAATTTGCAAAGCCGTTTTCATATATCTGGTTCTAATATGGCAAGGGTCTTGATGTCTACCATACAAAAAGTATGTTTCATCATCAACTTCATCTCGTTCTATTCCATGCCAAACATCAACCCATTCTTGGTTTAGGGTATAGAACCAGTCTACATCTTTTGTCCCTAATAAAGTGCAATATTCGTTTAAAATTACCCAACCATTGCTATATAAAAGAAAGTTTTTGTAGCTTGGTGGTAATGTTTTACCCAACCGATGTTCTAATTCTAGAATCTCGGCTACCGATGCGCCTTGTTTACCACATTTTTTCTGAGATACTGCTTCTGAAAACCAGTCTGAGTAACTCTCGATATTTTCTGCTAATTTACCAGCAAATAGTTTTTCATTCCACGCTTCCATAAAAATTTGCCAGTCTAATACAGAAGGTATGAAACTTTTATGTGGTATATAAGTGCGGTTGTTCAGGCTATCTAAAAATTCATCAACTTGCATAGGAGAAATATTCATCACTGCTCTAAGTACACCTGCTAAAAAAGCGCGTGTTGCAGAGCATAAGCCAACTAGAGTATTTATAGATAGTGTATCTCTGCTGCTTGTAATCCACCAATTTAATAAATATTCTTTGGCTTGATTTTCCTCGCCATTACGGAAGCATAAATCAATAGCAATAATTTTGACTGTCTCTGAAATCCAATCTTTAGTTTCTACTTGCCATACTTGACAAACTTGCTCGTAGATATCAACAAGCTTCAGTGCTTCAGTAAATTGATTATTTTTAGATAACACTTGCAATTTTCTGAAAGCATCTTGCATAAAAAGACTAATTTCACCTTGATGTAGCTGCTCGCTACGCCCCAGCATTTGTTGTATGTATTCGTCTGTAAACTTGGCTTTAATTGGTGGAGGTGGTGGTACGAATTTAGCAATTGCTGGGGGTAAATTTAAATCTGCTACAGAAAATCTATCTAACAGGAGCATACTACGATTTTGTCGCTCATTTTGAAATATTAAATCGGTTAATTCTTGCAGATTTAATGCTTCTTGGTTAGGTGTGGCAGGGTAAGGAATACCTAATCCGTAACACAAACTAGGTAATATACTAGATTCAAGCTGACGTATTAAGGAACTAGCTTTACTAAGACGCAATTCTCCACTGAGCAATTTGAGAAAAGTTTGATAAGCCGCTTCACCATATCCAGCGAGGAAAAGTAAAACTCCGGCTTGATAAACGGCTTCATTAGCAGAATCAGGAGGTGCTGTTTTAACTTGTTCAGTTAGCTGTGAGAAAAGTTCAGCACAATCTTGAGGTAAAGGTTGCATAAGATTTTTGGCAATATTGTTTAATACCGTTTCTTGATGAAGATAGACTTTGTTCTGTACTGTAGAGACGTTGCATAACGTCTCTACATCATTTATGCGGTGTAACTTCATAGAGAATTGGTATAAGAACCTGACAAATCTATATTTCCCTATTTTGCAAACAATATTTAATACTCATTGATTTTCCCCCTACGCCTTCACATTCCAAAAATCTGGGGAATTACAAAAGTCAACTATCAAATTTATCTTCTTCAAAACAACTGTCTTTGATAGTATGATTTTTTAAATTGTAATTCCCTCTGCTAAGGCAAGAATCGAGCTAAAATCATCCCTATTTGAAGGCTGATAATTCCTAAGATGGCACTACCAAATAAATAAACGTTGGCGGTGATGAAATTTTGGTTATTTAACAGGCTAACAGTATCTAAGGCATAGGTAGAAAAAGTAGTGTAAGCACCCAAAAAACCGACAGCAATTAATAACCGTATTTCAGGAGAAATGATTGCTATTTTTTCTACAGAGAATGTAAAGAAAAAACCCATCGCCAAACAGCCACTAATATTAATAAAAAATGTGCCGTAGGGGAAACCTAAACCGAAGCGTTGAGCGAACCACAAGCTTAAATAGTAGCGACTTAAAGCACCTGCGATCGCACCTAAACTTACGGCTATAGGATTCCGCACTAAAGGTTGTTGTAATACTTCTGGAATTAGCTTTGGGGCAATAGTAATTAGTTGTAAACTATGCTCCAGTAAATTTTTTAAACCGAACCACATAATGCACCTACTTTGTGTATTTATCTAATAAAATTACAGGTATTTGACTGGATTCTAATACTGCTCGCAAAAGCATACCAATATAAAGGCGGCGCACCTAAACGATGGGTAATTTGACCAACAAAAAGCCCATAATTAAAATCCAAAATATGCTAAATAACATCCAGAGACCTCCACAGCAGCAATTTGTAGACTAATGCTGACTACAGGAAATCTGGAGATAAATAAAACAAGCTCCTACTATCCTGGAATCAGCGAGGGAAGTAGGAGCTATCAGCTTTCCAGATAATATTTTTTGTCCTGGAATAGCGGTTTTGGCAAGCTCCATTGCCATTATTTAACTTTACGATACCTTATATTCGGAAATACATCAATCAAGATATGGGAAATTGGGAATTGAGAATATGAAAGTAATTGATACATCATCAGTTTTCAATCCAAAATCCAAAATCCAAAATCCAAAATTGCCATGAGTGGGAAAACCGTACTCAGATGACAGGTTATCTGTACCCTACGGATGAGTTGGGCTAGATACAATCAGAGTGTGGCTTCAATAATGCTGTTTTTTAACACAACTACAAAACATCAGAACAGCATTAGCAGGAGATTAAAAATATGGGAAATCAATTTAAAACAGTTGCTTTACTTGCTGCTCTTAGTGGCTTGTTAATTGCTATTAGTTATTGGGTAATCGGTGGTACAGGCGGCTTAATCATAGGTATTGGATTAGCCGCAGTCACTAACTTATTTTCTTGGTATCAATCAGATAAAATTGCCCTTGCAGTTTATCAAGCCCAACCTGTGAGCGAAAGTCAAGCACCAGGACTATATCGCATGGTACAGAGATTGTCACAACGGGCTAATATTCCTATGCCTGGAGTGTATATTGTTCCTAGTCAAACTGCTAATGCTTTCGCGACAGGAAGAGATCCAGAACACGCGGCTGTAGCCGTTACCGAAGGTATTTTAAATATCTTGCCAGAAGATGAATTAGAAGGGGTAATTGCTCACGAACTGACACACATTATTAACCGAGACACCTTAACCCAAGCTGTAGCTGCTACCGTTGCCGGTGCAATATCTTTCTTAGCGCAGATGTTAAGTTATAGCCTCTGGTTTGGGGGTGTAGGTGGCAGAGATAACGAAAGAGGCGGTAATCCTTTGGGAGTCTTATTAACAGTTATTCTCGCCCCTATTGCAGCGACAATTATTCAATTAGCAATATCCCGCACAAGAGAGTTTTCTGCCGATGCTGGTGCTGCTAGATTAACAGGTAATCCCCGCGCCTTAGCTCGTGCATTGCAAAGATTAGAAGCTACCGCTAGGCAACTACCTCTAGACTCTAACCCCGCTTTTGAACCATTACTCATCATCAACCCCATCTCTGGACAATTCCTGGGTAATTTATTTTCCAGTCACCCCGCAACCGAAGCACGAGTTGAACAATTGCTGAAAATAGAACAGCAAATTAGGGCATAGGGAATGGGGCATGGGGCATTGGAGACAAGGTAGACAAGGTAGACAAGGTAGACAAGGTAGAAGATGAGAAAAACCGTTCCCTGTTCTCTAATGACTAATGACTAATAACAACAACTAAGAGGATGTTTCAACTATGAATAATGACAATCTTCAATCTGTAGAAATTGTGGAATCTACTATCGTGGTAGAAGTTAGCTCCCAAACTGACGAATTAGTAGAAACGGAAATGGCTGGTGAAACTGATGAAGTGAAACGCGAAACGAAAGCTTTAATTGAAGCGTTGAGAAGACGCGCTCAAGCAGAAGCAGAATCAGCAGGTAAACTTACTCGTGAAACTTATTTAAATGTGGTTCGCAAAGCACGGGAAACGATTGAAGGTGAAAAAATTATGGAGCGCGATGGGCTACGCCCCGCCGGAGGCGATCGCTTAGAATATTTCTGGGTAGTGTTTCAAGAAGAAACAGAAAGAAACTGGCATTTAATGATGAAAGAGTTTGTAGATTTTAATACCCGTCTACAAAACGCAGTCAAAGCCGGTTGGGAAGCCTTTAACGCACCTCGTCAACAAGGTTAAATCACAAGTAGGTTGGGTTGAGCGATAGCGAAACCCAACATTACTAAATAAACACAGAATAATTTTACTGATTTTGTGGGATGGGCTGGACAGCCCGTCCCTTGTATTTTGGGGCGGGTTGTCCCGCCTACCCTACAATATTCAGTCCTGAATTCAGAAATGCCATTTCTTGAATGACACTACACTCAACCCAAACCCAAAAACTTAGAAATCAACGGCAACAATTTACTAACAGCCTCAACTAATGTAGCCGTCGCAGGTAAACCGGTAATCGTCCCTTTCAAAATCTTCATTGCTGTTTTCGCTGCCTTCTGGTGCGGTTCAGCTTGGGGATTTTTCCCCGCTTCCGCTAACGCTTGCACTTGTTCTAAAGCTTCCGCTTTATCTTCCTCAGATAAATCTTTTTCCACCTCAATCGCCGCTTTTAATTGCGTCAATAATTCCTTAATTCCCGGCTTTTCGGACTCAGATGCAGATGGTAACTCATTAATAGTATTTGTCACCGTACCGCTAATTTCACCTAAATTAATTTGACCACTATTATTTAAAGTGCCGCTATTTTCAAATTTACGGCTGTAATCATTACTGTTAGTCATGTTTTTAGCTTCTACTTTATTATCAACTTGAACATTAATTGGCTTATTTGCTAGTAAACCAATAATCTCTTTCATATCTGCACTTTGTTGGCGATAGATGACTATTTCATTATCTTTAGCTTGCAGTTGTGCTTTATATTTTTCCTCCACAGCTTGCAATGCTAACTGATAATTTTGCATAAAATCACTATGAATCTTCTCTTTATCAGTTCCATCAGGCACGTTAAGTTTAACAACAACTACGCCATCGCCTTTATTACCAATACTCTGAATAGATAAATCTGTGTCTTCATTTTCTACTTGCACTTTTTTGAAGGAAGTAACAAAGGCTTTCCAGTCTATGCCGTTGCGGAAAATTAAGTCAACAGTGTTTAAAACTTCTTCAAATAGTTTAGTAAATTCTCCTGGTTTAAATTCGCCACTACTAGGACGACGTTCTCTATCATCAGTTCCAGGCTTGGCATCTTCTAGAAGATAAATAAAGCGACAATCAACATTATCTAATTTAGTTGTACTTGCAATCTTCCAAGCTATTACACAAGCTCCAGTCATTTGAGCGCGAGTAAAATCAGTATTTACAGCTTTATCTATAGCTAAATTTGCTTCTTCTAAACAAGCCCCTTGAAATGTTGCTTCACTAATATCAGCGTCTTTAAGATTAGCTGCTTTTAAATTTGCACCCATGAGGTTTGCACCTCTAAGATTTGCTCCAACATATGATTTATTTCTACCATTAAGACTCATTAGCAAATTGAGAACGTTTTGTTGAGCTAATATAGTTTCGTCTACTCTTGCTAAGTCAAGTTTTTTAACTTCATAAAAACGAGTATACGTGAGATTTGCTTTTATAAAGTCTGTGTTTCTGAGAGTCGCACCAGTGAAATTAGCGTCAGTTAAATCAGCATTACGAAAACTGGTTCCACCTGTTGCTGCCAAAACGATCACAAATGAGCGCGTTGAAGATTCTTTTTCGTCAGCTAAACTACGCCAGCCAGTATAAGCACTAAACAAAGTAAAGGCTAGGGCTGTTGCGGTCAAAGGGAAAGATGGAATGAATACACATATAGCTCCGGCTCCAGCTATGACTACTGCTATAGCTACTGCTATGGCTTCGACTGTGGCTCCGGCTATAGCTCCAGCTATGGCTCCGGTTGTACTTGCGATTCCGACTGTAATTAAGACAGCAAAGGCTCCTCCAGCTATGAGTGCAACTGTCTCTAAGATTTTGGCTAAGGTTATAGTGAAAATAAAAGCTCTGGCTATGACGATAACTACGGCTACGGCTAAAACTACAGATGTAGCTACAGCTTTTAAACCAGCAGTTAAACCCTTACGAATAGTAACAATGCGAAAGATTGTAATAATTAAGCCAACTATTCCTAGAGTTGCAATAAAGTGTTCAGTTTCCCAAACAGAAATAATATAATATATGAGAGCATATACGAGACCCAGTACTAAGGAACTAATAGAAACGGATACAAAACCTGATATTGCTGACAGCAGCCATGACACTATAAGCAAACCAACAGTCCAACGTTTCTGTAGTCCAGCTTTAGCACCTGTGAAATTAGCTCCTTTGAGAATAGCCTTGCTAAAATTAGCTCCTCGAATATCTGCCTTACTAAAATTAGTCCCACTCAAGTCTTGACCTTTAAATGAACGACCTCGCAAATTTTGACCGGAATAGTCTGGCGGCATAACTGCGTCACTAAGGGTTAATACGGAGATTTTATACAAGTTTACTGTAAAACTTTGCTGATTTTGTCAAAATAAAGATATTTAGGATGCAATAATAAACATCAGCGCACAACATTGCACTGTTGGCGTTGCTGATTAATGGAATGATTTATGTTTCGCGCAAAGGCGCAAAGTCGCAAAAAATCGGTAGTTTACTTTGCTCAAAAAGCTTACGCCTGTCAGATCAGCAACAAAAAAACCCCCAGAGGGGGGGTGTAGAATCTTAAGTTGTCCGCGTGGAGTGAACAACTATTAATTAATACCTACAGTAAATACAGTAATCCGAACAAAATAATCCAAATTACATCAACGAAGTGCCAATATATTTCCGCAGCTTCCACACCAAAGTGTTTTTCATTACTGTAGTGACCAGGAGTGCGCGATCGCCACAACACCGCTAAGATGGCTAAAACGCCGATAGTTACGTGCAGTCCGTGGAAACCAGTCAACACATAAAATGCACTGGCAAATAAGTTAGTTGTTAAGCCAAATTCTAAATGTGTGTACTCGTAAACCTGTCCTACTAAGAAAATCGCGCCCATTGCGGCAGTAATCGCCAACCAAGTACGCATTCCTTTAGCATCATTCTTTTTGATTGCAGTATCGGCATTGTGCATCACAAAGCTACTAGCAATCAGGTTAACAGTGTTAACTCCAGGTAATAAAAGTTCTAATTCTGGTGTGCCGGTTGGCGGCCACACAGGTAAAGTTGAACGGAAAGCTAAATAAGCTCCGAACAACCCCATAAAAATCATCCCTTCAGCAACCAAGAAGACGAACAACCCAAACAGACGATGATCGGGATGTTCTTCATGATGACTAACCGTCTCTGCTGTATGGTGATGATTCAGTTCTGTTTTCGCTGGGTCAATTGTTTGACTTTGCATGAATGTTAATTAATGAATGGATTGGGGATTGGGCATTGGGCATTGGGCATTGGGCATCGGGCATTGGATTTTTCTCCCCTGCTCCCTGCCCCCTGCCTCCTCTGCTTCTACCTTCTAATTTCTAAATCAGACTCAATACTGGGATATGGCTCGTCAGCATCAGCCCTGAGTACGGGATTCTCTGATGGGGATACGTTGGCTGGTGCGTGTTGTACACCATAGTCGTAGGGGCCAGTGGTTAAGACTGGGAGTGTATCAAAATTTTCAATGGCTGGTGGTGAAGTGGTCATCCACTCTAGGGTGAGTGCTTTCCAGGGATTATTCGGGGCTTTCTCACCGTACAGCCAACTCCAAATGGCGTTGATGATAAAGGGAAATGTGGAAACAGCCAGAATATACGAGCCGTAAGTGCAGATTTCGTTTAATAGGGCAAATTTGGGGTCATACTGCGCCACACGGCGATTCATGCCCATTAACCCTAGTTTGTGCATGGGTAAGAATGTCATATTCAAACCCACAATGGTTAAGACAAAATGCACTTTCCCCCAAAATTCATTGAACATCCGTCCTGTCATTTTGGGAAACCAATGATAAATGGCGGCGAAAATTCCTAGAACGCTACCACCGAACAGTACATAGTGTAGGTGTGCGACGACAAAATAGGTGTCGTGGACGTGGATGTCAAAAGGCACGGCTGCCAACATCACACCACTAATCCCACCAATCACGAATGTTCCGACGAAACCCATTGCGAACAACATGGGGCTGTTGAATTGGATTTTGCCTCCCCACATTGTTGCTAACCAGCTAAAGATTTTAATCCCTGTGGGTACGGCGATAATCATGGTAGTAATCATGAAGAACATCCGTAACCAACCAGGAATACCACTGGTAAACATATGGTGCGCCCAGACAATTAGCCCTAAGAAACTGATGGCTAAAGATGAATAGGCGATCGCTTTATATCCGAAAATGGGTTTACGGGAGTGAATAGGAATAATCTCGGATATTCCCCCAAAAAAGGGCAAAATCATGATGTAAACTGCCGGGTGGGAGTAAAACCAGAACATATGCTGGTAAACTACCGGATCACCACCACCAGTGGGGTTGAAAAATGTTGTTCCTGCTAATAAGTCAAAGGACAGGAGAATTAAACCGGCGGCTAGCACTGGTGTAGATAGTAAAACTAACGCCGAAGTCGCCAACATCGCCCAGCAAAACAAGGGCATTTGATGGAAACCCATTGTGGGGATACGCATCTTCAGCAAGGTGACGAGAAAATTAATCGCCCCCAAAATTGACGACGTACCCAATAGTAGGATACTCATAATCCAAATTGCTTGGCCTACCTGTCCCGTCATCAAACTTAAGGGAGGGTAGGAAGTCCAACCTGCATCCGGCGCATCACCCACCACTAAACTAGCGATGAGTAATATACCAGAAGGTGGAATCATCCAAAAAGCTACAGCATTCAATCTGGGGAATGCCATATCTTTGGCCCCAATCATCAAGGGAATTAAATAATTAGCAAATCCTGCCCCGGCTGGCACAATCCACAGGAAAATCATGATTGTGGCGTGCAGCGTAAACAGGCTGTTGTAAACTTCAGGAGTCACAAAATCTACTTCTGGCGTTCGCAATTCTGTACGCACTAAGTCAGCTAAAACGCCGCCAATACAGTAAAAAACGAAGGAAGTCACCAGATATTGCAGTCCAATGACCTTGTGATCGGTGTTGAAGCTAAAGTAATCTTGCCATTTTCTCACCCCTGGCTCTGCATGGTGAGCCGAGATGTTGGCAGTTTCTTGTAACTGAGCTTGTGTCATGGTGATTAGTCATTAGTCATTAGTCAATGGTCAATAGTCAATAGTTAATAGTCATAAGTCGTTGGTGATGACTGTGGACTGTGGACTGTGGACTTTTGACTACTTATGGATCTGATGTAATATTTCAGGATGAATTCCCATGTCCTTGGTGTAGGGTGCGAGAAATTCGTCGGGGGATGCGGTGGCGGGATTAAGAGCGATCGCTTCCTTGAGGCTATCATTGCTCGCAGTTAACTGCTCTTGCATCCATTTTTCAAAGGCTTCTGGTTTTTCGACTATCACCTGGGTTCTCATCGCGCCGTGGTAGGGGCCGCACAATTCTGCACAGATGAGGGCATAATCACCTTCGGTTTTGGGAGTAAAGCGGAGTTCGCTTTGTCTACCAGGGATGGCATCTTGTTTCATGCGGAATTCAGGAACCCAAAAAGCATGGATGACATCATTGGCGGTCATATTAATTTTGACTTCCCGCCCAATGGGAACGTGTAATTCACCAGTGGTTACACCTGTTTCGGGGTAGGTAAAAATCCACGCGTATTGTAAACCGGTGACATTAACTTGTAATTCCGGTGGCTTTCCTGCTTTTTCAGGACTCGCACCAATACTAGGAGACACACTACCTACACCTGGTGCTTCTCGCTTTTGGGGAATTTGATCAGCGTTGCGGACTGCGGCTGTGGCGGGGTCTGACATCGCCTCATCAGA
>NZ_PJIZ01000138.1 GCF_021596505.1 Nostoc sp. CMAA1605 | reverse complement strand
ATCACGATTTGCTGCAACCATTAGGTATTACCACTCCTACCCAGAGTTAGCGGTAAATGTGCCGAAACCTGATATTGAGTGGGCGCAAAACGAACAAAAACGTTTAGCAGTCAATAATGGTTATGTATTAATCTATGATGGCTCAAGCTGGCTATCCAAACCTCAAGCGGGAGATACTTTATACCCCGTGGAAAACTGGCAAGCTATTATTCAAGATTTTCAAGCTAAACAACCAGATTTACCGATAGTCGTCATTCAAGGAACTAATGACGAAGCATTTGTGCGATCGCTCCGGGATTCAGCCCCTAATATTAAGGTGACTGCTCCCGAAGACATCGGTAAATTAGCCGCCATCATTGCCGGAGCTAGTTTGATGCTCACTACTGACACTGTACCATTACAACTCAGTGTAGCAGTACAAACTTATACAATTGGATTGTTTGGTTCTACAGACCCAAGCAAAGTGTTACCAACAAGCGATAAGTTCTTGGGTATCAAATCTTCTACAGGCAAGATAGCGGATATTTCTCCCAAAACCATCCTTGAAAAAGTTTGGGGTGGATGAATTAGGGAATTGGGAATTGGGCATGGGGCATTGGGAATTGGGCATTGAACAAACAGGACATTAAAGTAAAATCTCCCTTGTCTCCCTTGTCTCCCAATCCCCAGTCCCCAATCCCCAGTCCCCAATCCCCAACCTCAAAACAAATCGAAAAACGCATCATCTAATTCGTAACCAAGCATTTGCGCCATAGATTTTAGTCGTGCTTGCCAAGGAATATCCTGCTGTTTTAACCAGTCGCTTAACAGAAACACTTTGTGCATTAAAAAGATTTCTAAAGCTTCAGGATTATATTGAATGCCCTCTTTAGCACTAAATTGATGGGGTACAAGCATCGCCGCATAACGAGCAAGTTCTCCAGCTTTCCAATCTAATAAAAATGGTAGCCACGGGTATTTAGCATCTAAGCGCACAAACCACAGCCTTAACTCAGGAATTTCTGACAATTCGCGAGGATCACCTGGTTCTAGAGGATAGTTGATATCAAAGTGCAACTGCTGTTCATAGTTAGCATAGACGCTTTGTGTCGTGCCTTGAGACGTTTGCTCTTGTAACAGTTGATTAATTACCGTATCAACAGGGGATAAATCCAGGGTATTAACAGAGTCAGTATTGAGCGCGATCGTGATTGTCATGGACTCAACAGCTACTTTTTGTATACGGTGTTAGTTTCGAGAATTCACAGTACCAGCTTTCTGCAATTGACGCTACATTGACAAACTGCACCTAACCTAAAATCACAAAAAGCAGAATCACTCGGAACATACAATTCACCATCTTGTGAGCGTCAACATTTCTCATGCCTGGCAGTTGCGTCTCTTCATTGCTGTAGTCCAAGCTTAAACGACAGATAAAACTACATATATACATAAGTATATACTTATGTATTTTCCTTAACATTTATCAATACTTCATGTTGTCTCTAAGAACATTTTTAAAGACTAGAAAAATTTATAGTGTGCAATTTTTAAAGTTGTCTATGCTACCCTTATAACCCGATTAGGTGATGGTAGAATTACTGCACACTAACTAAATAAATATTCAGAATTACTCAACCAAACACCGTAATTCCACAGGTACTAGGATAGAGTAACAAATCATTCTGTAGCAAAAACAACGGGTACGTAAGTAAATATAACATGGTGATGAAATATTAGCAGTGTTAAAACCTCAACCTATTTATCAATAGACATTTCCTTAAGCACAGCCCTTTAGTCAAGAAAAATTTAAATAATATTAAGTAGTTCTGGAGAGAAAAGAAAGCCTGTTATAAATGGCAAGAAAATACAAAAAATATTAATCATCAACAAATCTCGTATCTTTTTAGACATTAATAAATAGTTATCAATGTTGTAACTTTTATTCAGTAGTTCATCCCTAATTGAACCGAACTTATTGAAACAATTTATGCACCTTTGATACCGAAAAATGCTAAATATATAGTCTTTGTCTCAAAAATTTAGTACACACCAAATATATCTGTGAGGGGATTATGACAATTGCAGCAACAATCAAGATTATTGACAAAAATGAATTAATTTAACTGTTTTTGTGAGTGCTTCTAATTCTTGACACCACAATCTTTCACAATTAGTTAATGTAAATAATTATCTACATAGCTTTCTCATTAAGCTATATAATCTTTACTTACGTTCAAACTTCACAATCTTACAAAATCAACAAACATAACAATGAGGATAAACACATGACTAAGAGCATTTATCTGAGTAAATTACTTGCCTTTACTGCCATTTTTTCAGTTGCGATATTGCATGGCAATCAGTTACAAGTTAAAGCTCAGGAAACACCCACCACTCCTGAAAATACGACAACCACCACAACGGCAAACCAAAAAATTTGTTCTTTAGATCCCGTTGAAAGTTTGCTACCTCCTGTCTCAAACCAAAAAACTAGTTCTGCTTTTTCTTACCTAGCAGAACAAGGTTTTTCACGTAGCGAAGATGGCTCTTGGGTATGTTATGTAAATGACCCTAACAAAGATAATCGCTACTACACACTATTTAAAGTTACAGAGAAAAATGGCAAACTAATTGGCAGTTCTTTCTTAGATGATGGCAGTCTAATTTCAGGTCAGGACTCTCGGAGTTTAGATTTCTTTATGTCTCTGATTCAGCATCACACTACTATAAATCAGGACAACCAAGATAGTGTACGCAGATATTTAGAGGCATTTATTGTCTTAGTAAAAGACGGAAAAATTAAGCCTTCTCGCCGTGGTTTTCTGTTTGATGAGCCAAGTCGAGCATTAATTATTTATCATCCATTGAGTGCAGGAGAATTAAAAGGAACAGCCATTACAATCAACATCCAATTACCTAAAAATGTGAGTTCTCAAACAACTCAAAACTGAGTTTTTACTTGTCAAACGAGAATTGCTTAGTTAATTAAATCTATCTGTGTCATCTACCGGAGAAGGGTCTTGTTGAAATCTACCATCAAAAACATCACACTTGTATTCTCGTCTTTAGCAACACTACTGATTCTTGTTCAGACTGCTAATGCACAACCAAAAGGCTTAAATGTTGGTGCGCCTGTCAAAATACCACCAGGCCAAGAAGAGCAGTATTTACAGTATCAGCT
Organism: Nostoc sp. CMAA1605; assembly: GCF_021596505.1. Taxonomy (GTDB): domain Bacteria; phylum Cyanobacteriota; class Cyanobacteriia; order Cyanobacteriales; family Nostocaceae; genus Trichormus. Next base: position 5,488 of record NZ_PJIZ01000138.1, on the reverse strand, counting down.
ACAAAATAACGAAGCTGGCTTGCGTCAGCTACGAGTTATCCCTGGGTGCGTAGTAGGGTTTGGTCTACGTTGTAACAAAACCGGTACTATCCTGGAGCAAGTTATTGAATCTAACGGTGGACTGACTTATCAACAAATGTTGATGAGAGCAGCTGGCGGAGAAACTAACTATCAGAGAACTCTTGGCTTTTACGGCAACAACAGTAATCTGATTAACTCTCCTTATATGTCAGTCTGGAGAAATCATTCCTCCCAAATTTTAGATTCAGCGCAGTATGGACTGGGAGGAAAACTGAGTTCAAGTCCTGTAGTTGGTTTTAGAGATGTCACAAGAAACTTTCTGTGGTCAGGAAAACCAGCAGATGACCTCCGCAGTGGGTTTGTGAACTTGAAATTATCCTATGGACAAACCCTCCTAGAAGAAGCCGCCAAAATCCCCAACCTTGAACAAAAGATTGTTGATCTGAACCTAGAGCCAGATATGACACAGTTCTATCTGAATAATCTCTCTAGGGGATTAAACGCTTTACAGACAGGAAATAAAGCCGAACTCAGACAAAGTATTTTGACAATACTTTCGCGTCCATATACTCCCAATGCTAGAGATGATGGTTGGTATGGGAGAAAACTGGTTCAACTTCCAAATGTGACTCCACCAGGTGAAACCATAGTGGGTGAAACATTTGATACTGCATTAGTAGAACCAGGCAGCACAGTAGGAATTGAAGAAATAGCAGAAATCCCTGGTGAAGAAATCATTGCAGCTCAGTCAGATGGTTCTCCAGTTGTCTGGCCTTGGATTGCTGGTTTGGTACCGTTGATTTTATTACTGGCCTTACTTGGTGGAAGAAGTAATTCATCTAATCGCAATTCTGTGGGAAGTGTACCTGAACCGACTCCAACCACACCTCCAACCACACCTCCAACCACACCTCCAACTACACCTCCAACTACACCTCCAACCACACCTCCAACTACACCTCCAACCACACCTCCAACACCAGTATGTCCCCCAGGAACAATTAAAGTTGATACTCCGGGAAATAGTGGTGAACTTCAATGTATTGCAACACCTCCAACAAAGGTGTTTGAACCTTCTACATTGAAGGCTATTATTTTGGTAACACTCATATACTGTCTAGTCGCTTACAAACAAAAGCATAGACACAAGTTAACTTGAATAACCACAGATTTTAACTGTTGGTTTTTTTGACGAATCAAACTAAGAATCTTAAGACTGCGTGGTAGTGTACTTAACTTAATTTATGTCTGTTGCTAAAATCTGGCTGATGTGAGTTATGGACTAAAAAATATAGTTGCTTTAATCCATTTAATATTTGAGATGCAAAGCAGAGAATTTAATATGACTCTTACCAGTAATTAATAACCTGACATAATGCGTTGAAATATCTGTAAAAGCTCAATAAAATAGTCAATTATGAAAAAATGATTAAATAAAAACTAAAATTAAGATAATAAATAAAAATCTCTCAGTTCACGGCTGAGAGATGAAACGTTTTTATTACTTTTCACACGAAATTTATCCCACTTCCATAGAATACCTATACTTGGAAAAATATGTATGCCAAAATGCCTATTGGTCAATAGTCATTAGTCATTAGTTATTAGTTATTGGGCATTGGGCATTGGGCATTGGGCATTGGGCATTGGGCATTGGGGTAAAATCTACCTTGTCTACCTTGTCTACCTTGTCTCCCAGTCGCTAGTACCCAGTCCCCAATACTTCGACAAGCTCAGTACAAGTCCCCAGTCCCCCAATCCCCAATGATTTGGTTATCTTCACCCGAAAATTTAATTTTATTGCCGAATGAGGTTCATGTTTGGCGATTTCAGCTAGATATAACAGAATCGCAGCTAGAAAGCTTATCAGCAATTCTTTCTAACGATGAACTGGCTCGTGCTAATAGATTTTATTTTCCAGAACATCGCCAGCGTTTTATTGCTGGAAGGGGTGTTCTCAGGCAAATATTAGGCGGTTATTTGGGAATTTTGCCGGAACAAGTTAAGTTTGATTATGAACCGCGTGGTAAACCGTTGTTAGCAGAGGGTTTACAGCAAAGTGGCTTGTTATTTAACTTGTCGCATTCTCACAATTTAGCTTTGTGTGCGGTGAATTATACTCGGCAAATAGGGGTAGATTTAGAGTCTTTGCGTGTGATGGATGATGTGGAAGCGTTGGCGCAAAGGTTTTTTTTACCACAAGAATATAATTTACTGCGATCGCTACCCGAAGACCAAAAACAAACAACCTTCTTCCGCTACTGGACTTGTAAAGAAGCTTATCTTAAAGCGACGGGTGACGGCATATCTCAATTAGAACAAATTGAAATAGCACTAACACCCACAGAACCAGCTAGGTTAGTCAAATTACCTGCTTGGAGTCTAGTAGAGTTAGTGCCTGATAATAACTATGTTGCTGCTCTTGCCGTGGCGGGTTGTGGCTGGCAGTTAAAGTGTTGGCAATATTAACCATCTAAGCCGCATTCCCGAATCAGCTCACTATAATTTTTAGTAACGACCAACAGCCGCATATTTGAGATTAGCTCGATTTCCGGCTCTGACTTGGTTGAAATTGACTATACCTAAAAACTGATAAAGTTTATCAACTACAGTCGGAGAAATTTGTCCCATAGACAGCATCAATTTTGTCACACCTTCCATAATCGGATTTTGATTGACAAAAATTTCTGCTTGGTTGCCTTTAATAGCACGCATAACAGCGTTAGCTATAACCTTGGGTGTCGTCACACCTGCTAATTTAGGTGCAGGTACACGAGGATCAACGGTCATCCCGGTATGAGAGATATATCCCGGACAAACTGTCGAAATATGGACACCACTACCAGCTAATTCTTGACGGACGGCATCAGTCCACATAATCAAACTTGCCTTACTAGCAGAGTAAATGCTGTTAAAAGCAATACCCTTTTTACCAGCTAGTGAAGCAATGTTAACAATGCGGCCACTACCTCGTTCCATCATGTTGGGGAGTAATAAACGAGTTAATTCCATAGTAGCCAAGAGGTTAGTGTTGAAGACAGAATGAATTTCTGCAAGAGAGTAATTGGCGAATGCACTAATAATTTCTATGCCAGCATTGTTGACTAAAATATCAACAGAGCCGACAGTTGAGTGAACCTGTTCGGTGAGAGCAGATAATTCCCCTACCTTGGTAATGTCAAAAGGGACGGCAAAAGCTCTACCACCTGCTGCATTGACTGCATCACAAGTTTGCTCTAATCCTGAACGGGAACGCGAAACACACACCACGGTGGCTTGCTCTTTTGCTAAAGCACGAGCAATATGCACACCCAGACCGCGTGAGGCACCGGTCAACAGCACTGTCTTACCTGTGAGAGTTGTCATTGTAACCTGCTAGTACCTGTATTCTGATCGGCAGGATTCACGCATTATCAATTTGGTAATTCTGTGTAGCCTCATTCAGACTACAGACAGATAAAACCTTCAAACTCACCTATCCGCAACTAAATGCGATAAAGACAGCTACATTCCAGACTTGTAGATTGCACTTTTTTGGCAGAAAATTGACTTATAACAGTGTTGATCGCCTTCCGTTGCAGAACAGGGATAAAGTCAAGGATTTGTTCAACGAGGTTCAACTTTACATCAACTTCATTTATAGCATTTATTTTGTGAAGCTAGTGTTAATAGCAAACTTAATTTATGGGGACTGGGGATTGGGGATTGGGGACTGGGGATTGGGGACTGGGGACTGGGGATTGGGGACTGGGGATTGGGAAAAAGAGATTTATCAAGACTTTCATAAGAAAAACCCAGCTTCTTGACGAAACTGGGTCATGGACGCATAAAATCAAACTTTATTTAAACTCTTGGCGTACCTCTGCGCTCTTGGAGCGTTTAAACCCTCTTACCCCAGAGTCAAAAAACCATTCTGAATCAAATACGCGGTGTAAGTCATAAACAACTTCCCATCAATTGGCGCACAGGTAACACCACTATCAGCCAAAGTCTTTACAGTTTCTTCACAACTAATGTGAGGTCTTCTAGCTTTTAGGTACAAATCGGGAATGGTGAGTTGTTCATCAGACCAACGCTCTAAGAGGAAAGGCCGTAAAGTGTATAGAGGATTATCTGTAGAGGTTGCACTCTCAATTAACTTCGCTTGCCATTCTTCGTAGGGGAGAATGTCAATTTGATAACCGAAAGAGCGTATCCAGTCAACTAAAACATTCAATCCTACAGGTTCAGGATGTTGTAAGTGGAAAGCTTGACCGATCGCATCTTTTTGCATAGATAGATGTACGATCGCTTTACTAACATAATCTACAGGGGACATATCGAGCATATATTCCACGTCTGGGAAATAACCCATCTGTAGACAACCCTTAGCCATCAGGTTAATGAAGTCATGGGTGTTACCGATACCAGTTTCGCTATCACCAGCGATGAGGGGGGTCTATGAATGGTAACAGGTAAACCGCGATCGCTCGCAATCTTCACTAATTTTTCTGCTACCCACTTAGTTTGGGAGTAACCGAGATAAATCCCTTCCCAGTGGCTAAAATCATCATCTTCCTTCACAACTTTACCAGCATAGAAAGGAGCTTCAAACACCGCCACACTAGAAACATAATGCACAGGCTTCACTTTCACTTGACAAGCCAAGCGCAAAACTTCTTGAGTTCCCAGAACGTTAGCAGCCTTCAATGCTGAGTAAGGGAAGACGTAATTTAACAACGCACCACTATGGTAAATAGTGTCAATTTCTGCTGCTAAAGTTTGGAATTGTGTAGAACTTAAACCCAACAAAGGTTCAGATAAATCACCGACGACAGGAATAATTCTTGCATCATATTCAGCCTGCCAAATCGCATAACCTTCGAGATTTTTTTGCAGCTTAACTTTACCTTCTTCCAAGTTAGCTACACGCACCAAACAGTAGATTTCTGCTTTGGTTTGTTTGAGCAATTCCCGAATAATAAACGCACCTAAAAAGCCAGTACCACCAGTTAAGAATATCTTCTTAGGTTGAGTGATAGGTAAAGCAACAGGAATAGCACCACCAGGATGAATAGTTGGATCGAGAACAGCTTCAGCCTGTAAATCCAAAACAGGGGTATTAGAGACGCTAGAAGTATTTGTGGAACGAGTAACACCTGTATCTTTTACCTCTGTACCTTCTTCCAATTCTTCAGCTAAACGCTGAGATAATGATTCAATTGTGGGATAATGCCACAACAACAAAGGAGATGGTTGAAAGCCTAATAATTTTTCTAATTGACTCACCATACTCATGGCTTGAGCAGAATCCAAACCATAGCTTTCTAAATTCACACTGGGGTCAATTTCATCAGCATCTACACTTAACACTTCAGCCAGGTGAGCAACCATCCAAGCTTGAATGTCGGCTGCACTATAAGATTGTTTCACAGTCATTTCAAAATCTCCAATAATTTCTACGCGTCCCTTACATCTAACTTTTCAC
>NZ_PJIZ01000137.1 GCF_021596505.1 Nostoc sp. CMAA1605 | reverse complement strand
CTGACTCGCGGCTAGTAAAGCACGGCTTTCTATTGCTGCATTTTCTGGCTGGTTTTTAGCTACGTAGGCTAAACCACGTGTAAGTGCCACAGTGCGTTAGTAGTGGGAAGTGCGGCATCAGGTTTAGGTGTTTGTAAAATGTCATCCCAATCGCCAAAACGAGCTTGTATTAATAATTTCTGCCCGAAAAATCCCTCTAGCATGGATAAATGAGGGTCGATAGCACTAATATGACTAACTAATTGATCTGCCGCTTGCAAGGCTTCTTGATGTTTACCTGCCATACTGCTGGCGACCATCAGAAAATGTATATTATGGGTGAGATATAGCTGAGGATAAATGCCTTTGATTTGATTGTGACAGATGTAAGGTACATCTTGAGCGATCGCCAACTCATTGACTCGCATTGCTCCGGCATAATCTCCGACGCGAAAATAAATATGGCCTGTCATATGTACTAAGTGTCCAGCCGCAGGGACTAAAGTCTCTAACCGTTCGGCACTTTCTAGGGCGCGTTCTGGATGCAATGAGGCTTCTACAGCATGAATATAGTAGTGATTCGCACCTGGGTGATGAGGATTTTTTTGCAGGACATATTCTAAAACAGCCACAATTTTGTTTGTCCCTGGCTGTGGTTGACCGTCATGTGTCCACAGTTGCCAAGGATGTAAATCCATGAGGCTCTCAGCATATAAGGTGGCTGCGTCTACGTCATCAGGATAGCGTTGAAATAGACTTGCCATTGCTTGGGCATAGTCCACATCTAAGGGATGTAAATCTGCATTGGGATTTGCGAATAACGTTTTGCTAAAGTATGAATATAATCTCGTTCGGGAATTGATGCTTGCACAGCCAATTCGGCAGCTTTTTGGATGGCTTGATAAGCGGCTTGTTCTTTTCCTTGGTGACTACTGAGTTAATATTAGGGCCAAGAGCCAGCGCAATTCCCCAATAAGCCATTGCCATTTGCGGGTCGAGTTCAGCCGCGCGTTGAAAAGAACGCACAGCCTCATCATGATTGAACCCATAAACAAGATTTAAACCCTGGTCGAAAAACTTTTGTGCTTCCGGGTTTTGGGTAGAAACTGGATGGTGATATATTCCCAGTCCTGGGATTAAAGTATAGGGTTGTTTGGTTTGGGCGATCGCGGAATTAGAAAATAATAAAGATAGTACAAGTACCCAAACTGTCAATAAGTATTTCATGTTCAAGTTACCTGTTAGACAGCTTTTTTATCAGCCACCTAAATTACAGTTGCTTGAGTATGTTATACGCATCTTTCCTATTGCTTAAGATGGTAGAAATCAAAATTTAAATTGTAAATTATGAATATTTCTTGCCAGTTAACTCAAATTTGTGGCTGAGGCACGTATTTACTAAAATTTATATTAAGTAGAACGACTAGAAATAACCAAACTATATTAAGCAAGATAAAAATACTATGATTCAGTTCGTAGTAAGGACTTTAGTCCTTTTCTGTTCGCGTAGCCTCTCGTAGAGAAGAGAGAACTAAAGTTCTCACTACAAACCTTTAAGTATTTACCCTGTTCTACTTAAATACTTAAAAAATACTCTGACTTTCGACATCTTTATGAATTGATATAGGGGACAGGTTTCTGAAGTTATTTCCCAGTCCCCAGTCCTCAGTCCCCAATCCCCTATACCAGTTAAGCTGCTTCTCTAAATTGAGTCGAGACGTTGACTTCAGATAATGAAAGTGAAAGCTGTTCAGACTGAGGTGCGGCGGCTTGTTCTAACACTTGTACTTCTATATTGACACTGACTAAATAACTACCCGTGTCAGCACCAACTGCTTCCGCAATTAATTTGGCAAGATCAGGACGCTTTGCAGTCAGAGGATCTCTTAAGATGCAACGATCCCATTCGTGTTTGGCTGTGGGGTTGAGATTGAGAATGTAATGTTTCATCATTGGACTAGACCCTTCTTGAATCCCTCTTCCAGAAGCTCTTGACATGGTTTTTCTACCAGGCTTTGTGAGTGCTGTATCTATTATAGTACATATGTACTATAAAGGGAAGATGCCAGCCAAAAATCATCTGTGCGGAAAGCCAGTATTTCGTTGCTAAGTCTATGCAAAATTACATAGCGTGTTTAGATATACGAACCTAATTAAATTAGAGCAGAATTTATATATCTAATGGCAGAATTTATTGCAGACAATAAATACTAAATAATAACTATTCCGATCACCTGACGAACTTGATTTAATTATCTACCGATTGCTATTTAGGCAACGGTAGATTTTTTAAAAATTTACGTCAATTTTTAATTAAAAATCCACTATAGATTCCACATCTAAAATTAAGGATTGCAATACATACACTGGGCTGGATCGGCAAATTTATCTCCATGAGGAAATAACTTTTCCTCTGTAAAGCCGCATTGATGACATTCGTATAGAACTTTATAAATTAGTGTTGTTGGTGTATGGCAAATTTCACAAGGTAATCCTGGAATACGTTCTGTAATTTCAAATCCAGGTGTTTGACATTGAGGACAACAGCTATTGATTTTATTGAGTAAGTTTTGTGTGGCTTTAGCAATATTATTCATGCGCGTAGGGTTGTAAAGCGCGCGCATATCAGTTTCTAAGTGAACTGTTTTTTCTGGTGCGCTTGTCAAAGCTAATTCTACTAATTCTGTTAACTTGGCTTTTGTATTAATCCCTTTGATGATTTCACTCTGGTGAGAAATAGAATTTTCATACATTAGCACTAGACCATGTTGAGGAAACCCTATTTTTTCAGCAAATTCATATGCTTCATCGAGGGAACTAATTACCTGATGATTAAAGTTTGTCTCTAGAGAAAATTCTTCACCGATAATTTCTAAATTATTGATTTTATCTAATAAAATAACTATCTCGCGATTAGCAGAAAGATAAGGTAATGCAGGATGAGGATGAAAACTACCTTCACTGGCGATCGCTAATTTTTCTCCAGTAATTTCTAAGGCTTTTTCGGCTTTTAATTTAGCGGCTGCGATTTGTGTACCCAGACGTTTAACTTCTCTAGTGAATGTGCCGAAAATATCTGTATCAAAATTCTGGGGTACTATGGTTTTAATGCCTAATTCCTGTTCTAATAGCGGTGCAATTACTTTTTCTTTATAGTGCATTGTGGCGATCACAGCCGTGCGATCGCTAAATAATTCCTGAACTCTACCCATTAATTAAACTCCCTATGAAAAAGGTAAAAGGCAAAAGGCAAAAGGCAAAAGACAGAATTTTCTATCAATGCCCAATGCCCCATTCCCAATGCCCAATTTAAGCATTACCCGATAATAAAGGAATATTTTCCGCTATCGGATCAGTCACAATTACACCTTGCTTTTGTGACCAAAATTGACTTAAAAAATGAATTTGTCTCAATCCAACTAGTAAATTTAAACCAGGAATAAACAACCACCAAACTACAAGCGGTGCTTTCATCCCAGCTTGGCAGTACAATTCATTAACTGTTTGATATAACTTGAATTGAACTATATAAATCCAGATAATCCCTAACAGAGAAAACCAACCAAACCACCCAGGTACATCAGGATCAAAAATCCGTAAAGCTTGGGGAATTCCTACACCTAATACAAAAGGTGCTAGACTCAAAGTCCCTGACCAACCAAACCCGTTATAGCGGCGTAGTTCTTCTTGAATAATCCACTTGTACCAGCCGTAGTACAACAACCCAGTAACTACAGACAACAAAATTACTCGCCACAAAGGACGGGGTTGACCTAATGGTTTATCGGACATATTTACGCCTGAGATATCACAACATTTTTCTTAACATTTCTTAATGTAGGATATCTCAGGTGATCTTGTCTAACTTTGTTCTTGAGGAATTTGTGGAATTTGGGCTGTGAGTTTCTCTTTATCTAATCTGCGTTTTCTCGCGTATAGCTGAATAGTCACCGCCATGAAAATAATCAGGCCGAAAATCAGCCATGCTGTGAGGTCAGTGGGAAGATTATTCTTAAACACCGCCAGCATCACGATCACTACTAGCATGACTGTGGGTGCTTCATTCAAAGCCCGTAACTGTTGACTACTCCAGCGACATTCATCGGCGGCTAATTTCTTCATTAATCTACCGCAGTAGTGGTGATAAACCAATAACAAAGCGACACACAGCAGCTTGAAGTGTAACCAGCCTTGTTTTAAAACCTCTGGTTCTGTACTCAGCAAACCGATAGCCATTGCTACCGTCACCAGCATTCCTGGGGTTGTAATGATGTTGTAGAGGCGTTTTTCCATAATTTGATACTGATTTTTCAGTATCGTCCGTGCTGGTTCTGGTTCTTGGTTAGCTTCTACGTGATAAATAAATAACCTTACCAAATAAAACAACCCCGCAAACCAAACCACAATCCCAATAATATGAAATGCTTTAAACCAGGAATATGCCATGAAGTGCAACCTACCTTTATGAATCTCTGCTTTTGATGATGGCTATTACTATCATTATCAGGTTACGGCAAAACATGATTTGTCATTACAGATATTTGAAGAATTGTAAATTATGGAGTGTGGGGACTTAGGGGCAGAGAGATGATAGTTTTGACATTGATTTTACGGTCAATACTCACCTTTTGATTGTTAACCTACATTTTGGATCTCTCTACTCGCTTTTTTAGGCAAATCGGTAAAACTTTAAATTAATAGAAGTCATCAAATAAATTTAGCCAAAACTTCACTTGATATTTGTTAATTGATCGCATAACCTAGATTGTCAGCTATCTTCTTTCAGGAAGGTTATGAACAAAAAACTCATACTGAATTTGTTTGCTAGTTCCTCGGTTTTCGTTTCCTTAATGTCGACAATGGGAATCATTAACCCTGCTCATGCTGGTGTAAACTTAACTCAGCGATTAATACACACTGATGATGGTCGTACCTGTATTACTAATCCTCACGGTATGAAAGATTTTGTGTGTATTCGAGATTCCGAAAGAGACCCAAAAGCGTCTCCCCCACTAAATCAATGGTAGTTTCATCACGTCCATCAGATAATTCAGTGGCTGAATTGAATTTTACTGAGGAAGAAAGTGATCTGGCAATTAAGGTGTTTGGTTGTGACTGTCCCTATTGTCTGAATTCCTTGCGGCAATTACGGGGAACTGGCAACTTGGTGTACTAGATTTGAGCCGTAATTCAGCACTTTGATGTTTGTTTTGATTTTGAGTTGATTTAGTCAGTAAAAACCAGCATTTTTGTAACCAAATGCTTTTGAAATAGATGAGTGGTTGATAATTGAATATACTTAAAGCCTTGGTAAAATTTCTGGTAGTAAATGCCCAGGGACTTTAGATAAAGCCAAATTTTGTCCTTGAATTCCTAACTCATTGTGGAAAGCACGGATTGTTCTAACTACATAAGAGAAAGAAGTTTGATAGGCTTCTGGTTGTTTAGTCAACCCATTTAAAGCTTGTAAATGATTTGTTAATGCTGCTTCTAAATGTTGCGATCGCTTGCTTTTATCGCCAATAAAAGTATTATCTGTAACTAACTGGTAATGGGCAAGTCCCAGGTTATTGTAAGTGGCAAATAAATCAAAACTTAAGGGTGCGTTACCTAGAGAATTAGCCAAAGCAATGGCCTCTTCATAAGCACTAATACATAGTTGTAATAAGTTTTGTTTAGCTTCTTTAGGTGTTTGCGCCAAGTTTGCTAAGTGCCAATAAGCTGTGCCTAAATTATTTTGTGTGGCGGCGCAAGCAGTAGGAACATTAGCAGGAGTCCTGTATTTTAAAGCTTCACCGTAGACATCGATCGCTAGCTGGAGATTTTCCCCTGGTTGTTCATACTGTGCTAAATTCCAGTAGGCTGTACCAATATTATTTTGAATCATCCCATATTTGAGGGGTTCTGCTTGGGGACTATAGTAAGCTAAGGCTTGTTTGTAAGCTGCGATCGCTTTTTTCAAATTAACAACGGCTTGATTGTATTGTGCTAAATGCCAGTAAGCTGTACCTAAATTATTTTGACAAGCCGCATACTTTAAAGGATCTGATTCTACAGTTCTGTAGCGTAAAGCCTCAGTGTAAGCTACAATCGCCTGTTGCCAATTCTCAGCCGGACTACCAAACCGCGCTAAATCTCCGTAGGCTGTTCCCAGATTATTCTGCACCCGTGCATAAGTCTCAGGATGGGTTTGGGGAGAAATGATTTTTAAAGCCGAGTTATAATACTCAATTCCTTGTTCTATGTAGGTTTTCCCTGTTTGTATATAGGTTGGGGTGCGGTACAACATCCAATAGAGTGTACCTAAATCATTGAAAGTATCTGGCAATTGTGGCGATTTTTCATCGTAGGCGATCGCCTGCTGATAAGCAATAATCGCCACCATGATATTCTCTAATATCGATTGTCCTTGCTCTATGTGTAAGCGATATAAATCACCTAGTTGATGATAAGCAGCCGCTAAAACTTCACCAACAGCTTTTTGTGAGTGTAATTTCTCAATTTCCCGCAGCAGTTCTTGTGGTTGCCACTCATCTTCCCCAACTAGAGTTGTGACATGATCATTGGTGGCTAAAACTAATTTGACTAACTCTTGGCTAACATGAGTCAACGACAACAATGATAAATTATCAATCTGACTAGATTTAGCAACACTTTCCGGTTGTTGTCGTTGATTAGTGAATAAGTGAGTGTCTGCGGCTGAAGACTCTTGCTTGAAGTTGGAATACTCATCTTTTGGTGTTATGGGTAATTCCAGAGCTTCTCTATACTCAAACTCAGTTTCAGTCGGAATTGCTACTTCTGTATCTCTACCTGCATCTTCTAACATTGATTGCTCAGTATTGCCTAGTGGCAAACCCCTAGAATTAGTAAAACGTTCGGGATGCGATTTATTTTGTGTTGTCGGTGTGGGTTCTCCAGCAAAAACAAACACACCAGTCCGCCAACGCCAAAACTGTGGTGCTGACTGCTGAATAGCCGCCAACCAAGGACGTGATAACCATAACAGTACACTAGATTCTAGAAACCGATTCGACTCCTGAGCAAAAAAATATTGTTCGCTTAAACGTAGATAATGCAAAAATAATCGTTGACTGGCTACCGATTGTTTTGTCAACTGTTCCACACCAACAAGCTGAAATGTTGGTATGGGAAGAGGTTTTCCAGGAGTATCTTTAGAACCACCCACTATAGGGGGTGGATAATTCCTTAACCATTGATTAATTTGTTCGATGGGATTCGGCTCGTGCAAATTTAACCGCAATGTTACTAATCGAGGATAAGCCGGTGTACTAGTCGTTTCCTTTCCATCACCTGGCTGATATAAGATTTGTCCCACAGGATAAGCCAAAGTTGAATGTAAACGAGCCGCTACTTGATTCCTCAAGTGCAAATCATCACATACCGCTAAAAAGATTTGTCGCCGCAAACCAAGGCTGAGGGCAAGTTTTAGGCGGTGATATACTTGCCGATTCCAAGCAGAATTATCGGAACGGGCGGGATCATTCATGCTCATGAAGTTCAACGGCCAAGGTAAATAAGCAAGGAACAGGGGAGAAAAGCCGCATGATTAATAGACGCGGTTTTCTCAAAAGTCAGGAAGTTATCACCCGCTAAGGGTGTTAGTGTATCAGAACAACCTGAAGAAGATGCAAGCTAGATGCAGCGTCTTAGAGAGAAGTTCAGCCTTGAAATTGATCATTTTGCTGAAACCTCCATCAGTTTAAACTTTCTTCAGGGTGGATTAAAGCAAAATGAATGTCTAAACTATGACTATGAACAAGTAAATATGACTATAATCAGGATAAATCTATACTAAATTTTTTATTTTGGATCTCTCTTGTTTCAGTTTTGGTGTTTGTACTGGTATAAAAGAGTTTTTGACTGAATAGAATTAATCTTCATAAAAAATAAAAATCCAGGTTTCTAGCAGATGGAAACCTGAAACACATAATAAAAGGAATTTTTGATTAAATTTTCTTATTCTTAGCTGAGATTAGAAACAGAGAAAGCGACGAAAATCAGACCACCAACCAAGATTGTCGCTGCAACACCTAAAATCACATAGTTGCGCTTTTGTGCTGCTGTCGGAGGTTCAGCACGATAAACCTTTGGTTCTTGGGCAAAATTATTTAAACGTCCGCCTTCTTCGTTGGTATAGGGCATGAATTAATTCCTTGGACTCAATTTTTTATTTAATCTTATAAAGATATATATCTGCTATCGATCAGATCAGATATAAATCGTTACATAATTTGAGAGATATTGACATTAGGCAGTATCTACGAATTATCAGCAGATTCAACAATCGTGCGTGGATGTACTACCGTAAATGCTCTCACGGTCAAAAGCTTCATTCGGGAAGCTTAAGCCTGTTTGTGGAAGTTGCTCAACCCATTCTCGAAAATCCTTTACTCTTTCTGTGGGAGTTGCTCTTTTCCAAAATGGTTCACTTGTAGCTAAGTTTTGGGTTTGACCTTTAACTAAAACAATAAACTCAGCAATTTTTTCTAGTTGACTCTCACTAAGTTGATCTATTTCTTGCTTTAGAGTATCTCGCAGCATAGCTGATAGTTGTTAACTGGAGTATAAAAACTCTGATTGAAATCTCAAGCCCCATCTTCTAGCTCAGTAGCCAAGTGGGCAGGGCTGTTTCACTCCCTAAAATGCGTAAAATTACAAGATTCAAAGAGATAAAAAATGAGCATAAGCGCACAACTTTATTCAAAAATCTTTGCGCCTTCAACTCAAAATATGTGATTTTTCTTTGCGTCTTTGCGCCTTTGCGTGAGATTATCCTCTTGACAAATCTCCAACACAAGTAAATGAAACAGCCCTGCTTCAAGTGGGGGCGTTCGACCAGAGTTTAATTCTTCTAAACGCTTCTTCCATCCTACTAACTCGCTTCAAAAGGCGATGCCTGGAAGATTAACTAACTAATCGTACCAGTCAGGGGAGAACTAGCACTGGCATGGGTTCTTATGGGCATTCGTCCGGCTAAATAGGCTAAACGACCGGCTTGTGTGGCTAAATTCATGGCGCGCGCCATTGCTACAGGATTTTGAGCTAAAGCGATCGCACTATTAATTAATAACGCATCTGCCCCTAATTCCATTGCTTGGGAGGCTTCTGAAGGTGCGCCAATTCCCGCATCCACAACTACAGGTATATTGGCATTCTCAATAATTATTTGGATATTTGCCGTTGTTTTTAAACCCTGTCCTGAGCCGATGGGTGAAGCTAAGGGCATAACAGTTGCACAGCCTACCTCCTCCAGTCTTTTAGCTAACATCGGGTCAGCATTAATATAAGGCAACACGGCAAAACCTTCTTTTACCAGTTGTTCGGCAGCTTGTAATGTCCCGATGGGATCAGGGAGTAAATATTTCTGATCTGGAATCACTTCTAACTTAATAAAATTATTATCTTCCTGCCCCAATAGTTTCGCCATTTCTCGCCCTAAACGCGCCACACGAATTGCTTCTTCGGCAGTTTGACAACCTGCGGTATTGGGTAACATCCAAATTTTTGACCAATCTAAAGCTTCTGCTAAACCTTCATGTCCTGGTGCTTTTGTCTGTACCCTTCTCACCGCCACAGTGACGATTTGGCAACCACTAGCCTCAACACTTTGCTGCATTTCCTCGATGCTGCGATACTTACCTGTACCAGTCATCAGGCGGGAATGAAAGGTTTTGCCAGCGATTGTGAGGCCTGAGTCTGGAGTGCTGAGTTCTGAGTGGGTAGAGACATGATTGATTGCATCTTGACTGGAAAGCGGGGAGTGGGTGAGCATGGGGGTAGATGGCTGTTTTTGAAAGCGAGAATAGTGGAAATGGGAGAGGAGGGGATCTGATTTTTGCTCCCAAACTAAATCAGCGATGAGTTGGGCAGTGATGGGTGTAAGTAAGATACCGTTGCGGTAATGACCTGTAGCTAAGGTGAGATTTGCACAATGGCTAGTGCCTAAGATGGGCAGTTCATCGGGAGTTCCAGGGCGGAATCCCCACCAAAATTCTTGTATGGGATAATGCTGTAGTTCTGGGTATAAACGAATTGCGCCTTGCAGTAAAGCTTGCATACCATCGGGGGTGTTATGGGGAGTAAAGCCCACATCTTCACTAGTTGCCCCAATAATAATGGAGCGATCGCGCCTGGGTACGATGTAGATATTGTCTCCAAATAACACCCGCTTTAAAGGCAGTTCTGGCTGAGAGTCGGGAACTCTGACACTCAACATTTGCCCTTTGCGGGGAAATACAGGGATAGGTAGTAATTGATTAGACCAAGCACCCGTCGCCAAAACATAATGGTCAGCCCGAATGATGCCCATATTAGTTTGGACACCTATAACCTGACCTTGTTGTTGTAAGAAAGCTTCGACTGTCACACCATCCTTGAGTTCCACACCCAAAGACTCAGCCGCAGCCCACAACACATGAACTAAAGCCCGATTATCAACCTGAGCATCTTCTGGGTACCACCAACCACCAACGACATCTAAGCCTAATCCTGACTGATATTGATGGATAGCAGTTTTATCTAACCAATACGCAGGCGATTCTCCCTTGTCTTTTATATCCCCCTGCTGCTCATAAACAGGTGCTAAAATTCCACAAGCCCAGTAACCGGTCTTTAAGCCCGTTAAATTCTCTAATTTTTGTGTCCAGTCTGGATATAATGAGCGCGATCGCCAGCACAAAGACTTCATCGCCCCATCAGTAATTCTTTCTGCATC
>NZ_PJIZ01000136.1 GCF_021596505.1 Nostoc sp. CMAA1605 | reverse complement strand
TGCGCGCTAAAGAAGATATGCACTTGATCTGGGTTGGGAAATTGGTCAAGTTCTTGGGCAATTAATTCCGCCATTGCTTGTAAGTAACCTGGCTGTTTGTACCAGGAAGGAATGACGGTGTATTCAATTCGTTGGAGTTTGGGGTCGTCTTGCCAAAGTTTCTCAAGTAACCGGAAGCTAGAACCACTGGTACTGATGGAGAATTGGGGATAGAGAGGCAAGATGACTAAGTTATCGATATTATCTTGGGTGAGAAGTGCGATCGCTTCTTCTGTGTAAGGATGCCAATAACGCATTCCTACATAAATTTTGGCATCTTGTCCCAAATAAGTTAACTGTTCTTGTAAAGCTTCTCCTTGCGCCTCTGTAATCCGTCTTAATGGAGAGCCACCACCGATTTGCTTATAGTTCTCTTGCGATGTTTTCGTGCGTCGTGACGCAATAAACCAAGCCAGGGGGTTTTGTAACCAACGGAATGGTAAGCGTATGATTTCAGGATCAGAAAAGAGGTTATACAAGAACGGCCCAACATCCTCTAATTTATCGGGCCCACCGAGATTGAGTAATAATACGCCTACACGACCCATAGCAGTTATTTTCCCCCGACTTTTTCAGATTTTTTACTAATGTTAACAATATATCTTTATTAAATATAAAGCTTAATAGTGAGCAATGTGCAATGGCAACAATTTTAAGAGATTTAAGTTATCGATATCAATGGCTATATGACGGAATATCTCGTGTAGCCGCCATCAGCGTCGGTGGTGAAGCGCGTTTTAGGCAATTGGCTCTACAAGGCTTAACAATTCACTCAGATACTCATGTTTTAGATTTGTGTTGTGGTAGTGGTCAAGCGACGCAATTTTTAGTGAAATGTTCACAAAATGTAACAGGACTAGATGCCTCACCATTATCTTTACAAAGAGCCAAGCAGAATGTCCCTGAAGCCGCTTACGTCGAAGCTTTTGCAGAAAAAATGCCCTTTACAGACGCGCAATTTGATGTAGTACATACCAGTACGGCTTTACATGAAATGCAGCCAGTACAATTGCGGGAAATTATTCAAGAAGTTTATCGAGTTCTCAAGCCAGGAGGTGTATTTACTGTTGTGGATTTCCACCCACCTACTAACCCCATCTTCTGGCCTGGTTTAGCCTTATTTTTTTGGTTGTTCGAGACAGAAACAGCTTGGAAATTATTAGAAACTGATTTAAGTGGGTTATTAACTGAAATCGGATTTCAGGTAAATCAGCCTATCTTATATGCAGGTGGTAGTTTACAGGTAATTCAGGCGAAAAAATGAAAAATTGGGCATGGGGCATGGGGCATAGGGTATTAATATTAATATTGATTTTTTCTAAATCATTTACTCTATTCCTTATGCCCAATGCCCAATGCCCAATGCCCAATTTCCAATACCCAATGCCCAATGCCCAATACCCAATGCCCTATTTTTTCGGAAATATGACTGTAACCGTTGTGCCAACACCTACTTCACTATCTACAAAAATCTCTCCTTCGTGAGCATCCACGCATTTTTTGACAATGGCTAAACCCAAGCCTGTACCCGAAATACCGCCAACATTATCGCCACGATGGAAGGGTTGAAATAATTGTTTTTGGTCTTCAATAGAAATACCAATACCCGAATCTTGAATTATTAAAGTTACGGTTTTTTTCTGATTTAATAATTCTAAATTGACTTGACCTCCTGGATTTGAATACTTAATGGCATTTCCTAATAAATTCGCTAAAATATGACGGAATAAACTTTCATCTAATAGTATTGGTTCTAATGGTTGTGGACAGTCAAAGATAACTTTTATTTGCTTATCTTTAATAGCTAATTGAAATTCTTCTACTAATTGCCTACAAAATGCTTCTAAATCTACAGCAATCAGATCACACCAGAGTTTACCTGCATCTGCTTTGCCGATAAATGATACTTCATCTAATAGCTGTGCCATATTTTTGATTGCTGAACGAATCATTTGAAAGTGAGAATGTTTTTTCTCTTGACTCAGTTTATCTTCGTTATCTTGTAACAATCCAGCCGCTAACAGAATAGTATTTAAAGGATTACGAATATCATGGGAAAACATCGAGACAAAATCTGATTTAAACTGGTTAATTTCTTGAGCTTTTACCAGTTCGGCTGTGCTTTCCTCTACACGATTTTCCAAAGATTTGTTAAGAATGCGTAAGCTTTCTAAAGTTTGCTTGCGCTCAATCGCATAACATAAAGCACGCACCAAAACATGGACATTTACCTGTCGTTTGACTAGATAATCTTGCGCGCCTTGGCGGACTGCTTCAATTGCTAAATCTTCATCGTTAGTATTAGTCAATACGACAATCGGTATACTAGGGGATTGCTCTATCAATAAGGATAGAGATGATAATCCTTGAGAGTCGGGCAAAGTCAAGTCTAATAAAATCACATCATAATTATTGTGACGCAAGGTGTTAAGTCCATCCCCTAACCGCTTCACATGAACTAGGGAAAACTGTTTTGATTCAGCTTGTTGCAAATATTCTTGTAATAACCTCGCTTCTGCTATATTGTCCTCAATTAATAAAATCGTGACTGAATGTCCAAGGATCATTTTCTTGGTTTCACCCCCTGGGAATGAGTGAGTGGTGAGTGGTGAGTGGTGAGTGCTGAGTGGTGAGTGGTGAGTGCTGAGTGCTGAGTAATGAGTAATGAGTAATGAGTAATGAGTAATGAGTAATCAATTTTTGAATTTTGAATTTTGAATTGATTTTAGTGCTGTTATTGGTAGCGCGGCGTTTAGCAGGTAGTGAGTGTTGTGTAAGGTATGAGAAGTAAAGAGTTAGTGAGTGAGTGGATGGGTAGAGAATGGAATAGTGAAAACAGTTCTTTCCTTTTCTCTGACACCCCTACACCCCTATACCCCTATACCCTTACTCCGGTGGTAGCGTCACGGTAGATAGCCAAAATTCCTCGATTCCTTTGACAATTTGGAAGAGTTGGCTGAGGTTGCGGGATTTTGTGATGTAGCAATTTACGTGTAATTCGTAGCTGTGGAAAATATCATCTTCGTTTCTCGATGTTGTTAATACTACTACGGGAATACGTTTTAATGCTGGGTCATTTTTAATTTCTGCTAATACTTCTCGACCATCTTTTTTTGGTAGGTTTAAATCTAACAAAATCAAATCAGGACGTAGCGCATCAGTATATTCACCTTCACGGCGGAGATAGGCCATAGCGTCCATACCATCCCGGACTGTAATTACTTGGTGCGGTATGGAGCTATTTTTAAAGGCTTCTTGGATGAGGCGAATATCTGCTTTGTTATCCTCAACTAGAAATATTGTTTTGAGTTTTTCTTCCATTTCTACGCTCACGCTCTCGTCCCCCGACTGGAATCGTAAAGTAGAAGGTTGCACCTTCACCAAGTTGTGATTCTACCCATATGCGTCCGCGATGACATTCGATGATCTTTTTACAGATGGCTAAACCCATTCCTGTACCTTGATATTCGTCTCTGGTGTGGAGGCGTTGGAAGATGACAAAAATGCGATCGCCAAATTGTGGATCGATACCAATTCCATTATCCTTGACGGAGAATAACCACTCGTCTTCTAGTCTTTCTGCGCCGATGTGAATTTGGGGTGGTTTGTCGCTGCGGAATTTGATGGCGTTGGCAATTAAGTTTTGGAATAATTGCATGAGTTGGGTACTACCAGCCATGACGATGGGTAAGGGATCATGGGTGATAGTGGCTTTAGTTTCTACTATTCTTTGGCGTAAGTTGCTCAGAGCCTTTTCGAGTGAGTTTTCGACTTCGGTGAGTTGGAAGGCGATCGCTTGGGTGTCTACTTTGGAGTATGCTAAAACATCGTCGATTAATGTCTGCATGAGGCTGACACCTTCAACGGCGTAGTTAATAAACTCTTTTGCGTCTATGTCTAGCGCATCTTCATAGCGCATTGCTAACAACTGCACATAATTTGCAACTTGGTTGAGTGGTTCTTGCAAATCATGGGAAGCAACGTAAGCAAACTTTTTCAGTTCGGCGTTGGAACGTTCTAAATCTTGCGCTAACTCTGCGAGTTCATCGGCTTGGCGGAGAACAATGTTGACAATGGCCTTTCTCAATTCTAGCGCGGCTCGAATTTCTACATACTTCCAAGGTAAGGAGGTGAGGCGGACTGTTTGTTTCCACAGTTCAAAGGATTTACGGGGACATAGCCGTAAGTTTCCCTCAGACTGGCTCACTTCAAAGGCTTTATTGGGATCACCACCCCAATTGACTGTTTGAATTACTTCCGGTCTAAACCACAATACATAATTACGATGGGAAATGGGAATGGCTAATAAACCACTCGCGACATTTTTAAACCTTTCTGCATCGGGATAAAGTTTTGGCAAAGAATCAGTATAAAAAATTTCTGAGTCAATGTTATTTTTTAGCCATTGCATCAGAAACACTAATTCTTCTTCTTTGGGAGTTTCACCAATCAAGGTAAATTTATCACCACAACAAACAGCCGCACCTTTAGCAGAGGTTAAATCCAAAAGATTAGGCTGATGTTTGACTAACCCATCAATAAAATTGTCTTCTTGAGACATATATTCAACCAATAATGATTGAATATGGGTGAGATTCATCCGATAATCGTAATCTTCGGTTTCTTCTCTGGCTGATAGTTCAGCAAATATCACTCTGCCTAAAAATTCGCAGGCTTTGCGTAATTCGTAGGAAACATATTTTGGTGTTTGATGGTGACAGGCGATTAATCCCCAGAGTTTTTGGTCTTTAATTAAGGAAATAGTTAAGGAAGCACCGACACCCATGTTGTGTAAGTATTCCAAGTGACAAGGCGCAGCACTTCTGAGGATAGAATTAGTTAAATCTAGTGGGCGATCGCTGATGGGATTTTTCACTGGTATCATCTGCACAGGTTGCGCCTGAGCATCTGGTATCAGACGAATCGAGTTAGAAATGAATAATTTTCTCGCAGGTTTCGGAATATCTGATTCGGGATAATGCAGTCCTAAATATGACTCTAGACTAGGGATTTTTTCTTCCGCTAGCACCGAACCATGTCCATCATCATCGAATTTATATAACATCACTCGGTCAAAACCAGTGACTTTGCGGACTTCCTGCACAATTATCTGGCAAAAATCCCGCAGATTCGCGGTGTTTTCTAGCTCGTTAATCGATGCTTTGGCTAGATGGTAAAAACTTAAAAATGGGATATTTTCTTGAGAAATAGCAGGCTCTAATTCCAGAATTAAAAATCCTTCGGCATTTCTTTGGAATACACCATCAAAGACTACATAATCCCCTCCTTTCTTGGGCATCCATAGCTTTGTAGGATTAATAAAGTCGATATTTTCTTCTAGTAATCCCGTCTTGATGCGCTCAACTTGAAAAGAATCTAGTAACTCTTCTAATGTTTTCCCTAAAACAGATTCAGCATTAACCCCTAAATTTTCCCAGGTGTTATTGCTAACTTGTAATACTTTCAAGTCTGGTTCTTCTAAGACTAACACCACCCCATGTGGTTGAATTTGACTAGAAAGATGTATTGGGGCTTCTTTTAAACTCTTGACATTAATATCTGCTATTTCCAAGCCTATTGTCATAAATAAATATCCTTTTTTACTCTCTGGTGTCATCAAAATGAGAGTCAATCAATTTTGGATTTTAGATTTTGGATTTTTCGATTTAATGCCATTATTCAAAATTTAAAATCTCAAATTCCGATGGTCTACCACCCAGTTTGAATTTTTTACTATCTCTCAATTCAAAACCTTGGCAACTTTAATTTAAATGGCGTAAGAATCAGCTATTTACCCACATACAGTTGTTTATTTTCTGCTTGTGCTGAATTTGTCACTTAATTCTGCTATTCTTACCACAAATAACCGTTACAAAGCTACGAAATTTTGTCTCCTCAAGTAACATAAAGACAGTTAATTTCTACACCGTCTGCGTTTTACAGTCTAACAGTTAGTAAAGATAATTACAGATAAGAAATATAAAAACCTAAATGATTGATTAAGCAGTTTATATTTAGCTATGTAAACCTAAAGAAAAGATAAAATTAAGCGAACTAGACAATTAACCTGATCATTAATGACTCATGTACGGGCGTATTTAAGCAAAATCTCCGTTTGACAAAGTAAATCTCTCACAGAACCCGCCCTACTGACTATTGACTAATGACTAATGACTAATATCAAATCCAAGAATTAAACCACATTCTCATTCGATAGCCTTCAGGTGAAATCGGCAAACCTAAATAAATCGGCATCCAAAATACAAAAGCGGCAATAATGATAAAAGAAATAGTGACACCAACAACCCGCAGTGAGCGATGATAACTATGTAGACATTGATTCACAAACCAGGCGATCGCTAAAAAAGCAAACACAACTCCCGTCATATAATGATATATAAATACACACCTTGTAACTCTCACCCAAGGTAGTAAATTTACAAAATAATTCAAAACTAAATATAAAGGTACCCACGTTTCAACAGAGAGATTTTCTGGCAGTAACAATCGTCTTTGCTTCAAAATGGGAATTACAATTGGCGCGAGTAGCATCAACAGTAACAATAATATAGCTACAACACCGAACCACCACAGGAAAGGATTTCCCAGTGCGTGGACATCATAAACCACGCCTCCTGCATTAGCGGGTAAAGGTGGGCCGAAAACTGGTAGCGGATCAGTTATTCGATGTGCTGTTTGATAATAATAAGCCATCGGTCGAGTGAGTAACGGCCATTTATACCAAGCTGCACAATAGGGATGAACTGTAGGAGAATTACCAGATAGTTCCTTATGAAATGCAAAAATTTGCTCATGTACTGCAATAAATCCAAATTGGGTATTGATTTGCAGATGAGGAATCCAAATGAGACTATAAACACTCAGAGGAATAATTCCCAGAAATAATATACATTGCCCAATATTAATTTGCGTCAATTTTTGTATTGGCAAAAGTGGGGAAATATGAGATTCTTCTTGATGAGATGAGTTATTTATAGAAAATCCTAATAAATTTGTGATAGTTTTCGCAAATTCATATTTGTGAGTAATTAATTCGTATATCCAAGCAAATCCCCAAATGGCATAGATACCCACTAAAAAAAAGACACCATTCCATTTTGTGGCACAGGAAGCCCCAAGAGCGACACCTGCCAATCCTAAATACACTAAGCTAGTTTTTTGTTTTTGGGACAGGGCTAATAAAAATAAAAATTGCCCCAATAATCCAAACACAACTATATAAATGTTAATTAAAGCGTAGCGAGATTCGACAATAAAGATACCATCTAAAGCAGTGAATAAACCTGCAATCACAGCAAAACTGCGACGGTAACTTAATTGATAGGCAATATTGGCGATAATTAAGGGAATAAATGAGCCAGATAAAGCATTCATCCAGCGATAACTCCAAGGCGATCGCAATGAACCTGTAAGTCCATTTACTGATTCTTGCCAAAATGGAAAATGGCTACTCAGCCAAATTCCTATAGCAATCATATATTTACCTAAAGGCGGATGTGCGTCAAAAAATTGCGTATGGGTGAGATAGTCATTACCATACTTAGCGTAATAAACTTCATCAAACACTAAAGTATTAAATCTATCCAGTCCCCAAAAACGTAAAGCCAGGGATATCAAGAAAATCCCTACTAAGCACAGGCGATAAATGTTTTTAGTCATTAGTCAATAGTCAATAGTCAATAGTCAACAGTCAATAGTTTTTTCTTCCCTGCTACCTTGTCTACCTTGTCTCTTTTTCCCAGTCCCCAGTCCCCAGTCCCCAACCCCTACCCCTTCAACGGCAAATCAATTTCAAAGGTTGAACCTTGACCAACTATACTTTTAACAGATATTTGTCCTTGATGGGCTTGGACTATTTGTTGGGCGATCGCAAGTCCTAATCCAAAACCTCCTGTTTGGCGAGAACGCACGGTGTCTACTCGATAAAAGCGATCAAAAATATAGGGTAAATCAGGTGCGGGAATACCGATACCATTATCTACAACTTGAATGATAGCGTGATGAGATTGGACTAACAGCAGTAACTGTACTTTACCTTGTGATGGAGTGTATTTAAAGGCATTACTGATTAGATTAATTACAGCTTGCTTAAGCAAATTTACGTCGGCACGCAGCATCACAGATTGTTCTGGTAGTTGGGTGCTGAAATGGAGGTTTTGGGCGACGGCTTGGGGAGTAAATTCAGAGTTGAGCGATCGCAATATGTCTCGTAGGTCAATTTGCTGTAAAGTAGTCTCAGCTAGAGAACCATCATTGCGTGACAAAAACAGCAAGTTATTAATTAACACACTCATAGACTTAGCTGTTTCCACAATCTTTTGTAATCGCTGTCTTTGTTCGATGATGTCTTCCGGTGGCATCAAAGCAACTTGAGCATTACTTAATACAGTGGCTACAGGTGTCCGCAATTCATGGGAAGCATCGGCGGTGAAACGCTGTAATTGTTGATAAGCACGCAGAGATGGACGCATCGCTAAACCACCTAAAAACCATCCGGTAATCCCAATCACACCAAAAGTAATGGGAACACCCAAAGCTAAAAATAATCGCGCCTGATTGAGACTGTGGCGAAGAGAGTCCATAGGCGCGGCTGTTTGAAAATAACCGATGAGTTCCTTATCTCTAACAATAGGGATAGTAACTTGACGAACCCATAATGGATTGTAGTGAGGCTTTTCTGTACTGCCAGATACTTGTAGCGTTTGAAACATCTGCTCTGTCGTTAACTGTTGATCACCCGATGAGCCGATAAACTGTACAAGTTGTTTTTGCGAGTTATACCACCGGGCATAAAGCATACCCCCATTCAAAGCAGTACCATTTTCTGCCTGAGTTTGTTCTGGGGGATTTTGCCATTGACTTTGATACAAATAATACTGATTCTTCGTCGCAAAACTTTTACCTTGCTGAAACAGTTCATCATCAAACAACCGTAATTGCTCTTCCACATTCAGACAATAACCCACCCCTGCAAAAGCAAATAAAATCCCTCCCATCGATAAAGCAAACCAGTGAGCAAGATTACGGCGGCTAGAGTCAAACATTTTTAGTCAATAGTCAATAGTCAATAGTCATTAGTCATTAGTCATTAGTCACTACTCAGCACTCAGCACTCACTACTCAGCACTCAAGCTAACCAGGCGGATTCAGGCGATAACCAACGCGATGGACTGTTTCTAGCCAATCTCTTGCGTCTACTATTTGCAGGCGTTGACGGAGACGGCGCACTAGGGTGGTGATGGCGTTACTTTCGGGTTCTTCTCCGTAACTCCATAGGGCTTGTTCAATTTGATCGTGGGATAGAACTTGGCGGGGATGGCGCATGAGATACTCCATTAATTGGAATTCTCGACTGGAAAGTTGAGTTGTGGCTGTTCCTCGTTCAATTGTCAAACTGGCTAGATGCAGTTGTAAATCTTCTAGGGTGAGAATATCACCTTGCCACATTGGCGATCGCCTACCCAAAGCCCTAACTCGTGCCAATAACTCTAGCACATCCACGGGCTTGACTAGGTAATCATCAGCCCCCGCATCTAAACCCATGACTTTATCTGCTACCGTGTCTTTTGCCGTCAACATCAGCACTGGTGAGAGTTTACCGGCTTGGCGATATATTTGACACAGTTCTACGCCACTGACCTTGGGTAACATCCAATCTAAAATCAGTAAATCATAGTCTTTACGAAAAGCGTACCATTGAGCCGTTTCACCATCTGCGATCGCATCGACTAAATGTCCGCCTTTCAACAATGCTGCTCGCAGAGGTTCTAATTGCTCTGGGTCATCTTCTACCAGTAAGATCAGCATCGCACTTACTCAAGTTACTATGATTTGTACCTACTAATTCTCACATTAAGCAAACAATGTGACATAAAAATGTCACAGTTAGGCTGGAGAATGAGAGATGAGAAACAACAAGGTATACAAGCTAGAATGTTGGCTCAATGCCCCATTCCCAATGCCCAATGCCCAAATCTATGTATCAACCTAACTTTGTTCGCGTCTTACATAACTTAGGTTTTGTGTTTTGGTTATCTTTGCCATTAATTGGGTTAGTTTTTTGGCTGGGAAGTGGTTTGATTGGTGATCAAATACTGAGTCGCACCCATAACCACAAAAAATATTTGCAAGTCAATACCCAATCAACACGCCAGATGATGAAAAAGGTAGTGGCTATTGAGGCGGAAATTCTTCAATCACAAGGGATTTCGATGGTAAAGGTAACAACCAATCATTCCGTCCTCAAAACCATGATATTTGAGTTTGCAATCACCGAACCCAAACGCATAGAAGCTAAACTAAGTCGGGAATTAGGCTTATCACAAGAAAGAGTCAAAGAACTGATTCGTTATCAAAAGTTGCAGTAATTGACTATTGACTATTGACTAATTTTCGTAATCTTTTTTAATCTAAATATAAATTTCGTCATTATTTTGTCATATTCATTTGCGAGACTACAGGGAAGCTAATTTCTAGCAATTTCAACACTGATACCTCAATCACCTGCCGTCAAACGCTATGGATACTTCTGAAGCTCAAGTTTCAACACCTGAAACCCCGTCAGACAGTTCTGTTTCTTCTCCTGAGTTAGTACCAGTCCCTTCTGGTAAACCTTGGTTGCGGACGTTACTGGTTATTGGTTTGCTAACTGGGGGCGGAATTGTGTGGCGGATGTTGATTCCTGGTGGGACACCACAACCTTCTGTAGCCCAACAGCGACCGGTACAACCGCCACGTCCCATTGAAACTACTACCCTAGCTAGGGGAACTGCTACCAGAAGTGTACAGCTTTTGGGACAGGTGGAAGCAACGGTACAGTCTACACTCCGCGCGCAAACTGGTGGTGTTGTCAGAGAGATGTTAGTGCAGCCAGGCGATCGCGTCAAGGCAGGGATGGTGATTGCGGTTCTAGATGACTCTGACCAAAAATTGGCAATTTCTCAAGCTAGAGCGCAATTAGCACAGCAAATCAGCAATTTAGCCCGCTTAGAAGTAGGGACGCGTCCAGAAATTATCGCCCAGCGTCAGGCGGCGGTGAAATCAGCTCAAGCCAGGGAGAGGGAAGCCCAAGATAACCTCAAGCGCACCAGCGACTTAGTGAAAGAGGGGGCTTTATCGCAGAGATTATTAGTGGAAGCGCAAGCTAGATTAGATGATATCCGAGGGGAACTATTAGAAGCCCAAGCGCAACTTTCCGAAGCCAAAGCCGGGCCAATTCGGGAAGAAATCGCCGCCCAAAAAGCTAATGTCGCCGCCGCTAAAGCCAACTTAGCTCAAGCCGAACTAGCACAACAACGTACTAGGATTGTAGCAGCGCAATCTGGGATGGTACAGACAAGACACATCAGTAACGGTGATTTAGTCCAAAGTTCGGGGGAAATTGTCACTTTAGTAGCAGGCGATCGCTTCGATATTTTCCTAGAGTTACCAGAACAACTCAGTGGTCAAGTTAACCCCGGCATGACAATTGACTTAACAGCCCGTGCCTTACCCCAGTGGCAGCAACGAGCTAGAATTACAGCCGTCGTTCCCTCGGCTGACCCCGCCTCCCGCCGTCAACGGGTGCGTGTCCAAATTAACAACCCACCCCCTGGATTATTACCAGGAATGGCGATCGCAGGTAATTTAACCATGCCCTCAAATCGCTCTAGTTTCGTAGTTTCTAGAGATGCTTTAACTAGAAGACAAGATAAATGGTTAGTCTTCACCGTTGCTGAGAACAAAGCCCAACAGCTAGAAGTAGAGATGGTTGCAGACATGGGTGAAAAAGTAGCCATTTATCATCCCACTCTCAGGACAGGTCAAGCCATTGTCCTCCGTGGTGGCGACGGCTTGCAAGATGGCGCGCCGGTGAAAGTTTTGCAGTAAAGACCTAACCCCCAACCCCTTCCCTACCAGGGAAGGGGAGTAGAAATAAACAAATCCCAATCCCCAGTCCCCAGTCCCCAATCCCCTAACTATGAAATTCATCGAAACTGCTGTACGTTGGCGACACGGTACTTTTGTCCTCTTCTGCTTATTGGCGATTTTGGGTGTATTTTCCCTATTCAGCTTACCTTTGGAATTGCAACCAGGAGGCGATCGCCCAGAAATTACCATCACGACAACCTACCCAGGTGCAGGCCCTTCGGAGGTGGAAGATTTAATCACCCGTCCCATTGAGGAACAGATGGAACAGGTGTTGGGAGTCCAGGAAATCAGCAGTAGTTCCCGTGCGGGACGTAGTAGTATTACACTGGAATTTGCCCAAAATGCCAATGTGCAGGAACGGATGATTGATGTGATCAACCGTTTGCAGCAGGTGAATGATTTACCCCCAGAAGCCCAAGAATCGAGTGTAGAGTTGGTGGGTGGTAACAGTTCGCCGATGATGTGGATTCCCTTTGATACCAAGGAAGGATTTGAGCCAGATTCTAACCGCTATCGTGATTTAGCCGAAGAAGTAGTAATTCCCAGACTGCGGCGAGTGCAGGGTACAGGGCAGTTTTTATTAGTGGGTGGACAACAACGGGAAGTAGAAGTCAAAATTGACCCCAAAGCATTAAGCGATCGCAATTTAACTATCGGTGATGTCGTCCAGGTACTGCGAGAAAATAACCGTGATATTCGGGGTGGCCCGTTAATTTTAGGACGCAGAGAATACCGTGTTCGCACCGTCAGCCGTTCCCAGGATTTATCGGAAATTGAGGGTTTTGTTTTACGGCGTGACCAATCAGGTACAGTCTACCTACGGGATGTGGCACAGGTACAGATGGGACGCAAACCCCAAGATAGTGCTTTGATTTTCAATGGTAAACCAGGGGTAGCCATTGGGGTAATTCGTCAAATTGGGGCGAATGTTCCAGAGGTGGCTAAGGGTGTAAGGGCAGAAATTACCGCACTGCAAGCCGAGTTTGATCAACAAAATCAAGGGATTCGCTTTGCCTACAACTACGACGAGAGTCAATACATTAATCAATCGGTGGAGTTTGTGCAAGGAAACCTCGTCTCAGGGGCGTTACTGGCTACCATCGTCTTAATTTTGTTCCTGGGTTCAATGCGGACTGTGGCGGTAGTAGCGATTACTATCCCTACAACCTTAGTGATGGTGTTTATTGTTATGTCTGCGTTGGGACGAACACTCAACATTATCAGTTTGGCAGGACTAGCCTTTGCTGTGGGGATGGTCGTAGATAATGCGATCGTGGTAATTGAGAATATCTTCACCCAGATGCAGCAAGGTAAAAGTCCCTTGCGGGCTGCAATTGAAGCTACCCAGGAAGTCTGGGGGGCAATGTTGGGTTCTACCTTAACCAACGTGGTGGTATTTGCACCCTTAATTATGGTCACAGGGGAAGCGGGACAGTTGTACGCTGATATGGCCATTACCCTTTCTGCATCTTCCCTATTTTCCTTATTTGCGGCTATAACTTTAGTTCCCATGCTGTCGGGACTCTTCCTCAAACAATCAGAAGCAATGCAAATGATGGAGGGGGGAGAATATCGGGGCGGTAATTGGTTAGAACGGGCGGTGGCGAAAACTTCTCTAATATTTCGCCATTTTCAAGGTAAATTAGAAAACTTCCTCGCTTCTACAGTCAGTTGGTCATTAGGACGGAAGCGGGTTGGTAGACGATTGTTAGTGTTGTCAATTCCCTTAGTATTATTATTTGTCAGCGTGTTATTATTGCCACCTGCTGATTATTTACCAGAAGGGAATCGTAACCAGGTGGTAGTTAGGGCTGAACCCCTGCCAGGGACAAGCATTCCCGAAGCCATTCGCCAATCTGAACCCATCCGAGAATTTTTGCGATCGCAACCAGAGGTAGATAGAGTTTTATATGTTGATCGTCCAGGGGCATTACGGGGAATTGCGACTATTTTAAAACCGGAATTTGCCACCACTCAAGGTTTAGCTGAAATGGTAAACCGGTTACGCGCCCAAAGTAGTAACTTTGCTGGCTACCGCTTCATAGTTCCCACACGCATATCAATTTTCCGCGATCCTGGTAAGGAATTTGAGGTGGATATCGTCGGGGCTGACTTAAATCAGTTGGGTGACATAGAAAAGCAAATCACCACCAAATTACGCCAACTTCCTGGCGTGCAGAACGTTCGTTCTAACTACGTCGCCGGTGCGGCTGAACTGCAAGTGATTCCTAACCGCGAACGTCTCGCAGAAGTGGGACTCTCAGAAGCCGAAATTGGTTCAATGGTGGAAGCTGCTTTGGGGGGACGCATCGCCTCTAATTATATTGATGGCAAAGAAGAACTCGACGTGTCAGTAGAACTCCAAAACACAGCCGTCGAGACACCAGAACAACTGCGACAATTACCACTCTACAGCCAAGGGCGACAGGTACAACTCGGTGACGTGGCTGAAGTTCAGGAAACCACAGGGCCAGATGTAATTAATCACGTTAATTTAGAACGTTCCATTAGTCTCATTGTCTCCGTCGCACCTGACGCACCGCTAGGAACACTAGTAGAACGTACCGAAGCGGAAATTTTAGCCCCATTACGGGCGAGTCTTCCCCCAGATTACAATCTGGAATTAGCAGGTTCAGCCGACCAATTAGCTAAAACAGTCAGTGAACTAGCCTTAGCGTTTGTGTTTTCGATTTTCATCACATATCTATTACTGGTGGCTTTATATCGTTCGTTCCTGTACCCAGTAGTCATTATGGCGACTGTTCCAATGGGGATGAGTGGCGCGCTATTAAGTCTAGTCATTGCCAACAACATTCCAGGAATGAATGTGGCCTTAGATATGATTACGGCGTTAGGGTTTGTGATTTTGACAGGTATCGTTGTCAATAACGCCATTTTGCTAGTTGATAGAGCCTTACAACTCCAACAAGCAGGCGAAGATTATGATGCTTCCTTGTATAATGCTACAAGCGATCGCCTCCGAGCCATTTTCATGTCGGCAGGAACAAGCGTCATCGGGATGCTACCTTTGGCAGTATTACCAGGACAAGGTTCAGAACTCTATCAAGGCTTAGGTATCGTCCTCACTGGTGGTTTAGCATTCTCCACAATTTTGACTCCTACAGTTGTACCCGCACTCATGGGCTTACTATATGACCTCTCTGGAAGAAAATCTACAACTGTTGACTACAAAGCCTTAGTAGAAACCAAACAATAGGCGATATGAGTGCGAAATTAATCTGAGAAATTCTCAGTGGTTCTCTCGCCAAGCTGAGAACGGAGTTTTATAAGAGGTAGGGGGAGAGGTAAAAACCTTGCCCCTGACAATGCTTATCGCCTCAGTTGGCTTCACTTAGCCTCTATGGAACTTCAAGCACTACCAATTATTCCTGTTCCATGTGTTCTGGTGTATTTAGTCCATAACGGCTACTTATATTTTACAAGGAGCAAGATGTGGGATAAGTTGAAAATGGAATACATATCTATCTAGGTATTTCAAACATTTAAATTGGCAAAACTTGAAAAAAAGGAGACACATCTGTGTTAAAAATTTTAAAAGTCAATCAAAACACCACATTCAAGGACAAATGGAGCTTTTTAGGAAGTAGTTTAACAGAAGAAGATAGGTTTAACGCTAAACAAGGTGATCTATTTTCTGTCAAAAAAGTTGATGATTTTGATGATAGTAAGGAAGAAAACTCAGAGACAGGAATGAACAAAAAACAACACTGGTATGTGCAGTTCGAGAAACCACTTAACGGTAAGGAATCGTGGTATGTATTTAAAGATCACGTAGAACTTTGGTCTTTCGGAGAAAAATTAAAATAAGTTAATTGCTTAACATAAAAATGACGAATTTTCGGTGTATTACATGGAGAGCTATAACGAGCATCTCCATGTAATACACCGAAACAAGAAAACTAATCTAGCTGTTTAGGGAATTCGCCAACGATATGGTTATCGCCATTTCGGCTCAAAGCCTGGATAACAATGAAAGAGTCAGGCAACCTATTTTTGAGGATATGTAATTAAACAGAGAAA
>NZ_PJIZ01000135.1 GCF_021596505.1 Nostoc sp. CMAA1605 | reverse complement strand
AAACAGCGTTGGCGAATTGCAGTCCAAGTGGGATTTTTCGCGCCTCCTCCGGCTGTGTAGACTCGGTTGAGGCTATCTGCGCCTAATTGTTGCAATAGTTCATAACCACGGTTTTCTATGCGTGCGATGCTCTCTAGTAAGCCATGCAGAAATTCTGCGGGGTTATCTGGGCGTGGTGTCAGCTTTGGGGGTAAATTGGGATCGTTAATGGGAAAGCGATCGCCTGCTTTTAATAAGGGATAATAATCTAACTCGCTAGGTTGAGAACTATTAATTTCACGACTCAAATTTTCTAACTCTGCATCTGTAAAAAATTCCCTTAATACCGCACCTCCAGTGTTAGAAGCACCACCAGTCAACCACAAGTCACCTAGCCGATGGCTGTAAATTCCATAGCGCGCATCTTCTACACGAGTGCCACTTAAAAGTTTCAGTACCAAGGTAGAACCCAAGGAAGTCACAGCTTCTCCTGGTGAGGTTGCACCACTGGCTAAGAAGGCTGCAATACTATCAGTAGTTCCAGCACAAACTAGACAATCAAGCGGTAAGAAAAACTGATTGGCGATGTCAGGACGTAATTCGGCGATGGGAGTCCCTGGTGCGAAAATATGGGGTAACTGAATCGGTAGTTCCAGATTAATCAACCATTCTGGATATTTTAACTGCTCTACGTCATAACCCAACTTTAAAGCATTGTGGTAATCACTGTTACCCAACTGACCATGCAACAAAAATGCTAGCCAGTCGGCTTGATGTAAAAAATATCTCGCCTCGTTGAAATTGGGTAACTGCATCATCCACAACAATTTAGCCAAGCTAGAAGTTGCACTCAAGACTGTATGGTTTGGTGGTGCGATTTTCTTTAACTCTTCTAGCACGACTGATCCCCGTGCATCGTTGTAGAGTAATGGTGCAGATATGGGGTTGCCAACATCATCACACAATAATACCGTCGAGGAAGTGGCGTTGATCGCGATCGCTTTGATTTCCTGCCGATAATTTTCCGGTATTTGCCCCAGCAATGCCCATAATGCCTTCTGCCATGATATGACATCAGCGATCGCTCCTGCTGCCCAAGGATATCGCATTTGCGCCTGGATTTGGGCTATCTCATCAATCACCACCGCCCTCGCCCCAGACGTACCAAAGTCAATCCCCAGATAAAAACTCATACTTTTATAAATTTTTCTAATGAAAAATAACTCAGACTACCGAATTGATCACGGATTTTGTTACAAGATGCAACAAGATGTTCCATAATTTTGGCAAAACAAGGAAAAGTAGTAAACGGACTCTTAAAAATCAATTTGATGTTCAGGAGGTTTACAATCATGCCTATCTCTGATAGCCAAGTTTACATTGCTCTAGTTGTGGCACTACTTCCAGGCTTACTGGCTTGGCGGTTAGCAACAGAACTGTACAAATAATGTCAGCCTAAGCAGCTAGGAGTGGAGTCTGACTTACAGGCTTCCACTCTTGGTTGTTAATAGTCATTAGTCATTAGTTGTTATCCTGTAGCGTTACAGGCTGAAAATCCGCTAATCTTCATTTATTTTTCCAGACTAACTGGCTTGTAGTAAGGGCTTTAGCCCTATTTGATGCCAATTAAGCGATCATTAATATAAAATTCTGGTATATAATAATACTCAAAATTAACGGCTTCGTTATAAATACTGAAAATATTTACACTAATTATTTACACTAATAATCAACTAGAAAATTTGATTTTCCATGACGGACGTGACAAATTGAATTTATCGTTAGTGACAAAAATTTGACAATAGCAGAAGTCTTTTGATACCTTGTATGGGATTGGTGGTGCCTAAATCCAGGTCAAAGCCAAAAAACACCAAAAAATAGATCATACATCAGCTTGTGATTTACAAGTGAGACTGCTGTTTGGAATTGACATTAGTTGCTAAAAGAATAATAATCCTGGCAAATCAAACACAGTTTCTTGACACTGGTGGACTAACACCATCAACTCAAATCATCTACCTACGTGTATTTTGTGTTTTTTTGACAATGAAAATACGTGTAGCAATTTGGCAAAAATGAAGTAATATGTCAGCTAATCTCAGCCGCAATTATTACGAATAAGCTTTTATGGCTTACTCATAATTCATCAGGAAATCTTTAGTTTTAGGCATCATGAACGCTTTTCAACCTTCTCATCTTCCACAACCAACACCCACACACAAACAGCAAGTAATTCCTCGTCCAAAACGCCATCTCCGTCAACGTTCTTACAAGGTAATGGCCGTAGAAGTAACAGCAAAAGTAATTGTCAATGTCGCTATTTCCACAGCAGCAATATCTGCTTTAGTAAAACTTGTGCCTTACAATTTGTCACACCAAGGCAAGCTAAGAGAAGTTAGTACAGAAGTCAAGCAATTAGAAAAGCGTGTTAGTAAATTGCAGGACGAACTCAACCGGAATTTTGATCCACGTCAAGCTAAACGTGTCATGCAGCAGCAAACATATAAGTTTGAACCTAATCAACGTCCTGTGATTTTAACCAACCAATACGGACAGCAAATAGACCTTTCCGAGTCTTCACCCTAAACAAACATTGGTGATGGGGATGATGGTGTTAATTAAATTCGCCGTATTCCTTGAAAGAATCAAGCTACACCCTAGCATTTCCCTCAGAGAAGACATCGCCAGTAGCAGTGTTTGTTAAGTAATAATCAACCTGGGTGCAAATTATTTACAGTTAATGATTAAAGTTTTATAGCTGATTTAAATTTATCTTTATTATTATTTCTTAACCTGCTTAGATGTTTCTCAGTCAATCAATTTAACCTTTGTGCTATGGGACAAGGACGATGATATCAATTCAAAATTCAAAATACGCCTGATGTGAGTTAGGAAAACCTTCTATATCCAAAAAATAGTTGATACTTGGAGCTAATAAGACTCGGTAAGAGCGGGTTAGTCAAATATGATCAACAATTAATGATGATATTGCTGAACCCGCCTCTAAAAAGCTGCCAATCCACGCAATATATCATTTTAAGAATGGCAAGATTGTGAAAAATATTGCCTAATTGAAATTAGTAAGTCCTACTCAATGACTGGAATGTGGCACAATTTCGATAATCATACCAAATTGACATAAGTAGTATTGTTTCTACATTCTGAAATAGGCTTTTATACCAATCCGCAACGGACTAACGTCCCGCTACGCTCTAAGCACAGCTATGCCGCAGGTTTTACGCAATTAAGAAAGTCAGATACCATCTTGGTTTTAAGCTTTGCATCTATTACTTAATTTTGGATAATTGGTATTAATCCAAAATCCAAAATCCAAAATCCAAAATTGGTATGCGGTAATATTTTAATTGAGTGTGCAGTTGGTGTTAACTATGCGATGTCTGCATCATGACGTGTAGGCAATAATTCATGTAGCCAACTTTCAACCTGTAATCGTAAACGATAGCCAGGAACATCTGTTTTTACATCTGGGGTGGGTAATTTAGTCAAGGCGCGGCGATAATCTGCGATCGCACAATTCCACTCACCCCAGATATGATAGGTTCTACCCCGTTCCGCCCAAATATGACCTTCTAGTTGACCAAATAGCAGTGCATTGTCAAAATTCTCAATTGCTTGGTCGTATTGTCCCAAATCTCTTAAAGTAATACCCCGGTTAATCCAAGCTCTGACATGACCTGGGTTAAAATCAATCGCACAATCATAATCAGCCAATGCAGCTGTTAATTCACCACAAGCAGCGTAGTAATTGGCGCGATTATTATAAGCACTCGCTAAGTGCGGATTTAATTGCAGTGCCTTGTTGTAGTCAGATAATGCTTTGTTCAGTTTACCACTTTGGAAGTACACCAAACCCCGATTGTTGTAGTCTACAGCGTTTTGGGGATGGCGTTCGATTAATTCAGTTAACAGAGCGATCGCTTCAGTATAATTCCCTTGTTGAGCTGACCTCAAAGCGCAAGAACGTAAGTAACTGTCACCGTTAGCTCCGAGTTCTTTGTTTAAAAATGTGTTATTGGTTACAAATTGACAACGGTTATTGTGCTGTTCACCAGAAGCTAAGAATGATTTACTGTTCATGAGTTCGCCTCAATGCTCCTTGAAGTCAAGTTAGAGTTTTTACTGTCGCGGTGGTTGTGCTTTTGTGTCACTTGTGCAGGTGTCTATGATTACTTATTTACAGTAACTAAATTAGATTTCAGGAATTGCAACTAGTAGAAAATACACTTTATACAGACAATTAATGCTCTAACCAAGTTATGGATACTTCTTCCCCAAGTTAAATTCCAGAAACATCAGAATATTAATCTTTGTAAAGATTCTCAAAGTTGGAGAGTAAGTATAATTATCATTTCTGGATGCTCTTAATTCTTTTAAACTAAACAGTTTAGTTTAAAAAATTCTATTGCAGTCAGCAATGTACTTACTTTCTTTTAAGGATTAATACTGAAGATATATGTTTTTAAATATGCAAAATACTTGGCATGATTAATACTAAAATTCAGAGTCAAGCTCATGAAGGTTTCTCTATCACTAATAAATGCAGCGTTTTTAGGATTTTTGATAGCTAGTATTTCATCTGTTTCTGCACAGTTTACTTCCACACCCTTGCGTGTAGCTGCTGCTGATGATGCTACTGCTATTCTCAATGTAGTCAGAAATTGGGGTGCAGTTGGGGATGTATTGATTGTTAATAACTATGCGACTGTGCGTTATTTTTTTGGACAAAATGGTGGAGATGTCACATTTAAACGTAAAAACGGCAAATGGAATATTGTCGATGGTGGACGTAGACAAGGTAATTGTTCGGATGTTAATTGCTTAGTGAACAAAGGCGTTCCCCGCAATATTGCCACTCAACTGCGGAATTATCTAGAAGGTTCGGATAACAGAAGAATCCGCGAATTAAACTCTTTTCGACAAGCTTGGTCTAAAAGTAATGATAAAGTAGATTTTTTAGGATATTGGATCAATCAAGATTGGCCAGATACTCCAGAAATTACTATTGCTATTTGGCCTGCTCGTGTACGCAATCAAGTTTGTGTAATTGGTATATCTGAAAAGTCTCAATATGTAAAAATTGGGATTATTTCTGGCAACAATCTTAAAATCGGTAACAAAACATTGACGTTACATCAAAACAATGAAAATTTTGTAGATTTTATTACATCTACTGACAAAAAATATTTTCTAATCAACCCATATAAACCTAATATGTGGTATTTCAACACATCTACTAAGCAAAAGTTACGTGCTGCTGGTTGTACTGCGTCTTTACCATCTCCATAATATTAGAGGAAAATATCATGCGATCGCTAGTTGACGTTTGTTTGAGTTGTCTTATCCTAGTAACAACTTCAATACCAGCATAATGTAAATATTTCTCATAACTGAACAAGAAAATGACTGAAGCCACCTAAATTTATTTATGGGCATAGTTGAATTTTGAATTTGGAGCGCAGCAACGTGACTTACCAAAATGCACCTGATTTAGTGGCTGACGATTATATTGTTATTGGTCTTGCAACCTGCTTCATCAAGTCGGATGGGGAAATTCACCAAGTCGAAGTCCTAGAACCAATTCCCTCGGCTGCTTTAGAAACGCTTTTAAAAGGTATTCCCACTTCCTATAAATTTGCTTGTGCAACTAACCTGGGTGCAGTAGTCAACGGCGAACAGCCAATTTTACCAGCAGGGTTTCCTGAATCGGCACAATTTGCTGATGAATTTGTGTCACGGGTATTTGCATCGGCTCGCACCTATAAACGCAAAGAAAGCGCGCAAGCTTTAATACCAATTGGTACAACCTATACTGATTTACAATATTCCCTGGAGCGCAAGCGGGTACTGAATGCTACTAGATTAGTTACAAAAGACGATAATGTGAAACAGCATTCTCACACCCACAAAGTCCTTTAGTCTCAGGTAGTTATGTTGAAACTGTATGGTGGCGCACGCAGTCGCGCTGCGATCGTGCAATGGTATTTAGAAGAACTGGGAGTTCCCTATGAGTTTGTCCTGCTGGATATGCAGGGGGGAGAACATCGCCAGCCAGAATTCTTGAAAGTTAACCCTATTGGGAAAGTCCCAGCCATTGTTGATGGCGACTTTCAACTATGGGAATCAGGCGCGATTTTGCTATATTTGGCTGAAAAGTATGGCAAATTCCCAGCTTCACCAGAGGAACGCGCGATCATTTCTCAATGGGTACTCTTTGCAAATGCTACTTTAGGTACTGGTATTTTTGTAGAAGCAACTCGCGAACGGGAAACACCACGTTTATTAACTCCCCTCAATGAAATCTTTAGCAAGCAATCTTTCTTACTAGGAGAGGAATTTGGCGTTGCTGATGTAGCGGTGGGTTCTATATTGGCTTACATTCCCTTAATGCTCAAACTTGATTTGAGTGCTTATCCCGCAGTTGAGCAATATATTCAGCGCATGGTAGAAAGACCAGCATATCAAAAGGCGATCGCTGGTAGGTCTTCTTAGGGGTGTAGGGGTATAGGGGTATGGGGGTATAGGGGTGTAGGGGTATAGGGGTGTAGGGGTATAGGGGAAAGAATGAAGATAAATTATTTACCCTTACACCCTTACACCCTTTTATCTATAATTCGTAAACTGCAAAGCCACAGGATAGTCTTCTTGCTTTAACCTTTGGATGACGGTTTGCAAATCATCTTTGGCTTTAGCAGATACGCGCACAGCATCACCCTGAATAGAAGCTTGGACTTTTTTAAATTCGTCACGAATCAGTTTGGATATTTGTTTGGCAATATCCTGACTGATTCCTTTTTTGAGAGTGATTTCTTGACGAACACGATTACCACTAGCTGACTCAACTTTGCCAAAATCAAAGATTTTTTGGGAAAGATTCCGCTTGGCAGCTTTTTCTCGCAAAATGTTGTGAACAGACTCTAGGGTAAATTCGCTGTCAGTGCCAATAGTAATGGTTGTTTCACCCAACTCTACGGTAGTTTGGGTGTCTTTGAGGTCATAACGACTTTTGAGGTCTCGGACGACTTGATCAACAGCATTCACCAATTCTTGTCGATCAAAATCACTCACAATGTCAAAGGAGTAAGTAGCAGCCATAAAGTAATGTTGGACTTTAAATGTTGGGACTGGGGATTGGGGACTGGGGATCGGGAATTGGGAATCGGGAATCGGGAATTGGGAAAAACTATTAATTATTTGATGCCCTGTTTATACAATGCCCAATGCCCAATGCCCAATGCCCAATCTCCGAATTTAACCCCTAGCTTGAATGATACTCAGAACAAAGAGAGTAGCACAGCTAAGAGAGCCAATGCCAAACATGAGCGATCGCAATAACGGTATATTCAAAATATAAAATATTGAGTACAGCAACCGAGCTACTACATAAGCGATCGCAGCCCATGTGGCTGTAACAGAATTTACACCAGTAACATAAGCCATTAGTGCCGCAGCCAGGAACACCATGAACGTTTCAAAGGAATTTTGATGCGCCCAGGTAGCCCGTTGAGCGTATGGTGGTAATTTATCAAACATGGCTCGTGGGGCAGAAACGTCATACCCCACTTGCACACGCGCATACCCTACCACTAAAAATGGCACGTAAATTAGCACCGCAGCTGCGGCGATCGCATACAAAAAAATTATCATTATCTTCTACTCCATAGTCATTAGCCGCTTGCTCATCGTCAACGATTAGCTTGACTGTTAACTTTTGGCTGTTGACTAATCAAAGTAGAAAAGTGTTACCACTTTTCTTTGTTCTTCCGCTTCCCCACAAGTTTGAAGTAGGGTGCGACTGTCATGAAATGCAAAGCAAATCAGCTGCTGACAACGAGAGACAATCTCTTTGTTACAGATGTAGCTAGCCTCAGCCAAAGACAAGTTATCATTTCCTGGATTTTCTACCAAGTGCATAACCTGCTCTAATTGCTGACGCGATTCATAGGGCTGGCGTTCTAAGCTTTGGGGCAGAATTACTGTCAGCAAATTCGGATCAGCTCGCATGGCTCCCTTAATTGCAGCTGAATTCGTACCCGTAGCCCCGGATGTAATGACTCTATTACCTGATAAAACTAAGGCATAAGTCATCATTTCTATAAGATTCTGATGCGTGATCGGCACATGACGCGACCCCAGCAAGGCAATTCTTTTAGAACCTGTTTGCTGGATTGTCGCTAGTTCTTGCGCTAACGTATCGAGGTTAATGAGGTCTATTGACTGGCTCAAAGACGGAGATAATCAGATTAAACAACCCAGATATTTTACCAAACACTGGGCAAGTCGGAAGTGAACTTGAGTCATATCCTGCTAAGTTTTTTTAACTTATGCTTTTGATTTTGAACCCATACGTCAAAAATCAATTTTCAAAGTGATGATTTTTACACTCATCGGGTTATGGGAATAGTCCTGATTTCTGACCGTGAAACAAAACTAGAGCCGCACGGTTGTACGACTCTATGAGCTTTGGTAGTTGACGAAATCGTCTCAGATTCAGACTGTCACTGGGGTTAAGCCTAACTTAGACAGCAGACGGTTAACATCAAAATTTTCCGACATTAACTGACGAATGCACTCTACTTTAATTGGTTCGTGGACACGGACTTGACCAAAAGTGCGGTCAACGATTTCTACAGTGGTGAGGGTATCTAAGTCAACTGACAAAATCGGAATTTCTAATTCTTCAGCGCGACTAAGAATAAATTGTGGTGGTGGTAGTTGTCCTGTGAGAATGAGACATTGAGTGGAAGTTTCTAAAGCCGCCTGTTGAATTTCTACACGATCGCCTCCTGTGACTACTGCCATATTTCGCCGCTTGCGGAAATATTTCACAGCCGCATTCACATTCATCGCCCCAATCGCTAAACTCTCCACCATTAAATCCAAGCGATCGCTACGACACAGAACTTCAGCCTTGAGTTGTTTGACTAATTCCCCAACGCTGACACTGCGGAGTAAATCGTTTTTCGGTAGCACAGCCATCACAGGTATACCCTGCTGTTCTAAAAATGGGCGCACAGAATTGCTGACGGTTTCTAAATGGACAGTAGGAACATCATTGATCACAACCCCAAGCAAGCGATCGCCTACACGCTCTCTAGCAGACAATATCGACTCTACAGACAGCAAAGAATCGTAGCGACTCACCAAGAGAACAGCCGCATCTAAAACCTCTGCCACTTGCAGCAAAGATAAATCAAACAAATAACCCTCTGTCAAATCCCCTGGAGCTTCTAGCAGCACTAAATCCCCTCTAGGCACTTGTAAATACTGCTCCACCAAAGACTGACGATAATCAGTTTTGTCCTCACCGCGTAAACGTTTCTGCACACTGGTTTCATCTAAGGCCAGCATTGTCGGCACAATTCGGTTCGCTGAGAGATTGAGACTAAGAGTAATAAACTGGACATCTTCGTCAATCACAGTACCATCAGATGTACTCAAACAATTGCCCAAGGGCTTACCGTAGGCAATATCCAAGCCTTTTTTCTGTAACTGATGAGATAAACCCAGGACTGTTGCCGACTTACCACTGTAAGTTTCAGTTGAGCCAATCAGCAAATATTTAGCAGATTTCGGCACACATGCACTCCTAATTTCAAAAGGAAGTAAAACCCAGCCAGGTGTTTATTAATTTTAATTGGTTCTGGCAGAATCATTAGCCTATGAACAAATTTAATTTATCTAAAAGTTTTTTCTGAAAGTAAATTTTTTTGCTTTTATATTTATATATTTTTACTATGATCTCAGTAAATTTTTAGTCCCGATTCAGACATAGTCTTAATTTTCAATCTGAACTGAAGATTGTTGTGATACTCATACTCATACCTTCTCACTATGAGGATAATATTCTAGGAAAGCAGGGACACCAGCGAAAGTGAGTTTTATCAAGATTTTCGTACCAGGGTATCAAAGCAAAAAACAAGGTTGTCAGGCTACTCCAAAGTTTACTTCCCCTGACAACCCACAAATTTTAATCAACTGAATTATTCATCAATACGTAGTAATTTGCGGTAAAAAGATTGTGAAAAATCAGTTACTTTGTAGCGTTTAGAGTTCTCTAGAAGTTCAATTAAAAAACTAATAAATTCAAAGCTAGCCATCATGACTTCATAGCTTAACTCAGAATTACCATCAAATTGCATTCGGCAACGGGTGAGATCAGAGGGTAGAGTAGCCACATTCCAAGAAGCGACAAAAGGAACATTATCACCAGATTCTATTTTCCGGTGTCCTTCCAAAATGCCCTTTTGGTAGAGACTAATAGCATAAGGTAAAAAATTACGCTTCGCTGCACCCTGAATGTAAGGCAAGTAGACATTAGCTTGTTGGGCATTAGCCGGCTGGAGTTGCTCAATAGACATTGTTGAATATTCCTCAACAGTAGTTGACAACCAAGGATATTTAGTAGTTCTCCATGAAGTATTCCCAAAAAATTGCTCATGTACACAGGGAGTGGGGAGTGATGAGTAATGAGTGCTGAGTGCTGAGTAATGAATAATGAGTAATGAGTAATGAGTGGTGTTAGTGGTAGCAAAGCGTTTAGCCGGTGCTGGGAAAATTCTACCTTGTCTACCTTGTCCCCTTCCCAGTCTCCAATCCCCAGTCCCCAGTCCCCAACCCCCAACCCCCCATGATAGTCACTGCAAAAGTTACTGCTAAGAAATATTAAAATCTCAGTTACAATAGGGCTGCATTAGCTTTTAGGGAAGCTGGGCGCAATAACGCTACAAATTACTGCCATTAGGTGGTAAACGCTGTTATTGCAATTTCTACCAACAATAAGCTGTTGCTGCTTTGTTCTCATTTAGTCCTATTTCTAGTTCCGATCGTGGAACAGCTTGCATATTTTCTAGGGAAAAGTAAGTTTTTATACTTAGGTTTTTCTGATATGGCTAAACACAGACAAAGTTGGCTCATACAGTTTGGCGTGATCTGATTCCCAGCTTCTTTTCAGGTGTAGACAAATACTGGTTTTTGAATCAAGTAACTTATGCCAGCAAATTCCTGGCCCGACAACGATTCCTACAAAGAACTTGATCCACTCAACTCCTTGTTGTCTGACCTATCAGTAACTGAGGAGTCAGTGGTAGAAACGCGGGATTTGTCTTTACCATCCCGGTTTCAAGGGCGTAGAGGTAAAGCAGCTCTCATCTTAACCATAGTCTGGAGCGGTACGATCGCCTTACATTTAGCTTCCTGGGGTTCTCTCTTTGTGCTAAGTTTGACTGCCATTTTCGGTATTCATGCTTTAATCATTTGGTTTGCTCAACCCCGTCACTATCAAAAGGAAATGCAGGGTGAATTACCTTTGATTTCTCTGTTGGTAGCAGCAAAAAACGAGGAAGCTGTAATTGGTAAATTAGTCAAAAATCTTTGTAATCTGGAATACCCCAAAGGGCAATACGAAGTTTGGATAGTTGACGACCATAGCACCGATAAAACCCCCCAAATTTTAGCAGAATTATCCCAGGAGTACGACAATCTCAAGGTACTCAGACGTTCTGCTCAAGCGGTGGGTGGTAAGTCAGGTGCGCTTAATCAAGTTTTGCCCTTGACAAAAGGCGAAATTATTGCTGTCTTTGATGCTGATGCTCAAGTAGCGTCAGACTTATTAATGCAAGTAGTACCTTTGTTCCAACGTGACAAGGTAGGGGCGGTGCAGGTGCGAAAAGCGATCGCCAATGCCAAAGAGAATTTCTGGACAAAGGGGCAAATGTCCGAAATGGCTTTGGATACTTGGTTCCAGCAACAACGCACTGCCATAGGTGGTATTGGTGAATTACGCGGTAACGGTCAGTTTGTGCGCCGCACAGCCTTAGAGAGCTTCGGAGGATGGAATGAAGAAACCATCACCGATGACTTAGATATGACTTTCCGCCTGCATTTAGATAACTGGGATATTGAGTGTGTATTCTTCCCAGCCGTACAGGAAGAAGGTGTCACCAATGCAATGGCACTTTGGCATCAGCGTAACCGTTGGGCTGAGGGTGGTTATCAACGATTTTTGGATTACTGGGATTTAATCCTCAAAAATCGCATGGGCGCGCGCAAAACTTGGGATATGCTCATGTTTATGCTCACCATGTACATCCTACCCACAGCTGCTATCCCTGATCTGTTGATGTCAGTTTATCGTCATCGCCTGCCAATTTTAAGCCCCGTGACTAGCTTGTCCATCACAATGTCGGTTGTGGGTATGTATGCAGGCTTGAGAAGGATACGCCAAGAGCAAAAATTCACTGTTTACACCCCCTTTGTATTACTACTTCAAACTGTGCGCGGTACTTTGTATATGCTGCACTGGTTAGTCGTAATGAGCAGTACCACAGCCCGAATGTCAGT
The DNA here is from genome assembly GCF_021596505.1 of Nostoc sp. CMAA1605. Classification (GTDB taxonomy): domain Bacteria; phylum Cyanobacteriota; class Cyanobacteriia; order Cyanobacteriales; family Nostocaceae; genus Trichormus. Next base: position 1,943 of record NZ_PJIZ01000135.1, on the reverse strand, counting down.
TAGACCAAAACGGCTGAAGTGGGTGAAAACAGTCCATACAGGCTCTAGTCATTAAATCCTGTATAAAATGCACAATTCCCAATCAAAATTTTTGGGTTTTGTATTTTTTAATTTTTTTTAACCTGAGTTCAGAATCATAAAAGGGACAGGTATTAAGCTGAAAATAGCGTTAAATTCAGCAACCTGTCCCATGCTTATTTTAGATGCTTTGTTTTGCTACTTCCCTACTAGGGAAGGGGGAATATGTAGAGACGTTTCATGAAATGTCTTTACATTTGTAGGGGAGAGTTTTGGAGAGGGGTTTTCCAGATCCCGTGAACAGTCAGATCCTTGACATCTATTTTTAATGTTGAAGGATATTCGGAAAATGTTAGATTAATCTCCCTTATGCTCAGTTGGGATTGGTGGCGATCGCTTCACTCCCAATCTGAATTTATCCCAGTTTCTTAATTATTTAACGCAGTTGGAATGGAATCCAGAAAAAGCCAGCCCATCTGCAATTACTCGAAAACTATTTGAGTTTGTTGGTAGTGCAGAAGCACTCGGTTAGGAATAAATCAATTGCTAACTATAATTAATAGCTAATTGCTTGGTGAGTTTAAAACTAGCAGTTAGCTATTTTTGCTTTTGGTGATTGGATTTTAGTTTTGAGTTGCTCAACGCTAGCAAAAAAGATTGATGGCGACATTGAAGAAAGTGTGCAGCAATAAGCGATGAAAAGGCTTTTACCCTTACCCTAGACACAAACGCAAAAGTGTGAAGGCATTTCTCAAGAGGCTGACTGCGATGTAATGCAGGGTGGTATCGTAAGCTATAGAGCAGGAGTAGTGTTTGATGGTTAAACCAACTGTTCCAACACCAACAATCAGCAGAAAGTTGATGCGCTGGTTGCTGGAAGAAGACCGACAAGAAAAAGACAGATCACACGATAAGGAAGAAATACATCGCCAGCATCCCTGGTGGCAAGTGATGTGCCTAACGGGTGTCGATTATTTTTCTACCCTTGGCTATCAACCTGGTATTGCAGCATTAGCCGCAGGTGTTCTTTCTCCCATCGCCACCTTGATTTTAGTCTTGTTGACACTGTTTGGCGCATTACCGATTTATCGCTATGTTGCTGCTAAAAGCCCCCACGGGGAAGGCTCAATTGCCATGCTTGAGCATTTGCTTTCATGGTGGCAAGGTAAATTATTTGTGTTGTGCTTACTGGGCTTTGTCGCTACCGATTTCATCATCACTATTACCCTGTCAGCTGCCGATGCTACGGCTCATATCGTCGAAAATCCTCTCGCCCCAATGTGGCTACACAATCAGCAAATAGGCATAACCCTGATATTGGTCGCACTATTAGCCGTAGTTTTCCTCAGAGGCTTCAAAGAAGCAGTTGGAATAGCAGTATTTTTGGTGGGAGTTTATCTGCTATTAAACTTGATTGTAATTGGTGTTGGTCTGTATCAGATTGTCATTAATCCATCTGTCATTACTAATTGGCAAACAGCACTTTTTGCGCGCCATCCCAATTTTGTAGTCATGCTTGGCGTAGCTGTTCTACTATTTCCGAAGCTAGCACTAGGATTATCAGGCTTTGAAACTGGTGTTGCAGTGATGCCCCTTGTTAAAGGCCAAAGCAGCGATGATCCCTATTTCCCCAGGGGGCGTGTTCGGAATACACGCAAACTGCTAACTACTGCTGCTTTAATTATGAGCTTCTTTTTAATTACCAGCAGTTTTATCACGACTGTTTTAATTCCAGCCGCAGAATTTCAAACAGGAGGTAAGGCGAACGGACGTGCTTTGGCATATTTGGCACATCAGTATCTAGGTAACGGTTTCGGTACACTTTATGATCTGAGTACAATTTCTATATTGTGGTTTGCTGGTGCGTCGGCAATGGCAGGACTGCTGAATATTGTGCCTCGCTATTTACCACGTTATGGGATGGC
>NZ_PJIZ01000134.1 GCF_021596505.1 Nostoc sp. CMAA1605 | reverse complement strand
AGCTAAATCAGGCTGACGTTGTTGTAACTGTTCAATTGTAGGTACAACTAAGGCTTCTACACCTCGATTTCGTAGTCCAGTGATTCCAGTGATGATTGCTTTCATGGCAGTTTAACCTTTATTAAAATTATCCAGAAAATTGAGCAAGATATTTTTAATTCGTCTGGCAATTCTTTTCCCTAAAGACCCTTGATATAGTCGTCTGTATTTCTGCAATAAGGGGTCTAATTGCTGTTTAAATACAGAAAATTCACCAGCGTTAACAGCATTTTTAAAAGCAATATGACTTTCTGCTGCTAAAGCCACTCGCATGATTTGGCGTGCTTGCAAGTTTTGATTCAGATGACTAGCACTTGGCTTTACCCGCTTTTGGGGATACCATTCACCAGCTTGTTGAGCTAAATACAAGCGATAAGCTAAACCTTCTCGTCGGTGCTGAAAGCCAGATTTTTGTGACTGTGCTACCTCATCCGCACTAATTCTATCCATCTGTAACTTTCCCGCACTCATCCCAGTTTCAATCATGTCGCGAATGACTGGATGACGCACTATCACTACATTTGTACCTTGACTATCCTTGACATATTGAGGTAGCCAAGCATCCCCGACTGTAACATCTGCGGTTTCTGCTACCACATCATCACAATAATCGCAGGCTTTATATTTGAAAAAACCCAAACCCCAGTCTGTACCGTAGAGGTCATACACAGGACTACTACAAGTGACTATCTTACCAGCTTGCAGTCCTGTCACTTCTATACCGTAGCGGTTAGCGTTGGCATCGGGTAATTTGTGGCGGAAGTCTATTGCTAGTAGGTTATCTGGTTCAATACCACATTGCCAAGCTAACATTTCAGCAAAGCCTGTACTTTTGAGATGACCGCAAATTAAACCCACACAAAACCGGATGCGTTCAGCTAATATCGGGTCTTGGCGCATCAATAAACGCACGGCTTTAATAAAACAGGGAATCCCTACAATAGCGTAACGTCCTGGTCGTTCCCGAATAAGTTGCATAACTTGTGACATTTCCACTGGGTAGTAACGAGACTTAGCACCGTTGCGTACCTCGTCTATGGTGGTGGAAAGTTGGTAGTGAAATAATCTGGGGTCAGTGGGTGAGGGATGACGTTGGTGAATGTGGATAACACCATCTACTAAACCTTGAGTGAGGAGATTCGTAACAATCCACGTTCCCATTCCTCCTGAACTACCGCGATCGCGATAATTATCTTCTACCACATAACCTGCGTAAGTATCTATATAATAACCAATTTGCTGATGATATTTGCCATCACGACCGAATAATTCTTGGCTAATTTGGTCTTCATTTAAACTGTGATTAGAAAATGGACAAACAGATAAGATTCCCTGACTAGATAATGTGGATTTTGTTAATGTGTCGGTAGAGGCTTGCAGTTTTTTATCTGCATCTAATTTCATTTGTATTGGTGAACCACTCACAGCCGCGCAAGCACCACAACCCACACAATAACCACCATCAATCACCGTTTCTCGTAACTGGTTAATTTCAGGATTTTGAATTTTTGCTGTAATTTGTTCTGTCATCCTCACTAGTCCTATATTTACTGTTCTAACGAGCAATCTTGACTACTTGCCAAAATAGTTTCGGTGACATTAAAAAAATTGATAAAACATAGACTAATGTGCCAACTAGTGTAGAAATAGCTAATATTGCCCCAGAATTAATTAAGCTACTCAGAAAATATTTGACTGTAAATATCGCTCCTAACATGGTTATTGTTGCGGCTAAAGGTGCAGCACCTTGGCGTAAATAGGTGAATATATTAATCCGCACTAGTTTCCAGACTACCCAAACCGTCAAAGGTGACATGAGATAACTTCTAATCACATAAGCAGCAGCCACCGCCACAATTCCCCACTGCACTGCTATAGCAAAAGCAATAATATTACTCACAGCTTGCACGCCATCTAAAGCTAATTTCCAAGCAGGTTTTCCCACTGCCATAATGACAGAACCATTGAAATAGAAATAAGCATAAAGAATCCCTACTAAATTCAACACCTGCATGACTGGAATACTTGCTAGCCATTGTTCGCCAAATACGACTTTTACTATTTCCGGTGCTAAAATTACCAGTCCAAAAAAGCCAGGAAACGTAATTAAGCTAGTCAGTTTGATAGCTTCATACAAAGCATGGCGTAAACGTTCGGGTTCTTCTTGCAATCTCGAAAATGTCGGTAGAGAAACTTTAGAGATAACACTAGTGAGTAGTTCGGTGACGACTAATAATAAACGATAAGCTACAGTATAATATCCCAGAGCCACTGACCCTAAAAAATAACCAATTAAAAAATCATCAGAACGACGATTTAAGAAGTTGAAAATATTCATTCCCAGGACATTCACGCCAAAGGAAAATAAATCATGAAAGTGGCGTTGTGAAAACTTCCATCCTGGTCGCCAGTCACACACCCGCCACAATACTAAAACTTGTACTAAACTGCTACTAATTTGTTGTGCGACCAGACTCCACACACCAAACCCCATAAACGCCATAGTTACGCCAACGATACCACCAATAAATACTCCAATAAGTGTCCGTTTTGCTAAAGATTTAAATGCTAATTGACGCTGAAGAATAGCATTTTGCACACTGCTCAAAGCAATGAAGATAAAACTCACAGATAACCAGCGTATGATGGGGATGATGGCTGGTTCTTTAAAGAAATTGCCAATTAAATCTGCACTAGAAATAGTAATTATTGCCAAAAATGTCCCCATACCTAAATTAGTCCAAAAAGCAGTATCTAAATGCTCTGGTTCTAATTCTTTTCTTTGAATAATCGCCTGGGAAAATCCTTGGTCAACAAATACCTGCAAAAAATTTAAGAAGATACTTGCTAAAGCGACTAAACCAAAGGTTTGCGGCCCTAGTAACCGCGCTAATAAAAAGAAAACCCCAAAAGAAATTGCTTGGCGACCCCAACTTTCAATTGCAGACCAAAATACCCCTAAAAGAGCTTTCTGACGTAAATTTGATGATGCTTTTGGAGATTCCATTACCAGCTTTACCAATGATATGGATTAAAAGTTTGATATTTTGAACCTTTGCCAAAAATCCTTAGTAGAGATGTTGTATGCAAAATCTCTACATCATTTATTTGGTGCAACTTCATAGAGAATTGCTATGAATCTGTTCTCGTTGGTGTTAGCATCGCGCAACCAAGATAATACCGAATTGGGATAGGTAGTATTGTTTTGAGATTCTGGAATAGGCTAATAATCTAGGCTTTTAATCCAAAATCCAAAATTGGTATAAGGTGCAACTACTAAAGCAAAACCGCAGGTAAAAGCCAAACAGCACAACGACATTTAACTCTTGAAGTATGTTGTCCAAGTGTTCAATTATTTGTATTTGAGGTCTAATAGACAACAGAAACTACGGCTAAACTTAAATAGCTGACATCTGTTTTGCTGTGTGCAGTAAACCGCAAAACCGAGAGAATTATTGTTAGTTATGTAGTAAAAGACTTAGTAGATATAAACTAACTAATACACACCATAGATAGTTTAATTTTGTAACAGCAGCAAGTCATGCTGAGATAGTTGAATGATTTTAATCCTGACATAGCCAATAGGGAAACACACTGATAGAAACTTGGGTTAGCTGGGATTTTTATTCACTAAATTATGTTAGTAATAATTACCCGCAACCGCATACTAGCTTACTAGCTCATTCCAGATTGTTACAACCCTCGTTATAAACTTTACATTTACTTCATACTTTTCTCTGGTTTTCTCTAAGTTGGTTCATACAAACATTACATTTTCATTACGATTTCATTAATATCACTGAGATAATATCTTGATTATTCACATTTAATTTTGCTTGTGTGTTTCTCAGACATATCTGAAACACATTTCATATTTGCAGATGCGGATAAATGCACATTTCTACGGAAAACCAATAAAAAAACAGGGAAGAAAAAATCTTCCCTGTTTTTGTTGTTGTTTTGATTGTTTTGCTTATCTTGCCTGTTAGCTTCTTTGAGCTTTTGGCGTAACATTTGGCGTTGCTTTTTGAGTTGTCGCTTTCTAGCTGAACCGCCTTTACCTTTGTCGTTTCTCCCTTCGCGACGGGGGGATTCCCATCTTTTGAGTCTCATATGTTTTGTTTTTATCTGGTTGACAGTGGGCAGGAGGAGAATCGAACTCCTATGACCGCAAGGTCGCCACATTTTGAGTGTGGTGCGTCTACCAGTTTCGCCACCCGCCCTTGATGCAACTTTTCTATTATAATCACTAGATAAATTTAACGCAAGGACTTAGACGAAAATTTTTGCTGATTCCCTATTTTTTGTTGTGTGTCACTAAGCTAGGGTCAATATCTTGTATCTGAGCTACGCCACTTAAGGACATTGCCACTTTCATTTCATCTTGTAGTAACGATAGAACATGAGATACACCAACTTGTCCACCGACTGCTAGTCCCCACAGAATAGGCCTGCCAATTAATACAGCTTTCGCACCCATAGCCAAGGCTTTAAGTATATCTGTACCGCGCCGGATACCGCCATCTAATAAGACCTCTACTTGACCATCAACTGCGGCGACAATTTCAAGGAGAGCATCAAAAGAAGCGATCGCACCGTCTAATTGTCTGCCGCCATGATTGGAAACTACAATGGCTTTAGCTCCATATTCCACCGCACGCGCCGCATCATCACCGCGCAAAATGCCTTTGACTACCAAAGGTAAAGGTGATAAAGATTGTAACCATTCTAAATCGCGCCACGTTAACGACGGGTCGAGTTGTTGGGCAAAGTAAGTAAACAAACCAGACTCCCCCTGTTCCTGGGGAATATTTAAGCCGGATATATCAGTAAGATTCGCTAGAGTTAACCCTGATGGTAAGCTAAATTCGTTACGTTTATCCCGTTCTCGCTGCCCCAGTACAGGTGCATCAACCGTCAGACACAGAGCTTTGTAACCTGCTGCGTAAGCTCTTTCAACTAAGGTGCGAGTTAAACCCCTGTCTTTGTGGATGTATAATTGAAACCATTGTAAAGAGTGGGGAAATTTCTTTCCAACTCCGGCGACGGCTTCTAAACTTTGAGTAGACATGGTACTCAACACCATACCCACCCCAGCCGATGCAGCTGCCATTGCGGTGGCTAGTTCACCATCAGGATGAGCCAGACATTGAAAAGCCATTGGTGCAATTAATAGAGGGAATTCGAGATTTTCGCCTAAGATTGTCGTTTTTAGACTCAATTGGCTCACATCTACAAGCATTCGCGGCCGTAATTTCACACGCTCAAAGGCAGCACGATTATCTCGTAATGTAATTTCGTCCCCAGCACCACTGCTGTAATAGTCGAGTGCCATCTTAGACAGATGCTTTGGTGCTAACTGTTCATATTCAAAGAGATTGATAGGTTTTACAGCCTCTGTCATGGTAGCGATCGCAACTTAACCAGATTTATTTTAGAGTAGATGGCGATCGCTCATCCAAAATTTTTAGCAACTCACCTCACGCCACCGAGTAAAATACATCATTGATTTGTAAATTTAAATTGCTCATCTCCTCTACAGGAATCTAGCTAATAACTCTTCCCGTGATAGTTGTAGCAATAAGGGTGTGAATTCTTCTGGAGTTAATGCTAATAAAGGTGTAATAACCTCCCTTAATTGAGCATCTATTTCACCAAATCGAACTTGTAACAAGTTTTCTATAACTTGAAGACGTTCTGCTTTCACTCCTTCTTGAATACCTTCTTGAATACCTTCTTGTTTAGTGCTTGATAACCTTTGCTCATAGATTTGACGTGCTTCGTCAATTCCGGCTTGTTTTGCTTCTGCTAACTTCTGCTCGTAAATTGGTGATAGGCGCATAATTAAATTTCTATCCTCCTCGTCTACATTTTGATTCACTTCTAAAGTAGTCTTTAAACTTAACAATAAATCAATTGCTTTTGCTCGGAAAGGATGGTCTTGGGGAAGTGCTTCTAGTTCATCTATTGCTTGTTGCTGGACTCTACCCTTACCTAAAATTCTCAACCATAATGTTTTCTCTGTGCGTGGTAATTGATGAATTGCGATAATTGCTGTCCGTAGATAATCTGCTAAAAAATGAACTCCTGCTTCCCAGCTTTCTAAATCTAAACTGGCTCTAAACCCACTCAATATAGATTCAGAAGCTGTTGGTGATAAAATCCAAAGTCGGGGTAATTCTGATTCCTTAATTCGGTTTTCATCACCTTTAGTCTGACGTTTTAACTCAGCGAATATATCAAATAACTTGTTCATACAACTGCGGATTTCTGCAATTGTAGCCGCATTTCTAAACGGTTCAATTAAGGCAGGAGTGTCCGCAATCCTACTTAACAAGCCTAATTCTATTGTATCGCTACTGGATGGAGAAGCAGGAGCAAAATAAATGTCAATTTCTCGGATTTCTGCTGATACTTTCCGACTGGTTTCTACTGTTCCCAAAGGTTGTAATAATTCTTTTAGATAGTCTTTGGCAAACTGGTCATAAGCAAATCTAGTCATTAGTCATTAGTCATTAGTCATTAGTTTTTCCCCTACACCCCTAAACCCCCACACCCCTACACCCTTACACCCCTAAATTATTTACCAGTTACGCCAACCACCTTTGGATGCTGCTTCACTAATGTATTTTTGTCCGTGGGTTTGTAATAAATTTTGATATTCTTGACTACTTGCCCAACGGTCAATTTCTCTGGCTCTTAAGACTGGTACAGGGTGAGTTAATTCGGCTGTACGGGCTGTTTTGAGCATTTCCCCAAGTTCCGTCTTACTAATATCATCGTAAGCACGGGCTTGGGCAATGAAAGCATCGAGATTGAGTTTGGGTGCAAGAGTTGGTGAACCGCCAGCTAATTTCATTAACACAGACATCACCACTTTGGGGTTTTGGGTGGCTAGTAAAGCGGCGCGATCGCAGGTAAACTCAGCACAGCGTACCCATTCTAAAAGTTGTGCTTGGATGGCTTGAGCCACGACAGCCCCAATATTAGGTACTACACCTGCGGCTAATATTAATAAATTCACAGGCGTTAAATAAACACTATGGTCACACTTGAGATGTCCTAACTCATGGGCAATTACTGCCTGTATCTCTTCTGGTGTCAGGATATCAATTAAGGAAGTGTGCAGCACGACAAAAGGCTGCTTACCCCGCATGGCAAAAGTGTAGGCATTAGGTGCAGGGTGTTGCCTTACATATAATTGCGGTGGCTCAATGTCTAAAACTTTGCAAGCTTCTATTAACAAGTGATGTAACTCAGGTAGTTGATTCTCGCCTACCAACACACTAGAAGCAATATTTTCTACATAAAAAACCTGCTCTGCCATTGGGCCGAGCAAGTTTCTGACAAGCATATCCAAACCAGGTATTTGCTTAAGAGAGTTGGTAGCTTCCAAATCTAATGGATGACGAAATGAGTCAGCTTTTAAACCGATGAGTGAGGATTTAAACACAGACATGATTTAGCCGGCTGGAAAAACAAAATATCAACAGCCTCCCACAGTTAGTATAACGATTTCGGGCATGGGGCATGGGGCATGGGGCATGGGGCATTGGACATTGGGCATGGGGCATGGGGGGAGTAAAAAGCTACCTTGTCCACCTTGTCCACCTTGTCCACCTTGTCCACCTTGTCCCCAGTCCCCAGTCCCCAGTCCCCAGTCCCTATTAATTCGCTGCTTTCTCTCCGTCGGCTGGAACTTCACCAACTCGCAGGATTCTTGCGCCTATTTGTTGCAATTTCACATCTATTTGATCGTAACCCCGATCAAGGTGATGTAATCCCTGAATGGTGGTTTGTCCTTCGGCTGCTAGTCCGGCTATGACTAGGGCGGCTGACGCTCTTAAGTCAGTACCAATGACCGGCGCGCCGGATAATATCGGTACTCCTCGCACAAAGGCGGTATTGCCCTTGACACGGATATCTGCACCTAAGCGGTTTAACTCGGAAGCATGGCGCAGGCGATTTTCAAAGACGGCTTCGTTAATGATGCTGTCGCCTTCTGCCAAGGTGAGTAAAGCCATGAATGGTGCTTGCATATCTGTGGGAAAACCTGGATGGGGCAAGGTTTCGATGTCTGTTGCTTTCAGGGTTTCGGCGGGGAGAATGCGTAAGCAATTTGCTGCTTCTTCGATGATGGTGACACCAATATCCCGCAGTTTAGCAATCACTGGAATTAGGTGATCGGAAATGACTGGGGATAAGGTCAGGTCTGAGCGAGTGATAGCACCAGCTACTAAAAATGTCCCGGCTTCGATGCGATCGGGAATAATAGAATAGTCAACGGAATGCAACTGTGGTACGCCAACTACAGTAATGGTGCTGCTACCAGCACCTTGAATTTTCGCGCCCATTGCATTACAGAAGTTGGCTAAATCTACTACTTCCGGCTCTCTGGCGGCATTTTCAATAATGGTTTCACCATCAGCTAAGGTAGCTGCCATCATCAGGGTTTCTGTTGCCCCGACGCTAGGAGTATCTAAGTAAATTTTCGCACCTTTTAATCTGCCATTAGTTCCAGGAACATAGGCGTTACAAATACCATGTTCAATCTGTACTTCGGCTCCCATTGCTTGCAGTCCTCGGACGTGCAGGTCAACGGGTCTTGCACCAATGGCACAACCCCCTGGTAATGGCATTTGTGCCACTCCCAAGCGGGCTAAAATTGGCCCAATCGCAAAGAAACTAGCCCGCAATTGGGTAACTAGTTCGTAGGGAGCTTTTGATGTGGCAATTTCACTGGCGTTGATATCTAAAATATCCCCTTCTCTGGTTAGGCGTACACCCAACGCTGAAATGACTTCAGCCATCCGTTCTACGTCCGCCAACAGGGGAACGTTACGAATTCGACAATCACCAGAACAAAGCAAACCTCCAGCCATGATTACCAAGGCAGAATTTTTAGCTCCACTGATTTTGACGTGTCCCTTTAAAGGATGTCCACCCCATATTTGCAAGACTGAGGAGTCTACTGCTACAGCAGGTTTAGCTTCTGGTAAGCTGCTAGAAGAATTAATAAGCCTGCCTCCAAAATAAATACATAATTTTAAAGTTAGAAGTTGGTTTTGATTCTACAGTAAAGATTTGATTTGTATACATTTTGTCTCAAGTTGCCACCAGGAGACAGGAGAAAAGAGGCAGGAGGCAGGAGGCTTTGCGTGATTTTTTCATTTTCACAACACCCCTACACTTTTATACTCTTACACCCCTTTACGGACTGGTTGACACAAATCAATAATTAAGCGATAATGATAAATCGTGAGTATGCAAACCGCAAGCGGAACTGGCGGAATTGGCAGACGCGCTAGATTCAGGTTCTAGTGCCGCAAGGCTTCCGGGTTCAAGTCCCGGGTTCCGCATGAAACTAAGTGCTGAGTTGTGAGTAATGAGTGCTGAGTATTCATTAATCACAATTCAGCACTGACCAATCAGCACTGAAGATGTTAACGAGTTTACAAAATTCTTTAGTTAAGCAAATCCGCAAGCTGCAATCTACGAAAGAGCGGCATAAGCAGCAGTTGTTTTTGCTGGAAGGTACGCATTTGTTGGCAGAAGCTTGTGCGGTGAATTATCCGTTAGAGGTGGTGTGTTGTACACCGGAATGGCAAGCAAATCACAGCCAACTGTGGGAGTTAGCTTGTAGTTTGTGCGATCGCAGTGAAGTTGTCAGTCCAGAGGTCTTAAGTGCGATCGCTACTACTGTACAACCGGATGGGGTCATAGCTACAGCCAAACGCCAGCAACAGCAAAATCTAGTTCCCTACACAGGGATTGTCTTAGCTTTGGAAACTATCCAAGACCCTGGTAACTTAGGGACAATGATTCGCACGGCGGCGGCGGCTGGTGCGTCGGGTTTATGGTTGAGTCAAGATAGTGTAGATTTGGATAACCCGAAAGTGTTGCGCGCTTCGGCGGGACAATGGTTTCGTCTGGCAACGGCGGTAAGTGTAGATTTAAAAACCACAGTCCAGAATTGCCAGCAAGCGGGTATGCAGGTAATAGCCACCTTACCCACCGCGAAATTAACTTACTGGGAAGTAGACTGGCGAAAACCCAGTTTGATTTTATTGGGAAACGAAGGTGCGGGTTTGTCCCCTGATTTAGTCGCAATGACAGATCAGCAAGTCAAAATACCCCTGAGTCCAGGAGTAGAATCATTAAATGTAGCGATCGCCGCCGCTTTAATGTTATACGAAGCGCAAAGACAAAACCAGGATTAGTCACTAGTCAGTAGGAAAGATTTCTGTAAGAGTAACGTGCAACTAGTTTGACTCATGACTCAGCACTCAGCACTCAGCACTCATGACTCAGCACTCGTCACTCCTTACTTCCTGCTCTTTCTTCTAGATATTGTTCAATATCAGCAACAGCATCTTCCCAAGCTGCTAAATCAGCATCATTTACATCTTCACCCTGTACCACAGCATTGACATTACCAGCAGCATTATCTGGTATCTCCTCATCATCTGTGGAACTGTCGTGTAAGATATCCTCCAACTGTTCTAAGGCTTGTTCAAAGTCTTGAGCAGCTTCGAGGCGATCGTGTGGCTGATTTGGCTCCATAATTTTGACTCAAAAATTCTGATTCACATGATTGTAATGGCTATAAACCAAATTCCACACCCTCTTTATGATGTCAATTGATGGTTAAGAGTTTGGTATAGCTGTGTCGAATCTATCTTAACCTCTTTCCTCTCGTCTTCAGGAATAGGTTGAGTCGATGGTGATAAAAATTACTTATAAACAATCAATCTCAAGCCAAAATTCCACAGGCATAAAAATATTGCTTTCGCTTATTTTTATACCCGTGGAAATAAAGGTTTGTGAACTAGTGGTAGTAGAAGGCAAAAGAGAAAAATCTCTTACTTTTTCCTTTTGCCTTTTGCCTTTTTACTTCTCCTAGTCTCTCTGAATTAAACTAGAGTGCCTTTGAAGCCAATGGGGCCTTCACCTGCATAAGTCATAGTTCCATTGAGGGTGTTGCCGTTGTCTGAGGATTTAACATCAATCGCAACAACTCTTTGGTCAGCACGACAACCCAGTAACCAAGTACCACCGGGATTCCAGGGAGCAGATGAGCCACCCCATTGGTTTTGGACTGCGTAGGTGTTGTTTTGAGTGAGAGTAGCTTTGAAACCGATGGGGCCTTCGCCTGCATAGGTCATAGTTCCATTCAGGGTTTTACCGCCATCGTTAGATTGAGCGTTAATAGCTACTACACCCTGATTCGCACGACAACCAATTACCCATTTTCCGCCGTCGTTCCAGGGAGCAGAAGAACCACCCCATTGATTGCCTACATTGTAAGCACCACCATCAATCTGATTGCTGGTAAAGCCAATAGGGCCTTCACCGGCGTAGGTCATAGTTCCGGTTAAGGTCTGGCCGCCATCGTTGGATTGAACCTTAATGGCTACAACATTTTGATTGGTGCGACAACCGATTACCCACACTCCACCATCATTCCAAGGTGCAGAAGCGCCACCCCACTGGTTTTGTACTGCATAGGTATTGCTTTGAGTACGAGTGGCTTTAAAACCAATAGGCCCTTCACCTTTATAGGTCATAGTTCCTGTCAGGGTGTTGCCATTGTCATTGGAGGTGACATCAATAGCAACTACGTTTTGACCTGAACGACAACCTATAACCCAGATTCCACCATCATTCCAAGGCGCAGAAGAACCACCCCACTGGTTTTTAACTTGATAGAGGTTGTTATAACCTTTGCTAGTTTTTGGGGATAGTGTTTGTGCGGTCATGAAATCTCCTAACTTTTACAGTGTGTAGTTTGAGATACTTGTTTTGAACTTTCTCTCATCAGAATTCCTGATGTTACCCATTGATGTTGTTTGGTATTACCAACTACGAGGGTCTCAGTAAATTCAGCCGCATCTTAACACAGGGTTTAACTGCAATTAACTTGATACTTAACGCTTCTTAACTTATTAAATTGATTGTGGATAGGATTTTTTAGTCACAAAAAAAATTTGTAGAAACCTTACAACAAAAGGTTTCTACAAATTCTGATGTTTTGACTATTTCACTTTTTTAGTAGTGATTCCCTGTTTTCCGGTGATTGATAGCTGTGACTGCATCCGGCTTCAGTAATTTACCGTTGTCCACAGTTGCATATACTACCCAATGATCACCACATTCCATGCGTTGCTCAACCGAACATTCCACATACGCAAGAGCATCAGTTATGACAATACAACCGTTTTCTGCTTCCGTAGTTGTAAAGTTTTGGAAGCGGTCTTCTCCAGGTTTGAAATTCTTACGAAAATGCTTCATGTATTCCAGATGATTGCCTTCTGGTAAGATATTCAGGGCAAATTTACCACCAGGATACATGAGAGATTCTATAGCTCTTTCTTTGGCGATCGCTACAGTTAAACCAGGAGGATTAAAAGTAGCTTGCGATACCCAAGAACCTAACATTGCTGTAGCAACTTCACCGTGTTTTGCGGTAACAACACATACCGAACCCACAATCCTCCCTACGGCTTGTTCTACAGGTGTGGCGGCTTGTTGGGGTAGTCGGACTTTTTTAGCTTTCTTTAATGTTTGTGCAAAATCTGTACCAACTTCTTCACAATACTTTAAAGTGACATCATCAGGCTTAAATTTCACCTTGAGTGTTTCCACACCGAAACGATATCCTGCATCCCGCAGTTTGCATTCAATCATGTCTAAGGCTTCACCACTCCAGCCATAGGAACCGAAGACCCCAGCTAGTTTGTTGTTATCACCCACCTTGAGGACAATCCCCAAAGCAGTGTTAATCGGTGTAGGTGCATGACCACCGATGGTGGGAGAACCGATGAGAAAACCATCGGCTTGTTCTAAAGCTGATTGAATTTCTTCTGGTGTGGCGAATTCACAGTTAACAGATTTAACCGCCGCACCACCTTTAGTTACTCCCAGAGCGATCGCCCGTGCTAAAGTCGCAGTGTTACCGTAAGCTGAAGCATAAAGTAAAGCTACAGTCACCTCTCGGTCTTTTTGCGCCAAACTCCAATCAGCATAGGCTTGGGTCAATGCCATTAAACTACTACGTACCAAAGGCCCATGACCGACAGCATACATTCTCACTTGTAAATCAGAGATTTTTTCCAATGCTGCTTCCACATGAACAGCATGGGGAGCCATCAAACAGTTGTAGTAATAACGCTGGTCTTCCTTAAAGGACTCCCAATTGTCATCAAATACTTCATCACCGCAGATATGCACCCCAAATAGCTTATCTGTGTAGAGAATCTGGGTTTTTTGGTCGTAGGTACAAAGACCTTCCGGCCAACGCGGGCTAGGAATAGGTAAGAATTTCAAGACATGATCTTGACCCAAATCTAAGGTTTCTTTTCCCCGCATCACCAAAATATTTAAGCTGTTATCTGGGAAAGCTGCCCGTAAATTCGCCGCGCCAGGAAGAGAACAAACAAAGGTAATTTGCGGTGCTACTTCTAGCAGTGCCTTTAAAGTAGGTATACGATTGGGGCTAAAGTGACCCAAAATCACGTAATCTATTTTTTTCAAATTAACAGTCTGCTGCAATGCTTCCAGATAAATTGTTGTAAAGGTTTCACCTGGGGGGTCAAAAAGAGCAGTTTTATCAGCTGCGATGATGTAGCAGTTAGAGGTAGTGCCTCTTTCTAAGGCGTATTCAATTTCAAACCGCAAACGTGACTGACTACGCGCTCTCAGCACTTTGGTATTTGTCGCAATCGGCAGAATTTGTACGTCACGGGGTTTGGAATCGTTCATAGATGTTGTGTTTTCAGTTTTATCAAAAAATTGGAAAAACCGGGTGGATTTAGCCCAGTTTTTAGAGGATTCGATGAAGCGTTGGAAATCCATATTATTGGGGATTGGGGAATTGGGAATTGGAAATTGGGCATGGGGCATTGGGCATTGGGGATGGGGTAAAATCTCGTCTACTTCAGCTCTTCCCCTACACCCTTACACCCCTATACCCCTTTTAGTAATAATTACCCACCTTCCGGTGACGCACGGCGGTTAGTCCATCGGGTTTGGAAACTCGACCATCTTGGACGGTGCAGTACAATATCCAGTGGTCGCTGCATTCTATGCTGCTTTGGACTTCGCATTCCATGTATGCTAAAGCGTCTGTCAGGATGGGTGAGCCGTTTTTGGCGGTTTGGGTTCTCACGCCGGCGAAGCGGTCAGCACCAGGCAGTAAACGCTTGAGGAATTGTTTTTTGAGTTCTTGATAGTTGCCTTCTTCTAAGACGTTGAGGACGAAGCGATCGCCTACTTGCATCAAAGCATCGATGGCACGGTCTTTGGCTACAGCAATGGTAAATCCTAAAGGTTGCAGGCTGGCTTGTGCTACCCAGGAGGCTAACATGGCACTGCTGACATCATCTTTTTTGGTTGTGACAATATATAAGCCGTTGCTAATCCGCCCCAATGCCTTTTCCATGTTGACATCGAGGGCTTTGATTTGCTTGATGTTCCTCTCCCGTGTGACAAATTGTCCTAAATCTGTACCAGCTTCGGTACACATTTGGTAGGTGGAAGGACTAGGAACATCTTTAATGCGAATGGCTGGGAAGGCTTCTTTGACACCCAAGTCGATAAATTTCCGTCGCAGTGTATCAACGGGTTCGTCATCACCACCGAAGCACTCAAATAAGCCGACTACCTGCTTATCTTTAATTACAGATAATAGAGAACTGATGGCTGCTTGCGCTGCTACGGAAGTTGTAGGCGGCATACCAATAATTAAACCAGCTGCTCTCCCTGCTAATTCTTGAATTTCTTGGATTTCGGCGGTGCTGAGGTCGATAAATTCTACCCCTACCCCAGTTTTTTGGATACCTTCAGAAATCGCTTGACCAAGGCGATCGCTATACCCATAATCGGAAGCATAGAACAACCCAACGGTGGTTTCGGCTTTGGCTTGTCTTTGACTCCAACTCTGGTAACACTCGGTTAAAACATCGAGGTGATGATACAACAACGGCCCGTGACCGTTGGCGATAATATTAATCTTGCCCAGTTCACCCATCCGCTTCATCGCGTTTAACAGGGAACGAGCATTTGGCCCCATTAGACAATCATAATAAAATCTAAAATCGGCTTCAATCGCTTCTAAATCTTCATCGAAGGTGCGATCGTCGCAGAAGTGCATCCCAAAAGCATCACAAGTATAGATGACTTGGGTTTTCCGGTCATAACTAAAGATTGTATCTGGCCAATGTAGATTCGGCGCACTGACGAATTCGATTTCGTGACCTTTACCGATATCGATGCGATCACCACTTTTAACGATGCGCTTAGAAAATGGATCATGTACTAAACCTTCTAAAAATTGCAAGGCAATTTTAGAAGCTAAAACAGTCGCTCTTGGTGCTAATTGCAGCACATCCTCTACCAAGCCGCTATGGTCTGGTTCTGTATGACTGACAATAATGTAATCAATAGCCTTGGGGTTGATGAGACTTTTGAGAGTATCTAAATACAATTGACGAAACTTCTGGTGGGAAGTATCGATTAAAACTGTTTGCTCGCCCCTAATGAGATATGAATTATAAGTCGTACCGTTTTGCAGTCCGAATTCGATATCGAAGCGATCGCGATCCCAGTCTAGACAGCGAATCGCCGTAGTATTGGGGGCAATTTCTACAGTTTGGACAGTTAGCCGATGCTGAACATTTTCTGTGTTGGCGTTGCCGGTCGTAGACATCGCTACCATTATTTTATTCGTCTCCGAGTGCAAATAAACAGTATTGTTTCTCTGCCCCCATTGTGCCGCTAACTGTCTTTTTAAGTTGTAATAAAAACGATATTTGCCAAAATTCCAGATGTAGCAATTATTGCTATTTTTTGGCTATGTTTTTAACGCTTTAAATCTCCGCAAAACCAGTCATCGTCAGGAGTATTTAGTTTTAAATATTGATGTTTCTTGGCATAATTTAAAATTCCTCACATATCATAATAACCTATCTTGCCTGGCAATATTTCCTTTACAAAAGGTATAGATTACTGAGCGAAGAGGAAAGAATACACAAGGAAAATACCAGGGTAAAACTAGAAACGTGATGATTTTTTCTCAAATCACATGACATTTATCAAGATAAATTTTGCTCTTTTTGTGTTATTGAGAGACTTCTGTTGTTTCTATACTTTTTTTGGAATTACCGAAAATTTGTAGCGCAGAAAACAACTGATGATAAGACCAATGAGTCGCCGTGAACACTAAGCTGATTAATGTTAGTAGCAGAATACTCAATACTGTTCCGTAAGCATGGGTATGCCACCAGAATTTTTGCAGAATTTGTACCAGTTTCCAGCCAGAGAAATTGTTAAGTTTTGTTGTCTGGGATGTTTTGCTATGCTGTGCGAGAATCATTGCTAAATATTAAATACGGTAAGCCGATAGAGTTTAAGTTGTTTATCTAATATCGCACAGCTTGCATCTAGAAGCAAGCTAAAGTGCAAATTCTGCCGCAGCTTTTGGTGATGTGGCTATTCTTTCGTCGTAGACAGAACATCTTAACGATGATCTCGGTAAACCTGCCCTACCGAGTCTCATTTGCTCTAAACATAAGTAGCCATCATGAACTGCACACACAAGAAAACATG
>NZ_PJIZ01000133.1 GCF_021596505.1 Nostoc sp. CMAA1605 | reverse complement strand
GAGCTAAATCAATATCCGGTGCAGCAAGCAACTCCTCGATCGGCTTATTCTCCAAATTTTGCCGTAGAAAAGAACTATTAGCCGTATTTTCCAACAACCGCCGAATCAGATAAGCCATCCCAGGTAACAAATCCCCATAGGGACAATAAACCCGCACCCGATAACCCCTATCCACCAAAGCCTTAGCCAACTTATCCCCCATTCCATACAACACCTGCATTTCAAACCGCCGCCGGGGGACATTCAGACTTTCCGCGATCGCTATCGCCCGTGCTTGCGATCGCACATTATGACTACCAATAGCAGCATAAACATACTGATGATTTTCCAACAATAACTGAGTTATCGCCTCAAAATTCGCATCAGTTGCCGCCTTATCATTAAAAACAGGCTGCGCCCAATGTTTTTGAGCCGCTTTAATAGTTTCCTGATCCCAATACGCGCCTTTTACCAACCGAATAGTTAACGGATAACCACGCTGTTTTAACCAATCGATGATTTTTCTCGCATCCTGTTCACTATCCCGTAGATAAGCTTGAATAGTGATACCGATATCTGTACGTTGGCGGAACTCATCTTCTAATAAGATTTTTTGCAAAATATTAAGAGTCAAGTCTTTATAAGCGTACTGTTCCATATCAAAATGGATAGCTGCACCCAACTCTTGAGCATGACGTAATAAAATACGGATGCGATCGCTAACTCTAGCTTCACTTCCTTGAGCATCTAAAGGGTCAAATTGGGAATAAAAAGCCGTTAACTTCACAGAAACTTGGACTTTTGCCAACGGTTCACCGTCAGCCTCATCAATCGCCCCAATACTGCCCCAATTCTTCGCAGCAGTTGTTAATTGCGTAATTAATTCTCGATAGCGTTCTAGATAAGATTGTGCTTCTACTTCTGTAATTACCGCTTCCCCAAGTAAATCAATGGTGAAAGCCATCTTTTCTTTACGTAGTCGTTCAACGGTTTTGATGACTTGTTGAATATTTTCGCCGGAAATATATTTATGAGCTAAAGTCTCAACTGCTGTAGATACGGTAGTTGCAGCCACTTGTCCTGGCATAGAATCGGCATTAGCAAAATTGAGCATCCCCTTTAAAGCGGCGGGAAGTTCTACAGATTCATCGCCTAAATATTCTTGCAAATGTGCAGCAATTTCCGATTTACTCCGCAGTGCGGGGAGAGTATCAATAAAGCGAAATAATTGCACCCGTAAACCAGGGTTACTCATCGCCCAAGCAAGTAATTTATCATCCCAACGCATTTGATCACGTAGAGAAGCTAAAAATGAGCGATTTTCTTGAGTTGCGGCTAAAAGTTGTTTAGCAATTTCTTGAGTTTTCGCTTCGTAGGTGCTGGTTTGTATTTGTAGTACCACTGATAGTGAACTCCTGATGAGATGTCAGAGTGTAATTTCTGAAGACTGCGCTTTCTATTGTGGCGCGTGATTTTTTTTGTCACCACAGATTAAGAAACTCAAAATGTAGATTCAAGTTTTTGAGTGGAAGATTTTCAGACAACGTGTAAAACAGTAATACACCTATGGAAAGAGGGCTAGGGAGAGATGAGGAATATACGCACTTTTTCAGTGCTTTTACCGAAAGCACAAAACTCACTCCTCAGCATTTTGATGATCACTGCTGTCGGTTTAGGAGGTTGTACAGATCAGCCTAGCGACGAACAATTGGAAGTATGGCGCGCAGAAGCGATCGCTCGCAATGAGAAAATCATGGCGGATAATGCCAAAAACACTCAGCCCAAGGAGTGGAATTTAGTTATTCAGGGGGAAACTAGCACCGGTAAAACGGAGACATTAAATTGGCAACAGCTACAATCAATAGCCACCACTAATCTCAAGACTGCCGATCCTAATTACATTCTGCAACCAGATCAAGTGTTTGATTTTCGGGGTATTCCTGTATCCACACTGCTCAAAAAGTATGGTTATCAGCCTAATGTGACGGAAGTAACTTTTATGGCTTATAACTCCTACCAAGTGACGGTGGATTTATACGATTTGTTAAAGTACCCCATTATTTTAGCGATCGCCAATGACGGTAAACCCATCAGTCGCGCCCAAGGTGGCCCCATTTATCTAGTCTTTCCCCATAGTCAATATCCCCATCTACAACAGCAGTATCCTGAATCATTTTGGATATTTTATGTCAGCAATATTGTAGTAGGAACAGAACCAGCCCGCCTCAAGGTAGGAAAACAAGAATTAAATTTAGCTGACTTAGAAAAATTACCCCAAATTACTGTTACGGAAACTGTTGGTTATCGTAGTGGTTGGCCGAGTGGCAAAGTTCCCTTACATGGTGTGCGCCTGCGAGATATTTTAACTGTTAATGCTCCTGATTTACTCTCAAAAGAAATTGTTGTTCAAGGCAAAACTACCACTTACCAAAATAATCTCAATTCAGTCATATTAACTGCTAACGATATTAAAAAATGTGACATCTTCTTAGCTACAAAATGGGGTGATGAGAAAAAAAACATACCTGCCAGAATGGGTGGGCCGCTCACCTTAGCTTTTGGTTCTGACTGTCAAACAAAAACTAATGGTTTGCGGTGGGTAAATTTTGTAGAAGAACTGGTAATTAAGCCATGAAATTTCCGACTTTCAAGTCAATTCGTACCCGAATTATGGTCAATACTACGCTGCTATTATTGACTGTAATTTGTGCGATTGTATCTGTATGGGCTAAAAGTGAAAGTCACCTGTATCGAACCGAAAATGTGCAGGATGCTAACTCTTTTGTGAGAGTGCTAACTTATACTTTAGGTGATGAATTAATTGAAGAAAACTGGAGTCAAATACGGCTCACTTTGGATGTTCTTTTACGAGAAAATCGAGATTTTGTCTATGTTTTTATTTCCGATGCTCGTCAGCACAATCGGATTATTGCCACTTCGATTAATTATTTGCAAAATCAATATGTCCCCGATATTGTACCTTTAAAGGTCACAAATACAGTTCTAGAGTCTACAAAACCATCAGTGGTAATGGAAACATTTATTCTCCGCGATGTCTACTTTTCGGGGAATTTAAGAGCTAGACGGGGTGAGAGAATCATGGAAGTTGCGTCTGATATTCGCCTTTCCTCTGGGAAAAAAATCGGTACTGTCCGTATGGGGATTTCTTTACGTCGAATCGACCGTGCTATTACTAATGTGGTGAATCAGGCTTTGGGTGTGGGTTTCATGGGATTGGTATTGGGTTGGGTATTGGCTTATATTTTAGCCAAGCGGTTAAGTGATCCTATTCAACGTTTACAAATAAGTGCCACTAAAATTGCAGCCGGAAATTTACAACATCGCGCCCAAATTACTAATAAAGATGAAATTGGCGCGTTGGCGAATTCCTTTAATGAAATGTCTACGGCTTTGCAAAGTTCATTTAATAAGTTGCAAAAAACTTTAGAATCTTTTGAGTTATTTGTCCCCAATAAATTTATTTTAGCGATCGCACCCCAAGGAATTGAAAATATCGTTGTCGGTGTCGCTGCGACTAAAACTATTACGATTTTGTTTTGTGATATTCGGGGTTACACATCCATGTCTGAGGTGATGACACCCCAAGAAACGTTTACATTTTTAAATGATTATTTGGCTTGTATGGGAAAAGCTATAGATCAAGCTGGTGGATTTATTGATAAATATATAGGTGATGCCATTATGGCTTTATTTGATGATGTAGGTTGTGATGGGGCGTTACAAGCTGCAATTTTGATGCAACAAGCTTTAGATCAGTTCAATTATGAGCGCAGACAAAATAATTTACCAAAAATCTCTGTGGGGATTGGGATTCATCGCGGTGAAGTGGTGATGGGAACAGTAGGTTTTACTTGTCGGATTGATTCTACTGTCGTGGGGGATGCAGTCAATCTGGCTTCCCGCGTTGAGGGATTAACTAAGCAATATGGTTGTACTGTGTTGATTACCCAGTCAGTAGTAAAAAATTTATCATCACCAGAATTATTCACTTTGAGATTAGTAGATCCAGCCGTAAAAGTCAAAGGCAAAGATGAGGCGATCGCTATTTATGAACTTTTAGAAAATTGATAGTACATCTAATCTTGAATAATCCGAAAACCGTCACAAGGATAAATTTTCTGAACGCGAAAAATTTGTCGGGGTTGAAAATCTTTGATAGTACAAGTCCAATTTATAGAAAAATCTAAGCGATGGCGAAACAATAACTGAATACCTGGGGAAGTAGATAACAACAAACCATGATACCTGACAAGATGCAAATCGAAATTATTGTCTTGAATGAGTAAATCCAAATTCTCACTTTTCAAGATTGTTTGACGCAGGATTGGTTCTAGAATAAATATCATCCCATAGCGTCGAATATACCGAATTTTTTCGCGGTTTTTTCCGGCTTGGTTGCAAACACCGTAACCTGAAAGCAAGACTCCTTCATTATCTACTAATGATAGGTTATTCCTAATAATTTGTTTATTAAGCTCTGTTTCAATATATTTAATTTCTTTGTGATTGAAGTAAGCTAATTTTTCCCTGTCTAAATATTTACGATATAAAACATCCAATAAAGTAACTTCTGTTTCTTGCCAATCGCTGTTGGTTTCGCCATCTGGAATTGAGGTGCATCTATATACGTTACCATCAGTTTTAGATTTGTGTTTCCACAATTGAAATTGTTTGTGAAAAGGACGATGTAAAGGAAATTTGTGCCGTCCTGTATATTCTCGATTCACTGCAATGAATTTGAAAAATACTTGACGAACAGTTTGAGGTGTCAGCACCAACAATCGCCCATCA
Source organism: Nostoc sp. CMAA1605 (assembly GCF_021596505.1). GTDB lineage: Bacteria > Cyanobacteriota > Cyanobacteriia > Cyanobacteriales > Nostocaceae > Trichormus. Next base: position 19,125 of record NZ_PJIZ01000133.1, on the reverse strand, counting down.
CCCGCTAATGATAGTTGGATTGGTACATCCATAATTTACTATTGATTTGGCGGTGATGGTAATTTAGCCAGAATTGTTTGGCTAATTCTGTCAATTACATTATCCAGCACGGGGTCATTTTCTCTGCCTTTTGTATTCGCTTCATCAATCGCTACTTGAATAGCTGTCTCTAAATCATCAACCATTTCTTCTAATTCATGAATAAGTTTAACTTCTAAACCATAATCAATTTCTATTTTTTGAGTATAGTGAGTAATAACTTTATAACGTTCTTCGTAGGTTCTGATTCTAGTAGTTGAATCTTCTTCATAGGGAACATATCTAGTTTCTGTTTCCTCATGTTTTTGTTTGACATGAGCAAAGGCAGGACGATGATCAATTGTGGTATTGTAAATGAGTTTAGGATTTCTTCGCGGCAGTTTGCGAACTAATTCCGATAAAACAGCACAAGCACTTTGCAAGGCGCGTAATTGGGGAACGGTTAGTTCTACTGCAATTCCATACCAGGTAAAAGTTCCTGTATTTTGAGAGTTGGCTTTTTGTCTTGCGCCGTGTTGGCTGACTACGTCTTTGACAATTTCTAAAACCCGCACACTAATTTCTTCAGGGGAATAATCTACATAAGTTTCTCTAACTTCGTCTTGTAGTTCATCTTCAGCATTATAATTACGATGTCGAACTTCTTGCGCTCTGATTTTTTCAATCCAGGCGATCGCTTTAGCTAGTTCTCGCTTTTGTTTGGTAAATGTGGTCTGAACCATACTTTCAATTTATAAAGAACTGTTGATTTAAATTAAGTTTTTTTGGATTTAAAAGAAAGGTCTTACCTGATATCTGGATATGCAATATTTCTAGGGTATTACTACCATAGAACCAAAAGGCTTAACGGTTAAAACCGAGGAGACTCCGCCACCAATATATTCGCCAGTTATGATTACCAAATCGCTGATAAATTTACAGATCCAGAGGACTTATCTTGATTTTAGTGCCTCCTTTCTTCTCTCCAAATTATGCGATTAATCGTCAACATAACTAACATCCAACGAATATATCCCTGATAGTGACTCTCTGAGTTACTAAAACCTCCCTGAAATCTGCACTTGCAGACTTCAGCTAAACTCACCTATCATCTCTATGTCACCATAGTGAAAGACTGACAGATTGATTCTCCGCACACACGACCTTTTAAGGTAGTCGTTCCCCTGGTTGTAACTGTGTTAATACAACGCCGCCACGTTCAAAAAAAGTGAATTGAAAATAGTCATTTAACAGGGAATCCCGCAGGATTTAAGAGTTCTTGTGAGAATTTGCCCGTGCCTGTATCTAATAATGTCTGGAACACATTATATTTGATTGGACAACGGATGAAAGCCTTCCTCCCTCTCTGGTATCTATTTTTGAAGATATGAGAAGTTTACGACCCCAACGAACATCTCAGGTTTATACCCCTCCCTGAATTTTTTAGGCTACTTCCACATTAGTTTTTCAAGGATCTGTTTTCTATCCTCTACTTGTCTGGCGGAACGTTTTGCTATGACTACTATCTCTTTTCGTCTTGGCTGTTGAACAACTTAGATATATTTTCTGAGATGTTAATTCTATAGCCTTGAACGAGATTTTTCTTCGTAAAGACATACATCTTTACTTTTTGGCAGGCTCAACCTTTCCAGCAATAACTCAAACTAAGTTTAAGCTATTACAATATTTATTTAACTATAGCCAGTATCATTTTGTCTAGTTAATTTCCGTTATATCTCTGAGTCATCTTTTCCCTTAAAAGAGACTACCAAACTCTAGATAAATAGATTCAGCGTGTTAAAACTTAAGAGGAATAACCATATACTAATATTTCGTTATGTTTAAGAACAATCTCAAAGATATCTTATTGTACCGATGGCAACAAACGCTCGAACCATTTGGCGTTGACCAAGTAGCGATGGAAACAGCGTTTGCTCAATTAGTTACCGTTTATTCTGCCCCCCATCGCCACTACCATAATCTAGATCATATTAATCATGTACTAGAGATTATCGACACTTTAAAAACTTACACTGATAATTTAAGTGCTGTACAATTGGCGGCTTGGTTTCATGATGTCGTTTATGAACCCCAAGCCCAAGATAATGAAGAAAAAAGTGCAGAATACGCAGATCAGCTACTAAATACTTTAAAAATTCCCACTGAGCATATTAATACTGTCACTCGTTTGATCCTGAATACAAAAAGTCATCAAACTGATGAACGTGATCTAGATAGTCAGGTTTTATTAGATGCGGATTTAGGAATTCTAGCAGTCAACCCAGAACATTACCTTAAATATGCAGACGCTATTCGTCAAGAATACTCTTGGTTATCGACCCTAGAATATATGACAGCACGTAAACAATTTTTACAAAAATTTTTGCAAAGACCACAAATATACTGTACGCCTTTAATGTTAGAGTTTGCCGAGTTATTTGCTCGATATAATCTCAACGCAGAAGTTTACAGGATAACTCATCCCTACACTCAAGAGCAGGAATCATCTTCCTAAAATTTCACTCCCCTCTCCTTAAGAAAAGCATCGAAAGTAAATCTATCGGGTAAAGAAGTTTGCGCGCCTAATTTGGTAGCGGCTAATGCACCTGCGGCTGTTCCCCAAACCACTGCTTGATGTAAGGATAAGCCATGATCAAGTGCTGCGGCTAACCCAGCGTTAAAAGCATCACCAGCAGCTACAGTATCAACTGCATCAACTGTAAACGCTGGGACTAAAAACGTTTCTTCAGGTGTGGCGAAAATTGCACCTGCTGCACCTAATTTGACGATCGCAGATTTTACTCCCCTTTGCAACAACACCGCAGCAGCTTTGGCTGCTGTATCCTCATTATTTACAGGAAAACCCACCAGTTGTCCGGCTTCTACTTCATTGGGTGTAATAATATCTACCAATGGATAAAGTTCGGCTGGTAAATGGGATGGTGCCGGGGCTGGGTCTAGAATGACTGTAATATTGGCATCATGGGCTACCTTCGCCGCAGCAACTACAGCAGAAATCGGAATTTCTAATTGTAGGAGTAGGGCTTTAGCTGTTGGTAATAACTGGGTTAAGCGTTCCACATCTTCTTGATTAACTTGTCCATTCGCACCAGAAATCACCACAATGTGATTTTCTCCGCTATGGGAGACAGTAATAATAGCTACACCAGAATTAGCATTTTCATCGTGAAAAATCTTGCTTGTTTTTACACCAGCATCTTGCAGACTTTTAACTAACTCCGTACCAAAATTGTTTGCACCCACACGCCCCACCATATAGGTAGGAATTCCTAATCTAGAGAGTGCTACAGCCTGATTTGCACCTTTACCACCAGGAATTTTAAAAAAGTTTTCCCCCGTTAAAGTTTCACCAGCCAGAGGTAAACGAGGGGCTGTGACGACTAAGTCTATATTGATACTGCCGAAAACGATGATACTCATGATTTGGGGACTGGGGATTGGGGATTGGGGACTGGGGACTGGGGATTGGGAAAAGGAGACAAGGTAGACAAGGTAGGGGAGGAGAAAAACTAATGACTAATGACTATTGACTATTGACTATTGACTATTGACTTTATCGACAGATATTGACCAAAGGCTTTAACATATCAAACTGTATAACAACAGATGGGAGTCTTATGGCTAGTGTAGAACGTGACGAAACCAGGGAAGAACGCATCGAACAAGAGATTATTGCCGATGCTGAGGATAAGGAAGACCGGGCAATGGGTTGGTATTATTACCTTGACGATACTTTAGAATTTCCTTTTATGGGTAAGTGGAAGAAGAAATCTCGCAAAACTTCCACCATTGAGGAGAAGCCTGTGGAAGTCTTGGGAATGGCCCCCGAAGATGATTGTTTAAGGGATATGTATGTGGAAGTTGCTTATATAGGAGGGAAGGAAGACGATTATCATACAGCCAAGCTGTCGGATATAGAACCCATTGATGTTGATGAAGATACTCAAGAAGCGATCGCTGATTGGATGTATTGGCTAGCTAGAGGCTACAAATTCTAGTTAAAATTTACTATAAATAACGAATTATCCGGCAGGGATTACCAACTGCAACGACATTTGCGGGTATATCTTTAACAACTACACTTCCCGCACCAATAGTAGTGTTGTCCCCAATGGTAACTCCTGGACAAATAATTGCTCCACCACCAATCCAGACATTATTACCAATTTTAATGGGGGCAGCTAATTCTCTACCTGTGAGCCGAATTTCTGGTTCTGTAGGATGGTAAGCAGCATAAATCTGTACATAAGGAGCTAATAAAACATTTTCACCAATCTCTACCTGATTGCAGTCTAAAATTACACATCCATAATTCATGTAAGTGCCATTGCCTACGGAAATATTAGCACCGTAGTCACAATGAAATGGCGGCACTATAGTAATTTTTTCTCCTATTTTAAAAAACAGTTCTTGTAAAATTTGCTGGCGTTGTGTTAATTGTTCTGCTGAGGTGGCGTTATACATTCTTAGAAGGTGATTAGCCCGTCTTTGATCTGCCACTAGTTCTGGATCATCGGCTAGGTATAATTGACCTGCTAGCATTTTTTGCTTTTCAGTTTTTTCTGTCATAAATCAAGCCCAATGGCAGGAGTCAGCGTGTAATTTCATGCCTGTACAAAGGTTATCTTTCCAAGAATTATGTGTGAGTAAAAAAATTTGTTCCTCAACATAATGTAATAAGTATAATTATTGGTTATCAGAATTTAATATTTTCAGTTTAGATAGATATCAAATTTCTTTGGTAAATATACTCATTAATAGACTCAATATCAGTGCATATTTTAACTAAAAATTGCTAGCAATTAGTAGGTTCATTAAATACATTATAACGAGCTTTGCCTTGTTGCTTTGCCCTGTACATAGAACTATCAGCAGCCCTGAGTATATGTTCTGGATCATTAGTATGACTATCATTTAAAGTAATACCAATACTGGCTGTTGTATAGATTTGATTCCCATTTAAATTTATTGGTAAACCCAAAGTATCTTGAATACGTTTAGCAACATTAATGACATCATTAATATCTTTAATTTCTTCTAACAATACAGCAAATTCATCACCACCAAATCTGCTAACAGTATCACAACTGCGTACACATGATTCTAAACGTCTAGCGATCGCTACTAAAAATCATCGCCCATACTGCGACCAAAGCGATCGTTTATCCCCTTAAAACCATCTAAATCTAAAAATAAAACTGCAAACCGATAATCACTACGGCGTTTACTGCGTTCTACTGCTTGTTTTAGGCGATCTAAAAACAAAGTGCGATTTGGTATTCCTGTCAGTCCATCATAAAAGGCGTTACGCAGTATTTGGAGTTCTGTGAGTTTACGTTGCGTAATATCTTGAAAGACTAATACAGCACCTGTAATCTTGCCATTATGATCCCGAATTGGTGCTATATTATCGCCAATAGGTATTTCTCTTCCTTCCTTAGAAATTAGTATACAGTTTTCTGGTAAATTTACTACTTCACCAACTTGCACCGCCTGTTTTGCTAAATTACCGATCACTTCATCCATATCTTTATCAACTAAACTCAAAACATCAGTAAAATCTTTCCCAATAGCTTCATTTTGTTGCCAACCAGTCAATTGTTCTGCCATTGGATTCATCATTTGAATACAGCCATGATTACAGGTAACAACTACCCCACAAGCCATGCTGTTAATAATCGCCTCTATTTTTTGTTTTTCGATTTGTAAACTTCTATAGTTTTGATATTGTTCCAAAGCTATTTCCACAGCTAAATGTAAATCAGATTCTCGAATCGGCTTTAGAATATAACTAAAAGGATGACTTAGCTGATTTTTAGGTAGTTTTATATATTTTGAATACTCAGTTATATACAATACGGGTACATGAAATTTGTGTTGAATAATATCTATTACCTGTGTACCGTTAATCTCTTTGCTTAGACAAATATCAAATAATACTAAGTTAGGGTAGTGTTCTGCTACATTTTTAATGGCTTTTTCGGCTGAATCTGTAATTTCTAGAACATCATACCCCAGCTTTTGTAAACTATTTTTAATATTTAAAGCCAGGATTTTTTCATCCTCAACAACTAGGATTTTGCGGGTTTGCATATTAAAATAGCCTATCTGCTAAGGTTCAGATATTGCTGATGATTCAACTATATCTAAAGCTGAATAATTATATGATAGTCAATCTCTCAAGTATCGGTGTGAGCATATGACTAAACTAGAAAATCTTTATGATGTTCTAGCATGGTTCTTCATCATAAAAAAACATGAAAAAATATAAAATTATCATCAGAATCTATTGGAAATATTGGCAATAATTAATACACGAAATATGTATATTAAACAACAAAATAAAAAACTCCATTTCTCAATCAATGGAGTTTTTCAAAAATAGAAATATAGAAAGCCCAATGCCCAATTCCCAATTCCCAATGCCCTATTCCCTATTCCCTCTTTCTAGTCAGTTCAATACTAATTTTGCCGCCAAAATCTGGGATGGGTGCAGCAGGTTTAGTAACTATGACTTGCACTTGTGTAACTTGAGCGCATTCTTGGATAATAGAATCAGCGATCGCACCTGCTAACCTTTCGATTAAAGCAAACTTAGCAGTCTTAACCAGATGTTGAATCAAGCTAATAACACCGCGATAATCTAGAGTATCAGCGATCGTATCAGTTTTGGCAGATTGAGATAAATCCAGCCACAACCTGATATCCACCTCAAACCACTGTCCTAAAACCTGTTCCTCTGGTAAATAGCCAGTGTAGCCATAGCAGCGAATTCCTGTTAAGTGAATACAATCCATAAGAACTTGCGTAATAATTTTTCATCAGTAATCAAGCCTATAGTGTTGTGTCACACAGTATCAATGGGGAATCGGGAATTGGGCATTGGGAATTGGGCATGGGTAAGAAACTGACTCTCAAAAGAAACAGGTTTCCTGTCGCTGGCGATGAAACTGGTAACAAATAACTGATAAATTGAATTTCGCTATGCAATTTATTGGCTGCTATGGATGTGATGCGGTTCGCCGAGAAAAATATTAATCAACTGTGGGCTTATATCTTAACTGAAACACTAAAGCGTTTAGGCTTAACTTGTGCAGTCATTTGTCCTGGTTCACGTTCCACACCCCTAGCAGTCGCCTTTGCCCAACAAGCCCCAGAAATCGAAGCAATTTCCATTCTAGATGAACGTTCCGCCGCCTTTTTTGCCCTGGGAGTCGCCAAAGCCATCGGTCGTCCTGTAGCGATTGTTTGCACCTCTGGAACTGCGGGGGCGAACTTTTACCCAGCCGTGATTGAAGCGAAAGAAAGCCGTGTACCCTTACTGATATTAACCACCGATAGACCGCCAGAATTACGAGACTGTCATTCTGGACAAACAATAGATCAAGTCAAACTCTATGGCAATTACCCCAACTGGCAAACAGAATTAGCTTTACCCTCACCAGAAATGGGGATGCTAGCATATCTGCGACAAACAATAATTTATAGCTGGGAAAAAACCCAAACCCCGACACCAGGTGTAGTACACATCAATATTCCCCTACGTGACCCCCTAGCACCCATTCCCGATGGTAATGATTTAACTCATCTACTAGCCAACTTCCACCCCGAAAACTTCTTCGCCAACATCCCCAATCCCCAGTCCCCATTCCCCATTCCCCATTCCCCATTCCCCATTCCCCATTCCCCATTCCCCATTCCCCATTCCCCCAGAGGAATCATTATTGCTGGAGTAGCCCAACCATTACAACCAGAGGAATATTGTAGAGCGATCGCCAGAATTTCCCAAACTCTCAATTTCCCCGTACTAGCCGAAGGACTTTCCCCACTGCGGAATTATGCCGACCTCAACCCCTATCTCATTTCTACCTATGACCTGATTTTGCGAAATCAGCAATTAGCCGAGAAACTAGCACCTGAAATGGTGATTCAAATAGGTGATATGCCCACCAGCAAAGAACTGCGGACTTGGCTAGACACTCACCAACCCCTACGCTGGATAATTGACCCCAGCCACCAAAACCTCGACCCTATACATGGCAGGACGACACATTTGAGAATGAGAGTTGAGGAATTTTCGGTTAAGCCTGGGGATGCTGAAATTCCTTGTGAATATTTACAGATGTGGTGTGATGCAGAAACCAAAGTGAGGGCAAATGTAGACGCAACTTTGGCGCAAATAGAAGAATTAATAGAGTGTAAAGCCGCTTGGTTAATATCTCAAATACTACCACCAGGAACACCATTGTTTATCGCCAACAGTATGCCTGTGCGGGATGTGGAATATTTTTGGCGACCCAATCATTTAGGAGTGCGATCGCATTTTAACCGAGGCGCAAATGGCATTGACGGCACATTATCCACCGCATTAGGAATTGCCCACCACCATCAAAGTAGTGTAATGCTCACAGGAGACCTAGCATTATTGCATGACACTAACGGGTTTTTAATCAGAAATAAATTTATCGGACACTTAACCATTGTCTTAATTAACAACAACGGTGGCGGGATTTTTGAAATGTTACCCATCGCCAAATTCGACCCACCATTTGAAGAATATTTTGGCACTCCCCAAGACATTGATTTTGCTCAGTTATGCGCTACCTATGGTGTGCAGCATGAGTTAATTACTTCTTGGCAACAGTTACAGCAAAGATTAAACCCACTACCAAATACAGGAATTCGCGTTTTAGAAGTCAGAACAAATCGTAAAGCTGATGCCAAATGGCGACAGGAAAATTTAGGTAAATTTAGTAGCTAAGTGCGATAGCGGGTATTGCGAATTGCGAATTGCGAATTGGTATTACCACTAGCCACATTAGCCAGAAGTGAATCACCCACAAACCTACTCACCCAAGTGGCGGCTGCCGTCGATATGATTGAAGAAACAGACGAACGACAGAACATATCCGCTTGTATAGTTACTAAAAATATAATCAAATATTTCTAGCTTGGTAAGGTTTGCACCTTACCGATGCTCACTACAAGCCGCGCTATTGAGTTTCTATCAAAGATAGAGTCCCCAACTACTTTTCTTAATATGTTCAGAGAACCGTTTAAATCTGCTGAGTATGTTTTACCACTGTGAGACTTAAACAAACCTCTCTTAACTCTTTTCCCTAAATATTGCTCATCCTTCTTGATGGGTTCAAAATCCAGAAAACTACATTTTGATGTGTAACTCTCTTCTGTAACTTGTACCTTAATTCCAGCTAGTTTAGCTTTATACTCTAGCTGCTGAATAAATCTAGCATGAGGAATTTGAGTAAAGTTTTGGTTGTTTCTATTTCCCAAGTTAATTTTCTGTTTCCAATTTTCATTTTTACCGATAATCAAATGTGTGATGTTTTGGCTAACTAGCTGATTAATAATCAATCTATAGGACTCATATTTGATTTTTGAACAGATACGTAGATGCGTAGGGTGTGTTAGCGACAGCGCAACGCACCTACCACCAAGGCCTTTGGTGCGTTACGGCTTACGCCTAACACACCCTACATATACTTAGATTTTTTCAGAAATCAAATCGGATTCCTATACTAGCTGTGTGGAGATAATAATCCACTTTGTTATTACGCTTAAGTGTTAAAGCTTCTATTTTTCTAGAACTTCTTTGACTGGTCGGTAACTGAGATTGGAGACTCGCTTTAACTTTGTTGTAAAATTGGTTACAAGATTTAATGGCTTTACCACATACGATAAAAGGTCTAAAGTCTGGACAGTTACTACTCACTGTTGCTAAGTTATTTAAACCTATATCAATTGCTGCTCTTCTATCGTTGCTTTCTAGGGTGGTTTCTTCAAGTTCATAAACTGCTTCAATGATGTAGACATTATTTTTCGGGATGATTCTCACTTCTTCTATTTGTGTCAGTTGGGTTTTGACAGCTATTGCTAATCCTGATGGTGCGATTAATCCTTTTTTTAGTGCTGTTCGCGAAACTGCCTGATGATTAAAAGTTAAAATATTTCTTCCCTGAAGTTTATGTTTATATCTAGGTAACTTTGGTTCACCTAAAAACTTTTCTGGATTTATCTTATATTCTTCTTTAGCTGACTTGTAAGATTTAAAGCATTGATCAACTTGTCTCAATACCAATTGCGCCACTTTACTCGGTAAGGCTTGATAATCATCACTCTTTTTCAGTGCGTGATATATTTGATTCCATGTTGGTATTGCTTGATTCTTAAAGAAAGCCTGACGACATAAATAAACAGCACTGTTGAACAGGTTCTTTGATAGGAATGACATTTGATCAATCTTTTTGAACCATTGATGATTCTGCTTGATTATGTGTCGCTCCACTAGTCGCATTCTGACTCCACACTTCTGATAACTGATTTATGAGTGATTTGGTCTAGTCAGGTAGCTTACTGTGCAGAATCATACCATAGATATTAATGTCTGACCATTTCTGACTATATTTTGTTATTTAAATCCAATACAAGTTTTGGCTGGTTTGCGGTTTGAGAAAAGTTTGATTACACAACTTTTTAGCGAGGAAATTATGCAAGAGTCGGTAATTTACCAAGATATTTTGCAAAAAGGAGAAGAACGCGGCAAAAAACAAGAAGCCTTAGAACTGATCCTACGTCAGCTAGCACGCCGCTTTGGTGCAGTTGAACCAGAAACACAACAGCAACTTCGTACTTTAGCGACTACTCAACTAGAAGATTTAGCCGAGGCTTTGTTAGATTTCACTCGTCCCAGCGATTTAGTCAATTACTTGGCGAATATTTCCCCACCGCCAGCTAATTCATAAGTGTAGAGTAGACGACTGTAGCCATGCGATCACCTGACTTTTCACCACTCCACTACAATATATATAGATATTGTTGCGAATTGTATATTTAGGGTTTAGCTGTCATGGCTGCCGCCGTTTTAATTCAAAATCTACAAAAGCGTTACGGTACCGTTGAAGCCGTCAAGGATGTTTCCTTTCAAGTAGAACCAGGAGAAATCTTTGGTTTACTCGGCCCCAACGGTGCAGGTAAAACTACTACTCTGCGCGCCTTGTGTACCCTCACCACTCCAGATGCAGGCAAAATCGAAGTATCTGGGATTTCTGTATTGGATAACCCTAGAGTAGCTAGACAACGGTTAGGCTATGTAGCCCAAGAAGTCGCCATTGATAAAGTCTTAACAGGAAGAGAACTGCTACAATTGCAAGCCGCACTGTATCATCTCCCCAGTGCAGTAGCTAAACAGCGTATTGAAACAGTTTTAGACTTACTCGGTTTACAAGAATACGCCGATAAAAAAACCGGGACTTACTCCGGTGGTTTACGCAAGCGTCTAGACTTAGCGGCTGGCTTACTTCATGCCCCAGATGTTCTAGTTTTGGATGAACCAACTGTAGGGCTTGATATAGAAAGCCGTTTTGTGGTATGGGAATTCCTGCGAAAATTAAAGGAATCAGGCACAACGGTAGTTATTACCAGCCATTATTTAGAAGAAATTGACGCACTAGCCGATCGCGTCGCCATTATTGACCGAGGTGTGGTGATTGCCGTCGGTACACCCTCAGAATTAAAAGATAGAGTCGGGGGCGATCGCATTACCTTACGCATCCGCGAATTCTCACCCACAGAAGAAGCCACAAAAGCCAAGGAACTCCTGCAAGGATTATCTTTCGTTAAAGAAGTCATCATCAACAGCGCGCAAGGTAACTCCCTTAACTTAGTAGTTACCCCCCAAAACGATGCTCTAATTAGCGTCCAGCAAGCACTCAACAACGCAGGCTTACCCATCTTTGGCATTGCCCAATCCCGTCCCAGTCTAGATGATGTCTACCTCGCCGCCACCGGACGCACCCTCATGGATGCCGAACTAGCAGCAGTCGCTACTCGTGATCCGAAAGCGGAGAAAAAACAAAATATGCGATAGGGATTAGGGACTGGGGATTAGGGACTGGGGACTAAGTAAAAATTCTCCCCTGCCCCATTCCCAATGCCCCATTCCCCATTCCCAATGCCCCATTCCCCATTCCCAATGCCCCATTCCCCATTCCCAAAACACGTTATGAGTGTAACCCCTAAATCTGATATCAATTGGCAAGTTGCCACAGCACCACAAGCCTACACCGAAGCTAAACCTAACTTTTTCGGTGAATTAGTCCAAGAGACTCTGGCTTTAACTCGTCGCTTGTTTATTCAATTACAACGCCGTCCCTCAACTCTGGTGGCGGGGATTATTCAGCCTGTCATGTGGTTGGTGCTATTCGGTGCTTTGTTCCAAAATGCCCCAAAAGGTTTATTTGGCAGTACGACAAATTACGGGCAATTTTTAGCCGCAGGTGTAATTGTATTTACAGCCTTTGCGGGAGCGTTGAATGCTGGTTTACCTGTAATGTTTGACAGGGAATTTGGCTTTTTAAACCGCTTGTTAGTGGCTCCTTTAGCTTCGCGCTTCTCAATTGTCTTTGCTTCAGCCATCTTTATTATTAGCCAAAGCTTACTGCAAGCGGCTGTAATTGTCGGTGCAGCAGCGTTTCTGGGTGCTGGACTACCAGATGTCACAGGATTAGCTGCGATCGCTCTCATAGTTTTTTTGCTAGCATTGGGTGTCACAGCTATTTCTCTGGGTTTAGCTTTTGCCCTACCCGGACACATTGAATTAATAGCAGTAATATTTGTGACTAACCTCCCATTATTATTTGCTAGCACTGCCCTCGCACCTTTATCTTTCATGCCCAAGTGGTTACAGGTTGTAGCTACCCTTAACCCCCTTAGCTACGCCATTGAACCCATTCGCTACCTCTATACTCATAGCAGTTGGGGATTATCTAGCATCGTTATGCAAGCCCCTTGGGGTGAAATTACCTTTGGTGGTGCATTGCTAATCTTATTTGGTTTTGCATTAGTAGCTTTAATTAGCATTCAGCCCCAACTTCGCCGGACTCTTGCTTAGGATAAGTACAGCATCAATGAAAAAAGGGTAAAAGTTAAAATATTCTTTTCTTTTGCCTTTTAACTTTTACCTTTTTACTTCTCAAACATGGTGTTAGAGGATGTTTATGAAAAAATCATTTCCCGCGATCGCTAAACTTTTAGTAGCAACTGTAGCCAGTTTTAGCTTTGCTTCCCTACTCACAACCCAATCTAGCCTCGCCCAACTCGGTACAGTAGATGCAGGTGGTAATAATACCGATCAACAAAATAACGTTGACTTTAGCAACGGCAATTTCAATATGTTCGACTTGATTCACCGCGCCCAGTTCGGCACAAGTTCATGGAATGCCGATCAGCAAAGTCAACAAATTGATGAAGCCGCTAAAGCTTTTAGAGAAAGACAAAATCGAGCCAATCAGAATAATCAGCCAAAAGGACAAGTAATTCCTTTACCAGTTAATAATACCCCCAGTTCCACAGAACCAGGGGTAAACCAAGGTAATCAATAGGAGTGATGAGTTTTGAGTGCTGAGTTTTGAGCCAAGAAATTACTTAGCACTCTTTTGTTAAAAAGTTTCTTGATCTGAGATTACTCAATCAAGTGTCTCTACTTTCTAAATAACCACTCAGCACCGGCTAAACGCCGCGCTTCCGCTAACAGCACTCACCACTCAGAACTTAATTAAGTCCCAAAGCCGCTAAGACATCGCTAGCGTGGGTAGCTGTGCTGACGGCAGCATCAACGTGAGCGATTTTACCTTGGGCATCAATAACGTAGGTGACACGCTTGGCATAACCACCGCCATCAACATCGTAAGCTTTGATAAGAGATTGATTGGTATCAGCCAATAAAGGGAAATTCAAATTATATTTTTGGGTAAACGCTTGATGAGAAGCTTCATCATCAGCACTGACTCCCAGCACCACAATATCTTTACCTTGATAATCGTCTTTGGCATCTCGGAAGCTACAAGCCTGCTTAGTGCAGCCTGGGGTGTCATCTTTGGGATAGAAATATAAAACAACGGTCTTTCCAGCAAAATCAGATAACGAAACGGTGTTACCGTTGGTATCTTTGACGGTAAATGCAGGTGCATCTGTACCAACCGCTAAAGGCATAATGAACCCTTCCTGTTTTAGATTGTTGATGACTTTGAAATTTTACAATAATTTACAATAATTTCATGACATAAATGTAAAAACTAAAAATCAAACTATGGTTAACTCCCCAAACTCCAAAATCTTAACTTATCAGCCCAGCAGCATCAAAAGAGCCGAAAAATCGCTGATTTGTTCTCCCTTCAAAATCAAATTATTTGAAACCATGCGCCATCAGAGTATTGCCTTGGGTGCGATCACCACAGAAAATGGTGTAAAAAATGGTTACACTCAACAACCCCTCTCAGAGTTAGCCTGTGATGACGCTTTGGGTTGGTTAATTCAAGTCGGGATGTTGCGGCGCGAAGTCGATGGACAGGGGATTACAGATAGTTTTCGCCTCACTCCCCTGGGTCATCAATTACTGGAAAAATACCAAAGTCAAGACCTACCTACAGCCTCCTGGAGCGATCGCTTGTCTAATGCTGTGATGCGTTGGCTCAGAATTCCCTTTTAGCTAAATCAACTCTCCAAAAGTTAGGATTCAGTATCTACAGGGAACAATATATACGGAAAGACATCAACCCATTTATCAATTCTTTATCAATTTCGTCCCAGGAAATTGTCGGAATTGTTAAGCTGGGTTGCATATTTGCTTTAACTTAAGGCAGAATACTTGCTCTCGTTCTACGATGGGCATTGGGCATGGGTCATTGACACCAGATCAATCCTCAAACTCATGCAAATTTATGTTATCAAGAATTACGCACTAATATTATCCCCTGATTGTGAGTAAGTAACAGTGGCTATGAAATCTATTATGGTAGTGGGTACAACTTCCCACGCAGGGAAATCACTGATAACTACAGCTATTTGTCGAATTTTGTCGCGGCGTGGCTGGCGAGTAGCCCCCTTTAAAGGACAAAATATGGCTTTAAATGCTTATGTCACAGCCAATGGGGGAGAAATAGGTTACGCCCAAGCAGTACAAGCCTGGGCTGCGGGGGTAATTCCTTGGGTAGAAATGAACCCGATTTTGCTCAAACCCCAAGGAGATATGACTTCCCAAGTAATTATGCGGGGGAGATATGTCGGTAAAGTAAATGCTGCCGACTACTATGAACAGTATTTTGAAATGGGTTGGCGAGCCATCGAAGAATCTTTACAGCATTTAAGTACAGAATTTGATGTCATCGTTTGTGAAGGTGCTGGTAGTCCCGCAGAAATTAACCTCAAGCACCGCGACTTAACTAATATGCGGGTAGCAAAACACTTAAATGCACCCACCATCTTAGTAGTAGATATTGACCGTGGAGGAGCATTTGCCCACGTTGTCGGCACACTCGAACTACTCGAACCAGACGAACGGCAATTAATTAAAGGTATAGTAATTAACAAATTCCGGGGACAGCGATCGCTTTTAGAACCTGGAATCAAATGGTTAGAAGAACGGACAAAAATTCCGGTAATTGGTGTCATTCCTTACCTCCAAGAATTATTCCCCGCCGAAGATTCTCTAGATTTACTAGAACGTAAACCAGCAAAAGCCCACACTGATATCAATATCAGTGTCGTACGTTTACCCAGAATTTCCAACTTTACCGATTTTGACCCCTTAGAATCAGAACCCACAGTTTCCGTCAGATACATTAGTCCCAAGCACGATTTAGGACATCCAGACGCGGTAATTATTCCAGGAACCAAAACTACAATTGCGGATTTAATTATTCTGCAAAAAAGCGGCATGGCAGAAGCAATTCAGCACTATGCTGCCTCTGGTGGTACAGTGTTAGGGATTTGCGGTGGCTACCAAATTCTCGGACAAATCATCGCCGATCCTGAAGGGGTAGAAGGACAAGCCGGTCGATATCAAGGTTTAAATCTCTTACCCATTAAAACCGTGATTACAGGGCAAAAAATCGCCCGTCAGCGTCAAGTTAGCTCCAATTTCCCCCAAATGGGATTACCTGTAACTGGGTTTGAAATCCATCAAGGGCGATCGCGTGTAGATATTCCCAGCGATAATCAAGGCTATCAATCCTTATTTGATGATGCTAACTTAGGATTGGTAGATAAATGTCAATCAGTGTGGGGGACATATCTCCACGGACTGTTTGATAATGGCCCCTGGCGACGCGCTTGGCTCAACCGCCTGCGTCAACAACGCGGCTTAAAATCCTTACCCACAGGTGTCGCCAACTACCGAGAACAACGAGAGCAGATGTTAGATAATCTGGCTAGCGAAATTGAAAATCATTTAGATTTAACGCCCTTTTTGTCGTAGTTAGGCTAAATTGCATGAGTGTTGTTGTCCGTTTTTACCAGATGATGTCACCATTAACGCCGAGGTAGGAGAACCCCTATTAGATGTAGCAGATAGAGCCGGGGTTTTCATTCCTACCGGATGTTTAATGGGGACTTGTCACGCTTGCACGGTAGAACTAGATGACGGCGACATCATTCGCGCTTGCATTACCTCAGTACCACCGCAAGCAGAACTCACCATTCATTTGTTTAGTGACCCGACTTGGTAGTTTTGGGGGAACTAGGGGTGTAAGGGTGTAAGGGTGTAAGGGTGTAAGGGTGTAAGGGTGTAAGGGTGTAAGGGTGTAGGGGGAAGAAGAATCTAATGACTAATGACTAATGACTAATGACTGTTTAATAAGTGTGCTGGGTCTAATAATTCGACCCAACCCACAAACTTTATTTCACTGAATCTAGGCTAATTAAGAAGACGCTGAATTTGCTTTAGCGTTTAAAGCATACTCTTTAAACCTTTCTAAATCGGCTTGAATCGTTGATTCTACGGCTCGACCTAAAAATAGGTTATCCATGATTTTGCCCAAAATCCCAGGAATAGCATAGGAAACTGTCATTTTTACGATGCTACTACCGTGGCGATCGTAAAAACGAATCGCTCCCTGATTTGGTAAACCATCGACTGATTCCCATTGAATAATTTGATTAGGAACAGTTTTCAGGATGCGGGATTTCCAAGTAAATTCCAGTCCGCCTGTGTTTAATTTCCACAGCGAGATATCTGGGTTATCAGGGGGAATTTTCACGGAATCTATCCATTTCATCCACTTCGGCATTTGCTCTAGGTCAGACCACAAGCCCCAGACTAAATCAATGGGGGCTTCGACTTCAACCTGTACGCTATGTTCTAGCCAATCAGCCATTATTTTCCGATGTTTAGATTTAACTCTATTGTTTAATATTTTCGAGAATGACTTTGGCGGCGCGTCTGCCAGAAATTGTTGCCCCTTCCATACTATCAATGTAGTCTTGTTGAGTATAACTACCTGCAAGGAAGAAGTTAGGCACTGGAGTTTTTTGATCAGGACGATACACATCCATTCCTGGGGCTTCGCGGTATAGGGATTGAGCCAGTTTGACAACGCTATACCAAGTCATATTTAATTCCCGTGATGAGGGGAATAATTCATGGACTTGTTTGAGAACGTGTTGGGCGATCGCTTCGTTACTTTCCTTAATAAAGGGATCTCCTGGTGTCAGCACTAGCTGTAATAATGACCCTTGTCCTGGACGATAATAATCACTAGGACTAGTCAAGGCTAAATCCGCAAAACAAGAAAAATCAGCATCAGCCGTATAAAGTAAATTATCTAGCCCTGCTGCTTGCTGGAGTTGTTTACGCTTTTCCCCGTCTTGCAGTTCTGTCACCCAGCCATCAAATCGTAACTGTACTGTGGCCACTGGGACTGCTTCGAGTTTATAAATATTGTCAAATTCTGACCATTTGCGCCATTGTTGGGGTAAAACTCGCTGAATTCCTGGGACATCACAAGCGCATACATAAGCATCCGCAGTAATTAATTCTGTCGTGTCTCCTTGGGCAACTACTAAGCCAGTGACGCGGGTTTGTCCATCTACTTCCGTAAACTGAATTTCTCGGACTTGACGGCGCGTATAAACTTGTGTGCCTCTATCTGCCAAGTATTTGAGAATTGGTTTGTGGAGATATTCATCAGGAGAACCTTCCAACATTCGCAGTACAGAAGCTTCGCTGCGGACTGCAAAAAATTGAAAGATTGTTAACATACAACGGGCGGAAATATTTTCGCAGTCAATAAATCCCAAGGCGTAAGCAATGGGATTCCACATCCTTTTGATACTGCCTTCACTACCGCCATGACTGCGAAACCAGTCAGCAAAACTGACTTTATCTAAGTTGCGGATAGTTCTCATTGCTCCGTCAAAGTCTACTAGTCCCCGCACAATCGGACTGGTTCCGAGGGCGATCGCATTTTGTAGCTTATCCTGTAATGAGAGTTGAGAAGTGGTGAAAAATGCTTTTAACCCATTAAAAGGCGCGCCTGTAAAGAAGCGAAAGTCTAACGCACCGGTGCGCCCACCTTTATTGATAAAAGTGTGGGTGTGTTCTTTGAGGCGTAAACTTGACAACGCCCCGACTTTATTCATGAGTTCAAACAGTTGGTAGTAGCACCCGAAAAATACGTGCAACCCCATTTCTACGTGGTTGCCATCACCATCAATCCAACTACCGACTTTACCCCCAACAAACGGACGGGACTCAAAAATTTGGACTTCGCAGCCTGCATCAGCTAAATCCACTGCGGTTGCTAGCCCAGCCAATCCCGCACCTACAATTGCAACGCGCATTCCGTCTTTCCTTTTCAGTTTCTTTACAAATTGTAACTGGGTTGGTGTCGGAATTTGCGACTTATCTCTAGCGAAGTACTATTTTGTGGGACGGCAAAGTCATGCACCTGATGATCGAAAATTTGTGTTTGTTTGGTTCTGCGGAAATTGCAGTGACTAGATTCTCTAAACCTAAAGCGTGTATTTGCCACTAAACAAACTTTTGTCAAAAGTTGTGGACTAAAAACCTCTCTTTAGATATTTATTGAGTAGTCAAAAGATTTTTTGTCATAACATCAAAATACCTCCTATCTACTCACTTCTTTATTGTCATCTGATACAGGTAAACTTCTAATCAGTTCCCGAATTACATCAGTTGCTGGTCTACCTGTCTGTTGACAGTATTTTCTAGTTTTTCTGCTTCCTGTGCAGCTAGATTCACAGTTATACGTTTGACGGCCCATTTTTTAT
>NZ_PJIZ01000132.1 GCF_021596505.1 Nostoc sp. CMAA1605 | reverse complement strand
ACTTTAGCCTATCAAAGTCGTGTAGGCCCAGTAGAATGGCTGCAACCCTACACAGAAGACGCACTCAAAGAACTAGGCGCGCAAGGTGTGAATGACTTAGTTGTAGTCCCCATCAGTTTTGTCTCAGAACATATCGAGACTTTACAAGAGATTGATATTGAGTATCGGGAAATCGCCGAAGAAGCAGGAATTCACAACTTCCGGCGCGTACCTGCACCCAATACCCATCCCATCTTTATTAGAGCCTTAGCTGATTTAGTAGTTGAAGCACTGCAAAAACCCAGCCTTAAACTTTCCCAAGTCACCCAAATGAAGAAGAAAGTGAAGATGTATCCTCCAGAAAGTTGGGAATGGGGTATTACCACCAGTGCAGAAGTCTGGAACGGTCGTATTGCCATGTTAGGCTTTATTGCGTTGATTATTGAATTAGTGACAGGCCGTGGACTGTTGCATCTAGTTGGACTATTGCAATAAGTGAAAAGTTATAAGAAAAAAGCTTTTTAATATCTCACTTCCCTCCTCTGGAGGGATTTTTGGTTTTATGCGTTGTTTTTTTTACCTGCTTTGTGATACCAGTCATACCACTGTTTAGCACTATGCAAAGCGAACAAGAGGAGGATTAAAGCGATTAATCCTCCTTGCCAGGGAGCATCAAAAGCAAACAGCACTAGAGCTATACATAAGGTATCTTGTAAAAAGACCGCCCATAATGGCAACCCCCGTAAGCGATAAAACCAACCCACCTGTACCAACTGTAAGACGAGAGCAAATAAACCACCAATTCCAGCTAGTAACCACTGTGGTGTTGCTGTAGCTGAAGCCACGGTTAAACCCATAATCCCACCAACAATGGGAGATAAGGATAAATGAATTACTTGTAATATTCGTTGTCCCCAGAGTTTTTTAGAAACAAATATTTCTGCAAAGGAACAACCGATAACAAGAGTTAATAGAACTCTATGGGAAACATGAGAGAAAATTGGCACCTGCGACCAAAAATCACTGCCCTGTAAAAGAAAGATAATAAATAAAGGTATGCCTATTCTCATTCCTGCTGCCGCAGAAGCAGAAAGAGTAGCTAGGATTTCAATCATTAGGGTACTCAAATAACTAAATAAAGGGGCTTTTATTTGTTATTTATATTACCCACTACTGAGAGAAGATACAGCAACTATTTTAAAGTCTTTAAGGAGAGTGCTGAGTGCTGAGTGCTGAGTGCTGAGTGTTGAGTGCTGAGTGTTGAGTGTTGAGTGCTGAGTTGTGTTAGCGGTAGCGCGGCGTTTAGCCGGTGGGGAGTTGTGAGTGGGGAGTAATGAGTAATGAGTAATCAATTCTTTAATTTTGGATTTTGAATTTTGAATTTTGAATTGATTTGAGTAATGTTAGCGGTAGCAGGGCGTTTAGCTGGTGCTGAGTAAGGAAATCTATTCAGCCTTGTCCACCTTGTCTACCTTGTCCACACTTGTCCCATCCTTTAAATTTCGGATTATATTCAATCCAAAATCCAAAATCCAAAATCCAAAATTCCCAATTCCCAATCCCTACCTAAATCCCCAATCGTTGATAAACCTCGTCTAAATGACGCAGGTGTTGTTGGGGGTCAAAACAGACGGCAATTTCATCTGCTGATAACCTTTGGGTGACGCGGGAGTCATTGACAATCAAGTCGTGGAAGTTGCCTTCTGGCTTATTCCAAGCGGTGTGAGCGTTTTGTTGGACGATCGCATATGCTTCTTCGCGGCTCAAACCCTTTTCTACTAGGGCTAGTAGGACTTTCTGACTAAACACCACTCCGCCATAGCAGTTAAGATTGCGCGCCATGTTTTCTGGATACACCAACAGGTTTTTCACCAATTCGGTGATTTCCTTTAGCATGAAATGGGTCAAAATACAAGCATCCGGCAGAACTACCCGTTCTACAGAACTGTGAGAAATATCCCGTTCATGCCACAAAGCAACGTTTTCTAAGACTGCACCGGCGTGACTTCTAATTAATCGCGCCATCCCCGTCAATCGTTCGGAACGGATGGGGTTACGCTTGTGGGGCATAGCACTAGAGCCTTTCTGCCCTTTGGAGAAATATTCTTCGACTTCCAGAACGTCTGTTTTTTGGAGATTGCGAATTTCCACAGCAAAGCGTTCAATGGAGGCGGCGACTAGGGCTAATTGCTGTACATAGTCAGCGTGGATATCGCGGGAAATCACCTGTGTAGAGGCGGTATCTGGCTTGAGTCCTAATTTTTGACAAGCGATCGCTTCTACTCTTGGTTCTATATTGGCATAAGTTCCCACCGCGCCGGAAATCTTACCTACAGCAATGGTTTCGCGGAGAATTTGCAATCTTTGTTGATGACGCAAGACTTCCGCCAGCCATCCAGCTAGTTTAAAGCCAAAGGTAATCGGTTCAGCATGAATACCATGCGATCGGCCGGCCATGACGGTATAACGATGTTCCCGTGCTTTAGAGCGAATCACCTGGATTAAATCTTCCAGGCGTTGGGCTAGCACATCCAGACTAGCAACCATTTGCAATGCTAAAGCCGTATCTAGGACATCAGAACTAGTTAATCCCAAGTGGATATAACGCCCTGCATCGCCTACATATTCATTGACATTCGTCAAAAAAGCGATCACATCATGGCGGACTTCCGCCTCTATCTCTAACACCCGTTTCGGGTCAAAGTTTGCCTTAGCCTTAATTTCCTCAACAGCCGCAGCCGGAATGTAACCCAATTCAGCTTGGGCTTCACAAACTGCAATTTCTACTTGAAGCCAGGTTTTAAACTTATAAGCTTCAGTCCACAAGTTGCCCATTTCGGGCAAAGTATAACGCTCAATCAACGTTCGCGGCAGAATACAACTGTCATATTTTACCCTCTATTTAGCCTTTCTCAATGGCTTTTTGTGGGTTGACATTCTGAGTTTTTAATTCAAATCTAATAATACTGATGCTACCGTCTGCCTCCATATACGCCAACTTGACCTCATCTAATAATTCCACGCCTTGCTGACGTAATTTACTCATCAATTCATCTTCTGTAATCAATTCTTGTTGGAGGTGGCGTTTGATTGTTTTACCATTTTTCACTAACAAGATGGGCGGAGGATTCAGAAATCGTTGTACTGCGGGTAATTTGTAGCCTAGCCAGTTTAAGAAGTAGCTCCAGAAAATCACCGTTCCTACTAAAATTGCTCCTTCGGTAATGGAAGTATAGTTACTAGCCATAGCGTTTTGGGCGGCTTCAGCAAATAACACTACTACGAGCAAATCAGTAATTCCCAGCGTTCCTAATTGTCGGCTAGGTAGTAAACGTAACACTGAAAATAGGGCTAGATAAACTAAAGAGCCTCTGACTAGTAATTCCAGAACGCTAATACTAGGAACAAAAACTGCACGCCAATCGATATAAAGATATTTATCCATCTCTATGACTTTCTCTGATTTTGATTTGTAGATTTACCTTTATCCAAGGGGATGGCGTTATGTGTCGGTACAATGCGTCTACCATACTTCCTGGCATAAACCTGGGTAAATTCAGCCCCAAAAAACAGAATTTGGGCAGTATAGTAAACCCAAGCCAGAATTACTACTACTGAACCTGCTGCACCGTAAGCTGATCCAAAACTGCTATTACCTAAATAATGTCCTAATAAAAATCTCCCGATGGAAAATAACAGGGATGTAATCATCGCCCCAATTAAAACATCCGCCCAAGTAATTTTGACATCGGGTAAAACTTTGAAAATTAGTCCGAATAGTAAAGTGGTGACAATAAAGGAAATCACAAAGTTCAACAGTTGCCATACGAAATCTATACCTGGTAATAAACCACTAAAATAACTGACAACTGCTGACAAGACGGTGCTAACAACGAGAGAGACTAACAACAAAAAGCCAATCGATACGACCATTGCAAAAGATAAAAAACGCTGGCGCACAATATTTTTTACGCCGCGTCCTGGTTTTGCTTGTACTTCCCAAATCGTGTTGAGAGAATCTTGTAATTCGGTAAAAACTCCGGTTGCACCTAACAACAAAAGAGCGACACTAATTATAGAAGCGATAGTACCTGCTTGCGGTCGATTAGCATTTTGAATGGCGGTTTCGATGAATTCTGCTCCCTCTCTACCGACTAAACCTTGAATTTGGTTAACAATTTCACCCCTAGCAGCATCTTCACCTAATACTGCACCAGCGATCGCAATCACAATAATCAGCAATGGTGCAATGGAAAAAACTGTGTAGTAAGCTAAAGCCGCAGCTAACCGTGAGGCTTTATCTTCACTCCACTCTTGAAACGCTTCTTGAAAAAGTTGCCATATCGCCTGCAAATTCATTGAATTAATCTCCCTGCTCAGAAGATGCCACTACTGGTTTTGATATATTTGATACTGTTTAACTCAGTAGAGACATCTTCCCCAAGGTATTGATTCAGCTTCCTGGAGATAGAATTTTCTTGATTTACTCTCCAGTGGAAAAACTGCTTACGCTAAAGCTGCGGCTGGTGTTGGCCAGCGTCCTACGGCTTTACCGATGACAGCTAACTCTTGCATCAACTGGTCAAAGGCTTCTGGTGTCAATGATTGCGGCCCGTCGGATAGGGCTTTTTTAGGGTTGGGGTGGACTTCAATCATCAGAGAGTCACAACCAGCTGCGATCGCCGCCATCGCCATCGACGGTACAAACTCAGCCCAACCTGTACCATGACTAGGATCAATCATAATTGGGAGGTGGGTTAATTTCCGTAATACCGGCACTACAGATAAATCTAAGGTGTTGCGAGTATATTGGCGGTCAAAGGTACGAATACCCCGTTCGCATAAAATTACATTAGGATTACCTGCTGCCAAAATATATTCAGCCGCCATCAACCAATCTTCAATGGTAGCCGCCATTCCTCGCTTTAACAGCACTGGTTTGGGTTGCGCCCCGACTTTTTTGAGTAGGGAGAAATTCTGCATATTTCTTGCGCCGACTTGAATCACATCAGCCACTTCGGCAATAATTTCTAGTTCCGCCGCATCCATCACTTCTGTAATAATGCCCAAACCGCTAACTTCCCGCGCTTTGGCGAGTAATTCTAAAGCACTTTCGCCGTGTCCTTGGAAGGCGTAAGGTGAGGTACGGGGTTTATATGCGCCACCCCGCAAAAACCTGGCTCCGGCTGCTTTAACGCGCTGTGCAGTGGCAACGATCATTTCCTCGTTTTCCACAGAACAGGGGCCAGCCACCACTACCAAAGGATGGTGTTCCCCAAATATCACTGCACCATCGGGGGTATTCACTACAACTTCCGAGGCTTCACCGTGGCGATATTGCCGACTAGCACGTTTATAAGGAAGTTCTACTCTTAATACTTGCTCAATCCAAGGACTGACTTCTTGAATTTGTAGTGGGTCTAAGTCAGCAGTTTCACCCACTAAACCAATTACTACTTTGTGTTTACCAACAATCTTTTCTGGTGTCAAACCCCAACTACTCAGTTCTTCATTAATCCGGTCAATCTCCGCTTCGGGAGAACCAACTTTCATGACTACAATCATTAGAAATTCCCCTTTGAATGGCGTGAAAGCTCAAACTTATAGGCGATTATCTTGGTTCTTATCTATTTAGTGTAGTCAGCAAAAATGAAGAATTGAATTAACACCCCAAAAAATTAAGCACTCAAGGCTTTTATGGCTGCTAGTTGGGTCTAAAGTTTAATCATAAATTTTTAATTTAGAAATGTTGAAGTCATCATCCATAAACTTCAACATTGACTCTAAAAATTTACCCAAAACAGCAGTTATATAAATGCCTGAGTGCGTTTTTATGCTTTTTTCTGCCGAGTTTCGCGCCAAACGTCTGCCATGCGTCCCCAATTGGTTCTAAATTCACTAAAACCTATTAGGCCACCCACTCTATCTTCGTCCCATGAGGCAGAAAGAACGCCATAGGTAATTCCCAACACACCTAAACCAAAAAGTCCCATATTCACCAGTAATACAGCGATGGGAGCTAATTTGATATCGGAGTAGGTAGCTAACAAATAACTGACTACTAAGGCGGAAATACCCAACGCTGTGGGAATGCCGCAAAATGCTGCTACTCGCCTGATCATGCGCTGACTCACCACCTGGGGAATCGCCATTTCTTCTTTTGTGAAGGGTGGCTGTTGTTTCTCCTGTTTTTCAGGTTCTTGAGACTTGATTGGTGGGGTGTTTTTCGCTTTTGCAGGTTTTTGGCGTTTGGTTTTTGGTTCAAATGGTAGACGAGTGCTTTCTGATTCTTCAGCAGGCATAAATGCTAATCCCTATCCACGAATACCTAAGCGACCAATCAAAGCTTGATATTTTTCCCGGCTATCTTCTTGGACGTATGCTAACAAACGCTTACGTTGACCAATCAGTTTTAACAATCCGCGACGGGAAGAGTGGTCTTTTTTGTTGGCTTGTAAGTGTTCGCTGAGGCGGTTAATGCGTGCAGTTAGCATCGCAATTTGCACATCAGCAGAACCGGTGTCTGTTTCGTGGACTTGGTAGCTAGAGATAATTTCTTGTTTGCGCTGTTGCGTCAGAGCCATGATGAGTTGAATTCGATTTTTTCTAAATGTATGCAGCAGTCTCCCATCATATCACAGCCATTAAGTTGTGTGTAACTAGCCTTGATGGCAGCAGCGCAGAAGCAAAAAATTTAGGCATTACCTGCGCCAACGGGTACGGCATTATCTGCGGCTACACCATTACTGAGAATGGGTTTACGGGTTTTTAAGTCAAATTTAAACCCGTGGGGTAATATGTGCAGTTTTGCACCACAAACGGCTAGTGCTTCATCACGTAAAATTTCATCTAAGTTGTTGTATGTGGCTTCTGAGTCATCCACGACTGTAACTGAACCTTGACCGATGATTTCAATTTGACTATCTGTGACGACCATAGCAGTATTTTCGTCAATACCAAATCCTAATACAGCAGGTTCTCGAACTAAGGCTGTAATTAAGCGTCCTAAGCGTCCGCGTTCGGAAAAATGTTGGTCAATGACTACCCCAGGAAGGAAGCCTAAGCCTGGCCCCATATCAACAATTTCTGGACGAGGATTAGTTTCTGAGTCACCTTCGACAATCATTTTATCTGGCATGACTGCTGCGCCTGCACTTGTACCACCAATCACGATACCTTCGCCATAGCGTTGGTGAATGGCTCTATCTAATTCTGTGTCTTTGAGAATACTAGTAATACGGGCTTGATCTCCCCCTGTAAAAAATATACCTGTAGCTTTGGCGATCGCTTCTAATGCTGTGGATGAAGTTGCGTCCTCACGGGTTTCTGTATCTACTATCCGCACTTTTTCTGCGCCTAATCTCTCAAAAACCCTGATGTAATTCTCTCCCACATCTCTAGGGAGTTCTGTGGCTGCGGTCATAATCACAATATTGGCTCTTGTACTACCCGCACGGCGCACAAACTCCCGCAAAATTTGGGAATCTCCATCTTTGTCTTCTGCTCCCCCGATAATTACCAACTGGCGTTTATTTTCACTAGTAGTCATATAGAATTTCCTAACATTAGTTAATTTATTACTAATTTCAATAAAGCATGACATTTATCAATATCAAATCATCCTATTGGTAGATAAAAATTATCTAAAATCACTGCAATTTTCATCTGAAATCTACCTTGGAATACAGGTGAATCACAACAAAAACATAGATGATATTTCTGGTTAAATTTAAACCCAAAAATAACAACAGATAAGTCAGCATAACTTATCTGTTGTCACAGTTGATGATGAAGTTGAATCCTGCAAAAAATTATTTTTTTAACAAATCTGATTTCTATATATCAGGTTGACCAAAAAAAAGCGTGCCTGTTCTAATGGCAAATGTCGAGGCTTACCTTGATAGACAATTTGATATTCATTGATATCTGCTCCGTCTCCATGACCAGAAATCAACTTGAGTTGAAACGCTTCTTGGGCAAGTTGTCTAACTTCATCTCTTAAAGTAGCTTGTGTACTATTCATACCTTTGGCTATTTCCTAAACCCATTTCTTATTTATATCTACTATGCGTAAGTCTGACACCTATCAAGGGTAATATTTTGTATGAGTATTTGAGAAAATAGATAAATTTGATGATTATTCAGGCTAACTAAAACTAAGTATGTCTTGGGATAGTTGAAAGTGCTGATAAATGAAGTTATGTATAAACAGTGTTATCAAAATATAGGTTAAGTTGTGCCGCAGTAATTGCGAAAATCAATTTAAAATTAGTAAGACATATTAAATGAAATTAATAACTGAATTTAAAGGAAGTTAGCCAAAGGTAAAACATCTATGATTCAGGAAAAAAGCACCGATATAGTCCGTATTAATGCTAGGAAAACAGATGTCTTTGATATTTTCAATTTTCGCTATTATGTCGGGTCTAACCCTTATTTAGATGTCGGGGCAATAGTGTTTAATTTAGCGGTAGTAGCAGATAAACAGCCCCTACCAATAGAGGATTATATTGCGGTTGTGAGCGATCGCTATCCCCAATTAGGCAAACAAACTTACGAATCCTACGCCCATCTGTTTGCAGCTACAGTCTTAGAAGTAGGCAAACTAGATATGGATTTGTACCCGCATCGTTGGAGTGTGAAACCTAATTCCAGAGGTTTCCACATAGCTGTACAATCACTGCACGAACGCACCACAACATCAGTTATTTACCTAGTTTGGGATTGGTTAGAAGCCATTACCCAAGGTAAAGAATTCTTCTTAGATGAGCAAATTTTTCACCTCCAAGACAGATTTCGTCAATCTGCTTACGGTGGCCCTACGGTTTACGCCTTACTGCGAACCGCCTATGAAAAAGGTATTCCCTCACTCTATCTATGGGAAGAAGGCCTGATGCAGTATGGCTGGGGTAAAAAACAAATTCGGGGTGTGGGTACAACTTTTAACTGTGACAGCCATTTAGATTCAGAATTTACCACCCATAAAGATGATTGCAAAGCGTTTCTGCACAATTTAGGCTTTCCCGTTCCCCAAGGAGATATTGTTTTTTCCTTTAGAGAAGCTAAACAAATAGCAAAAGAAATTGGCTACCCAGTAGCAGTGAAACCTGTTGTGGGTCATAAAGGTATTGGTGTTACCCCAGATGTGAAAGATTTAGATGAACTAGAAGCAGCCTATGACCGGGCTGTAGAAGCGATTCCTGAAGGGGAAACCATCAGAATTATTGTGGAGAAAAGTATCTCTGGTAAGGATTTTCGGTTGTTGTGTGTGAATGGTAAGTTCGTGGCGGCTACTGAACGCCGTCCTGCTTTTGTCGTCGGTGATGGTTACTCAACAATTGCAGAGTTAATTCGTCAAGAAAACCGTAAACCTGCACGTTTAGATAGTCCCACTTCACCAATGAGTAAAATTCGCATTGATGAGGAAATGGAGTTTTATTTAGACTTGCAAGGGTTGTCATTAAACAGCATTCTGGACAAAGAAGAAACTATCTACCTGCGGAGAGTTGCTAATCTTTCGGCTGGAGGTTTAAGTATTAATGCCACCAACACCATCCACGATGACAACATTATTTTGACGCAAGACATCGCCCAATACTTTCAACTCACTTGTTTAGGTATTGATGTGATTGCTGAAAATCTGTCAGATTCTTGGAAGGATGGTAAATTTTCTATTTTAGAAATCAACGCCGCACCAGGAATTTTCATGCACTATAATCCGGCTGAGGGTGAGAGTGTTGATGTTCCTGCACATATCCTGGCAACATTTTTTAACTCAGGTTTAGAAGCCAGAATCCCCATTATTACCTTTAATAAAATTCAGGTAGAGGAACTACAAGCCACAATTGATCACATTTTGTCACAACACCCAGATTGGATAATCGGATCTGTATGTCGAGGGGGCGTATTTATTCAGCGATCGCCAAAGGTATTACACCCAGAATATAATCACAATGTCCAAACTTTACTCCGCCACCCCAAACTAGATTTACTCATTGCTGAGTATCCAGAAGAAATTCTAGAAGCCGAAGGAATGTTTTACTACGGTAGTAATTTAGTAGTGCTAGATAACCCTAGCGAAACAGAAATGATGTTGATGCGAGATATATTAGATGGTTCTACCGTAGTTATTAAGAAACAAAACGATATTTCGATTCGGCGCAAAGGCTTAATTGAGGATTATTCTTTAGGAGAAAATGAATCCTTTGCTCAAGTTTATTTAAAAGAAATCAGCCCAATTTTGTAATTGCGCCACACTAAAGCCGTACTCAGAATCAGTAAAAAGGTAAAAGATTAATATTGCTTGTTTTTGCCTTTTACCTTTTTACTCTGATGCTCAATAACAAACTTATAGCCTTTCCCAGTCTGCTGAAGTACAATTGAGCAAATAAAGCTGTACATACTAGTCTAGGGTAAAAATGAAAGCATATTCCCTCGATTTGCGTCAAAAGATACTGGATACATATTTAAAAGATGGAATATCACAACGACAGTTAGCAGAAAGATTTGGTGTAACTTTAGGATTTATAGAGAAATTACTGAAACAGTATAGAGAAACAGGAAATATCGCACCGAAAGTCAGAACACAACAAACGCCACCAAAGCTAAACTCTCAGCAATTGAATGTGCTTCAGGAAATAGTAGAAGCCAAAAATGATGCCACTTTATCAGAAATTCGGGAGCTACTCAAACAAAAAACAGGAATAACCATTGGGATTTCGACAGTAGACAGAATGTTAAAGAGGATGGAAATTAGCTTAAAAAAAAACATTGCACGCCGCAGAAAAAGATACTCCAAGAGTTCAAGCGTTAAGATTACAGTTTTGGCTACAAATACGAGGAATACCAGCCCAAAAGCTGATATTTCTAGATGAAGCCGGAGCGAATCTATCTTTGGACAGACAGTCTGCTCGTGCCAAAAAAGGTGAAAGAGCGCATGGTCAAAGACCGCAAAAACGTAGTAAAAATGTCTCGATAATTGGTGCAATTGGTTTGAGAGGAGTCGTTAGCCAATACAGTATTTTAGGAGCGACTGATGGTCTAACATTTGAGGCTTATATTTCGCAAAAACTAGTTCCGAAACTGAAGAAAGGTGATTATGTAATCATGGACAATTGCTCAATTCATAAAGGTGGGGATATTGAAAAACTCATCGAATCTGCTGGAGCTAAGTTGATTTATTTACCACCGTATTCTCCTGATTTTTCACCCATTGAAAATTGTTGGTCAAAGATTAAGAATGCACTCCGTTCTATCGGTGCTAGGAGTTATCCAGATTTAGTAATAGCAATTGAAACTGCTTTTAGCCAAGTCTCTTTAGATGATATTTTTAATTGGTTTACTCATTGTTGTTATTGTACTTCACTAGACTGAGAAAGGCTATAACGCCGTGTGCAACTTTCTCTCAAACCTAACCCCCAACCCCTTCCCTACAAGGGAAGGGGAGCAAGATTTAAAGCCTCTCTCCTTGCAGGGGAGAGGTTTGGAGAGGGGTTTCAAAAATAAGTTGCACATCGCGTGAATTACTAGGAAGTAATGTAGGAGTATTAGCTTGCTTGATATGCCCATATCTCAAACTTAGCTTTAGACGATAACTCAGTTGCTAACGAACCATAATGTTGCAGACAAAACTCTTCAAACTCCACCATGATTTGATGAAATATCTCATCCGATACCAGCCAACATAAACCATATGCCCGTGACTTGAAACAATTGAGGAGTTCTTGAACTGTGTTACTTACCACCCACTCCTTTGCAATTACATAGTTTGAACAATATCCTTTGCCATCAAAATATTCTTCTATGTTGATTGCTGAGGTTATTTTCTGACTGACTTGATTTGTTGCTGATTTCTCTATATATTTAGCTAAAATTTTTCGGAAATAACCTTCAAATTCCATACGGGCTGGTGGAGTAATCCATTGAGCATTGAGATAATAACCTTGTGGTTTCAAAACACGTTCAATTTCATCCAAAAAGACTTTCCAGTCTAAAACGGTGTGAATCATATGAACGGTTAACACAACATCAAAACTCTGATTTGGAAAAGAAAGTTGGGAAGCATCTGCATGAATTAACTGGAGATTTGGCGGGATTGTGTGTAGTTTTTGCTTTAATTGCTCAAGCATGGCTTGAGAGGCATCAATCCCAGTAACAGAATAGCCACGTTTGACCAAAGGAATAACATTCAATCCTGTACCAATACCAAGTTCTAAAAAAGAGGTTTCTGGTGTTGCGTTGACTAATCTAATAATAAAATCTACGACTTCCTCTGCTATAGATTCTGTTAGCCAACGAGTTTGATCATAAAGGTGAGCAATATTGTCATAGTAGGTAGACTTTACCATTTTATTGTTCAGAACAGGGTAAATAATTCAAGGTTTGTAGTGAAAACTTTAGTTCTTAAAAAAGGACTAAAGTCCTTACTACGAACTGAATCCTATTATTTTTACATTGCTTAATGTAGTTTGTTTTTTCCGCACCGACTTACTTGCTTGCGCTGAAAGTCTCTGGGGAGGAGTAATTAATCTCCTCTCAAGGACTTTTTAAACTACTTAATTAAAACTGGCGTAAAAAGCGCAAATCGCTGGCATATAAACGACGGATATCGTCAATTTGGTGTAACACCATTGCAAAGCGTTCTACACCAAAACCCGCCGCAAATCCGGTGTAAATTTCTGGGTCATAACCTACAGATTTCATCACATTTGGGTCTACCATGCCGCAACCCATGACTTCTAACCAGCGACCATTCCACTGTAAATCTACCTCAGCCGAGGGTTCTGTAAAGGGGAAATAACTGGCACGGAAGCGAATCGGCAAGTCGCCAAACATAGCATTTAAAAATACTTTAATTGTGCCTTTGAGGTCAGTAAATGTTAGTCCCTCATCAATGGCTAACAACTCGATTTGATGGAAAACTGCTGAGTGAGTAGCATCAACATTATCACGCCGATACACTCGCCCTGGGGCTACAACCCGAATGGGTGGTTCTTCCTTCTCCATGTAGCGAATTTGTACCGATGAGGTATGAGTCCGCAGGAGATTACCATCAGGCAGGTAGAAAGTATCCTGCATATCACGGGCAGGGTGGTCTGGTGGGGTGTTGAGAGCCTCAAAATTGTAGTAATCTGTCTCCATTTCCGGCCCTTGCGCCACCGTGTAGCCCATACCGACAAAAATATCAAAAGCCCGGTCAATAATGCCATTTAAAGGATGAATGCGACCTTGGGGGCGATAAATGCCCGGCATTGTGACATCAAGGGTTTCTGCTTCTAGTTGTGCTTGAATTTGGGCATTTTCTAGGGCAGACTTTTGCTGGTCTAAACTAGCTTGTAGTGCTTCCTTGACCGTATTGGCGATCGCACCAATTTTTGGTCTCTCCTCTGCACTCATTTGCCCCATGCTACGCAACAAAGCCCCCAATTGACCTTTTTTCCCCAGATAGTTAACTCTGAGTTCCTCCAGACGTTCGAGGGTATCGGCGGCAGCGATCGCCTGTTCTCCTTCTTGCCGCAATGCTAAAAGTTGAGCTTCTAAGTTGCTAGTCATTAGTCAATAGTCCATAGTCAATAGTCAATAGTCCACAGTTTTGGACTATTCGACAAATAACTTTAGTAGTATGCCATTAATTTATGAGAGACAGGGGTGAAAACCATCGCTCTTTTTATCAGTTTAGATGGGATTGGGGATTGGGGATTGGGGATTGGGGATTGGGGACTGGGGATTGGGGACTGGGGATTGGGGATTGGGGACTGGGGACTGGGGATTGATGATTCAACAGTCCACAACTCTTGACTATGGACTGTGGACTGTTGACTATTGACTATTGACTATTGACTATTGACTCATGACTATGAAACTACTAATTAGCAAT
This sequence comes from Nostoc sp. CMAA1605, assembly GCF_021596505.1. Lineage (GTDB taxonomy): Bacteria > Cyanobacteriota > Cyanobacteriia > Cyanobacteriales > Nostocaceae > Trichormus. The sequence continues at coordinate 18,044 of NZ_PJIZ01000132.1, read as the reverse complement.
GATGATGGTATTTCGGCTTTGGGGATTCGTACCCTGGCTAACTGTTTAGCGGAAGCAGGACATGATGTGACGGTGGTTTGTCCTGATCGAGAGCGATCGGCTACTGGTCATGGACTAACTCTACACCAACCAATCCGCGCTGAAATTGTCGAGTCAATTTTTCATCCCAGTATCAAAGCCTGGGCTTGTGATGGTACACCTTCAGATTGTGTCAAACTGGCACTGTGGGCATTATTAGATTCTCCGCCTGATTTAGTCCTTTCGGGTATCAATCAAGGTGCAAATTTAGGTACAGAAATTCTCTACTCTGGTACTGTATCGGCAGCGATGGAAGGCATGATTGAAGGTATTCCTAGCATCGCCATGAGCTTAACTAGTCACACCTATAAAAACTTTCAACCTGCGGCGCACTTTGCCAAAATCTTGGTAGAGCAACTGAGTATTAAACCCATCCCAGATTTAATGTTGCTTAATGTCAATGTCCCGCCTGTCAACTGGGAAGAAATTGCTGGCGTTCAATTCACCCGTCAGGGAGTGCGTAGGTATGTAGATGTTTTTGACAAACGCACAGACCCCCGTGGTAAAACCTATTACTGGTTAACTGGAGAAGTTTTAGAAGACGTAGAACCACCAGCAGGCTTAAATCTCCCCCAAAATGTCCCTATAGATGTTCACGTCATCCGTGATAACTACATTAGCATTACACCCTTACAATACAATCTCACCTACGCCAATGGACTAGATAAGTTATCTCAGTGGGAATTTAAGTTTTCGTAAAAAGCAGGGGGCAAGGGGGCAGGGCAGGGGGCAGAGGAAGACAAACTAATGACTAATGACTAATGACTATTGACTATTGACTATTGACTCCCTCATATACAACATAGTCAAAATTAGGCTATAAAATTAGGAGCGTTCTTGATATTACTGATACAAATATTTTGGGAATAATGAGGTAAGTGCTTGGCATAGCCTCGCCCAATTTACGTAGATTAACTTAATCTATGTATGCTGTTTTACCAAAAACCTATTTCTCTATCTTCTGCGGTAAAACAGTATAAATTTCACTAAACAACTACACTTTTTATTGATCGCCCGCCCAGTCCAGCAAGCAATACCCATGTCAAGGATAGAGAACCAATTTACTGTACAATTTTGGGGCGTTCGTGGGAGCATCCCCTGTCCAGGGCCACATACAGTCCGCTATGGTGGCAATACCCCTTGTGTCGAAATGCAAGTGGGTGGTAAACGCTTAGTTTTCGATGGCGGCACAGGGCTGCACGTTTTGGGGCAATCTTTATTGCGCCAAATGCCAATAGAAGCTCATTTATTTTTTACTCACTCACACTGGGATCATATGCAGGGTTTCCCCTTCTTTGTTCCTGGATTTGTGAAGGGAAATAATTTTCATATTTATGGGGCGATCGCTCCTGATGGTTCTACTGTAGAACTACGTCTTAACGATCAGATGCTGCACCCGAATTTTCCTGTGCCTTTGCAAATCATGCAGGCCGATCTGGAATTTCACGATGTTCATCCAGGAAAACCCATACAGATTAATGATATTACCGTAGAAACAGCCCCACTCAATCATCCTGGGGAAGCGGTGGGATATCGAGTTAACTGGTGTGGTGGGGCGGCGGTTTACATTACCGACACAGAACATTTTCCCGATAAATTAGATGAAAATGTGTTGTGGTTAGCCCGGAATGCAGATATTTTAATTTATGATTCTACCTACACTGATGACGAATACTATTCTCCTAAATCACCGAAAATCGGTTGGGGACATTCTACTTGGCAAGAAGCCGTAAAAGTGGCTAAGGCTGCCAATGTAAAAACCCTGGTGATTTTCCACCATGACCCAGCCCATGATGATGATTTCTTAGATCATGTAGGGGCGCAAGCCTTTGCTCAATTTCCAGGAGCAATTATGGCAAGAGAAGGAATGGTGCTGCAAATTCCCGTCTCAGTTCCCCTATCAGAATCCGTTTCGTAGGTAATTTTTGCGGATTAAAGTTGTCGTCGGAGTGATGGTAGATTTTAGATTAGATTTGAAGAAGACAGGAAGTAGGAAGTAAAAAGGTAAAAGTAAAAAGCCCAAAATTTACCTTTTGCCCTTTGCTACGCAACGCTATCGCGAACGGGTGACGCTCCTGCGTCGCTAACGCTGCGAAGATCGTCAGTCGCTCATGGGGGAAACCCCCAAGACCGCGCTGACTCACCTTTTGCCTTTTAAAAGCAACTAACTGTCTAACTTCAATAAACCTCAAATCCCCAAATCCAAGTGCCAAATCTGTCTCAAAATGGGTGTTCTGTGTGGGTTGCTGCTGCAACTGATAAACTACTAACGCCAACGGCTGTTGCCTTGGGCAAATTTGATGGCGTGCATCTTGGCCATCAAAGAGTTATTCAACCAATTTTAATGGGAGGACAGAAACTCGCCTCGCCACCACTCCCATCAGTAGACCCCCAAGCAACACCACAAGAACAGATATATTCTACAGTTGTAACTTTTCGCCCCCATCCCCAAGAGTTTTTTACGGGACAAACTCGGACTTGGCTAACGCCTTTAGATGAAAAAGTAGAGCAATTGCGATCGCTTGGGGTGCAGCAGCTTGTACTATTACCATTTGATCGGGACTTAGCAGCTTTATCTCCTGAAGAGTTTGTGGAAAGGGTGATTGTACAGAGATTACGCTGTCAGCGTATTAGTGTGGGACAAGACTTTTGTTTTGGTAAAAATCGCCGGGGAACGGCTCAAGATTTACAAGCGATCGCCGCTAAGTACAATATACCTGTAACTATAGTCACTCTCCAGACTTCTACTCTCCCCGCCGAAGACAACAATAGTTGTAGCAGTTTAAATTTGAGTGACAATGCTCCCATTAGCACTTCACTTATCCGTAAATCTTTAGCCAGTGGGGATATTAAAAACGCTAGTCGATGCCTGGGGCGGCTTTATACTCTCATTGGTACTGTGGTCGAAGGTGAACAACTAGGTAGAACTATCGGCTTTCCCACCGCTAATTTAGAGTTACCAAGTGATAAATTTATTCCCTGCAAGGGAGTTTATGCTGTGCGGGTGCAGATTTTGAGCGATACATCCACAGCGAATACAGCAAGTGAAATTTTAGGAGTGATGAATATTGGTAATCGTCCCACCGTCAACGGGACTTATTCTTCCGTGGAAGTACATTTGCTGGACTGGAGTGGTGATTTATACGGAAAAAAACTCACCGTCCAGTTAGTAGAATTTTTACGTTCAGAGCAGAAATTCCCTTCACTAGAAGCCCTAAAAAATCAAATTCAACAAGATTGTGCGATCGCCAAAAAACTTTTACAACAAAAAAATACAGATAATGCCGTGTAACGGGCATAGGGCATAGGGCATAGGGCATAGGGCATAGAAATAAAATCTACCTTGTCTCCCTTGTCTCCCAGTCCCCAATCCCCAGCGATGCACTGAGCTTGTCGAAGTGTCCCCAGTCCCCAGTCCCCATTTTGAATTTTGAATTTTGAATTTTGAATTGCTTAAGTGGGAATACTGTAAATACTGGAGTGGGAAATAAGGCATAGGTTGTTTTCTACTCCGGTTTCTTATAGCCCAATCACCAATCCCTTGTGGTGCATGAGAGACAAAATTGACGCTCTAACTCAAAACCTTAACCGTACCATCGTTGGTAAAAGCGAAGCTATCCGCCTAGTTTTAGTAGCATTATTAGCCGGTGGTCATGCTTTGTTAGAAGATGTTCCAGGAGTCGGTAAAACTCTCCTGGCTAAATCTCTGGCGCGTTCACTCGATGGTAAATTTCAACGTTTGCAATGTACCCCCGATTTACTACCGACGGATATCACAGGTACTAATATCTGGAATCCTAAAAACGGTGAATTTAGTTTTCTTCCTGGCCCGGTGTTTGCGAATATCTTGTTAGCTGATGAAATTAATCGCGCTACACCCCGCACGCAGTCAGCTTTGTTGGAAGTTATGGAAGAACATCAAGTAACGATAGATGGAGTTTCCCGTGCTGTTCCTGAACCGTTTTTTGTGATTGCGACTCAAAACCCTGTGGAATATCAAGGGACTTTCCCGCTTCCAGAAGCCCAAATGGATCGATTTATGTTGTCTTTGAGTTTGGGTTATCCTTCTGCGGATGAAGAATTGGAGATGCTGCAAAATCTCCAAAAGGGTATTAAGGTAGATAATTTACAGTCTTGTATGAGTTTGGCAGAGATTGCCCAACTACGGGAAGCTTGCTCTCAGGTAACAGTAGAAACTTCCCTGCAACAATATATTTTGGAAATAGTACGGACAACTCGCCAAGATGAGGAAATTACCCTGGGTGTCAGTCCACGGGGAACGGTAGCGTTACAAAAAGCCAGCCAAGCCTTAGCTTTTCTGTTAGGGCGTGATTACGCTATTCCTGATGATGTGAAAATGCTTGCGCCTCATGTGCTGTGTCATCGACTGATAACCAGGGGAGGACGTAATTCTCGTAGTGTTGTTGAACGATTATTGCGATCGCTCCCTATTCCCTAGTATTGAATGGTAGAAAATACTCAATATATACCACGCTTAAAAGCAAGTTTATCTTAGGGGTTGAACACTGTTCAACCCCTAAAAATTTCAGCTAATTTAGTAATATTTTTTGATTTTTCTAGTGCATCACTGTGCTAGTTAGTTGCTCACATCTTAACATAATACTCAAAACTATCTAATATATCTTTTCTACACTGACTTTAGTTCATTCCCTAGTTAAATAGAAATAATTAAACTGCTGATATATCATCTTCAGTAATCTATTTGATACATATAAGAATCTGCTTTGATTACTGAAATTATTTGCGTAGCCAGGTAACGGGTCAGAAGGAATAAAAGTTTACCTGGCTTCGCAGAAATTCAATATGAATCCTACATATGTCTTAAAAAAATGCGAATCAATGCAATATATTTACGAATAGTAATTAATTTATCTGTATTCCTGGCGTTATTAAGTAATAATTTAATCATCCACAAAGTAAATGCACAAAATCAACCAAATAAGGAACATAAATTAATAGACAATGAAATATATAAATATAAATACTTGCAGTTCCAAATAAAATTAAGACCAAATTTTCTGGCACAAAATACACCTTTAGTACCACCAAAAACTATTTCTATTCCTAATAATATTAATATTCCTACACCCAGTAATCCTTTACCAAATTCAGATAATAATTTAGATGAGACTGACAAGATACAAATAGAGAATCCTGATTCAGCAGACAAAAAGCCCAGCTTGGGCAAGACTGAATTAGAAATATTTATCTTAAATGCTATTACTAACAGTGCTATTAAATATCCTTGGATAATTGATCCTAGAGATAATTTTAATGATGATTCTCCAAATTTCAATCCTTTAGAAAATAGTAATTACATAGATTTTAAAGTTAAATTTTCCTCGGAAGATTCAGTTTTTAACCAATTTACATTTGCTAATTTTCCTCAAAGGGATCAATTTTATTGGGTATTACCTGGTAATCGGGTTGTAGTAGAAAGTAAAGGTTGGCAAAGTGGTGTTGTTTACCAAGGAGAATCAACTGCTACTACTATCCGAGAGAAGATTAGATTAACTCAAAGACTTTGGGGTTTGCAAACAGTTTTTGCTCTTCCCGAATCTCTCCAAGAATTAACAGAAGAAATCGGTCTGAATCAATTTTCGGTCGAATCAATTGCGGCAGAAGTGATTAATCCTGTCGGAGTTCCGGCTGCTCCTATTATTATTAATTCTGGAAGTGATTCCAATCTGGCTGTAACTTCTCTTGTTCCGAATATTTCCAGTTTCAATTCTGAGAAAGACCCTGTAATTCTACAAACATTTCCTACAAGTAACTTACAACCATTACTAGGACAAGTAAGTCTAACTCGCGGAGCAGAAATTCCTCGTGCTACTTTAGCAGATGCAGGCTTTATTTGGGGAAATCCCTTAACTGGACAAAGAACTCAATTTCAGCCTGTAATTACATCCACTCCAGGCATTAAACTTGGGAATAGGGAAAAGTTCGATAATTTCGATTTATATAGTATTTTGCTCAATTCGTCTATAACTAATAATCAGCGCAATTTATACTATTTAAACTCTCTCTATTGGATTCCTCTCAGCGAAAGACAAAGTTATCAAGGAGTAAGAGAAACAACTGAAAATTTTAATTGGTATAGATTTTATTTTAGTTATCCCCATAATCGAACCCTTTTAGAATATGACTCTTTAGCTGCTAAAGCAACTTATACCAATATTTACACAAATCCTGGACTTTCCTTATCTTTATCATTTGATGGCATCAAAATAGATGAGTTACAAACTGCCAATACTACAATCGGAATGCTTATTGGCGGAATTTTTAAATTAGTCGATTTCCCCAAATTAACACAGGGTTTACAGGAAGCTCAAGAACGTTTTTCTCGACAGGAAAGTTTTGCAACCTTTAACTCAAAAGCCACACCAGAGGAAAGAAAACAAATCAATCAAAGGCTGAATAGAACATTATTTATCGCTAATCGTAACAGTGGTTTAGAGCAGGTTTCTGGTAAATTAACATTTCCTAGCATCATTACGCCTAATCGTTCTAATATTTTACAATTACGTACTGGAAATCATAGGCGAGCAGTTCAGTTTCTAGATAGCCGACGTATTTGGCGAGAAGGTAAAACGTTTATTTCTCAAGCGCAAGTTTCTAACAATAGATTTGGTCGTTTAACATCTGTAAATGTACCTGTTCCTTCTCCATCAAATCGCTCATCATCTCTACAAGTGAGTTTAACTGCTCCCAATGGTCAGCAGTTTTTACAAAGCTTAAGCTCATCTGATATGACATCTTTACCGATTGATATTCGCTTGTTTGATATTGCCTTTGACAATATTGCATTAAGTCAAGATGGTCAACTAATGACTTATTTACAATCTTTTACGGGATATTTAGATTTACCTTCCATAGAAGTTTTATTGGCTGGTTCTACCAGTCATTGGAATTATAGTTTTAACTCCGGTATGTGGTTTAATCTCGACAGTAATAGTGCTTTTAATGTCCCTAATAATTTTGGTTTTTTAGAACCTAATATTGGGATTTATACTAATGGGTCATTGAATTATCTTCATACTCATCTAGAAGTTGATAAAGATGGGAATACTCAAGCTATTACTAACCACATTCCATCATTACGATTTTCTTGGAATAGTGCGGCTAATTTCCAAAATCCTAATTATTTGAATCTGAGTTACTTTTTTAATCGTCAAGACCGAAATATCAGTTATTCTTTAACTACAGGAGTTATATTGATAGATGATAAAAATAGTCTCACCACTTCGGGAATATTTCAGGGTCAATTAGCATTCAACACAGGGTTAGAGCTTAACACTTCTTTAGAAATAAGAGATTTGTTTTTTTATACTCTAGAAGGAGTTCAGCAAATAAATCCTAAGTGGTCTTTAGGTATTTATCTCCAGAATTTTACCAGTATTGAGCAGGGTATAAGAAATCGAATTAATGATGTTTCCTATGGGTTAATTATTAAACGTCATAATTCCCGTAACAGCACATTTTGGGAATCTCGTATGGGGATGAGTGGAGATATCTTTGAGGCTAATTTTTCAGGTGGTTTCAGCTTTTAAAGTTTTGACTACATAACTTATTAATAAATAAACTTAAATTACATCTTTTCTAATACCGTTTCTTGATAAAGATGCACTTTTTTCTTTACTGTATAGACGTTGCATACAACGTCTATACATCATTTATTTGGCGCAACTTCATAGAGAATTGGTATAAGTTAGAGAAAAGATGTAATTTTACGATGAAAAATCTGTGATTAATTACAGGGTAATGGTTGATATCTCTACTAATCTAAACCATCACTACCAATAGCAGCCCTAACAATAGCTGTGAATTCATCTAGTGTCAGATTACCATTTCTAAGTCTATCAACTATAGCACCCCGAATAGATCCAGCTACATTGTACGGCAGTGCAATTAGTCCACCAGTGTGGAGTGTTAAGCGTGGTGTCGATACGTGAGTAATGGGATCTATGTATGAAATTGCGGTGACTGTATATGTCCCATTGATACCTGCAAAATAAGTTCCTCTAGGTGCAACAGTCTCAGCTGCAATACTGGATAAGTAAGCACCAGGAGTAATATAGATAGCTGCACCTGCAAAGCTAGAAGGTTCTCCAGAACTAAAGTCTGAAATTGGATTTTCAATTAAAGCTTGTGCTGATGCTGGTGCAGATAATAGGCTGCCACCACATACTAAACCTGTTAAAAATAGAGTAATTTTTAACAGGTTTGCGAAAGTAAGAGAAGGTGAATTCATGTTGTCATTCCTTAGTAGTTATGGCTTGTACATTTAACCACGGAAGATGATATTTATTGACTATTTCAGAAAGTCGTGAGCTTTTTATTTTGATGTTGCTCTATTATTTTTACGCAACCATATTTATTTCTATAAATATCAATTTTCGTGAATATTCACAAGAAATAAAATAGACAAAAAAGATACTGAAAGACCGAAATGCCGCATATTTGTCCAATTTTAAATTAGACGAAAGTATATTTTGAATGTAGTAAAAATATGTATGGTATGGCGATTGTGGGAAAGCTACATTAAAACTTTAATTTTCATTGCTGAAGCATGGTTAAGGATAGCTCATGTCATATAAAAGCGATCGCAGCATTATATAATCGCATAGCTGCGGCTGAAGACTAGGGTACAAATCAGGGCAATGACAAATGAAGAATCTTCTACCAAACTAAAGTTACGTCCCAGGAGAAAAATTCGCTTTGGGGTTTTTGTGCTGTTGGTGATGATCAGTGCGATCGCTATTTTTCTGTTTGATCCGCGATCGCAATCAGTCACTTCACCGGAAAGTAACTACGCCATTCATGAACGCCAAAGCTTTAATCAAACCACCTATTATCCCCTCAATCAAACTGTCAACCCCGATTTGTATCAACCCGTCGCTAAATGGATAGGGAGATTACTTTTACCTACGCCACAACAAATCCCACCTGGGGAAGACTGGGTATGGATAGAAATTCAACACGCACCCCCCACAGCACAGTCTTTAGTTGGTAAGATCATTCGCTTGGAATGGCAAGATCAACCACAGTTAAAGTCTTACGTGCAAGCTGTACAACGAGATGTCAAATTTACCGAGAGTACGAAAAAAAGCCAAGCTGCGGGGATTATTCATCCAGCACGTTTAGATGGTCGTCTTCAGGTGGGGCCTTTGCAATCATTGGCTGGTGCTAGACCTAATGACGATGTGATTGTCAGTTTAAATGATGCAGAACTAGTAGAAATCGGTAATAGTGAACCGCGCCTGCGGATTTCCCAAGAACCAGTATTAACTACGGGTAGATTTTATAGCTTAGTCAAAATTCTCTATCCCGAACCCACTAGCAGTAAATATCCTGCACCTCCAGCTTGTCCAGGGAGTTCACCTTGTCCCAGTGATTTTTTTCGGGTGCGTCACTATAGCCGCGTGACTCGCCAATTTGATGGCGTAGAAGAAACCATCCGCATCCCCCAACAGTTATTCGACACCCGCAATATCCCCCCATCTACCCCCAGACAAATCGAAACTTCCCCAGTGGGAACCTTTGGCTGGTATATCTACGGTGGTAAAAACCCCCAAGGAATATTTACTGTCCAGGGATTAGTGCCGCGATCGCTCCTGCAACTCCAGCCTAGTAAAATAGTCTTGGGACAAGCAGCCGGACTTACCTACACCAAGGATGAAAATTGGCAGATTAAATCACAAGACCAAGGAACAATCACCAAAGTTTTGCTTGATCCCACCACCAAAGCACCACCCAACGCCTTATTAGATTGGCGAGAAGGTGATCAAGCCATTCTTCTCCACAGTTTTGGCGGCATTGGCGGAAAAAAAGCCGAAGGATTCCCCGCCTTCACCGTCACCGGACACTTTGCTTTTGGACTAGCGGAGGTGGTGCGTGAACCCATCACCCAAGAATTACAGTTTGCCATTACCTACGCCCAGATTTACGCCAATAATCCCGATGGGATCATCTCCGGTAAACATTCCTGGGTTGATTATATGGGTAACTTGCAATGGGGATGGGCAGCCACACGCCCCATTTCTGATGTGTTGATGAAGTTTCCCGCCGTTACCCAAGATTATGATTTTGCCGGTGTGAAACTCTCCCCCGCGACAGAATTTCTGCGACAGTTAGAAATTATGATGGCGCGTTATCGTACTGGTGACGGTACAGGTAGCGCGACGGTTTCCCCCGCCACTTCTTGCGTCCAAGATGCTAGCCAAGCATTGTATATTGCCATTCAAGTCATTACCCAGCAGGTGAAATCCCGTCCCGAAATTCAGCAATGGCTAAATAATCATCCCAACGATCCCCAGACATTACGCTTTCAAAAATTAGTGCATCTTGGTCAAGCTTTAGAAAGACAATTAACACCCTTGGGAATTGTCCGCGCTGACTGGCAAAGTAGTGCAGATTATTTAATGGGGACTGGTACAGGACAAGCAGCACACCGTAATCGTAGTATTTGGGCGGCGTTAACTAGTTGGCGGACAATGCTACCGAGACAAGCCCACGACGAACTAGCCGCTTTATTCTTAAAACATGGTGCAAAACTGTGGTTTCTCAGAACCAATCAAATTGGCGGTACAAATCCCGATGTCGCCCCCCTCGCACCGACAATGGGCTTAGGATATTTGACTATTCCTGGGACAAACATTGCACCCTTCAGTATTTTGCTCAATCGCTTACTTGCGTCCTTGGTACTTCCCCGCGCCCAAGATTGGCTAGTGATGGGAGTGATATTAATAGTTTACGGGGCGATCGCCATACCTTTGGGTTGGAAATTCGGCTTTTTGCGTTGGAGTTTTAGCCCATCTAAGAGAATAGAGCATATAGCGATCGCCCTACAAGCCCTATTTTCCCCAGCCATCTCCGAAGAATTAGTCTTCCGAGTTTTATCCCTTCCCCACCCCATAGAAGTCATCAACTGGTACATATGGGCATTGTGGGCATTATTCATCGTCTTTCTGTTTATCATTTATCATCCCCTCAACGCTAAAACCTTCTTCCCCCAAGGTTCCCCCACCTTCTTACACCCCATTTTCCTCACCCTAGCCGGACTCTTAGGACTATGCTGCACCGTCGCCTACGCCCTCACCGGCTGTTTTTGGATAATTGTCCTCATACACTGGATTGTCATCTTAGTTTGGCTGTTAGCCCTCGGAGGAAGGGAGAAGTTAGGGGTGTAGGGGTGTAGGGGTGTAGGGGTGCAGGGGGAGCAGGGGAGGCAGGGGGAGCAGGGGGAGCAGGGGAGGCAGGGGGAGCAGGGGAGGCAGGGGGAGACAAGGGAGACAAGGTAAGAGATGAGAAAAACTGTTCCCTCATGACTAATGACTAATGACTAGTGACTAATGACTAATAACTAATAACTTTTTTCTTCCGCTCGTTTGATATTTTTATAGCAGAAAAGGGTATTTTATTCTGGGGATAAAATCAACTTTCCTCAGAAGTTAATCCAGCACTTGCGGCTGAAGATTAGTTTCTACTTATCAAACAGTGGGTAGTAACTTATTAAATAATATTCAGGTGAATTTATGTAGCGTACATCACAATTTATTTGTTACCGCGTATCATACAATCAGTTGTCCGTAGAGGTTAAAACCTAATAAACATAGCTGAGACATCAGTATCTCGGAACTTTGCTAGGTAAAATCACATCTCTACATACTGTATAGTTTCCAAACCGGAGATTTTAACTTACTATATGGGATTGCTATCTGCAATATCAGAAATCGATAAGTTAAAGAAATACCACTTTTATTTTTTCTTTGTTATTTTGTATTTAACGGGACAGTTCTTGACTATGCAGTCAGTTTAAATATCAATTAGTCCCCTAATTTACCTACAAATTTTCTAAAAATTAACCTTTACTTGTGCAGTTCTTAATCTATCTGCACGGGGGATAGTTTTTTCTAAAAAAATGTATGGTAAGTTGCACAATCGACAAAATTCACCAAATCTTTATCTAAAAGGTAAAAATTCGCTTATGAGTGTCATCCATCAAGATCATCAAGATATTGTCCTATCCGCTTTCATCCAACCTATGGATATTTCTACACAAGCAGGTAGACGCAAAAAATTTGATCTCTTGAAACCCCTGCGTCAATGGCTTGACGACTTAGAAATCCAAGATCGTCAACTAGCTTGCTTGATCGCCAAATTAATTCCGGCTCAATGTCCTTTCGAGCGTGACATTGTATTATTTGGGCGGAAAATTGCTCACATTCCTCCCATGTGCAAACTTAACCCCCTATATGATCAATTTGTAGGCTTGCGTTTTCGCGCCTTGTGTTATTTAGTAGATAAATGTGGAGAGGATATCCAATCCTACTGCTAAGTAACAAAATCAGAAAGTTTGCAATGGAAATTAAAATTGAGCGTCAACCAAGTCAAGAAACACTAGAGAATTTAGGTGTGTTCCAATGGGGAATTTGGCAAAAAGAAATCTCTAAATTTCCTTGGACTTATGATACTCAAGAAACTTGTTATTTTTTAGAAGGTGATGTAATTGTTACGCCGGATGGCGGTAAACCAGTACAGATGGGTAAAGGGGATTTAGTGACCTTTCCGGCTGGAATGTCCTGTACATGGGAAATTAAAAGCGCAGTCAAAAAACATTATTCTTTTGATTAATCAAAAGTTGAGCATCAGGGTTATTTCCCTTGTACTCTCGTCTCCTCGAATTTCCCCACAATAGCGATCTCATTCATGAGTTAAAAATTGTATGGAGTCTCGCACCGAGTGTCATAGGTTAGAGTAGCAGTATCGGTAAATAGTTTGTATCCTTATCTCTCAAAACTCGTAGCGACTCCATCCCCTAAACAATATTTGTAAAAATGAATAGTTTCATGTCAGATTGGTAAGATTACCAATCTAGCGGTTAAGAGTTTGTGGTGTTTGGCTAAAATATAGCGTCCAGCCCAAGTGTGAGTAGAAAGCAGACTAGAAGATAATACAAATCCTACAGTTAGCCAGTGAGATTTTACCAAACACGATAGAATCTCGTATTGGCTATTGAAAGGGAATTTTATTGAAAATGCTATTACATCTAAGCACATGGCCAGAAGTGGAAAGTTATTTGCAAACTTCCACAGGGATTATTTTCCCTATTGGTTCTACAGAACAACATGGCCCCACTGGTTTAATAGGAACTGATGCGATTTGTGCAGAAGCGATCGCCCGTGGTGTGGGTGAAGTGACAGGTGCGATGGTTGCCCCTACAATCAATGTGGGGATGGCATTACATCACACGGCTTTTCCTGGTTCTATGAGTCTGCGTCCTAGCACCTTAATTCAAGTGATCCGCGACTATGTAACTTGTCTTGCTAAAGCAGGTTTTACTAAGTTCTACTTTATCAACGGACACGGTGGAAATATCGCCACCCTCAAAGCTGCATTTTCAGAAACCTATGCACATTTGGAAGACTTGCAAATTAAAAATGCTCAAAATGTGCAATGTCAAATTGCTAATTGGTTCATGTGCAGTTCCGTATATAAACTAGCCAAAGAATTATATGGGGATCAAGAAGGTTCTCATGCTACCCCCAGTGAAGTAGCTGTTACCCAATACGTCTATCCAGAAGCGATTAAACAAGCATATTTAGACCCAAATGTAGTTTCTGGACATAAAATTTATAGTGCCACAGATTTTAGATTACGTTACCCAGATGGACGTATGGGTTCTAATCCCGCCTTAGCTACACCTGAACATGGTAAACAATTTTATGATTTAGCTGTGCAAGAACTCAGTCAAGGGTATTTAGAGTTTTTGACACTCTCCGCCCTATAAGGGCGAAGATTCTTCATTCATAGACCCAACTTGCTCATACAGGATTTCTCCAGCATGAGTAGAGGTCGAATCTCCTGAAGCGTTCGGGTCTATGACCCAAGTTCCGGTATGCCCTACCGTACTCAAGGCTAATTTCAGAATATTAATAGCAGCATTCCAATCTCTATCCAGCACAAATCCACATTCACAAACATGAGTTCTTGTGGATAGAGATTTTTTGACTAATGCTCCACAGTTAGAGCATTCTTGTGATGTGTAGGCAGGATTGACCGCTACAGTTATCCTGCCAAACTTCACCCCAAAATACTCTAACCATTTTCTGAATTGATACCAACCAGCATCATTAATAGATTTGGCGAGACATTGATTCTTAACTAAATTTTTTATCCTCAAGTCTTCATAGGCGACCAAATCGTGAGATTGGATTACGCAACGCGCTATTCTCTTAGCGTGTTCTTCACGTTGCCTACTTATTTTGAGGTGTACTCGCCCTAATTTATTAATGGCTTTCTTGCGGTTGATAGAGCCTTTTTTCTTCCTTTGAACACGTCTTTGTCGAAACTTTAGATGCTTTTCTCCTGTGCGATAAAACCTTGGGTTCGGTTCACTATGCCCATTACTGTCTGTGTAGAATTCTTTTAATCCCACATCTAAACCAATAGTTTTACCCGTTGGTTGTGTTTCTACTTTATTGTCTACACTAACTAAAAACTGAACATAGTAACCGTCAGCACGACGTACTAACCTAACTCGTTTTATCTGTTCTAATGGGTAGAAGTTTAAATCCCACGTTCCTTTGAGATTGAGTTTGCCAATTCCCTTTTTGTCGGTAAAGGTGATCTGCTTTCTCGTTTTTGATAGTTTCCACCCAGAGGTTTTATATTCCACCGAACGGTTATTTTTCTTAAACTTGGGATATTCCTTTTGACCAGGGATTTGTTTCTTGCAATTGTTGTAGAACCTAGCTATGGAGCTATATGCTCTTTCTACTGCTACCTGAGTTGCATGAGAGTTTAAGTCTTTAACGAAGGAGTATTCAGCCCTTAATGCAGTGTTGTAGCGATATAGCTCTTTCTGTCCTACATCTCGGTTGTCCATCCAAAAACGGATACACTTGTTGCGGACGAATTGAGCAGTCTTGATCGCTTCATCTATGGCTGCATATTGAGTTGTTTTCCCTTTTGCCTTCAACTCTAAAACTATCATTTGACGCGGAAAACTTCTACGGCAATTAGTTTAACACAAACAAAGCCGTCCCAGAAGCGATGCACTGAGCTTGCCGAAGTGGACGGGGCTTGTATCCCATTAATTTTGGTCAAGGTGGAGTGAGGGGTTGGGGATTGGGGATTGGGGATTGGGGACTGGGGATTGGGAGACAAGGTAGACAAGGTAGACAAGGTAGACAGGGTAGATTTTACTCCTATGCCCAATGCCCAATGCCCAATGCCCCATGCCCCATGCCCTATACCCTAAGATTTGTTATTTGGTTGAAAGTTAGTGCTAAAACGACTGTAGACAACTTGATTGGAGCAGATGGAATCGAACCAATAAATATCGTGAATAACTTGGTAGTCATTTTCTACTGCTGTTAAATCAAAATGCACTGAGGCGATGTTATTTACACCTACTACTTCTCTACCATCTTGAAACCAGCGCGATCGCCAAAACATCAAAGGTGCTAACCATCGCCATTTCGGGTTGATAGTGGGTTTGTGGGCAGGTACTAAACCAGATATATCTGTAAGCTGGTAAAAGTTTTTTGTGCTTTGTCGTGGTATCCATTCTAATAAACAATACCAGTCAGGATTATTTTTGGCTTGATGATGACGCAATTTTCTGGCGGAAATTTCTCGTAGATTCGGCGGTTGATTCCAGCCAATCCAATATCTCTTTTTTTCTGGTAATAACCAATTTTTCAAGCGGGTGTGAATAATTCTAGTGATGGGTTCTTCATTTTTTAAGGCACTGGCAGTTAACTGTACTAAAACCGATGGTTGTTGAGGATTGCGAGTCCTGGTGTAAGCTAACTTAGCTGTGCAACTATAATGAATATCACCAGAAAGAATGATGAGTTTTTGGCGTTGTTCACACAGAGTTGTTAACAGTCTCGCCAATGCGGGAAAATGAATATTCCAAGCGTCGCCTACGTCTGTAGAAAACACTTTTTCCCGTTTTAATTGCCAGTGGTGAATCCAATCAATGACTTGCAAACCAAAAACATTGGTAGGCGCGATGACAAATGAGGTGAGATGTTGATGGTGTGCTGTTTGTTGTAAAGGTGCTTGTAATTGTTGTTGCATCGCGCTGGGAGATAATAACATCGGTGGGGCGATGGGTTTTGCGTCGGCTGGATATCCCCGCCAAGTCCTGGTGTCTAAAACAATGACTTGGTGACAATTGCTGGTGACGGTATAATTCCAAGTCAAAACTTGGGGATCGCGTTCTAAGGTAAATACTCCATCTTCTAGGACAAAATTAGGTAAATTGGTGTGGGGATTAATACTGGGTATACCGACATAGCGGGCGATCGCTTTCTCTGCATTTTCGTTCTTGCCTTGAAAATGTGACCAAGCCGCAGCCGCTTTCAGTAGATTTTCGCCGTTTTCACCCTTAGCAAATTGTTCTGGTGTATTCCCCCAAGCCTGAAACACTGCATAGGCTAATAAAGCATTCTGGACTACTCTTCGTCCTAGAGGATTTCCCAACACCCGCAAACACCAAGCCTGATTTAAGTTCCAATCATCACTGACATCATGGTCATCAAAAATAGTGTATGTGGGAATATTCGCCAAGACACGGCGGACTTGTGGTAGTGTGGCCATGAATTGGCGGAGATATTTAACTGACTCTTGCCAAAACTTGATGACATCAGGGTCTTGAGTAATGGTGTGGACATCGGGAAAAGTATCCGGCCAGCAGATTGGCGACCAAGCGAGGATATAAGCAGCGTAGTATTCACCCAAACTGAAAAGATGGCTAGAGACTTTCTCTGATTTATTGTGTAATCCCGCCGTAAAGCCTGCGTTGACTGTGGCTAATTTTGCTCTCGTTCCGGCTGGTAATTCTTGGGGTGTACGATCAGTGTGACCGATGGGTAGTTGTTCTTCCCAACCTAGTAAAATATCTCCCAAAGGGCTGGCGTACCACAAAAAAGCATCTGCGACATCATCACCATAAATTTGATCACCTGTAAGGAATAGTTGCTGGGGGCGATCGCGAATTTGTTTGGTGGTGGCAATTAAGCTATCTAAAATTGGTAAAGCATCAAATCCGTGACCTTGGGGTTTCCGACAGGACGCATGGATAATATGTAAATCTTCGAGGCGGTGGGGTGGGAGAATGAAAGTTGGTTTTTGATGTTGGAAGTAACTAATATTAACGTAGGGAAAACGGGGAGAAGATAAAGCTTGTTCGAGGCTGAGTGTAGTTTGGTTTGGTAGGGTAAATTCTAAATCATAGGCGTAGATGCGATGGCTCGTTAAATTTTCCCCATTTCCAGACACAGCCGTAACCGCTACAACGTGTAAATGTTTTCCTAGCGCAACTGTATAACGTTGCCCGATGAGTAAGCAATTATTTAGCCTTTCACCATCATCTATGGTGTCATAAACCTTAAGTACCACCTGACAAGCTTGTTTGAGTACCACCAGTACAGTTACTGATTTTGAGTCAGTATGTTTCAGTATTGGCCCTGCCAAAATTATTGGCAGATCATCCAAAAAGCTTCCAGTTAGGTTATTCATGGTTCACTAAGTGCCAACAATTGCAGCAATATTATTACCCAAGCTTCCAAGATGATCAATTTAGCCAGGGAAATATTAACTTAATGATGTACTGAGTTGTTGATGACTAGTGAAACTTAAGATTAAAGTTAGGTAATTAATACTAATCTGCGATCGCTAGTCCCGAAACTCTAGAAAATTCGTTAATATCCTGATGCGGTACGAATTTCTTCCAAAGAAGGGAAGTCATCTTCCCAAGCCCCAGCTAGTGAATCAACCAGTTCTTTCCAAGCAACAGTATTATCTAATGTCTGTGCTGATTGGTGAGTCATTAAATGTTTAGCAAGAATGAATTCTGCAAATGAGAGAACTTCATTGGCTTGTTCTTCAGGAAGGCCTTTGACAATTGCATAAATTTGTTCAGCAATGATCAT
>NZ_PJIZ01000131.1 GCF_021596505.1 Nostoc sp. CMAA1605 | reverse complement strand
ACATCCCGTAAGCCGCAGCCACACCTATTGCCGGCGCACCCCGCACAATCATCGTTTTAATCGCCTTCGCCATATCTTCGCTACGGTGAATTTCCACCACAGCATACTCATTAGGTAAACGGGTTTGGTCAATTAGTATGACTGAATTATTCTGCCAAATGACGGGGTAAATCATAAATATTGGGGATTGGGAACTGGGGATTGGGGACTGGGTAAGAATTAGGTATTGTCTTCCTCTAAACCCTTACGCCCTTACACCCTTACACCCTTTCAATTTGGAAAGTAAGCAATAATCATAGCAATTTCTGGGTGATTATGAGCGATCGCTTCTGGTGCTTTACCAAATAGTGCCATGAGTTGGGTTTTGTGTTTGACTCCACCATTTAACAGCAGTAAGTCATTGGTTTTAAGTAATCGTGAAACTTGTCGGACGAAATTACCTCGTACTTGTTGAATTGGTGTGTCTGGTGGCAGTTCAACATTGCGTAAATCGCCTGTTTTTCCCTTGGCTGAGACAACTTGTAACAGTTGAAGAGTGGCTTTGAGTTCTGTAGCTAAACTCTTGGCTAGTCAATACTTTGGTTAAAAGAATTTTCTCGCGTCTGTTCGGTGGTGAATGCTAAAAATACCCGATTGGTGTGTTCAATAGGTAGGGGAAAACGCGATACCAACACAGGGACGCTGCTACGCTGTACAATCCGGTCTATCACACTACCAAATAAATTTTCTTGATAAGTAGAATAGCCTTTCCAGCCGCAAATGACGACGCTGGCTTGTTTTTCTTCCGCTACACGGGCAATACCCTTATCAATAGATTCATCAATTCTCCCAATAGGGTTAACATTCGCCACGGCTGCATGAGCAATCATTTCTGCTGTGGATAACAGTTGGCTTTGTCTGGTTTTCGCCTCTGGGGAAAGGGGGGTATTTTCTTCGAGTAAAACATGGAGTGGTAACAGTGTCCCATTTGCTGATTTAGCGAGAATAATCGCTAATTTGAGGAGATTATCTTCTGTACTGGGGTTAGCTACCGGAACTAAAACGCGATCGCCTATATGATCATCTGCGAATTTCTGGACACTAACGGCTTCTGGTTTGAGTTTGCGTCCCCATTGATTTGTTACCCAAGGCGAAGCAATACAGGTAACTAAAATCATGGCTATTGTGCCATTCACAGTTAATTCATCGACTAGCTTAATGTTATAAGCAACGGTGATGGCTGCTAAAGTTGATGCAGCTTGTGCTACCGATAGCCCAAACATCACCATGATATTGTTAAAATCCATCCCAAATAACTTACCAGCACCCCAAGCAGGTAGATATTTAGCCACAATAGCCACAGCTACCATCACACCAGATACTAACAGCGATCGCGGATCTTTAATCAAAATCCCAGGGTTAACCAGCATCCCCACGGAAATCAAAAAGAAGGGAACAAATAAGGTATTACCAATAAATTGAATGCGGTTCATCAACGGGCTAAGTTGGGGAATCAGTTGGGTAATGGCTACCCCCGCCAAAAACGCCCCAATAATTGGTTCAATCTGCACCAATTCCGCCCCAAAGGACACCACAAATAAGGTAGCCAAAACAAAGGTAAATTCTGCCCCTTCATCGTGACCAAATCTCTGGAAAAACCACTGGCCAATACGGGGTACACCCCATAAAGTCAAAAAAGTGTAGACTATCAACGCTGGGATCAAAAATAACCAAAAACTTAAAGTTAAACTACCTTGGTGCGCCCTGACTACTACAGCTAACACCAACAGTGCCAAAATATTAGTAATTAAAGTGCCGCCTAGCGTAGTAGTCAACACTTGAGAACGCATAATCCCTAATTTACTGGCAATGGGTAATGCTAGCAGGGTATGGGAAGCAAAACAGGAAGCCACTAAAATTGCAGGTAAAGCCCCATAACCAATACTCATCATGGCTACCGTACCCAATACCATTGGTACAGCAAAAGTAGCTAGCCCAAAGACTACCGCCTTATCTGCATTGTATTTCATGTCATCTAAGCTAGTTTCTAAACCAGCCATGAACATGAGAAATAATAAGCCCACAGTGCCTAACAAGACGATGGTACTGTCCCGCGCCAACAATCCCAAGCCATTAGGGCCGACTAACACCCCTGCCAAAATTAATCCTACAATTCCTGGTAGCCGAATTTTCTCAAATAATAACGGGGCAATTAACATAATCCCCAAAATCATCAAAAATACGGGTACTGGGTCTTTAATGGGTGTGGATAACACTGAAGCTATCTGTACATGAGTTATACCCAGCCAGAAAATTAATTGCATAGTTATGGGGGAGTATATAAGCTGACTCGAATATTAGTACCATTTCAAACAGGCGATCGCATCTCCATTAGAGTCAGCTTTATATCTATCAGTTCATCAATTTCTGGCTAAAAATCCCTTTGATCGACATTACCCTTCAATCACAGATAATTTTCAACCATCTTAAGGAGGAAAATCATCTTTCAGTTTCTCAAAACACTGAAAAAATCTCCAATTCGTGGAGTAAAAAAGTTTGTAGTAAGGACTTTAGTCCTTAAAATTCCAGCATTCTCAAAATTGAGAAAGCCAACTCACTACATTAAAAATCGCCAACGACGAAAAGAAATCCCCAGCACAGACATAAAAAAACCGCTAAATTGACAAAGCAGTATCACAAAATTGCCAATCAGCGTTGATATTTTGCTCACTAGGTGGCGAAAAGCATAGTAGACAAATTTGCACCCACGCCACTGCTGTTGCAGTTGGCGATGGGAGTATATTAGGCTTGTCGGGAATAGTATTCCACAACCAGCAGTTCGTTAACTTGGAGAGCTACCCATTCGCGTTCAATAACACTGTTTACTTTAGCTTCCAGTTTGTTTTTATCAAACTCCAAATGATTGGGAAGGTTTGCCAAACCGGGATACTGTAAATTCGTTTCCACCAACTTCCGGGATTGCGCTCTGTCTCTGACCGCAATTACTTCTCCAGGACGAATTTGATAGCTGGGGATATTTACTACACGACCGTTAATTGTAACGTGACCATGACTGACCAACTGTCTAGCAGCTGGGATGGTGGGAGCCATACCCAAGCGGAAAACGGTATTATCCAAGCGCATTTCTAGCAATTGCAGCAGCACTTGACCGGTAGAACCAGTTACACGTCTAGCTTTCCGCACATAACGTAGTAACTGCTTTTCGGTTAAACCGTAGTTACAACGGAGTTTTTGTTTTTCTTCTAAACGGACAGCATATTCAGAACGCTTCTTGCGGTTCTGACCATGCTGACCTGGAGGATAAGCGCGTCTTGCGCTCTTACGAGTTAATCCTGGCAATTCGCCTAAGCGACGTACAATTCTAAGCCGTGGCCCTCTATATCGGGACATGAGTTTCCTTAATCTAATCCTGTTTAAATTTTACCCAGACATACTATTATAAATACTCGCAATTAAGAATTGCAAAAATAATTTTTAGTCAATGGTCAATAGTCAACAGTCAATAGTCATTAGTCATTAGAAAACAGGGAACAGGGAACAGGGAACAGGGAACAGGGAACAGTTTTTCTCATCTCCTACCTTGTCTCCCTTGTTTTCAATCCACATTACCCCAATCCCCAATCCCCAATCCCCAGTCCCCAATCCCCAATCCCCAACCCCAAAATAAAAGATTTTTCTTCCTGTTCTTTGGTTTTGCCTGATTAGCCAAAGATTTGTTGCACATTTGAGTTAGCATAACTTTGAGTGTTCAGACGATCGCAATGTGCAGAACACAGGTTAGTGGGGGGAAATCCTAAATGGACTTGAAAACTCGTATGATTCGGATGATCGCACCAGTATTGGCTATAGGCGGCTCTGTAGTGATGAGCTTCCCTAGTATGGCTACTACCTATAATGATTATCGCGCCTGTGCAGGCCGACTTTTAGGAGTTGGCGTGAGTGAGCAAGCGGCTTCACAAGCTTGTGCTGAAGCTTTGCGTCCTACAGACTTATCGGCTTGTGTGGTGTTCATTGATCAACGCACGGAAATTAGTGCTAGTGATGCCTTAACTACCTGCACCAGAGCCAGAAGACCAAAGGAATTAGCTACCTGTGTAGTTTCAGTTAGTAAGAATACTCAAGAAGCAATTAATCCAGATGTGCTGAACTACTGCGGACGCAGTTTACTACCAGTGCGTTTTGCGGAGTGTGTCGTTGGTTTGCGTGCTGAGACGAAGCTTGCGCCTAATGAGGTGTTGAATACCTGTATTAATGGTAGCGATCGCGTGACTGGTTTTGCACCTACTTCACTGTCACCAGTTCAGCCAAACACACAATCCAATTCCACTTTTGAAGGTCAACCAGTTCCTCAAAGTCCAGGCATCTAAATTTAGACACTAAATTTTGCGGGAAGTTTTGATCGGATGTTTCCTCCGATCAGAATTTTCTCAGGCTGATTTTGCGGTGAAGATGCAAAAATTGAAAAATCTGCCAAACCCCTGGTTTAATGGCTGGGGATCAATTCAAGGTGTCAAATCCAAAATCCCAAGATCAAGTCAGCCGAATGTAGCGAAAAATTCTGACAATTTGATATATTGATTTTGCAGGTTTCTGAGACGAATTCTGCTCAACCAAAATAGTTAAAATCTAAATCTAGCACAGACGATAGCTATCTGCTAGTTCAGCCAATTTATCCCAAAGTCTGAGATCCTGCTTGTTTTGAAGATAGCAAAATCTCGTTTATAGCTGCTATGCAGATGCTCGTTTGTGATCTTGAAGAACGTTTTTGTGGTGTTACTGATTGTTAGGTTGGTTGTACAAATCACTGTTTTTGATTTGTGATTAATCTTCTTTTCTGCCAAATACCATCTGTAAAATCATGGGGATACCTCCAGATTGATGATATTTGTCTGCCCAAGCTCGGATGATTTCATCTAATTCCTGCATGGCTTCTTCCCATCTTTCGGGCGGAATATCTAATTCCTCTAAAGCACGCATGGCATTCGGTCTTCTTTCTGCCCAATCTTTCATCATACGGAAATATCGAGCAGTGTCTTCTACCATGATGTAGGTGCGCTCTTGGTCGTCAGCTGGCGCATAAAAGGGACGAGTCAGGGCGTAAAAAGGCATTCCCCAAGGTGAATCGATTCGTGTCACCGTGCCTGAGTAGAGCAGACGACGTTTGATATGCTCTCCTAAGGCCTCACTCAAAGGCATTTGATGTTCTGGTGGTAAGTCTTCTTGCGATCGCTTATGGAGAAATTCAATTAGCTCGACAAATTCAAATGATGTGACTAACTGAGCATCGGGTAAATTACTGGGTAATTTCTGCTCAATTTGTTTCTTTTCTTCACTAGTTAAACTCGTCCCAGGAATTCTGGATCTACCAGGGTGCCAAGGAAACTTCTCCATCCAAACATAGGGAAACTGAATCAGATAGCGGGGTTCTTGTGTACCCAACATCTTTAACAGTTTGCCTTCCATTAAAGCCTGTCTGACTTCCTCAACGATGATTTTGACTCGTTTCGGCTCTAGATGATGCAAATGGCCTGTCATCCGTAGATTTTGACCTTGCTCTAGATAAGTCATATAAATCGCACACTTAGCGGCGGTAGCTGCTGCATCTAAGAATGCGCCGTGTCTATGCCCACTTGTCCGCATGGCACTAAATGCCAGGTATAGCATGATCTGATCCATCGCGCTGGGGCCAAGACGTTTGATCAGATCGATATCGTTACTCATAAATTACAAATAGTTGAATACACACTAAGTTAGTTTAAAAAAGTAATTGCAATACACCTAATGGCAGGTGTTCTCACCGCGCCAGAATGTATATTATGGGTTTCGTAACTAATAATTTGTATTCAAATTACCCATTCCTCCATACTGTGGTTCGGTAAGAGTAGTAATCGTGAGACTACGAGAGTTATTTCTGTATCTTACCGAAAAATAGCGATTTAACTGCCAGAATTTACCCATGATATCTTTGTCAGGCACTAACGAACTATATAATATATGGTTCTAATAAGTAACCTACAAGGACTTTCTGCTATATCCGGATTTTCTGTTGCCCTTTATTTAGTAACTCTCAGTAACAATTATTTCCAACAACTTTGGCTATCTACCAAGTTTGGAAGATAGCTTAATTGAATATATTTACTGGAGTTACCGTTCCAGAACGTTTCAGGTTTTCAGTGACGTGCGGACTCTGGAAAAACTTGCTAATCGGTATATTCTCAGAGACAACAAGGAGTAGTTACTCTCAAAGAGTCACTTGGCAACCTACTGAACGTCTAAAAAGTAGGGCGATTTTTCTTACCATGAAATGCGGCATCCCTGCTGATTGGTAGCAAGTGAGTTCCTTGCATAGAGGGAAAGTCACAGATACTTGATTAGGTAGAGCTTTCGACTGTCGCCATACGGTTTATTTGCTCACAACATAATATTCTATCTTCAGATATCATGGCATTAAAATTATGTGAATTAATTTATTTTTAATCTTTTATTTTTTAATATTTAAACTCGGTCAGCACTAGATAAGGATTTGCTAAATCCAATTATCAAAGTTTAATGACATTGAGATTTATAGGACTACGATAATACTAAAAAGTAAGAATGTTAACTGGCCTGACTTAGTTGGTAATTTCTCAATAGCGACATGAGTAGAATGCTATGTCATGCCACAACTTTAGCTTCTGCTCCAGGTTTTTGGTTTCCATCTAAATTAACCAGTTTCTCCATCAATGGTATAAATTCTTTGGTTAAAGATGAACACTAAGAATTTTAGGCATCATGTTGGGAATTTTAGATAGTTAAAATGATATGACATTTCTGGTATCAAAATTTATGGCTGATCAAAATAGTTAATACCAGAGAATTAGTTTTCTGTCCCAGAGGACGGGTTAGGATTTCGCACTTTACCAAAGCTAAAGGCTGCTGCTCCAAAAGTGACAAATAACACGCCCAAAACTTGGACAATGTTGAGTGTTTCTTGGAGGACTAAGCCAGCAAAAATCACGGTCAAAATCGGTACACCAGCACCAATAACTGCCGATCGCGGCGCGCCTAACTTACCAACCCCCAGATGATTGCACACATAGCCAACGAGCGTCAAGACTCCTAAAATCGCTGCACTTAAAACAATTTCTAGTACCTTAGAGGGATCAACGGCAAGACTCCAATTACTGGGTAAAGGCAACATTAAAAAGATGAAACTCAAAACCAACATGGTGGCGAAATTAACAAATGTCAAAGAGACAGGATGTATTTTAGTAGCACAAGCTCTAGTTAAGAGTAAATAACAAGCAAAAGCTACTCCAGCTAAGATTGCCGTGATCCCTCCTAGTAAATTATTGTTATTCATCCCATTAGCAATGAAAGCACCGCCAAACACCAGTAATTCTCCGCCAAAGATTGCACCTAAAGCGGTAGTGCGGAAACCACTGGGGCGATCGCGTAACAGAAACCAAGATAAAAGGCTGACAACAACGGGATAAACAAAGAATAGAGCGATCGCTGTTCCTGTTGCGACTTGGCCAATGGCGAAGTAAATCAAAACCTGGGATAAAAACAAAAAGCAACCACTAGCAATAATTAACTGCAAACCACTTTGTCGCCTACTGCGGGGAGAACCAGAGTTTTTCCCAAAAGATTGCTTGAGGGTTTGTAAATCCTCCCAGACTTGGGGGTGCATCATAGGAGCTAACAGCATCATCAATGGTACTACCACCATCAAGCGCAAAGTGAGAATTAACATAATATTTCCCACTGTTGGCGCAATTAAGCCAGCAATTTCCAAGACAGCCGAGGTTTGAGAGGTTTTATAAAACATCCCCTTGATAGCGACGTTGTACAGTGATGACATCACAGCCGACGCAACTATTAGCAAAAAGCCAATTTGAACTGTAGATAAATTAGAAGAACGACGGGATCTAGTTGGAGGCGGCGAAGATACCCGTTTTGACGATGGTCTAACTACTGGAGCCGGATTTTCTTTAGTTGGAACATCTGTTTGCAGTACAGAAATTGGTTCTTGAGCCTTTTCCTGATTGGATGGGGGTTTGGGTTGAGTGACTGCAACAGGTTCTGGCAGTTTTTCTGGCGGTGGGGATGTAATCTGAGTTTCAGGTATTGACGGCTGCAACACAGAAATCGGTTCTGGTGGCTGCAAAGATGGAATTTCTGGAGGGGTGATCTCTGGTACAGAGATTTCTGGCTGTAGCACAGAAATCGGTTCTGGTGGAGATTTGACTTCGCTGGGTGGTGTAACTGTCGATGTAACAGGTTGTTGAGCAGGTGGAGGAATAATAAATGGTGCGGAGGGCGCAGTTACAGATTGTTGCGGTTCTATCGGTTGGGAAAAAACCTGCTCTACTGTTTGAGGAGTTTGTAAAGCTGTATTAGATTGAACTTCCGCAGGTTGGATGACTGTAGGTGGAGATAAGTTAACGACGGAACTAACATTAGAAGATGGAACTCCCGTCGGTTGTATGACTGTAGGTAGAGATGATTGAGCGGCTAGCTGTGAAGCTTCTTGAATAGTTTGGCTGAGTTCATTACGCAGCTGACTGATAAAGTCTTCTAAAATAGTTTCCCCTTGCTGCTGCTGATCGTACATCCGCGACAGCTGTTGGGAGAGATTGTTTTGATAATTTTTGAGTTCTTGTTGTAGGGAATTAAAAGTGATGGTGAGGTTATCGTCTAGATTACCCAGCATTTTTTCTGCTTGCTCTAAGTTGTTATTCTCAGAATTCACTACTTGAGCCGACTTGAGAGCAGCAATTTGACTTTCGGTTTGGCTAGCTATCTTCGCTAAAGAAGATTGTAGTTGAGAACAAATGTGTTTAGCTAGAGCTTCTGACAACTGCCGGATTAACACCTGCTGTTCTGTAATTCGTCTAACTTCTTGTAAATGTTCTTTTTCTTCAATTAATTGGTTAATTTCCTCAGACAAACGCTCTTTTTCGCCTTGCAATCTTTTAATTTCATCTTGCAAGGATTTAAGTAAACTTTGTTGGATACTTTCTAAATCTTCGACGACAGCCCACAGAGCTGATTCTGCGGCTCTGGATATGTCGCCTCTGACTCTTGGGTTGTCTGGTCGCTTCTCAAATCGCCCCATTAGTTTCTAACCTCTATACACCTTGACGATAAAGCTGCTTCCTGTCAAATTGCGTGGTGCTAATACTAAGTTTCTGGTATTTTGTCAAATTAAAGAGAAAATCTTAACAGGACTTACGGATATCAACGCCATTTTGTCATGCTTACCCCAGTATTGGCAAAGCATACTATTTGACCCTCCGAATTTTAGATTTTAGATTTTGCGGAAAGTCTGAGCGGAGGTTTCCTCCGTAGACGCTTTGCGGCTTGCCCGCAGGCATCAGAACTTTCCAAGACGGATTTTTCCTTGTGGTTCAAGCCGGATTCCTGTTGGTAGCAAAAATCCCAAGTCTCCAAGCTGTCACCTCAGAGTGGGTGCAATCATTCCAAAACCTTAAATCTCAAATCCCAAGTTGGTTAACTCACAGCTTATTTATACTGTGTCTGTTTTCAGATCACAGAATAATTTGTCACTCATCAGTCTGATTTCTTGTTCAGTTTGCCTCAGTAAGATTTTTGCAGAGAAAAATTTGTGACTCAATATCAATAATTGTGTTGTTTTTAGCAATAGGGATTACTAGGTGTTTGCCAATATATTACCGATTGCTCAATAAATACTAGGGTTTTAAAGTTACCTGTAACTTTTTATAGAATGTAGCTTGTATAACAGTTTATCTCTTCAGTTAAGGAAGAAATTAACATTATTTCCTTAAGACGTATTGTAATTAATTAGCTGCCATTTTGCCAAAATACATTCTATTATTCATGCTAAAAGCAGATCACAACCGGAAAATCTGCAAAAAGATTAATTTAAATTCATATTAATAGTTGATATTAAAAAATAATCATCCTGGCAATACTAAAGATTACCGCACTGAGAACTGCACTTAGAGGTACAGTTATTATCCAAGCTGTGGCTATGCCCTTGAGTGTTTCAAACTTCACTGATTTGATGTCTTGCACAAGACCGATCCCCACTACACCACCGACAAGGGCGTGAGAAGTGGAAACAGGTAAACCCAGGCGAGAAGCAATGAGGATAGTAGTAGCGGTGGCGAGTTCAGCGCAGAACCCACTACTAGGTTGTAGGGCAATGATATTCTCGCCAATAGTCGCAATGACGTTTTTTCCCCAGACAGCAAGACCGCCAACTATTCCTACACCGCCGAGAATTAAAATCCACAGAGGAATATCAATACTATTGGTGGGTACTTGACCAGTGCGAACAATATAAACGATCGCCACTACAGGCGCGATCGCATTACCCACATCATTAGAACCATGTGCAAAGGCAACAAAGCAGGCACTTAATACTTGGAAGCGGGCGAAAAGGGTTTCTAGGGGATTGGGGACTGGGGATTGGGGACTAGGGATTGGGGATTGAGGATTGTATTTTTCTCCCTCTGTCTCCTTTGTCTCCTTTGTCTCCTTTGTCTCCCCTGCCCTCTGCCCTCTGCCCCCTGCCCCCTGCCCCCTGCCCCCTGCCTTGTCGAGTTGTCGCCAACTCACAACAGTCAATACAACGGCGGCTAATGCACCTATGACTAGGGCGATATCGTGGGGGGGGAGGTGGATGCCGAATTGGGCAGTTAAAAAATTGTTGATGGGTAGAGTGAAGGGAGGTAGAACAATTACGCCAAATACACCGATGAGGACTGTACTTAGCCAGGGTATCCACTCTTGTAGTTGTTTGGTTTGATGAGGTTGATCCAAAATCCAGTTTTTGATTTGACTATAGAATAAAGCGGCGATCGCTCCACTGATAACTGGTGTTAAAATCCAACCGATAGTAATTGAGCCGATGGTTGACCAATCAATTGCCCCTACGCCTAAAGCTACCCAACTAAAACCTGCGATCGCACCGACGACTGCATGGGAGGAAGATACAGGTAAGCCCTTGGCTGTGGCAATTTGCAGCCAAACACCACAAGAAATTAACACTGTCACCATGCCAATGGCTAAAACTTGGGGTGTAGCGGCAAATAAATCAGGATTGGCTACTTTGGTTGCGAGGGTAGCTGTCACTTGATGACCAAATAAAACCGCACCAGTGAATTCTAAGACCCCAGCAATAATGAGTGCCTGCTTGAGAGTAATCGCCTTAGAACCTACCGAAGTTCCCATTGCGTTAGCAACGTCATTCGCTCCAAGATTCCAGGCTACATACAAAGCTAGTAAGGCTACTATCAGTAATGTAATCGGTATTTCCATAGATGGGGAGAGGGGGAAGACCCTGAATTAAGAAAGGGGGCAGGGGGCAGGGGGGACAGAGGGAGAAAAGGATAATCCCCAGTCCCTAGTCCCCAGTCCCCAATTTACGGATAAATGAGGATTTTATAAGTTTCTGCCGTAGGGGCGATCGCTTGGTCTACGGCGGCTGATAAATCTTTTAGGGGGTAGCGATCGCTGATGAGGGCTTTTACATCTATGCGACGATTGAATACGATGTCGGCGGAGAGATTTTGCAGGCGGTAGGAGGAACTATAGCTACCCATTAAATCGATTTCTCGACGGTAGAGAATGTTGGGGTTCATGGGGATTTCTACTTCATCGGGAAATTCGGCGAAAAATAGGATTTTGCCGCCTTTGCGGGTACAGTCTAGGGCTTGAAAGAAGGCTTTATCACTAGGTACGGCTAACAATGTCACATCAACGCCTAGTCCCCCTGTAAGGGCATGAATTTTGGCTGCTAAATCGGGATCACGCGCATCAAAAGCGGCTTCTGCACCAACATTGATGGCTTTTTCGATTCTAGAGGGTAATAAATCAGTGGCGATCGCTTTTCCCCCGAAATACTTCACCAACATGATAAACATTAAGCCAATTGGCCCTGCACCGGTCACTAATACCGTTTGTCCTGGGGCAATTTGGGCTTTTTTCACTGCCTTTAAACAGCAGTTGGTAGGTTCAACAAAACTGGCTTCCTCAAAACTGATATCTTCGGGGATCGGAATTAATCCACCATTCTGGACGATATGACCAGGAACTTTTACATACTCAGCAAAGCCACCGCCACTGGCGTTAAATCCTGCTGTTGTGGAAATGTTTTTATAGACATCACACATGGAAAAGTTATCATTCATGCAGTAGGCACAACGCATACAGGGGATATGGTGCATTACTGCTACCCGTTGTCCTAGCTGCCAACCTGACACTTGTGAACCTACTGCGGCGATAATTCCGGCGGTTTCATGGCCAAAGATGCGCGGTGGTTCATAGAGAGGATAACGAATTTTTTTAATATCTGACTGACATAAGCCAACTACTTGCACCTGTACCAACACTTCGTCTGGTTCGAGACTGGGTACGGGATTTCTTCGTAGGAGAGTTGATTTACACCTCTAAATACCTGTGCTTTCACGTTGATTTTTCACCGTTCAACGTTACTAGATTTAACATTAGTCGTCTACGTTCTGCTACAAGGTTTCAGATTTATAGGATAAAACATTACTCACAAAACCTGGTACTTCTCTAGCTAATAGGTCAAGTAATGCGTTGAAATTCATTGGTGGCTTTTTGAGACTTTGAGATTGTCTTTGCACCACTTTCACCATTTTGTCTGAATCGGAATTGTACAAATTAGTCAAAAACTCATCTGGAGATTGCGCTTGTATACTCCAAGGAGCTAGATCCTGATTCTGAAAATGCTTAAGATTGGAAGTCACAATAATATTAGCCTTAGCGACTACAGCAGTAGCAAGTACGTGGCGATCGCCTGGATGATTTGTCATGACTTCGATGAGTTCATCCGTTACAGCAACTATCGCATCAGGAAAAGCAGTTTTTATTTTTGTCTCCAGTCTTTTTGAGTTTTCTAGTGACATTCTCCCCGTAGCCACAAGATTACGAGTTGCACCATCCAGAATGTCTTGCGACCAAAAGGGGAAATAAAATCCAGCTTCAGACGCACATAGTAAAGTATCCGTAGATACATAGGGAAAAGTACGCATGAGTCTAGCACAGCACGTAGCATTTCTTTTTTTAACTGAGATGTTCAAATAGAATCTATCTAGTTCGCCCATAGTTAGCAAAATTCTACTCATAAAAGCCTAGTTCTTGGCTTTCTGCAATTAA
>NZ_PJIZ01000130.1 GCF_021596505.1 Nostoc sp. CMAA1605 | reverse complement strand
GATTTTATACTAAATACATCGATTCTTTCCAGGGACTAGGGATTGGGGTAATCAGTTCCCCATTCCCCATCTTGACGATAGTCTCTCTTTGTTTTCACATCAACCCAACAAAAATTTATTCCTAACAAAACTATAGGACTCATATTTGATTTTTGCGAAGATAGGTACACTTTTATTCCTTCTTACTTCCTTTTCCCCGTTCCCTGTCCCCTTACTACGCAAACGACTTCGGGAATCAAAGGGGATTTTATAATAGTAAACATTGATTATTTTCAATAGTGAATCAATTTAAATCAAAACTAATCTACGATTTTTTTATGATAAATATTTCTAATCGATAGCTTTAGAGATTGGCATTTTACCATTTTATATTCTTGGGTAAATATAGAAGAAAGCAAAATCAACTCCAGATATTAATTTTTGGAGAAACCCAATGGTAGCACTCACAGCAAATATTCAAAATCTTTCTAACTCTGGGCTTTTGACAGTAGAAACTGTAGAAATAGCCAGAGAAACTTTAGGTATCCGTTGTTTGGATTGGGATCGTGAACGGTTTGATATTGAGTTTGGATTACGCAACGGCACTACCTATAACTCTTTTTTAATTCAAGGTGAGAAGATTGCTTTAGTTGATACTTCCCATAGAAAATTCGAGCGGTTATATCTAGACTTAATTACGGGATTAATTAATCCAAATGAAATAGACTATTTAATTATTAGCCACACAGAACCAGACCATAGTGGCTTAGTCAAAGATATTTTGCAGTTAGCTCCTGATATCACCGTGGTTGGTGCTAAGGTGGCTATGCAGTTTCTAGAAAATATGGTTCACCAGCCATTTAAATTGATGGTGGTGAAAAATGGCGATCGCCTGGATTTAGGCAACGGTCACGAGTTAGAATTTATCTCCGCGCCTAACTTACATTGGCCAGACACAATTTTTACCTACGACTATCAAACAGGCATTCTCTACACCTGCGATGTGTTTGGAATGCACTATTGCGATGATCATACCTATGATGAAAATTTTGCGGCAGTGGAAGCAGATTTTCAGTATTACTATGATTGTCTGATGGGGCCAAATGCCCGGTCAGTTTTAGCAGCTTTAAAGCGGATTGAAAAATTAGAAATTAAAACAATAGCTACAGGACACGGGCCTTTATTACAGCATCACATTCCAGCTTGTATAAAAAAATATCAAACTTGGAGTTTAGAACAAGCCAAAACTGAGAAATTAGTGGCTTTATTTTATGCTGAAGATTACGGGTACAGTGAGCATTTAGTCCGTAATATTGGGCATGGATGTACAAAGGCAGGTGTGGCTGTAGAACTGATTGATTTAAATAGTGCTGAACTACAAGAAGTTAGAGAAATAGTCGCACAAGCAGCCGGATTAATTCTTGCCATGCCCTCCCAAGCGGCGATGAATGCACAAGCAGCTTTAAGTACCATTTTGGCAGCTGTACATCAAAAACAAGCCATTGGTTTATTAGAATCTGGTGGTGGAGAAGATGAACCAATTTATCCCCTACGCAATAAGTTACAAGAATTGGGTTTAATAGAAGCCTTTCCCCCGATTTTAGTCAAAGAAACACCCAGCCAAAGCCTAGAAAAACTGTGTGATGAAGCGGGGACAGATATGGGGCAATGGTTGACCCGCGATCGCAATATCAAACAAATCAAATCAATTAACAGTGAACTAGAAAAAGCCCTTGGTCGGATTAGTGGGGGATTGTATATTATCACCACTAAAAAAGGCGAAATTCAAAGTGCCATGTTTGCCTCCTGGGTGACACAAGCCAGCCTCAACCCTTTAGGTGTAGCGGTAGCAGTAGGGAAAGAACGCGCCATTGAGTCCTTAATGCAAATAGGCGATCGCTTCGTGTTAAATGTCCTAGCAGAAGGCAACTATCAAGGATTAATGCGACATTTCCTCAAACGTTTTCCCCCTGGTGCAGACCGATTTGCTGGAGTGAAAACCTATCCTGCTAACAATGGCGCGCCCATTCTCGCCGAAGCCTTAGCTTACGTGGAATGTGAAATCAGCAGTCGCATAGACTGCGGCGACCACTGGATAATTTACAGCACAGTCCAAAACGGCAGAGTCGCCAACATCAACGCCCTCACCGCCGTTCATCATCGCAAAGTCGGCAATCATTATTAGAAGGCAAAAGTTATCACAATTCGCAATGGACTTCGTCCCGCTACGCTAACGCAATGGACTAACGTCCCGCTACGCTAACGCAATTAAGAAAGTCAGATACCATCTTGGTTTCAAGCTTTGCATCTGTTTCTTAGTTTTGGAGAATTGGTATTAGAATGCCCAATGCCCGATTCCCAATGCCCAATCCCCAATCCCCATTCCCCATTCCCACCACCATGTATAAATCCGTAGAAGATAACCCAATTTCTCTGTACGAAATTAATCGGAGTCGCATTGTCCGCAGCTTGGAACTGATTCAAGATGTGATTATTATTTCCCTGTGTATGGGATTATTTAGCTTCATGGTGATTCAGGTGCGAGATATGTTTCTCTCCCTGCTTCCCCCTTTAGACTTTCACATTGTCACCGCAGACATTTTATTTCTGCTGATTTTAGTTGAATTATTTCGCCTGTTGATTATTTACCTCCAAGAACAACGCATATCTATTGGCGTAGCGGTAGAAGTTTCTATTGTGTCCGTCTTACGAGAAATCATCGTCAAAGGCGTACTAGAAATTTCTTGGAGTCAAGTTTTAGCAACCTGCGCCTTTCTCTTAGTTCTCAGCATACTTTTAGTAGTACGAGTCTGGCTACCCCCAACTTTTGAAGGTATCGACCCAGAACAACAAATGTCTCAACGTTACAAGAACCGTGGTAAGTGAGGGACTAGGGATTGGGGATTGGGGACTGGGGATTAAGTAGACAAAGTAGATTTTTATTCCCATTCCCAATGCCCAATTCCCCATGCCCAATTCCCCATGCCCCATACCAAATTCCCATTTTAAAATTATGACTATATCAACTAACATTCGTCCCAGAGATGTACAGGTTGCAGAAATTGGTCAGAATACATTGGTGTTGCGATCGCGTACTTGGGAAAGATTAAAATTTGAGGTTGAGTATTCCCGTCAAAAGGGAACTACAGCCAATTCTTATCTCATCCAAGGTGACAAAACTGCTTTAATTGACCCGCCTGGGGAATCTTTTACGAACATTTTTCTGGATCAACTCGCCCAACATCTCCATTTTTACAGCCTCAATTACATTATTCTCGGTCACGTTAACCCTAACCGTACTGCCACTTTGAAGGCATTGTTAGCGCAAGCACCCCAAGTCACTCTCATTTGTTCTCGTCCGGCTGCTAATGTTCTCAAGTCTACTTTTCCCGAATGGGAATCACGTATTCAAGTCGTGCGTTGGGAAGATACCCTAGATTTAGGACAAGGACATCGCCTCAGTTTTATTACTGTTCCGACTCCCCGATGGCCAGATGGTTTATGTACCTATGACCCAGCTACGAAAATTCTCTATACAGATAAGTTTTTTGGCGCACATATCTGTGAGGATACTTTATTTGATGAGGACTGGAAAAAGTTAGAGGCAGAACGGCGTTATTACTTTGATTGTCTCCATGCACCCCAAGCTAAACAAGTAGAATTAGCGTTAGATAAGTTGACTAGTTTAGGTGCTAAATGTTACGCACCTGCTCATGGGGCAGTGATTCGCTATAGTTTGAGTCGGTTTAGTCACGATTATCGTCAATGGTGTCAAGCACAGAAATCACAGGATTTAACTGTAGCGTTACTGTATGCTTCTGCCTATGGGAATACAGCAATTTTAGCCCAGGCGATCGCTCAAGGTTTAATTGACAATGGCATTAATGTAGAGTCAATTAATTGCGAACTAACAGAACCAGCAGAAATCACGCGCATTATCGAAGCTTGCGACGGTTTTATTATCGGTTCTCCCACCCTTGGAGGTCATGCACCTACACAAATTCAAACGGCTTTGGGTATAGTGCTTTCTACAGCTGCAAAAACTAAGTTAGCTGGGGTATTTGGTTCTTATGGTTGGAGTGGTGAGGCTGTTGATTTAATTGAAAATAAGCTCAAAGACGCTAACTATCGTTTAGGATTTGACACAATTCGCGTCCGCTTCACTCCCACATCAGAGATATTACAAGCCTGTCAGAGAGCCGGCGCAAACTTTGCCCAAACCTTAAAGAAAACCAAGAAATTACGCACCACTCGCCAAGCCGTCACAGAAGCACAAATTGACCGCACCGAACAAGCTGTAGGACGAATCATTGGTTCTTTGTGTGTTGTTACCACTCGCGATCAAGACCATCACAAAGGTATTTTAACTTCTTGGATCTCCCAAGCCACCTTTAATCCCCCAGGAATTATGCTGGCTATTGCCCAAGAACAAAATGCCGATTTAATGCGTCATCCTGGCGACAAATTTGTGCTGAATATCCTCAAAGAAGGTAAAAACGTCCGGCGTTATTTTTCTCGTCAAAGCACATTAGGGGATAATCCCTTTGCCCACCTAGAAACCAAAACAGCTGACAATGGTTGTTTAATTCTGACTGAAGCCTTAGCCTATCTGGAATGTACAGTTATCAATCAACTCGAATGTGGTGATAGATATTTGATTTATGCCGTCATCGATAAAGGGGAAGTGTTAGAAGGTGACGGTGTGACAGCTATAGAACATCGGAAATCAGGTAGTTATTTTTAGAGGGTAAATGCTGAGTAATGAGTAATGAGTGCTGAGTGCTGAGTGCTGAGTGCTGAGTAATGAGTGCTGAGTAATGAGTGCTAAGTGTTGAGTGAAGTTTTTCTTCCCCTGCCCCCTGCCCCCTGCACCCTGCACCCCTGCCTCCTGCCCCCTGCCTCCTCTGCCTCCTCTACACCCCCAAAAAACCAAAAAACCAGAAATGTAAAGATTTCCTTACCGTTTCTGGTTTTTTATTTGAAGTAATGGTAAATTGATATACAGATTTAACAAATTTTTAATGATTGGGTTAGGCGATCGCCTGTCGATTGAGTGTAAATTTGCTCATTTAAAGCAGTAGGTATTGCAAGTAAGCAAGAAGGAAGCTCGGCGATCGCTAAAAAATTGATCTTATGATTCTGCGCCAGTGGTAGCTAAACGCTGTTCTTTGATGTTTTGTAGTTGCAACAACAGAGTATCAACTTCTGCTTGCAAGCTCATAAATTTGACTTGTTGATCACCTTGATAACAAGTTTTGGTTAGTTCGCGGACTCGCACAGATTGAGTTTCACGTTCAACAGTAGTAGATATACAAGTAGTCATCGCTATTTAAGTTCCACAACTCACACCTTCGGTAAGTAATATGATAAAGCAACTTTAAGCTTTGTTAAATGATTGTGTCATTTAAATCATTTACTCTAATATGTTACGGTCTGTATGATAAGTGACTGCGATAGTAGACCCTAAGTTCCAGAGTCTAGAGACTTCCAACTAAGAACGCATACTATCACGTTGATGGCAGGGGTGCAGGGGTGCAGGGGTGCAGGGGTGCAGGGGAAAACTTCACTCAGCACTCATTACTCATCACTCAGCACTCATTACTCATTACTCAGCACTCATCACTCATCACTCATCACTCCGTTCACCCACCTTACAGTTAGAATAACTCCCAACTATCATAGGAAGCATCTTGTCGTTATTAATACACATATGAGACTTCCTATAATTCCCCTCACACTGATTCTGGTTTTGGCTTCCCCCTCGCTAGCACAAGCACCAACACCCACAGCAGAAGAACAAATCACAGAAGCAATTATGCTGAATAATAATGCTGAGGGTGTGATTTATAAAGAATTTGTTGGGTTAAATGAACTACAAGCCGCCTTAACACAATTCCAACAGTCGTTAGCTATGTTCAGAAAATATGGTGCAGCAGCTGGAGAAGCTAACGCCCTTGTTAACATCGGCTATGTATATTTTCGTCAGGGTGAATATGCTAAAGCACTGGAGTATTTTCAATCATCTTTAGAGATTCACAGAAAAACCCGTGACAAACAAAATGAATGGATACCCCTTGCTTACATGGGTGAAGTTTATGTCAATTTGGGGCAGAATGTTAAAGCTATAGAAACATACCAAAGTGCTTTAGCCATTATCAAGGAATTGAAAGCTACTAACTCTCAAGACTCTAGTTATACTAGCAGTGAAAAAATTATTCTGGGTGATGTGGGTGCAGTTTATTTTCGCCTGGGACAATATGCTAAAGCTTTGGATTTTTATCAACAAAGTTTAGCTCTCCAAAAAGCCAGTAATGATAAAATTGGCAGTATTCAAACTCTCAATAATATTGGTGTTGTTCACGTTAATTTGGGTAAATATACTCAAGCTTTAGATGCCTATCAACAAGCTTTAAATAGTCTACAGGAATGCTGCTCTAATTATCTGGGTACACAAGCAGCAACTATGAACAATTTAGCGGGTGTTTATTTTAGTTTGGGGCAGTATCAAAAGTCTTTAGAACTAGCAGAGAAGTCAGCCAATATATATCAACGACTAGGTAGTACAAATTCTGAGGAACTAAATAAGCAAGATATTAAACTACTATACGATTATCTGGGTCAAAATTCTCAAGCCGTACAACAAGTTAGTAGTCGTGCTGTTGTAGGCGAGGCTTTTGGTAAAGACTCATTTCAGTTCCAAGGTAGGGCAGTAAATTTAAATAATATTGGGCAAATTTATGCTAATTTGGGTAAATATGACCAAGCTTTAAAACTTTATCAACAAGCACTCAATATCTATAAGGAAAACAACTATCAACCAGGAGTAGCAGTCACACTCAATAATATAGCAAGGGTGCAAAGTGAGCAAGGTAAATATCCCCAAGCCATTGAGTTAAATCAACAAGCCCTAACTATTTATAAACAAGTAGGCGATCGCACTGGTGAAGGTGTGACAATAAGTAATTTAGGACAAATCTATCAACAGCAAAACCAACTCGCCAAAGCTGGGGAACTATATCAGCAAGCTTTAGCCATACATCGGGAAGTTAGTGATAAAGCCAGTGAAGCTACAACCCTCAAGTTTTTAGCTGATAGCTTATCTGCACAAAATCAACCACAGCTAGCCATTGCATTTTATAAGCAATCAGTCAACTTAACAGAAGTAATTCGGCAAAATTTGCGCGTTTTACCCACTAATATTCAACAATCTTATACAGAAACCGTTGCCGAAAGATATCGCCGTTTAGCTGATTTATTACTCAAACAAAATCGCCCCAGTGAAGCACAGCAAGTTTTGGATTTACTCAAAATCCAAGAAATGAATGATTTTCTGGGAAATCAGCGCAGTACACCCAAGAAAATAGCCGTAGTTAATAATGGACAACGGGGAACAAATACAGAAACCCCCGCACCGCAAAACCTACCATTAAAGCCACAAGAACAAGACATTACACAAAAATATAGCGCGATTCAAGATAAAGCGATCGCCCTGGGACAAGAACTCACAAATTTGCGTAAAATTCCCCAAAGTTCACGTACACCTGCACAGGAAAAACGTCTTACAGAATTAGTGAAATTAGAACAAACAATTGCAGCTGAATTTAATAAATTTACCAAAAATCCGGCTGTAGTCGCCCTAGTACAACAACTCTCTACAAATTCTGGACAGGAAAACTTAAGCTTACGTCAACTCAACTCACTCCGAGATAATTTACGTCAGTTAAATCAAAAAGCAGTTTTATTATATCCCCTAGTTTTAGAAGACAGACTAGAGTTAGTTGTAGTAACTGCTGATTCACCCCCAATTCATCGTCCAGTCGCAGTCAAAGCTGCCGAATTAAATCAGACAATTGCGGAATTTCGCCAAACTATAGTTGTACCTTACAAAGATAGTAAAACCCCAGCGAGTAAATTATATAATTGGCTAATTAAACCCATAGAAAATGACCTCAAACAAGCTGATGCTAAAGCAATTATCTATGCTCCAGATAGTAAACTGAGATATATACCGTTAGCAGCATTATATGATGGGAAAAACTGGCTAGTTGAAAAGTATATTGTGAATAATATTACTGCTGCTAGTTTGACGAAATTAAACAACAAAACCCCAGCCTCCTTACCCACCCTAGCCGCAGCCTTTACCAAAGGTGATTATCAAGTAGCTGTTGGAGAAAGAAAAGAGGTATTAAGTGGGTTAGAATTTGCGAAAACTGAGGTCGAAAACTTAGCAAAAACAATCAAAGACACAAAGATTTTATTAGATAAAGAATTCAGCACTAAAGTAGTCATTCCCCAGATGAATGACTACAAGATTGTCCATTTAGCTACACATGGAATGTTAGTTAGTGGTGATCCTGAAGATTCATTTATTCTTTTTGGTGATGGTGAACGCGTCACCCTCAAAGATATAGAAAATTGGTCTTTACCTAATGTCGATTTAGTAGTGTTAAGTGCTTGTCAAACTGGCTTAGGAAAACAATTAGGTAACGGACAAGAAATTCTCGGTTTAGGATATCAAATCCAGCTTACAGGTGCTAAAGCTTCTGTTGCTTCTCTGTGGGCTGTTTCCGATGGTGGAACACAAGCCTTAATGGATGCTTTCTATGCAAATTTAAAAACTGGAAAAATCACTAAATCTGAAGCTTTACGCAACGCACAACTGCAATTATTAACAGCAGCAAATGGTCAATTTAAACACCCCTATTATTGGGCTTCATTTATTTTAATTGGCAATGGATTGTAATTTGAAAGGTGTAGGATTAATAAGTACACTCAGCACTCAGCACCGGCTAAACGCCGCGCTACCGCTAACAGCACTCATTACTCCTACATCCCTAAAAAAGACAAAGGCTTTTTTACTGATGCTGTTAAATCTGCAAAAGTACCTTCTCCAATCAATCGTCCTTCATCAAGGACAATTATCCAATCTGCGCGTTGCATGACATGAAGACGGTGAGTAATCATAATTGTAGTTTTACCACTGCGATCGCTCAATAATTGCTCTAGTAATCTAGCTTCACTAGATGGGTCAATAGAACCTGTAGATTCATCCATAATTAGAATAGGTGGACTACCAACAATTGCTCTCGCTATAGCTAATCTCTGACGCTGTCCACCAGAAAGATTAGCACCAAATTCACCCAAGACAGTTTGATATTTATCTGGTAGATGACTAATAAATTCGTCTGCACCTGTAATTTTACAAGCCTTAACTATCTCTTCAAAGGTAATTTCTGGCATACTTAAGCGAAAATTATTAACAATAGAACGACTCCAAAATTGTGCCTCTTGAGGAACTAATACAACTTGTTGACGCAAATTTTCTAGAGCAATATCTTGCAGATTATAATCACCTATTCTAATATTACCAGACTGTAGACTATAAAGCCCTGAAATCAACTTAGCTAAGGTACTTTTACCACAACCAGATTGCCCTACTATAGCAATTACTTTACCTCCAGGAATGGTGATTGAAAAATCCTGTAATAAATCTACTCTACCTGCATAGTGAAAATTTAAATTAGTACAAACAATATCAGCATTCGCAGAAATTTTTACCCAAGGTTTTTGTTCATTACCTTGGCTTTCAGGCGTTGTATCAATTACTTCCTCTAAACGCTGCAATGAAGTTTTTGCTTGGACAATCGCATTAGAAAAGCCAATTAACGCACCAATAAAGCTCAGGAAATTTCCATTCATACTATTGAATGCTAATAATTGCCCAAAAGTTATTTCTCGTGTAATGGCTAAACTACTACCAAACCACAATAAAATTACGCTACTCGTTGCTAATACTAGACTCGAAAAGACATTATTAATTGTGGAAATTTGTATAGTTTTCAATGCCAAATTTGCCAGTTTACCAAATTGTTCTTGTAACTCTTCCCATAACTGGGGAGCTATAGTCGCACTCTTGAGAGTAATAGCACCTTTAAAGGTTTCAACTAAAATCCCTTGATTTTCAGCTTCTAAAACTAATAAAGAACGAGTTTTTTGCTGAAGAATTGGTAAAAAAATTACAGTTGACACCGACATTAAAACGGCGAACAATAATGCCATGATTGTCAATTTACCACTATAGAAAAACATAAAAACTAGGGATACTACAGCAATCAACAGTTGACTGGGTAATCCAATCACTGATTGAGCAACTAACTGATTAATTTCTTGGATATCTCGTAAACGGCTAATAACTTCACCACTACGATGCGATTCATAATATATAAGTGGTAAATGAAGAATTTGTTTACCAAATTCCAGCACTAACCCTAGTTGCAATTTTTGAGAAAAGTGGGTAATTAAATTTGATTGTACTAGTCTGACAATACCACTCATTAAATTCATGACAACAGCAGCAATCATCACTGTTGTGAGTAGTTGATTATCTCCACGTACTAGCACCTCATCAGTGAGTAACTGTAATAAAAAAGGATAAATTAAAGATAGCAATCCCAAAAAAATGTTAAGTAAAAAAGCCTCCGTCAGAATAGCGCGATTATTCCATACAGGCTGCAAAAAACGCTGAAACTTACTTAAATCCTCATTGGGTTGACTAAAAAAGCGAATATTATCCGGCTCAAGTAAAAGCATGAGGCGATTTCCCCAACCCGCTAATAATTCATCTTTGGTGAGATAACGTACCCCAACAGCCGGATCAGCTATAATAAAACACTTTCCTTTTTTGCCATATAAAACTACCCAATGATTACCTTGCCAATGAATGATTGCTGGTAAAGATAACTGATGTAGTTGTTCTAAAATTTCTATGGCAACTCTTACACCCCTAGCATTAAATCCTAAAACTTCTGAGCCTCGTTTTAGCCCTAATAAAGAAGTACCCAGTTGTCCTGTACCTACAGCCTCACGAACACGGCTCATACTCAGTATACGCCCGTAGTGCTTGGCTACTGTAGCCAGACAAGCTGCTCCACAATCTTCTTCGCTGAACTGACGAACGAGCTGATAAGCCATAACATTGTCTGAAAATAGGGAGTAGGGAGGATGTATACACAACACTTTTCGTGTTTGTTGCTGAGATTTTCTCACGAAAAGCAGCAATGATGGTGAGTGAGTGCTAAGTGATGAGTAATGAGTGCTGAGTGATGAGTAATGAGTAATGAGTAATGAGTAATGAGTAATGAGTAATGAGTAATGAGTAATGAGTAATGAGTGCTGAGTGAAGTTT
This sequence comes from Nostoc sp. CMAA1605, assembly GCF_021596505.1. GTDB lineage: Bacteria > Cyanobacteriota > Cyanobacteriia > Cyanobacteriales > Nostocaceae > Trichormus. The sequence continues at coordinate 8,780 of NZ_PJIZ01000130.1, read as the reverse complement.
TTCTTCCCCTGCTTCCCCTGCTTCCCCTGCCCCCTGCCCCTCTGCCTACACAGTGATAGTATATTTTTTAAGTTGGAAGTACCTTAGCTGGTGCTGAGTGAATATATTAATCGCTTTTTTATGCTTGGCTATGAAATAGGTTTTATTGATATTTTCTTCTTTCCTGTTTCCCGTTCCCTTTCCACGCAAGTAAATCCTATACAAATACGGCTAGATAATTCTGCTTTCTGATGAGCGTAATTATATCTTGGGTATGGTTTTAAACTTTGCTAACACCTGTTAGGGTTGCTAATGAAATAATCACAACCGCAATCATTATGACTTTTACACAAACTGGTGATCCAACTATTCGCCAACACGTTCAAGCATGGCGACAATTAGATACAGACGAACAGTTGGCTTTATTCTGGTTTATCTACACAGAAATGGGTGAATCGGTTACACCAGCCGCGCCTAATGCTAGCACTGTTTCTCCAGAAATTGCTGAAGGTTTGTTTAATCAAGTCCAAGTATTAGATCACGAAGCACAATTACAGTTACAACGGGACTTAATTAACCGTGTAGATACTCGACTCTGTCGTCAATATGGCTCATTGAGTGATACAACAAAACTGCTATTTTGGTATCGTTTAGCTCAAGGTATGGACAGTAACACGATTGTACCAATGCCAGGGGATTATGAACTCTCTGATGAGGCGGAAGAGCTTTTAGATAGAATTAAATCATTGTCATTTGAACAGCAAATGACGCTTTTCCGTGACTATGTCTCTCCGATGGGTGCCGAACCAAAACCTGGTGCTGAAATTTAATAAACGGTTTCAATTTGGTATTTTTCTCCGACTGATTAAAGCATAGAAATTCCATTTGATTTGGAGAAAAATCTAAGTATAAGTAGCGGCGTGACAAGGCTAAAAGAGCGCATTACATTAAGAAATCAACCACAGATAAACGCTGGTAAAATCGATTTCTTAATGCACTATTTTAGTCTGGTCACGCCACTACGTATCTATTCAAAAATCAACAATCAGCCAAAAATCCAGCATAATGAGCAATTATGTTGCCTCTCACACGTAGGGAATATTGTAACTTTTAATACTTTTATCGTTTGAATTTACCCCGGTTATTTCCTTAAACTACTTGACAACCGTAAACCCGTTCCTGATTTACTGAGTGGTCTTTTTGGAAGAATCTTTAGTGTTAGCGATCGCGCAGCGTCTCGTAGAGAAGCTTACCGAAGGTATCGCGACTATGTGCAGGGTGATCAAATCAGTGGACAGTGGACAGGGAACAGTGATCAAGTAACTGATAACTGGTAAAATTCAGGGTGCGAGAGAGGAGAACATTAAAACATGGTAGCCATCCATACCGATTTAAATATTGCAGCCTTAGAAGCAGAATATAGTCAAAAATCCCCAAGGGAAATTCTCAAATTCGCCTTGGAAACCTTCGATAATCTGGCAATTTCTTTCAGTGGTGCAGAAGATGTTGTATTAATCGATATTGCATCAAAAATTACCACAAATTTCCGCGTATTTACACTGGATACTGGACGTTTACACCCAGAAACATACCAATTCCTAGATCAAGTCAGAAAACATTACGGGATAAAATTAGAAGTTATGTTCCCTGATGCGGCGGAAGTTCAAGCTTTAGTAGAAGAAAAGGGACTATACAGCTTTTATCAAGATGGTCACAAAGAATGCTGTGCAGTCCGCAAAGTTAGACCACTACGCCGTAAGCTGAATACCTTGGATGCGTGGGTGACAGGACAACGCAAAGACCAAAGTCCCAGCACTCGCAATCATATTCCAGTAATTGAATTTGATAGTGCTTTCTCTACGGAAGACCACCAATTGATTAAATTTAACCCCTTAGCAAATTGGTCTTCTGCTCAAGTTTGGGAATACATCCGCGCCTTGGATGTACCTTACAATAAGCTACATGAACTTGGCTTTATTAGCATTGGTTGTGAACCTTGCACCAGACCTGTGTTACCCAACCAGCATGAACGTGAAGGCCGTTGGTGGTGGGAAGAGTCCACAGCAAAAGAATGTGGTTTGCACTCAGGTAATTTACAGAAATAAGTAGATCGGCGTAAATAATTATTCTTGGAATAAGGCAGGGGGTGAGACAGCGCGGTCTTGGGGGTTTCCCCCATGAGCGACTGCGAACCCGAAGGGCAGGGGGCAGGCTTCCGCCGTGAGCGTCAGCCGAACGGGAGCAGGGGGAGAAAGAGTTTGAGCCTGATCTACTTTTCTTCACATAGTTTGGTTTTATTGCACCGACTTACTTAGTCAGATTCAGATCCCCGATTTATCGAAAAATTCGGGGATTTAATTATTAATTGGATGTACTAGCGTTGGAATTGAGAACTTCCTGCAAACGAGTTCTAAATTCACCTTTAGGATGTCCGCCTTTGACTTCACCGATAATTTGAAATTCGCCTTCCGGTGAATCACAAATAATATAGGTAGGCCATCCCATCTGAGATTTATCAGGATATTGAGTGAGCAAAATCTGACGATATTTGCGATAGGTAGCGGTATCCTGCATTTTTACGTCAATAAATTGCAAGCCTAGTTCTTCAGACACTTTTTGGTCATAAAAAGACATTTTGTGGCAGATACCGCACTCTTCAGAAGAAAATTTTACAACAGCTAAACTCATACAATTTTGGATTTTAGATTTTGGATTTTGGATTGTGGAATAGTTGATAAAACCGATATATTTAAGGATACCTCCATAGCCGACTGCTGAGATTAGGGAATGGGGCATTGGGCATTGGGCATTGGGCAAAGGAAGAAAACTCATGAGTGGTGAGTGCTGAGTGGTGAGTGCTGAGTGCTGAGTAGTGAGTAATGAGTAATGACTATTGACTATTGACTATTGACTATTGACTCTTGACTATTGACCATTGCGCGACGTAAAAAATCTCGAAAGGTTTCCGAGTGTGAGCAAATCTAGACATATGCGCTCAGATATGCTCTCTCTGCACAAAAATCATCGATAGTTCTCGACTAATATATAGCCATCGCCTGAAATCACGGGATGTTGAAGCTACAAATTATCCTTGAAATCAGGTATTTTTATGGCAAATGATTGGGCGATCGCTATGCTATTCTCTTAGTTATATATACTTGCTTAAGTATAAGTGAACACTACAAACATAGCGAGTGAGAATAGCTAAGAAGTCACATAAGGATAATTAATGAGAAAAACTCTACGGGAACTTTTCTCAAATTACTTATTCAAGAATGTATGTGATGACTTTGCGCTCGATTTACACCTATACAGTCATTAAATGGGTTATAATGCCCACGATTGGAAAAAATCTAGTCAAAAGATTGTGACATTCCTGGCAATCACACATTATCTGGGCTAGAATATAACTCCAATCTTGAGATAGAATGTAACACCAAGCAACTACCGATCACTAGGGCATACCAGTTCAATATCTACTCATCTACCCGTAAATGCCTTTGTGATGAGAGAACTACCAGGGAAGCTATTTCATTTCAGGTGTCTTCACCAATTATTTTTTCCAGGATAAATTTCAGTCTTCCGGATAAATTGCTGTAAAGGTTGACTGTAGTTTATGCAAAAAAAAAGCCCCTAGCTGGTGGCAGCCAACCAGGGGAGTCAATTATCAGGGTGCATCTACCAATTAATTGTTCTAGATTCCACACTAAATTCCGGAGGAATTGTCACAAATGGCGTTGCTTTTTTGCATTAGAAAAAAAAGCTCTCGTCGGTGGCAGTCAATTAGGGGAGTTATTGATTAGGGTACATTCGTCAATGTAATTTAACGTTTGCTAAGACAATTCAGTGACTTCTAAATACATCAATTATTTCTGGAGTTACTGATTGTCAATCATAAAAAAAAGCCCCCAGTCAAGTGTTAGCCAGCTAGGGGAGTTAGTTATCAGGGTGCATCTACCAATTAATTGTTCTACACCTCATTCTCATTTTCAGGATGAATTTACCAAAATTGCTGTTTGTTGTTTGCTGAAGTGAAAAAAAGCCCCCAGTCAGGTGTTAGCCAACTAGGGGAGTTAGTTATCAGGGTGCATCTACCAATTAATTGTTCTACACCTCATTCTCATTTTCAGGATGAATTTACCAAAATAGCTGTTTGCTGTTTGCTGAAGTGAAAAAAAGCCCCCAGTCAGGTGTTAGCCAACTAGGGGAGTTAGTTATCAGGGTGCATCTACCAATTAATTGTTCTACCCCTCATTCTCATTTTCAGGATGAATTTACCAAGATTGCTGTTTGCTGAAGAAAAAAAGCCCCCAGTCAGGTGTTAGCCAACTAGGGGAGTTAGTTATCAGGGTGCATCTACCAATTAATTGTTCTATGCCTCATTCTCATTTTCAGGATGAATTTACCAAGATTGCTGTTTGCTGAAGAAAAAAAAGCCCCCAGTCAGGTGTTAGCCAACTAGGGGAGTTAGTTATCAGGGTGCATCTACCAATTAATTGTTCTACCCCTCATTCTCATTTTCAGGATGAATTTACCAAGATTGCTGTTTGCTGAAGAAAAAAAAGCCCCCAGTCAGGTGTTAGCCAACTAGGGGAGTTAGTTATCAGGGTGCATCTACCAATTAATTGTTCTATGCCTCATGCTCATTTTCAGGATGAATTTACCAAGATTGCTGTTTGCTGAAGTGAAAAAAAAGCCCCCAGTCAGGTGTTAGCCAACTAGGGGAGTTAGTTATCAGGGTGCATCTACCAATTAATTGTTCTACCCCTCATTCTCATTTTCAGGATGAATTTACCAAAATTGCTGTTTGCTGTTTGCTGAAGAAAAAAAAGCCCCCAGTCAGGTGTTAGCCAACTAGGGGAGTTAGTTATCAGGGTGCATCTACCAATTAATTGTTCTACCCCTCATTCTCACTTTCAGGATGAATTTACCAAGATTGCTGTTTGCTGAAGAAAAAAAAGCCCCCAGTCAGGTGTTAGCCAGCTAGGGGAGTTAGTTATCAGGGTGCATCTACCAATTAATTGTTCTACCCCTCATTCTCACTTTCAGGATGAATTTACCAAGATTACTGTTTGCTGAAGAAAAAAAGCCCCCAGTCAGGTGTTAGCCAGCTAGGGGAGTTAGTTATCAGGGTGCATCTACCAATTAATTGTTCTATGTCTCATCCTCACTGTCAGGATGATTTTTTCAATGCTAAAAAATCCCTAGTGGCGATAACCAGCTAGGGGAGTTAATTATCAGGGTGTATATACATAATATTAGCATATTATTGGTATCATAAAATACGTATTATCCTCCTGATTGGGCGGATATCCCGTAAAAATTAGAAATTTTGCCCTATTTCCTGGGATGAAATAGACTGGAAATATTATTAAAAGAAAAAACCCCTAGTCAGGCGTTAGCCAACCAGGGGAGTTGAAGATCAAGGTGCATCTACCAATACAGTGTTCTGGGTGGATGGCAACTAATCCGGATAAAGTTGTAAATGTAGATAGAGGAAAACCTCTGATTTGGCAAAAATCAGTAGTCTAAGTTATCTACAGTATAAAAGGGAGCAGAAATCGAATTGAAACTTTGGCGTTTCAAGTTAGATTGAGGAGGCAAACGGGAAAAGTTGTGACCCAGGAATTCCATATTTCCGTGACACCAGTGGGGCAGAATGACTATTTGGTGCGGACGGAAAAAGTAGCGACAGGGGTGCCATTGGCAGAGGAATTAGTGAATTGGCCGGTGAATGATTGGCTGGCTATGGCTAGTCATCTGATGAATGACCCCTTAAAAATAGTCTTACAGGGAGAGACGATCGCGTCTGGTGCGATCGCAAATAACTCTGTAAACTTAGTGGCATTGGGACAACAACTTTATCAAGCCCTGTTTCAAGGCACACTCAGAGATAGTTGGATTACAGCTCAAGGAATTGCCCAAAATCAACAACAAGTGCTAAGGCTAAGATTAGGGCTGAAGGATAATAGATTAGCACGCCTACCGTGGGAAGTTATGCACGCAGGCGATCGCCCCCTGGCTACAGGCCCCTATGTTGCGTTCTCGCGCTTCCAAAGTGGCATTTCTCCCGCCTCTGGTGTTCCTTCTCATAATCGGCCTCAACTCCCAGAAGATGGCGTGATTCGAGTGTTGATGGTACTAGCTTCCCCTTCCGATCAGGCTAGTTTAAATTTACTCAAACAAGAAGCCATCAAATTACAAGCAGAATTACACCGTCAACTACCCAGATCCTTAAATGGCGGTTACTATCTGCCAGAAATTGAACTCACCTTGTTAGATCAACCAGGAAGAGAGGAGTTAACCCAAGCTTTAGAACAAGGTAGATTTCATGTCCTCCATTATTCGGGGCATAGTAATTTAGGGCCAAATGGTGGGGAAATCTATCTAGTTAGCAATAGAACAGGCTTGACAGAAACCCTCAGTGGTGATGATTTAGCGGGTTTATTAGTTAACAACAATATTAAAATGGCGGTATTTAACTCCTGTTGGGGAACATATACTGCTACTAGCGATATTCCTAGAGATTCTTGGGAACGTAATCTGACAGAAAGTTTAGTCAAGCGGGGTATTCAAAGCGTTTTGGCGATGTCAGAAAGGATTCCTGATGAAGTCGCACTGACACTTACCCAATTGTTTTATCGCAACCTTAGCCAAGGCTATCCTGTAGATTTATGCGTGAGTCGCGTTCGTCAAGGACTAATTTCGGCCTATGGTTCGCCTCAGCTATATTGGGCATTACCGATTTTATATCTCCATTCCGAATTTAACGGTTTTCTCTATCCCAAAACTACTAATGACAATCATACAGATGCCCTTGCAGAATACAGTCCACCTGTGAATCATAATTCCCTGCCGGCTGTAGGTTATTCTGCTGTGGTTGATGATGCTGATATGTCTGTACCCATTGAAGGGACGATTCCTTCGGAGTTAGCCCGTGACAATTCTGGTTTAGACTGGCTAGGAGAAGATACTTGGGGTGATTTAGTCGATGAAATCGAATACGATGATCCCACTTATGCTGAAGATTATGCTTTTGTTTCTGATATCTTTCGTCAGTTAGAACAGCCAATCACGGAAAACGAAGTTGCAGCACCACCGCCACCCATTCCACCACCTCAACCTCATCAAACTGTATCAGAAACTCCTGTTCATGCTGCACCCAAAGAAGCAGAGTCACCCAATTTAGTACCTGTGACTAAAAATGCTGGCTCTCAAAGTGTACCCAAGGTGCATAATTTCCGCCCTGCATCGTCGAAAAAACGCCAACGCCGTCAAAAAAGCCCAATATTAGCTATGGTTGGTGTAGGTGCGATCGCTTTTGTCGTATCTTTTACTTTGTTGTGGCAAATTCGCCAATCCTCTAGACGGGACACTCCCCCCATTCCTTCCCCGACTCAAACTAGTCAGACTTCTACAGATATTCAGCAAATGTCTACAGAAATGGTAACAACCATTGCCACAAACAAATTAAATCAAGGTGAATTGGAAGCGGGGTTAGCAGCTGTAGAAGAATTATTAAATCGCAATGCGCTAGATAATGCGGAAATAGCTTTAAGTTTAATTTCTCGTCAGGACATTCAAAAACCTGCTGTTAACTTTCTCAGAGGCCGATTAGCTTGGCAATCTCTCAAGCGAGAAAATACAAAATACAGCATTGACGATGTGCGTCGTTATTGGGACAATGCGGTGCGGGGAAATCCCGACTCATCTGAATATAAGAATGCTTTGGGTTTTGCCTATTATCTGGAAGGCAACTTAAACCAAGCTAATGCTTCTTGGCTACAGGCTTTAAGTTCAGCATTGGCAACGCAAAATTCTGATTCTCAGGTGCAATTACCGCCGGAAGCCTTAACTTCCTATGCTGGTTTAGCCTTGGGAATGTATAAATCTGCACGAAGTCTCACAGGAAATAAGCGGACTCAATATCTCAAAGAAGCGATCAAATTGCGACAAACCGTCCTCCAGCAAGATCCGTTAAATTTCCAAGCTGATAAATTAGGGAATAATTGGTTGTGGACAGAAAGGACTATAGCAGATTGGCGATCACTACTGCGACAAAGAGAAATCACCGAAAATTAGTTGATGATGGTTTGGCGATGTTCTAGCCATAGGATAGTTGCTGTACCGATGGCGTAAGCAATTATATCTTTCCAGTCAAATGTACTACCTAAAGCCACGGCTAGAATTTTATATTTTTGCCATCCTAAATAATTCACAAAGTTAAAATATTGCAAAACTTCAATCAGACAAGCAAAGGCAAATACTGATAAAGCTACAGTCAATGATTTGATTTGCCAAAAGGCTTTGATAAAGCAATAAATCAGAATAACTACTAAAACATCTCCAATCAAGGGACGGATAAAACCATCATTTATAAATACAGCAATACATACCTCAATGATGAATAATATAATTGTCCAGTAAAAATATTTTTGGTTGAATTTGAGCATAATTATTTAATTGGGCATGGGGAATGGGGCATTGGGCATAGGAAGAACAGTAGATGCAGTTATAACTTAAATTTTGAATTAGGAACATAGCAAAGTGACGCAGTGGTTAGCATTACTGATTTCTTTGGTTATTGAAATACCAATGGTATTTTTTATATTAGTAATTATGCGTCAGTTGTCTTTAGATGATATCTATAAAGTATTGATTTTCGCCTGTGGTGCTACTCTTTTTACTCATCCTTTAGCTTGGGAAAGTAACCAGATGTTGATTCCCTATCTGGAATTTCCTTGGAGGGTAGGGTTAATAGAAATTATTGTGGCGATCGCGGAAGGTATTTTGTATAAGAT
>NZ_PJIZ01000129.1 GCF_021596505.1 Nostoc sp. CMAA1605 | reverse complement strand
GTCAAAGTTCGTAGTAAGGACTTTAGTCCTTTCCTGATTATCTAAGCACTAAAGTGCTTACTACAAACTATACTACACATAAGTCTCTAACTTCTCTGTGTTCTCTTTTACCACATTCTCAGCCCGGACAGCGCGAAACATCCCAAACCGACACAAACCTGTACCAAAGGCTAACCGCATCATAGTAGAGTGGGGACTTCACGTAGGGATTTAATCAAACCAGAGAACCCAAAGCGCACTAATCCTTCTGGACGAATTACGCCTTGCCAAATGGAATCTAGCCAAGAAGGTAGTGTTTGTGGTGTCCAGTCGGCTGTGATGACTTCACCAGAAACTAATCCTGTTGCTGTCAACTGTTCTGCAAAGCCTTCAATACTAGCAAACGCTGGATGAGACCACTGGTCTAATAGTTGTTGCATGACTGGTTTTTCCCAAAAATTCAGAGGTTTTTGGCGGTCGTCTCGCTGATTCCAGTCAGCTAATACCATGATTCCACCCGGCTTTAATACCCGCATCAATTCCCTAGCGAATACTGCTTTATCGGGCATATGGGGGCCTGCTTCAATTGACCATACAACGTCAAAACTAGCATCTGGAAAAGAGAGTGCCATTGCATCGTCTACAAGAAACTGTGCGTCAAGTTCCGGTGCAGTTAATTGTTGGGCGCGTTCGACTTGTTGGGGACTGATGGTAATACCTGTGACGGAAAACCCGTAATCTCGTGCCAAAATTCGGCTACTACCGCCAATTCCACAACCTACATCTAAAACGGTGGTTTGAGGTGGTAACTTATCTAATCCACCCCAGCGCACCATTTCATGTACAAAGTCAGATTTAGCAGTCAAAAAATCTTTGCGTCGTGGTGGTGAACCATAATGACCTAAATGAATATGTTCACCCCAATAGAATTCTAAAATCCCGTCTTCAGTCCATTGGTCATAGGAATTGGCTACGGAGTTGGATGATTCATAACGGCGAGCAGTCACCAAGTACAATACAATTGCGATCGCCAATAGTCCTAACAGCAGTCCCATCCCAGGAATAAACCAATTCATGCACGTATATTCTTAATATTTCTTTACAATTCTATCTTATTATCTGGGCTGGGGGAAAGCAGGAAAGCTACCAAGTAGGGTATTCAAGATACATCCTTCTACAGATTGACGATTTTTTTACCAAGCTTATTTAGAAATAAAAACAGGAATTCGATGTAATTTTTGAGGCTAAATTTTGGTTCAGAAGATAATTAGCCTTCTTGAACAAGCAGAATAATTTTACATTTCAACTTGTGAATTGGTATGACTTGATCTGCAAAATCATACCAAAAAATATTGAGATAAAAAGGTTGGAAAAATGCAATACACCACAGTCAAGCAACATCCTCTACTTGGTCAAGAAGTGCTACCAGGTTGTGATATCAAACAAGTTACCGCTAAACAAGTAGATGAATTGAAAAATTCTCTTTGGGAAAATGGCGTAATTGTTATTAGAAATCAACATCTAACTGCATCAGACTTAAAGAAATTCGCTTACCAAACTTTTGGAGAGTCTAGATTTAATTATCCAGCTAAATCTCTAGATCCAAAAATTGATGCAAATTTACAAAGTTCGGGTGTAGCTATTTTAGGAAATCCTGTTGAGGATAATCAGGAAATTAGAGGTAAGTTTGCTTGGCAATGGCATCATGACAAAGATTTACTACCCACAACAGAAGGTTTAGCAATGAATGCTTTGTATGTGGTGATGCTTTATGGTGTGCAAATACCCCCAGTTGGGGTTGATGGTCAGCCCCACACCACGGAATTTATCAATATGATAGAAGCTTACAATAATCTTGATTCTGAGCATCAGCAACAGTTAGAGCAAATGTCTATGTATCATTTGCCGCCTAGAAGTTATCAGCCAGGCGAGGATGTACCAATGAAAATACATCCCATTGTTTCCACTCATCAGGTAACAGGAAAAAAGGGGCTATATCTTGGCTCAGATACATCAATTGTTGTGGGAATGGAGAAGCAATTGGATTTAGCAAAACAGTTTTGGCAAGAGTTATTTCAGACTGTTCTGGAACACACGCCGGTTTATGCTCATGTTTGGCAAGCAGGGGATATTGTGCTTTGGGACAACTCCCAAGTGATGCACGCAGGTATTCCCTATGATGCTAGTAAGTATAAACGTATTGCCTTGCGTGTAGGAGTGATAGATAATACCCCTACATCTTGACTGGTACTCCTATAAATGGAGCGATCGCACGCACAAATTCAGTAGTAGACTCATAGGGTAAAACGTTTCTCCCTGGTATTTTGACCCCAGTCCCTTGCTGTAAAAAAGCAAGATAATTGGCTATAGTAACATCCGGTGTCTCACCTTTTCCTTCCTGACTCATACTAGAAGCTGATTCTCCTAAAACTACTAGAGTAGGTTTTTGGATAGCAGCAATCAAGCTACCATAATCCTGTTTCCAAAATCCAGCTAAAAAGGAAAAGACAGCGTAACGAGTAGCCATATTGGCTGCATCTGCTGTGAGAGTATTTAACCATTCCCCATCAACTGCATCAGCTACAGCAAATAATCGTTGGGTAGAAAAGGACTGTAAAAATTTGGGAGTGCGCGCGTAGCGGTAAAAAGCATTTCCCAGAGGCGAATCAAACAAATTCCAAAAAAACTTTTGTCTCCAGGCTGAAGATTGATTAGTAATTACAGTCCAAGTTGGGGGACTGGTAAATATTAAACCAGCAATTAAATTTGATTCTAGTTGTACTAGTTCTAATGCTACTGCTAGTAAAGCACCTTGCACTATGACAATTACAGGTTTTTGGATGATATTTCGTAAAAAATATTGTAACTGTTCTGCCCAATCTTTAGGTGTGTAAGCCACATGAGGTTTATCCCCTCCGCCACAGCCTAATAAATCGGGGTTGTAAATTAGATTAGAATAGCCTTGATGAAAAGATTCATTGATAAAGCGTTGCCAAAACTTTCCTGATAAACCTACACCAATGGGATGAATTAATAATAAAGGTGTCCCTTCGGGTTGGTAATTATCTGGTTGATGTAATGTGTATGCACATTGATAATTTTGCCAACTGTAAAACTGGGTGGGTGGAGATGCTTGCATAATTCCCAGAATTTTGTATTTACTAAAAAATGATTTGGGGATGAATTAACTGATAGCCTGCGGCTTTAATTTTCTGGTTAGAGACTCTAGCATTATATAAGCGATCGCTCTTGACTGAACTATCCCAAGAGATTAAGGGTAAATTATATTTTGATAAGAGTGTATCTAGTAGCTCTTTATTAGTGATATTGGCATCATTCAGCAAATTAAAAACACCTTGTAATTGCTGATTTCTGACAAATTCTATAGCTGAGACAATATCATCTAAATGAATCCAGTTAGCAATTTCACCACCACTACCAGCACGAGTTTTACCAGCAAAGCGACTAAAGATTTTAATCAATTCCCTACCTTCACCATAAATCCCTGCTAGCCGTAAGATACAAACGCGCAACTTGTCACTAGCCGCTTTTAGTAAGGCTTCTTCGGTAGCCTGCAAAACTTCGCCCTTAGATGTGGTAGGTTGAGGCGGTGTGTCTTCATCTACCCACTCACCATTGCGATCGCCATAAATAGAGAAGGTACTTGTATATATTAATTGTTAACAGTAGAATTTTGTTGAAGAACAGTCACTAAATTCTGTGCAGTATTTAAATAAGTTTCTTGATACCTAATTCCTCCTTTTGGTGCAACAGTTAATAACACAACATCTTGATTTTCTGTAGCTGATTTTAAACCCTCTAAATCATCACCCGTGGTGACAATCACTTTGTCAGCAATAGATTCTAATGATGACACACGCTCAGGTGTAGTTGTGGTGACAGTAATCTTAAAAGACGAATTTTGCCGCCAATATTTAGCGACAGCCAAACCAACGTAGCCACACCCGATAATTACAATGTTCATATAAATCAAGCAAGCGGTAAAAACAAAGGAGTAATGAGTAATGAGTAATGAGTAATGAGTGATGAGTAATGAGTAATGAGTAATGACTAATGACTAATGACTAATGACTACTTATGCACCTCACCATCAGGCATAATTGCACCAGCTAAATTTGCACCAATTAATTTTACCAGCAGGCGATCGCCTGAACGAATTCTTGCACCGGTTAAGTCAGCACCCCGCAAATCCGCACCACTTAAATCCGCACCAATTAAGTTAGCCGCACGTAAGTTTGCTTCTCTTAAGTCAGCTAAGAGTAAATTAGCTCTAAATAAATTAGCCTCTGATAAATTTGCACCTCTCAAGATAACTTTGTGCATGAAAGTATCACTCAAATCTGCACCACTCAAGTTAGCATAACTAAGATTTCTACCAGATAAATCTTTATTACTTAAATTAGCTTGGCTGAAATCTTTACCACTTAAATCTGGATTTTGTTTGGGTGGCTGATAGTGATCTGTGGATGTTTTTTGAGGTTGAGGTCTAGGAGAATGATAGTAATCTGTGGATGTTTTTTGAGGTTGAGTTCTGGGAGGATGATAAATATGTTGATGCTTACCGTTTAAAGAGCGCAATCTTTCCCGCGCTTCATTAATAGCTTTGAGTTTATCTTGGGCTTTTTGTTGTAAGCGGAGATTATCTTTAGGTAATCGATCTGGATGCCAGACAAACACCAAATCTTTATAAGCCTGGTTAACTTCCTCAATCGTCGCCCCAGGTTCTAATTCTAATACCCTATAGTACCGCTCCAACTCGTTCATAATATGTTTTAATGGAGAATCAACTTGAAGTAAGAAAAATATAACCCTTCCTATTTTTAAATAGGATGGGGCTGTTTCGGAGTTACTATTTACACAGTTTGATTCTACGGTAAACAGTTAATATTCTGACATTATATAAGCCTATCGCAGCTAGCTAAGTCTATCAATAACTTTTTATACGAAACTTCAGCCTATTACATTACTATGTTTGGCTCATTATCTTTCCATTTGTCTATTTCTCCATCTATTCACGGCTTGTACATATGCAGATATTGGTATTTGATAAATTTCTATAAAAAGCCAAATAATAATTGATAAATGTAACAAAAAGTTAATATTGTCCAACTGTATGGCAACCAACTAATGATGTCATGAGGATGGGGAGGAAAATAATAAGCAACCATACCAATGAGGGAAGTTGGCAAGACTACAAAACTAATAGCAGCCAAACCATAACCCCAGCCTAATTCCACGCCTTCTAACTGGACTTCTGACCAACTAAAACCATTCCATCTCCAAACTAAAGGAGGTTGTCGAGAAGGCATTTTTATTTGCTGTTGTTCCACATTGATAGTAAAAATCTCGTGGCAAAAGTCACACCCCATTGCTTCCATCAATGGAATATGAGAAATCTTGCCGACTCTACAGACTGGACAGGGGTAAACCTCGTGAGGATCAAAATTGGTGTTGAAGATTTTAGACCTGGGCATAATTGAAATTTGAACTAGTTTGTGCTTAACAGTTGATTTAGATAGACGCACAATTTTGGTGTATGAAGCTTTTTTTGTCTAGTTTGGCAATAGGAATCATAGGCAATATCCTAAAAATAGAATTTATATGATTTGACCGTGGAGCGGAAGATAAATAACTTAAATTTTGCAGATGACAGAAAATGTAGTGTTTGGATTGGTAATTGGCTGGTGATAATTACCTATGACCCGTTTGCTCATGAGTTTATCACCTGTTTTGGGGTATTTACTGGCCTTGACGCTACCAAACCCTTCTGTTATGTTTATCTTTAATATAGTCTTACATTAATCTATTTAGCTTACCATCTCAAAAATGTTCAACAGCAATCGTTACTTTTATTTTTGGTACAAGGCGGTTCACCGGCGGTGAATTAGTTTCCTAATGGAAACCGCCAGGTGAACCGCAGAGCGAACTCTGCGGTTTTTGTTTTTTAAGGAGAAAATTTCGTCATGATGTCCTATTCCAGCAACTGGTTTTATAGCTTTTATTTCTGGCCTAGACCAAGTTCCGGGTAAATAGCGTCATGTCGATAAATCATACGCGCCCGGAACTCTAAAGGTTCTGGGCTTTTTTTTTTCAGAAGGGAGTGAGGGAGTGAGAGAGTGCTGAGTGCTGAGTAATGAGTAATAAGTAATGAGTGAGTTAGGAAATAAATTCTACCTTGTCTACCTTGTCTACCTTGTCCCCAGTCCCCAGTCCCCAGTCCCCAATCCCCAATCCCCAAATTTATTAGGAGAGTAAAATCATGATTAACGCTAAACTTGTTGCACAATCTCACGCCAATCACCAAAGTATCGTCAAACTTTCTGAAACCGTTGCTTTCGGTGGGGACGAATTGGTGATTATTGGTGGCCCTTGTACGGTGGAAAGCTTGGAACAAATGGAGACAGTCGCCGAAAATATAGGGGACGCACCTGTACAAGCTTTGCGTGGTGGTGTGTTCAAACCTAGAACTTCACCCTACGCTTTCCAGGGAATGGGAGAGGAAGGATTAGCGGTTTTAGCTGAAGTGCGATCGCGCTACAATATCCCAGTCATTACAGAAGTGATGGCGATTTCTCAAATCGAAGTCGTCGCCGCCCATGCTGATATGCTACAAGTCGGTAGCCGCAATATGCAAAACTTCGACTTGCTCAAAGCTTTAGGACAAGCTGGTAAACCGATATTACTCAAACGCGGTTTAGCAGCCACTATCGAAGAATTTGTTATGGCGGCGGAATATATTGTTAGCCACGGAAATCCTGATGTAGTTTTGTGTGAACGCGGTATCCGCAGTTTCGATACTTACACCCGCAATGTTTTAGATTTAGCGGCGGTAGCTGCCCTTAAGCAAATTACTCATTTACCCGTGATTGTAGATCCTTCCCATGCCGTCGGTAAACGGGAGTTAGTCGCACCTGTCGCTAAAGCTGCTGTCGCTTGTGGCGCAGATGGCTTAATTATTGAATGTCATCCAGAACCAGAAAAATCCGTATCTGATGCCCGTCAAGCTTTATCTTTGGAAGATATGGTGAATTTAGTTGCTAGTTTAAAGCCCGTAGCCACAGCTGTAGGAAGGAAAATATCAAACACAAACGGGGTAGGCTTACAACCTACCCCTATTCGTTGTGCAGCATAATAGTTTGTAGTGAGGGCTTCAGCCCTCATGCAAAACATAGAGATTGCACTGCTAAATCCTTCAAAGTAATGGTAAAACTACGCTGTTCTTTCGTAGCGATGAAAGAAATAATCGCCTCACAAGTCACAGCTACAGTTAACATTACTAAGTTCCGCGCCAGTGGATAATCACACACATCATCATTCACATCGGAAGGAACGCGGTAAACTTCATTCCAAATTACTTCTGCATAATCGGCTGATAACCCAGCATGAATACAAGGAATCTGGAATTGATCAGCATAGTCTTTCACCGCTTGACGCGCGACGCTATTATCAAATACATCAATAATTAACTGGCTATCTTTAAGTAATTGAGACGTATTTTCTGATGTCAATTCCTTAGTTTTGGCATCAATTTTAGTCCCAATCGCGCGGTATAAATTATTTGCCAAAATTTTCGCCTTGAATGCACCGACATCACCACGGTAGTAAGGCTGAGTAGAAAGATTACGTTCCTCAATGTGATCGCAATCTATCACAGTCAGTTTATCAAAACCAGACCGAGCCAGATTTTCTGCGATATTAGCTCCTAATGCACCCGCGCCACAAATAGTTACGGGATAATTTTTCAACTTTGCCATCACAGCATTGCTGCGATAAAGTTGTTCATGAAAAAATATACTCATTGTCCTTAATACTCCCGTTCTTCCATCACAGCAACTAAAGATTGCAAATCAAAATCGCGATCGCGCCCACTCAAGCAAATCCCAGAACTAATCACAGTCAAATCAGATTTGGCGATCGCGCTACTGTGACGCACACCATCAGCAGTAGTCCAATCAACTGTCCAATAATCACCGCGATCGTTAAATTGTTGTAATTCACCACCACCCATCTGTAATGCTTTTCGCAATCGCTTTTCATCTTGTTGGGGTTGATAAAAACCTTCAACACGTTGAGTTGCTAACTCATATACAGTGCGGATTTCTGGTGTCATCCCTTTAAACTGCAATTCATCCACAGGAATGAGTTGCTTGATAGCAGATTGCAAAAGTTCACTAACAACCGGATCAGCACAACGATCAATATCTTCAAACCAGCATGATTGACCATGCCAACGGGCTATAATTTGCTCAAAGATATTACCCTCAGTCACTAAATGGACTGCTATGGGTTTCACCATTTTCCACCGTTGACGCATATCTGCTTCGTTCACCGGATAGGCTAACCAAGTTTGTTTTTGTATTTGGTGTGCTAATCTCAAGCGAATTTGGGGAAAATGCTGTAAATATTCTGCTATTTGGGGTAAATCTGCCGATTCTATCACCTTGGCTGTTTTTTCATCCACAGGTTGAAAAATACCCCAGCCTTCAAATTTACTAGGCTTTGGTGTAAAGGTGTAAATCATTCCAGCTACCCGTGTGCGGACTCTTCCACCTTTGACACAAGGCGCGAGAAATTGGGTAGTTTGCAAATGGCTTTGGGCGATCGCAATTTGATTAATTAGCTGACGAATATCAGTCATAACTGAGCTTTTTTCAGGATAATTACAGAAGCTTTATATCAATTTTAGGTATATAAAAAAACATGAAGGTATTTGATGGCAATTAAATAAATATTTCCCCAAGGTAAAACAATGCTTTTTCGTTTTGCATATATCGGACTATGCTTGTTATCGATTGCGTTATCTTTTTATGCGAAAAATCAACTAGAGAGATTTTTACAAACAAATACAGCAATTACAAATGAAACATCTCTTGAAGATTATAAAAACTTAGCACGTATTGCTATGTATATAGTTCTGACTCAAATGCTTTTATTATTTTGTGCATTTGGTAGTTGTGTATTTTCTATTTTCCAACAAGGCTTTAGAGGCGCATTTTCATTATTCCTGTTAGGTTTTGCTGTTGCATTTGCAGGACAAGTAGGAGACTTAGAGGAAAAATCACGTAATCTAACTTGTGCTAACGAGGAATTAGAAAATCAATACAAACAAATTACTCATACTTGGCGTAAAAAAGCTCTCCCTGATTTTTAGGTTTCATTAAGTAATTCATTAGGATATTTTTAAGCTGTAAAAGGTAAATCATGACTTCAGAAATACAAGAGTTATCAGATGCTCGAAAAAAATTAACAGCCGCTTACCGTGCAGTTTATGCAATCGGATTTTTGAATGTTTTTGTAAGTATATTAATTTTTCTTCTTGGTAGTCGATTACCTGATTATTTATTAGTGGCAACTATCTCATTAATTGCTGGTGTACTCTATCTGGCTTTAGGATTTTTTGTTCAACGTAAATCAAAAATCGCATTAGGCATAGCAATTGGGTTTATGGTGCTGAATGTAATAGGTAATATTCCAGTTATTATGCAAACAGGTAACATATTTATTTTGACAATTCCCATGATATTTTTCAGCCAGACAGTAGGAGGCTTTAACGCCATACAAGTATTAAATTCAAAACTAGCAGATTAACTTCCTTGATTCTTAGATTTTATATCCTCTACTTCTTAGGAGAAGTGGGGGATATTAGTTTGTATCAATAGTTGAATATTTTTATATAATCATGCGTGTAAGTTAGTGGAGCATTGCGCGTTCTCAGTTACTAGAGGGACTCCACTGGTGAGTTGTTAAACACTCTTTCAAGGATGGCTACTTCTAAGCCCACCTCCCAGATTCTTCGCACTCCCCGTTCTCACACGCCCACTGATTGACAGTGTCACTTTTCCTCTCGTACTAGTATGTAGGCTCACACCAGTCGGGACACGCAGGATATAATACATTATACTACAAATCAGACTGGTTACTTTCCAGATAGCAAGATCAGAAATGATGAATGGAAAAGCGATGATATATTTTTAAGCAACCAATATCACATAAAATTTCGATGGCAGAATATGACAATCTGTGTAAAATCCTGGCGGAAAATTACCCCCTTGATTTTGCACGTTGGTTATTAAATCAAGAACCGCAAACAATTGAAATCTTAAAGACTGAATTGAGCATCGAACCTATACGTGCTGACTCACTCATATTTCTGAAAACAGAAAATCGCATCTTACATATAGAATTTCAAACTAGTACCAAATCAAAAACACCCATTGGTTTGAGAATGCTAGATTATTACGTGAGATTGACACGGACATATCAACTTCCAGTTACACAAGTAGTAATTTTTCTGCAAGAAACAAAGGACGAAATTGCCTTTACTGAGGAATATGTTAGCGAAGTTACAACCCATCGCTATCGAGTCATCCGAATGTGGGAGCAAGATCCAGCCCTATTTCTGAACAATCTGGCGTTATTACCTTTCGCACCACTAACACGAACAGATTCACCCGAAACCTTATTATCCCAGGTTGCCCAGGAAATTGCTAAAATTCCAGATATCGAGACTAGACAAAATACTACGGCTTACACTGAAATTTTAGCCGGTTTAAAGTTTGAACGAAATTTGATTTTGCAATTATTACGAGAGGAAACTATGCAAGAATCAGTCATTTATCAATATATTTTGGAGAAAGGTGAACGACGCGGCGAACAACGAGGTGAACAAAGAGGCGAACAACGCGGCGAACAACGCGGTAAACAACAAGAAGCATTCAAATATACCCTACGTCTTTTACATAAACGCTTTGGTGAGATAGATTCAGTAATAACTGAACGTCTCCAAGTATTATCTACTGAAGAATTGGAAAGTTTAGGAGAAGCACTTTTAGACTTTTCAAATATGTCTGATTTAGTTGCTTGGCTTGAGCAAATTTGACTTTGCAATTATTACGAGAGGAAACTATGCAAGAATCAGTGATTTATCAATATATTTTGGAGAAAGGCGAACAACGAGGCGAACAACGAGGGAAACAACAAGAAGCATTCAAATATACCCTACGTCTTTTACATAAACGTTTTGGTAAGATAGATTCAGTAACAACTGAACGTCTCCAAGTATTATCTACTGAAGAATTGGAAAATTTAGGAGAAGCACTTTTATCTTTTTCAAATGCGTCTGATTTAGTTGCTTGGCTTGAGCAAAATACAAACACTTAAAAACAGAGCATTGCTCATCATTTTACTGACAAGCAATGCCACATTATAACCTTACTTATCATCACGCACAGGCAAAGGTATCTCCATAATCTCCATCAGCAAATCTAGGCGAGAGGGACGCGTCAAGAGTGGGACGAGGTTAGGTAAGCTGTAGTAGTCTCCAGCAAAGGTGAAAGTTTCTACAGGTGCTTGCTGTTCCTTGAGTTGAGTTTCTATCCAGTTGTAATAGCTACCCACACGGACAATTACCACATTAGGCATTATCCCCAATTCTCGGCAGTAATTCTTATATACCTCACCGAAGTAAGGTCTAGCATTTTCACCTTCATCAGTCACCAGAATAATCTGATCAACTACCTGCTTTTTCTGGCGCATGATTTCTAATGCACAACCGATACTAGTGCTACCACCTGCTCTAATATGTTGGAAAGCACGTTCCCAATCGGTCAACTCTTTACCCTGTGCAGTTATTGCGTAAGGAATGGTATCAAAAGCATAAACAAACAATTCTGCTTGAGTGATACCAGAGATGAGTGCAGCAAGTTGCTTACCGATCGCGATCGCATTATCCATAGAACCAGATTTATCCACCAGTAAAGCGGTTGGACGGGAAATTGTTCCCCGGCGTTTTACCTGTTCGTTGGTGACTTTCTCCAACTTAGCCACGGTGTCTGCGTCAAAATCGGCGGTATCTGCGGCCACTTGGGCTTTAAATGCGGCGACACGTCCACTTTTGGATGCTAAATCTAGCTTGGAATCAATCAACTTTTTCACCTCTGGATGATCCATTGCACCTCTATCTTTTAAAGATTTGAGGTTATTGATCACTTCCTGCGGTGTCATACTGTTGATTAACGCCACCAAGACAACTGGTGTAAGTTGCTTGATTGCACCGATCGCGATCGCATAGGGAAGATTAAATTCTACAATCAGTCTTGCTTGTTCTGCGGCATTTTCTGCCTTAGCTAACTGCTTCAACACATTCGCTAAAGAACCCTCTGGCGGAGTGTTGCGGAACAAAATCGCATTTGCGCGTTCACTGGGCTTAATGTGTAGCGAAGCATACAGATGCTTCATTGCCTTACGACCCCGCAAAGCCGCGCGATCAAACAAAGCCGGATTACTTTCCGTGTCTTTAAGTAACGCTGTATCGCAGTGCGCGCCGAACGTGGCATTTTATTGCGTTGCTGCTTCATAAAGTCCACTACACGCGCCACCTGATAAGGCGGAAACTCTTGCAGCATCACAAATCCCGCATCTCGGTGTGCAGTCAAATTGCTAGTCAGCAAATGTGCAATGAATACTTCCTTATGGTCACGAACATCACCATGATGTTGATACCAAACAGCTAAATGTCCGTAGAAAATAGGGTCAAGTTCAACTATTAACTGATGTATCTCTGCAACTTGCTCAAGTTTGCGGTGAGGAGTTGTCAGCAAACTATTGAGCATTTCCAAGCGCAAATCACGTTCTGCGGTATTCATAAAACCCCCTTGTAGTATATGAGGGGCAGATGTTGCACGCGGGGTAATCAAGTCACCGCGCAAGTTGTAGAAGCATGGTGTTTAACTGTTTCAGAGTTATGTAAGCTTCTGCGATTTGGGCGCGGCAACAACTGCCGATAAAATGGTGATTAAAACTGATGTATGAGAAATGAAAAAGATTGAAATATGGG
>NZ_PJIZ01000128.1 GCF_021596505.1 Nostoc sp. CMAA1605 | reverse complement strand
TTAGTACCATTTTAGTTTTGAGGATTGCTTAATGGAAAAATCAATTGTGCAGTTGGTTGACGAATTGCCAGCTGATAATATCACCGTCAAAGTTCTAAAAGCTGTCGATTTTGTTGCACCTAGTCAATGGAATAATTTGGTAGGCTTCGATAATAGTGTCCGTGCTATTACGGGAGAAACTGATCCGAGAGTTATCCAGAGAATCAGAGATAAGGCTACGGTTTTATATCAAGATCCTCAACAGAGTTATCAAAGTGTCATCAGAATTTATCAAACAATTGATAAAGCAGACACAGCGATGGCGGCGGCGGCTTTAGCGAATAAAGTTGGTGAAAAAATTGGGTTTCTCTCGTTTTTAGGTAATATTACACCCAAAGCAGATGTAACCCAGACGATTGATTTAGTATTAAAAATTGCGATTGAAATTATTGCTTTTTGTAAACTCAATGGGATTCCTCAACCAAACCCCCAAGAGTTTGTGAAGTCTTTGAGTAGCAACTATCAAGGTGCGGCTCTCATTCGGATGGCGGCTTTAGTTTGTATCGATGGTTTGTTACCATTAGGCCCTGATTTTCTAAGTAAGATTCAGGGCTTAATTAGTGGTAATGATGCTTCTAGTCAAATTACACAAAATCCAGTATTTTTAGCAGTAAATAGCTCCTTACCTGGTAATAATCCGGCGGAGAAACTGGGTTTTCTTACTCAAGGTTTTAACTCTGTACAAGGGTGGATTGGTGGCTTAGTATCCAAGACTGGGTTAACTCCTCAAACCATTTTTAATAGTTTGGGTAATTTTATTCAAATTGCTGATGATAATTTAGATTTTGTCGCGGCTTTTCTTGACCAAACTACAAATTACTATGAGCATACAGGGATTCAAACTGTTGCCTATAGTGTAATTCAAAAAGCTCATGCTCTAGTGAAGCAAGAAATGCTGCAAGAGCAACAATCCCCATCCAGGCCTGCTGATACTACTTCTGCGGTAAGTAATAATAACAGTGAGTTAGGAGTAGGTAAGAATGTAGAAGTTTGGGACGAAGAGGAAGAAGATTGGTATTCGGCAACGATTGAGAAAGTTAAAGATAATGAATTCTTTATTCATTATGCTGGTTATGGTTCATCCTATGATGAATGGGTAGGCTCTGATGATATCCGTACCCGTTCTCACAGCACATCTGATGATAATGGATTTGCTGTTGGTCTGAAGGTGAAAGTTTGGGATGATGACGATGAAGATTGGTATTCTGCTGTGATTAACAAAATTCAGGGTCAGCAATATTATGTACATTATGTTGGTTATGATGCTTCCTATGACGAATGGGTTGATCTAGAAGAGATTGCCTAAATACTCAGCCATACAATTATCATAATTTAAGCGCAGCGATCGCCTGTATGATGAAATAGGCGATCGCTTTTTGTTGCAGAATAATATGCGCTCCTATACTCAGTGCATAAAACAACTTATAATCAAACGCAATATATCATTTTAAAAAATTTAAAATTCCCAAATTAATTAACTGTGATGACTAGCACTAATACAGATAATTTTGTCAGCATTTTAACTCAAGCTGCAATTGCTTATCGAGAAAAAAATTATCCACTTCCTACCACAGAAGCCATTGTCAATGCTTTGTTAGCCGCAGAAACAACTGCTAAACAACAAAGACTCAATTACGAATTTGACTCTTTAGTTGGTACGTGGCGTTTGTGTTTCGCTACTGGAACAAAAAAAGCCAGAGAACGCGGCGGAATTATTTTAGGTAAGGGTTGGTATGTCCCTAAACTGGCAAAAATTCAGATTTCTTTTAGTGCAGATTCCAAGACAGATGGCAATAGAGGCGAAATTGGGAATCAGGTACAATTGGGATCGATTTTATTACAATTAACAGGGCCAGCTAAGTATTTAGGGAAGAAAAATATCTTGGCTTTTGATTTTACTCAAATGTTATTACAGTTATTTAGTTGTACTATTTATCAACAACAAATTCGTTCTGGTAAAAGTCAATCTGAAGATTTTTACAATCAACCCATCGCTAAACAAGCCTTTTTCGCTTTCTTTCTGGTGAACGCAGATTTAATTGCAGCACGTGGACGTGGGGGCGGCTTGGCGTTGTGGCTTCGAGAAGATATTTCCTAGTGAAAAGGAGGCGTTGCTAATTGAAAATATGAATTTGTCTCGCGCATACCGCTAATCAGCAACGCCAGGAAAAGAAAGGCTAAGAAAGGTATGTCATATTCTGGTTCAGCAACGCCGAAAAGGACAAGAAGCAGGAGAACTCAGAATCTTTCCCCCCTGCCCCCTGCCTCTTCTAAATCGATCTATATTTCTCCGATAAAAGTATATTTTTTACAGACCATATCAAGGCGAATCTCAACCACTGATTGTAGTCTTTTGACACTAGTTGGACTGAGTTAGATGTGCTGGGATGAATTCTGGCGTGATAGCTAACTGGCTCTGAGTAAGGATTTCAGTATCTATATGTAGTTTTCGGAAATGCACTTGGCCTAATTGTGCAATGCGATTTACCGAATTTGGTAACAGAATTTGCACAAACTCTACATGACTAGAGCTAGTGGTTTCACTTATTGTCTTAATTAAGCAAGGAG
Source organism: Nostoc sp. CMAA1605 (assembly GCF_021596505.1). GTDB lineage: Bacteria > Cyanobacteriota > Cyanobacteriia > Cyanobacteriales > Nostocaceae > Trichormus. Next base: position 12,516 of record NZ_PJIZ01000128.1, on the reverse strand, counting down.
TTGCAGGGCAACAAAAGCCACAAGCAACTCCGAGCAGATATAGATTAAGACAATTCTAATCGAAGGAAAAAGATCATGCAAGCTCTAGAAAACAATGCTTTGTTTACCGAAATTTCTGCTGAACAATCTCAAGTAGTTAGCGGTGGTGTATTTAATTTCGATCTCAATGCTTATCTGTTCATTTTAGGTGCAGGTACAGTGTTTGGTAATCCTACACTAACTCCAGATGAAGTTCAATTTGCTTTTGAAAAAGCAATTAGCTTGTAATTAGCTAACCTGCTGTGTGTGCCTGGAAATTTATGGTTCAACTACCAACTTTTTCAGGCTTACCTCACAATGCTTCAGGAATAAATTTGGTGTTGATAAACATATCAAATACTGGGGCATTTCCTAATGTTCCAGTATTTGAATAAGTTCCTGAAGCAATTATATTAGCACCAAGCAAGGATAGAAAATGAACAATCATCAGACAGTTCCCATGTTTACGGAGCTAATAAATGAAGAAGCGGCTGTTGTGAGTGGTGGTGCAATTCCCGTATTTATAATTGTTGATGGTGTACCCAAAATCCTCAACGTAGATGGATATGGTGGAGAAGTTACCATTACTCCTACTAGTCCTAAACCTAGTGAGCCACCTCCACCTAACAACAGCATCGGGGGTCAATTGTGGCTACCGACTGGTAACGGTAGTGGATTTGGTTTGTAAGGAAATTCACAATCTAGGGTGGGTAATTGATATCAATTGAAATTACTCATCAAGCTGATTTTTTAATTTATGCTCTTGGGTTGTCAGATTGCTCATTGTTAAAACTAGTTTCATGCAAGCGAGCGATGGAAGAAAATAACACACTTTTTCAAGCAATTACCCCTGAAGAATCTGCTGTTGTCAGTGGAGGAAACTTACAAGTTAGTTTTAATCTGGATACTTACCTGTACATTTTGGGGGCTGGTGTTGTATTTGGCAACCCAGGACTTACTCCAGACGAAATTCAGTTTGCCTGGGAGTCAGCCTTTGTATTTGAATATGCACCAAACTCTCGGAGAGGAAGACGCAGTAACAGGCGTTGAAATAATTAAATTTGTAAGTATATCTCTGATAAGACAGGCTAAGTTAGCCTGTCTTATTCAAAATTGTTCTTGGTGCAATTTGCCTCATCACCTATATCTTCATGGGTACTTTTTGAAAAGTTTTTAACTCACATGAAATACCATTACGTCCCACAACACAGCGAAGAAGATTGTGGTGCTGCTTGTATTACTGCAATTCTCAAACACTATGGCCGGACTGTTACTCTATCTCGTGTGCGTGAGGCTGTAGGTACTGGACAATTTGGCACAACTTTATTAGGCCTCAAACGGGGAGCAGAAACACTGGGGTTTAATGCTCGTCCCGTGAAAACTTCACCAGAATTGTTAAAGCGGATGAATGAAGCACCTCTACCAGCAATTATTCACTGGCAGGGGCATCATTGGGTAGTTTTATATGGTAAAAAAGGCAAAAAATATATAGTTGCTGATCCGGCTGTTGGGTTACGTTATATCTCTCCACAGGCTTTAACAGAGGGGTGGAGTGATTGGTTAATGCTGTTGCTCGAACCTGATCCAATCCGGTTTCATGGGCAGGAAAATGATAAGATTGGCGGTTTTTGGCGTTTCTTTAAGCGTATTTGGATGTTTCGGGGCATTTTAGCTCAAGCCCTACCGCTAAATATATTATTGGGGTTGCTCTCTTTAGCTTCTCCGTTCTTACTCCAAATTCTTACTGATGATGTCCTAGTTCGGGGTGATACTAAACTACTAACGACAATGGCGATCGCTGTCGTAGTAATGAATGTAATTTCTAGTAGTTTATCATGGGTACAATCTAACTTAATTGCTCACTTTGCCCAACGTTTACAACTAGGGTTAGTATTAGAATTTGGGCGGCAAATCTTACAATTACCACTTTCTTATTATGAGGCTCGGCGTAGTGGTGAAATTGTCAGTCGTTTGCGAGATATTGACCAAATTAATCAACTAGTCTCACAAGTTGTTGTCAGTCTACCCAGTAAAGTTTTTATTGCCATTATTTCCCTTGGATTTATGGCTTTTTATAGCTGGAAACTCACGCTAGTTGCTTTGTTTATCTCAGTAGTGATGACATTATCTACAGTCATCTTTCAGCCGACTTTACAACAAAAAACCCGTGATGTTTTAGTCACGGAAGCCGAAGCCCAAGGTGTTTTAGTCGAAACATTTAAAGGCGCGCTCACCCTCAAAACTACCACAGCATACCCGCAATTTTGGGAAGAATTACAAGGTAGATTTGGCAAAATTTCTACCTTAACTCTCAACACTATTCAAATTAGCGTCATTAACGGCACATTTTCTAATTTCGTCTCTGCTGTTGGTAGTATTGCTTTGTTGTGGTACGGGGGGAATTTAGTAATTAATCCCCAAGAAAATTTGAGTATTGGACAGTTATTAGCTTTTAACTCTATGAATGGTAATTTTGTAGGTTTAATTGCTACTGTAATCACCTTTGTAGATGAATTTACACGAGCAAAAACTGCTACTCAACGTCTCACAGAGGTCATAGATGCCATCCCAGAAAATCAAGGAGATGGGAAAAAAGCATTTGCGAAAATTCCTGATCAAGCTGACATTGTTTGTACCCATGTCAATTTTCATTATCCTGGTCGCGTGGAATTATTAGAGGATTTTTCTCTAACTATTCCTGGGGGGAAAGTTGTGGCAATTATTGGCAAATCTGGCTGCGGTAAAAGCACTTTAGCTAAAGTCATTGCTTCTCTATATTCTCTACAATCAGGTAATATCCGCATTGGCATTTATAATTTAGAAGACCTTTCTCTTGATTGTCTGCGTCAACAGATAGTTTTAGTTCCTCAAGATGCTCACTTCTGGAGTCGTTCAATTGTTGAAAACTTTCGCTTAGGTGCGCCTCACATTACATTTGAGCAGATTGTGAGGGCTTGTGAAATTGCCGAAGCCGATGATTTTATTAGTAAACTTCCTGATAAATATCAGACTATTTTAGGAGAATTTGGGGCCAATATTTCTGGTGGACAGAGACAAAGATTAGCCATAGCAAGAGCGATTGTTACAGATCCACCGATACTAATTTTAGATGAATCAACTGCTGGACTTGATCCTGTCAGCGAAACCCAACTATTAGATAAATTATTTCAACATCGTCGAGGAAAAACGACTATTTTAATTAGCCACCGTCCCCAAGTAATTAATCGGGCTGACTGGGTGATGTTGTTAGATCAAGGTAAGTTAAAAGTTGCAGGTTCTTTAGATAATTTACGCTCTATATCTGGAGAGCATTTAGATTTTTTAAAGATTTGATTGGGGATTGGGGCTAATCAATTTAAAATTCAAAATTCAAAATTCAAAATTCAAAATTAAAGATTCCGTTCCCTGTTCCCTGTTCTCTAATGACTATTATAAGTATGCTCTACACTCATAACCAAAAAGTTTTACCACCTGTTCAAAGTGAAGATTTTCTTCCTCCTGTTAGTCCTTGGATGTCTTTGGCTGGAATTTTTCTGATTGCTAGTGTTGCTACTGGAATTACTCTATCTTCATGGATAAAATACAATGTCACAGTAAAAGCGTCGGCTGCTGTACGCCCTACAGGAGAAATTCGACTGGTACAGCCGAAAGTCGAGGGTACAGTTAAAAATATTGTGGTGAAGGAAAATCAGGCTGTAAAACGGGGCGATGTGATTGCTTATTTGGATGATGAGCAATTACAAATTCAAAAAAGTCAACGCCAAAATAATATTGAGCAAGGTAAGTTACAAGTGATTCAAATTGATGCTCAAATTAGTAATTTAGAACGTCAAATTTTGGCAGAAAATACAATAGCCGAGCGAGCAATTTTAGCTGCGAAAGCAGATTCAACACGCATTGAAAGAGAATATCAGGAGAAACAAGTTACTACTAATAGTGAACTGCTAGCAGCACAAGCTAATTTAGAAAAAGCTCAAGCTGATTTGCAAAAATCTCAAGCCGATTTAAGTTTTGCTAAAGTAGACCGCGATCGCTATGAACAATTAGCAAAAATTGGAGCAATTGGACGGCGTGAATTTGAACAAAAGAAACTGGTGGTCGAACAGAGTCAAGCGATTTTAGAAGCGACAAAAAAAGCTGTTGATATCGCTAAAGCTAAAGTTAAATCAGCTCAAGTTAGTGTAAATCCTACAGATGCTACTGTTGCGATCGCCCAAGAACGTATTGCTCAAGAAACTGCTAGAGGTGAAGCTACAATTGCAACTTTAAAAAAGGAAAAACAAGCTTTAATTCAAAGGCGGATAGAAATTCAAAATCAAATCGGACAATCCCAAAAAGAGTTGCTACAGATAGTTAATCAACTGCAAGATACTGTTTTACGAGCTAGTAGTGATGGTATTATTCTCAAATTGAATTTACGCAATCCTGGGCAAGTTTTACGCGCTAGTGAAGCTGTAGCAGAAATCGCGCCTAATCATGCTCCTCTAATTATTAAAGCGGTGATTCCCACCCAAGAAATTAAAAATGTCGCCCTTGGACAAACAGCACAAATGCGGATTAATGCCTGTCCCTATCCTGATTACGGCACACTCACAGGAGTAGTTAAAGCTATTTCTCCAGATGCTATTAAACCGAATAATGATAATACATCTACATCTAGTTCAAGCACCTCTACTGCTAGCTATTTTGAAGTAACTATCCAACCCGATAGCCTGACTTTTGGTAATGGTCGTCAGTGTAATCTCCAAGCTGGTATGGAGGCTCAAGCTGATATTATTTCTAAGCAGGAAACAGCACTGCAATTTATCTTGAGAAAAGCCAGATTAATTACAGATTTGTAAGGAATAATTTAGGTAATAACGCTGCATTTTGTATGGTGTGTTTAAGCAAAGTATAACGCACCAGAATCATACTTTTTATAACGGCTAGATATTACTTACACACACGACCAAATCTTGATATAGCCGCAACATACCATAATTAATGTTTCCTAGTTTTGAATTGATACGGCCATGATTATGTTTGTTCAATCCTATCATAGAATTCAGCAATCATTGCAATGGTGGTCGTTGAGACAATCTCTGAAATTATTTATGGAGGCTGAGAAAATTAGAGAAGAACTATTACAAGAATTATTTACATTCCGGCGGAATCTAGAACTATCAGCACTAGATAACGAAGAATTATCTATTGAAAAAACTCAAGCCTATGTAAAACAAATTGATTATTTACATCGCTCCCTAGCAAAGTTGAGCGATCGCCTATTTCCATCCTATCTTCAAGATAATTTTCCTTTAGCTATTGAAGACTTATTAGCACAGTGGATTGTTTCCCACCCTCAGCTAGAATTTCATCTCAGTATGCCATTGAGTTGGCGATATGAATCGGCTGAACATAGTCTGATAGTTTTAAATGCTTTAGAAGAGTTATTTACTATTACCTTACCGGATTTATTGACCCCAAGAGCCATTAACATTAGTTTGGAACAACGTCAAAATCTGGCGCAATTAATTGTCACTATGACTTACTCTGACTTATCTATGTTAGTTCCCTATACTCACTGGAGAGAACTAGATTATCTGTGTGAAAGTTTTAAAGCTTTGACAGCAGGAAAATTATTTTATCGGAGAAATAATTTAATGGTGGCTTACTACTTCTATTGGTAATAATGTAGGGACAGAATCATTTTTTTTCGGTTTTTAACGCTATAATTCGCTGAATTCACCATACTATCTTCCTCCTATCGCTTGTCTTAGTTGCTGCCAGTAACAATATTTAATTTTCTATATTTGTGAGTAGTACCTAACAATTTAGTATAATAAGCTTAGAGATATAAAGTATGTAAAACCATTAACAATAAAACATTCAAGAGGTGGGAATTTGATTATGAGAGAAATTCTGACCGAGAAAAATTTGCTGAAAATTCTAGTAATTGATGACCACGAATCAGTATTATCAGGAACGCTGAATGTGTTGCGGAAACATTTTTCTGATGCTGAATTGATTACCGCTACAACTGCCAGAAATGCTCTTGAACAACTCACTATATTAGAACATAAACCAGATTTAGTAGTGATGGATCTCTCCATTCCTGAACATCCAGACACAACGGCAAAACCAGAAACTGGTGTACAACTCCTGCGAACTTTGATGAAAGAATATCCCCATCTCAATATCGTAGTGCAGAGTGCTAATGTCAGAACTTTAGTGAGAATTCGACCAGATATTGATAGCCATAAAGGAGGCTTTACTGTTGCAGATAAAAGCCTATCTACCCAAGAAATGTTAACTAGAGTTGATTGGGCTTTACAAGGATTAACTCACACAAAAGACATTAAAGGTATTCATTCAGGTTTGGAAGTCAAACCCGAATGGTTGAGGATGTTAACTTTGGCTTTTGGAGAAGGGTTACAAGATAGAACTATTGCTGAACGTATGTGCATATCTGAAAGGATGGTGCGCCATTACTGGAGTAAATTGCAAGATGCTTTAGATGTTTATCCTGAAGAGGGAAGAAATATCCGCATTCAAACTGAAATGCGTGCTAGAGAAGAGGGATTAATTGATTAATTCAGGTATCTTTAAAGGGAATGTGTAATCAAGTCTGTAGGTGTCATAATATTTAAAGATTAAATTCCCAAAATTTTCTCTAATTTGGGTATAAAAAGTATTATATTGAAACACTTATGCAGCCAGAAATTTGGAAAAGATTTAAAGAAGAAATTACCATTTGGCGTGTAGGTGCATTACCAGGTATGGCATTAATGGGGCTAGTGATTATGGCTCGTCTAAGTGGTGCAATGCAGCCTTTAGAGTGGTTAGCTTTTGATCATTTCCTGCGTTTGCGGCCTGCTGAACCGATAGATGAGAGAATTATTGTAGTAGAAATTAATGAAGATGATCCTCGCATTCGGCAAAATTATGCGATTAATTCTGCTATCTCAGATCGGGATTTATCCCAACTATTATTAAAGTTAAATAAATATCAGCCACGAGTAATTGGCTTAGATATTTATAGAAATTTACCAGTCAATCCTGGTTATGATGAGTTAGTAAAAGTATTGTCAGAAACTAAAAATCTTGTTGCGATTGAAAAAGTCTTACCTGATTCAGTTCCTCCACCCCCTACATTATCACAAGAGCAGATTGGTTTTGCTGATCAACTCCCTGATAGTGATGGTAAATTAAGGCGCAGTTTATTATCCACACCATCACCATCATCTTCAGAATATAAGTTTTCTTTGTCTTTACGTTTAGCAGAAATTTATTTAGCGAAAGCCGGAATTACTTTAGAGAATGGAATTCGCGATCGCCATGCGTTGCGCTTTGGAAAAACTGAACTACCCCGATTTTCTCCCAACGCTGGGGGTTATATCCGCACTGATGCAGGTGGAGTGCAAGTATTACTCAATTTTCGCAGTGGTAAAAATCGATTTCAAACTGTGTCTTTATATGACATTCAGAACAACAAATTTAATCTGGAATTAATCCGCGATCGCATAGTAATTATTGGGATTACTTCCCCCAGTCGCAAAGACTTTATTACCACCTCAGCAATAGAGTCAACTAAACCTGCACCTGGTAGAGTTTATGGGGTAGAAATTCAAGCACACGCTGTTAGCCAAATTATCAGCGCAGTCTTAGATAAAAGACCACTTTTAAATACATGGCCAGATATTTGGGAATATCTTTGGATTATAGCTTGGGGTATTTTAGGAATTGCTAGCGCAAGACTGACAAAATCGCCTTTAGGCAATTTTTTTATCATAGTTTGTGCTAGCTGTAGCCTCATAACTATCAGTTACTTGTCACTGATTTGGGGTTGGTGGGTACCATTTGTACCAGCATTTTTAGTATTAATACTCAATGGGATAGAATTAACAGCTTTATATCAAAATGACCATGCTTTACGGTTAGGGATTAAAGCCAGACAAGCCATCATTGAGCGTACATTTGAAACTATTCACAACGGCCCTTTACAAAATTTGGCTAAAGTTTTAAAACTAGTCCGCGATCGCAATAATCCATCTCAAGAATTGCTCACAGAAATAGAAGATGAATTAGAAAAATTGAATCAAGAACTCAGAGGAATTTATGAGTTTTTACAAAGAGAGCCACCCCATCAAGATAATAGTCTCTATTTAGGTAGAAGTTTAGTCCTAAATTTACAAGACCCACTACATGAAATTCTCTATCAAGTTTACACCTATACTTTAGAAAGAGAATTTCCTTGCTTTAGAACCATCAGGATTAAAATTCTCAATTTTGAACCTATAGATGAGCGACATTTGACGACTGAAAAAAAACAAAGTCTTTGTCGATTTCTAGAAGAAGCTTTATGTAATGTTGGTAGACACGCTACAGGTGTCACTCGCTTGGAAGTAAATTGTTCTTCATCGGAAGGTTGGTATACCTTAAGCATTGTAGATGATGGCTTGGGTTTCGCTTCATCTACAGAAGGTCGTGGTACTCAACAATTTAGAAATTTCGCTAAACAATTCAAAGGTAAATTTCGGCGATTTCCCCTTTCTCCTAAAGGGACTCTCTGTGAATTATCGTGGCCTATGCGGAAGTTTTGGTTTTAGGAATGAGGAAAATGGGGAAAATAACTCATGTTGATCTACCACTTATTTTGATGTTTTTGTCAATGCTGGTATGCTTTTTTATGCTTGAATATTGGCAGTAATTTAAAATAATTAATGCTCTGTAAAATCCCTTTGTTTGAAAAATTAAATATGAGAAAATCAGAAAATAACAATCTGCGATTTGTAGTTTATTTAGTATCTTTCAAAGTGAAGTATACCCTATGATGACTAACAACAAAAAATCCAGGTATGCAATTACTTGTATCAGGATTTTCACAGGTTGTATTTTGAGTGCAATTCTAGGTGTAACTCAGGCTGCAATGGCTGGTTATAGACCACCCAAAGATCAAAAACCTCCCAGTGGTTATTCAGATTCATCAGGTGTCAGGGGAAGATGCGAGGCTAGCAGTGGGCGATCGCTCATGTTATTAGCACCCCAAACTCATGTAGGTTTAACTACCTCCACCCATCCGACATTTGCTTGGTATGTCTGGAATCATCAATCTTTACCTATCAAATTTAGCCTCTATGAATTTGATAAAAATCTCCGTCCACAAAAACTAGATACCTATACAAAAATCCTCCTCAGTTCACCAGGATTAATGAAACAAAGATTACCGCAAGATTTGCCAGGTTTAAGTGTAGGTAAAAGGTATCTTTGGCAGTTGCAAATTATTTGTAATCCTGAGCGTCCTTCCCATAATCCTATCGCTAGAGCCGAGGTAGAAGTTGTAGCCGCACCTCAAACTTTAATCAATGATTTAGCGATGACGAATAATCCTGCTTTCAAAGCCAATCTATATGGACAATATGGGATTTGGTATGATGCAATTAAAGAAGCTCTCCCTAATAATTCTCAAGATGAAGTTGCTCAAGTCTTTACTAATTTGTTAGCTAGTCTTACAGAATTAGAAGCAGTAGGAAAAGACAGAAATTTCCATCAATTTGCATTGATTTATCAAGAGTAATATCAATTCGCAATGGACTTCTCTCCGAGACGCTGCGCGAACGTCCCGCTACGCTAACGCAATGGGCTAACGCCCCGCTTCGCTAACGCAATGGACTAACGTCCCGCTACGCTAACGCAATTCGCGACGATGCTCCCGTCTCACTACGCTAAAGCAATTAAGAAATTCAGATACTATCTTGGTTTCAAGCATTGCATCTGTTACTTAATTTTGGAGAATTTGTATTAAGATAATCAAATTTGGATTTTAGATTATGGATTGGGGTTAAATCCATAATCCAAAATCCAAAATCCAAAATTCCTAGAGCCAATTACCTACAAGCACAAACGCCGCCCAATATGCAGGGTGGGATGATTGTCCGCCATTGGTGATGAGCGATCGCTGTGCTATTCTAAGAGCCTCAGCTTTAGTTACACCAGAGTGACACCAAGCCTCATAAAACTCAGTAATTAATTTGACAGTAGCAGCATCGTTAATTGACCACAAGGAAGCTAGGGCAGTTTTTACACCGGCTTGTACTGCTACCCCTGCAAGCCCTAAAGCCGCACGCTCACTACCAATCGCACTTTCACAGGCAGTTAGTAACAGTAAATCTACTGAATCATGAATATAACTAATATTACGAAAAATATTATCTAACTCTGTAATTGTGAGCTTTTGATTATCCCCCGTGACTAAAAAAGTCTCATCAGGATGCTGACCAAATTCACCATGTGTAGCAATGTGGATAATGGGGTAAAAAGTTTCACGTAGTTCAGATTTGAGGCGATCGCGTGTAAAATTTTGATCTAACAACTGCTTGCTATTGGGAATTTGTCGTTTCACTTCCCGAATTTCTGTAGCGACATTTTTTAACGCCTCATATCTGCGTCCCTCAACTATTGCTGATTGGGTTAAACCAACAGCTAAGGCGCGGACTTTATTTTGCTTTGATGTTTGCAAATTGGTGAGACTGAGACTAGGAGTAGTGGCGATCGCATATTTTTCTACTAAAAATTTTTCCCCATCATGTAACGCCGCCATCGGTATGCTACGTAGGATACCATCTTGGATAAAGACTAAAGTGTTAATTTCTAAGGTTTCTAAATCATTGGCAAAGGGTCGAATCATCCAATCATATAGCTGCTGTGCTAGTTGGGGATTATAAATAATATCACCGTAATTTTCTAAGCCTCTACGAAATTGATTTACTTTCTCCCGAAATGTTTGGCTATCTATGTTAATCCAATGTAATTTTAGTTTTTGATTCGCTCTAGGGAATCTAGCGATGATTGCAGTTTTCTCATTTAAGATGATGGAATTGAAAATCGCTGTATTTACTTTGGATACAGTTAAATTCCTTACTTGGTTCTTCACTAATGTTAATTGACAATCTTGATTATGGTAGTTTTGAATCTCCATCATTTGTAATTCACCCAAGTCATTAATGATAGAATTTAGTTTGTAATCAATATTTGTGGTTTTTCCCTCTAGTAAACTGAGATGTTTAGCAATTACTTTTCGGTAAGTTTGTGTGCTGTATGCTTGAGATGCAAATGGAGAATATTTTGTTTGTAGACATTGACTTTGATCAGAGTTTGAGAAAAGTTTAGATTTAATATGAGCATAATGATGACTGTTGCTTGCAGATAAGATATTTTTCTCCTGCTCAATAGAGATTTTTTCAGTTAATGCCCATGAAGGCAGAGTAAAAACAACATGATTCATTACCAAACATAAAATTATGCTAATGATAAATAGCCATGCTAACAAGTAATTTTGCCTTGTCATCATAATCAGTATTTGATTAATATTTCAATAAATAATGAATATTGAAGAACACACCAATTAAGACAGTTTGCAATTGACTGACTTCTGGCTACGCTCTAAGCGCAGCTATGCCGCAGGCTTTATACAATTACTCGTTATAATAGGGAATTAAACCCCAAAATTTCGTTAAATAATCATTTACTCCGTTTGGAGAACAGCACTAATAGTATATTTTTATCCCATCAAATCTTGAAAAACACAGCCAACTAAGTAAGTCGGTGCGAAAAAACCAAACTACATTAAGCAATGTAAAAATTGGAAAATTCGTTTTGTAGTAAGGACTACCCTTCGGGAACGCTTCGCGAACAGTCCTTATTTGAGGACTAAAGTCCTCTCTACCAACCTTTAATTATTTACACCGTTCTATTTACTATTCAAACTTATTTTCAGAAGAAATATTACAATGCGGTGGTGTATCCGCATTGTAATTATGGTTTTTAGAGGATTCCAAACCCCATTCATTGGTAAGTCATGGGGCTAGATTTAGGCTTCAGAGGGTTTGATATGAATAGCTATAATTGGCAAACATCTTCTCAAATGCGAGCGTGTTTGTCAGCATATCATAAAATATTTTGCCCAGACAAGCTGCATTTTTTATGCTCCGAATTAAATGAAATAAATGAATAAGTTGAATTTAATGAATTATGGTTGCTGAAGTTTTACCCATCAGGATATTCTCCCCATGATTAACTTGAGAATATAGTTACCTATTCTCAAATGATTGAGCAAATTCTCATATGTTGCCATCTATAGCGATGGCAGAAAATCTTAAGCAGGACTTAAACCCAGGGTGATTTTACACAAATTTGGTCACTGTTCACTGTTAAAATAAACCCTAATATAGTATCTATCTACACTCAATCAATAGCGTCGCTTTTTGGTAATGGATAACGCAACAATCCAGCGACTAAAGACATATTTTTATTTTTTGCTCACAGTAAAATCAGCCCCCATTGCTGTAGTTAATCAATATTTATAGACTTGAGACATCAATATGCAAAATGACATCATAAACTTTGTAGAAATTGCAAAAAATCAGACCAATGGCGTATTTGGTTTAAGTTTTCCTGGCTTGGTAACTATTAGTGCTGACGGAAAATTTCTCTATGTAGCCGCAACAGATAACTCATTTACAG
>NZ_PJIZ01000127.1 GCF_021596505.1 Nostoc sp. CMAA1605 | reverse complement strand
TACAACGAATTCATCCTACACAGCTTGAGTTTTTTCTTAACACCTGCTTTTTTCGATAGTGTCTCAGTTAAATTGCTGAAAAATCTGTCCTTAGAGATAAGTAAAACATACCCCTAAGAGGTAGTGCTGGAGCCAGTTATTAGCAGTATCTAAAAGTGATTTTTCGGCATGGCTATAGCCTCCAAAATATCAATATTATGGAGACAATTATCTAGAAATTTTGCGTAAATTATTTCTGTTTATGCTGAGAAGACTTTTTCAATTCTTGCCATTTTTGTCGCAATTTATGTAAGTTAGGAGTATTACCTCCATAACGCCAACTAACATAAGCTTGACAAATATCATTAATGACTTCGGCATCATTTGGTGTGTGATACTCAGCAGCTACTTTTGCATACTCTAAAGGTGTCTGTGCGGGATGTTTACCTAAACCTTTTTGGTTAGTCCATAGCAGCATTTGTTGATAAAGACGTTCCATCGGTGGTAATTTACTTAAGCCCCGACGATGTCGCCAACCTCGCCACTGCACCCAGCCTAACCAGGCTAAAAAAGCTGCTGTAGTGGTTAATATCAGTCCTGTGAGAATGCCTAACCATCCTTGGGTGAATAGAGCCATAAACCAAGCGATCGCCTTTCCTAGCCAGCTAAAAATTGCCCCAAAGACACGATTTAAAAATCCTGTGACCGGTGACGGTAGCCACCCAGCTACCCACTGCCAAAACTGACGCAACACACTAAAAGTTTGCGTCTCCTCAATTGATGGTGGAATCAGGGGATGATTAGGAATGGGGTCAAAGGTAAACCAGCCATATTTCGAGAAGTAAACTTCCGTCATGGCGTAAGCATCTGTATTTTTAACTACATACATTCCCGTAAAAGGATTAAACTCCCCTGCACCAAAACCTGCTACTAGTCGCGCCGGAATACCTATGGAGCGTAGCATCACGGTTAAAACCGTGGAAAAATGGTCTGGATAACCGCCTTTATGTTTAAATAAAAACGCTTCGACCAGGTCTTCTTTGTCATCAAAAAAAGGTAAATCTAAAGGATTTTCCGGAATGGAATAGTTTTGTTTGATATATTGAGCTAGATACAGAACTTTTTCATAGGTGGAATCTAAGGTTTTCTGAGATTTACCGACCCGTTCACGGTTGTAGTTAGCTAAAATTTCTTCTGTACGCTCCCTAACTTTGGTGGAAATTTCTGGGGGTATCTGAAGATAATATTTGGCGATATTGGGGGGATAATCTGTACTAGCTGTTCCCAGTAAACTCCGATCGCGGTACGGGACATCAGAAATTACCGTATATGTCAAGTCTTCACCTAATCCCACAGGCGATCGCAATCCTCCCTCTTTATCTACCGCGATCACAGGTGTGGGAAAGTAAATTTCCCTGGGATAAGTCATCGCCGGAATTAAGTTAGGCAATTCGGAGACGATAGAGTAAGTCTGTATGACCTCTTTGGTTTTGCCAGAGATCGCTGGTGGTGGTAAGAAAATTTGATAAGACCAAGGCGATCGTTTAATCGTCGCCACATCATCATTACGGGAAACCTCCCAACCCTTACCCGTATAGTGGTCAAAAGCCAGTACCCGCCAGAAACCTTCAACTTGCGATCGCACCCGCATTACCACCTTGGGTTTCATCTCTCCCCGCAAGTTTTGGTTAATCTTGCTATTAAAACCATAATAAAAGCCACTGTCTAGCTTTCCTGGTTGTCCGTTGCTATCAGATGCCGTACCATTCCCTTGATTATCCGCATTACCTTGGCGGACATAGCCAGGATTGATAATACTCCGACCAGTAAAGCTATTTTTCACCTCAATGGGTGAACTCACAGGAAAAGTCCGCAGTTGGTAGCCAGGGAAACGGGGTAATAATGCAAATACCACCAACCCCAAGCCCACAACCACGGCAAACAATACAAAATATGTAGGTAACTGCTTAGTTAATTTAAACGCCTTTGCCTTTGTCCTTTGGCCTTTTGCCTTACCCAAACCTAACTGTGAACGGTAATTCACCACTAAAGTCGGCAAGGCGATCGCTAAAAATAATAATAAAATGGGTGCAAAAGCTAAAGTCTGACTTAGGGTTGCCGCCACACCCAACAAAATTAACCCAATCACAATAGAATAGCCCAGGTTTTTACGCCGAGGCACATCAAAACCGTGTAGTATTTGCAGTTGAATTAATAACTCCGCCAAAGCCAAGCGTGTATCATTTAACTCGCCAAAGATATTACCAAAAAAGGCTCCCAAAGCCATTAACATCCCAATGGCAATACAAAATTTGACGGTGATATTAGCTTGACGACGGCGGTAATAACTCCAACCTGCACCAAAAAAACTCAGAGGTATTGCCCACAGACTAAAGGTCGTATTAGCTGCAATATCTACAGCCGCAATACCTGTGATTACCAACGCTAGCACTAGTACCCGCAAGGAAATGGAGTCTTCCACTTCCACCGATGGCGATTCCTGATGATCCTCTCGCCTGTAACTGACGCGCAGATGCCAAAATCGATTCAACCTGGTTAAATTAAACATTTCCAATTTCGCTAAAGCGATAGAGTAGATGCTTCATAGAGACAGATTTTCGGGAAGTTCCTGTGAGAAAATCGGAACTCCCCGAAAGCAGCCTTTGGGAATTATAGATGTCTTGTAAATTTTCATTCTCGTTGCGGGTGATTGTAGAAGCCCTAATGACCCCCGGTTGAGAAAAATATAAAGATGCCAAAGCCACGATAATTAACTTATCTGTGGGTGTTGATCAACTGTTGGTGTGCTAGCGTTGGTAATCTCACTTAGATGGTGGGATTAATCACAAAGACCAATGGTAATTGATCCAGTTCTGGACACTCAACCTCTAAAAAGTAAGTTGGGTGGAGTTGCTGACCAGCAATTTCTACACTCAAGCATCCAGGAATTGACGACTGTGCCATAGCAATGGAGTTGTCACCCCGTAGTGTCAAAATTCCTTGAGTGGGTAAATCGCCATGAACACGCAACAGCTTGGTGTCACCTTGGGAGTGATATTCTACCCGCAGATTGAGAACACCGACACTAGTTAACCAGAGTCTTTCTACGACTGGCTGACTCGGAGAAACTGGTAAAGTCAAATTCTCTAACAGTTGTTTAGCCGCCATGAGGGAGATTGCCATTTGTTGATTAGACCCTAAATCTGAATAATCATTCTCGATATTAGGCATTGACTCTAATGGCGATCTGTGGCTGGTACGTAATACCAAGCCAGCAAGATTATTGATGGTGTAAGATTCGTTGGGGAACAAATCTTCCACCGCCTGCACTAATTTTGCCCCGATTGGTAGCGAAGATGTCACCAGTTGTTGACATTTGGCAAATAATTCTTGAAATACTTTCTCTGGTAGAGGAATGGGAAGATTCAGCTTAGATTGCTGCGCCATCCATCCCCAGTTCTGAGCAAATACTAGTGATGGCTCATCCAGAGTATCTGGATAGTCTACTATTTGTGTTTCCCAGGGAAACAAGGGTGGGTGGTTTTCGATGTGAATTTGTAACCGACGTTTGATGACGGCTTGAAAACGTTCTTGCACAGTAGGAATTTCTCCTAATAAAAAGGTGTGGGTGACACTTCCCAACTCTAACTCACCATGATTTTTACTGGTAGTTTGGTTGAGAGAGCAAATCTCCCCGATATCCTGACAATTTCCCTGATGGTTTTCTGGGGGTTGATACTACTATCCAGAAAACCGCGTAGGTAATTTTGTAGGGATTCTGAGTCACTATTCATGAGTGGATGCACTTGATCCGGATACTAAGGAATTACGAATTTCCCAAGCTTGTTCCAAAATTTTGAACCACCGTTTTTGTAGTTGTGCCATTGATAACCCTAGAGTTTTCGCTATTTTGTCATCGGCTAATCCTTGTTGTTTTAAATCCAGTAAAGCTCTTTGTTTCTCGTCTAGCTCAGAAGTATAGGCTTGCCATTGATGAGGAGTTAGACCCAAATTGGTGTGCAAAGAAGCCTCTAACCATTCGTGTACCAATTCCCAGCGATGTAGCAAAGCGAACCTAATGAGATGATACTTGAAGCGTTGTTGTAAGTAATCTCGCTGACGTGGAGTTAAGCCTAAAACGTTTTCAATTTCTTGGGCTGACATATCCTGGAGACGCAGCGAAAAGTAATCAGCACAGTCAGATTGGTCACGTTGTTCTAAATAACTCATTAATTCCGAAATCACAACGGAACGCAGTGTATCTTCTTCTGGTTCTGGTTCTGGTTGGGTAGCCATTGCCGCCCGTAGTTGCTGAACGGCCGGTTCTTCCCAAGAACCATCACCTTCATTGCTGCTACCTTCTGCGGCTTGTTCGATATCAACGTTAGTTTCTGGAGGTTGTTGTTGGGAAAAAGTTTGAGCGCGGAGAATAATCAACTGCTGCTGGCGACCTGGCAGGGGAATCCGCCGTTTACCGTAACGTTCGGTAAATGCCATGTACTCCGCTAGTTCTAAAAGAGTTTTCGGGCTGTAGGTGGGGCCGAGTTGATTTTCGCGACGGAAGGCGTTTAAGGCTTCTAAATAAAAACTTTGTAGGAAATCTTCTATGATTGTCAGCCGCCCTTGATAGCTCAATTGGCGTTGGGGAGGATTAATGTAACGATAAATAATGGCACTTAATGTACTGTGTAATTCAACTCTGCCCCGGTTAGAGCCTAGTTGATAATATCTCAAACATTGCTGTAGTCTGTGTTTAGCCAAGGTCATGGCAGAATTTTCTACAGCACCAGAGGCTTGAATACGTTTACTTTCGCTACAAATCCTGTATACTTCGGTAGTGATGCGATTGGCTACATCGCGACAATTCTGATCTGATGCCTTGGTGAATTGCTGTAGCTCTTTGTAGACAAGTGGGAAAATCACTTCTACACCGATAGTATTTTCTCCCAGAGCATTGGCGGTTGGAATAGTTGCTGTTGCGGCTGAATTCATAGTCTCGGTTTTCAAAAGACCCTATACATAAACTTAAATAGAACTTGTGACGGAGTGGGTATTGGCTTGATGGTTTTGCGTATTAGCTAAACGCTACCCCATCCTTAGACTCTAGGATGTGGCTGATTTTATTATTCCCAACTGTAATGGGATCAATCACATGGCGATAAATTTTATTGCCTCTACCCAACAGACGTTAACAAGTCATTATGGATTTAGAAACACAAATTCAATTGCTGATTAACAATGCACCCAGTGATGGTGTTACACCTCATCTTGTTGCAGCAATTGCTCCTGTACTTGTGGCGATCGCTCAAAAATTACGTCATTCCCAGTACCATATTCTCCAAGATGGGGAGGGTAGCTGGGTCTTGACTACGTTGAGCAAGCGTAGCAACCCAGGAATCGAAAAGCGTGTGGTTTACGCTTTCCCTACCATACAGGATGTTTCCCTAATTTCACCTGCTGGGCTTGACCCTCACCTGACCCCTAAAATTGTTCCCGCAACGCACATTTTGTTCCAATTGGTGGCATTAGAACCCGTAGATAGTATCGTTTTTTTGGAAACGCCGGGTAAAACCACTCATTCGTATGAGGTCAAGCGTTCTCAATTCCAGAAACTCATACAGAAACAGTTACGACAACAGCCTAAGAGTACAAACGTACCTCCTGATATTGCCTAAAAAAAAGTGGGGATGCTGGCTGTTTTCAATACACGCCAACATCCCCATTTTTTGCTCAAAAAAATCTCAAAAATTTTTGCTAAAAATCAAAAAATTTTTTTCCCGTTAGGGAAATCGGATCTTTAGTCTCTACTTTTTAGGTGAGGAGTCAACCGATTTTAGATTTTGGATTGACTGCACCCATCACGGGATGCAGCTTGGGGATTGTAGATTGACTATCTTCTCTAAGAGACGATCCAGCGCACGTAGTGGACGCAGAGCAGCGAGTATTCGAGATTTGTTCTGCTCACTCTCTGGCGGGGCTTGCACCAGAAACAATCGAAAATCCGAAATTTACAATCCAAAATTTGAATGTCAACAGATTAATACAATCTGCTCAATCCATATTCCGCAATATTGATTAATGTCTGGTGAGATTCTGACGGTGGAAGAACGGCTAAATGGTCAATTGCCAACTTAGTGTGGTGAGCAGCTAAATCTCTGGCTTTCTGTATCCCCTGGCTAGCCTGAACTAAATCTAGTGCTTGTTCTAAATCACCAGCTTGGGCAAATTCTCGCTCTATTAACACCTCCAAATAGGGTTTTTCGGCTAGAGCAAACAACACAGGTGCTGTGAGATTCCCACTTTTGAGATCCGAACCGACGGGCTTACCCAACATATCGGCGGTACTGGTGAAATCTAAAATGTCATCCACAATCTGAAAAGCTATGCCAAGATGACGACCATAGGCGTACAAATGTTCTGCAACATCTCCAGCAACTTCGCTGAGGATTCCTGCCGCTTTAGCACTGTTAGCAACTAAGGAAGCAGTTTTGTAATAGCTTTTTTGGATATAAGTTTCTATGGAAATACTCGCGTCAAACCGATTCAATCCTTGCTGAATCTCCCCGGTTGCCAAATCCATGATGACTTCTGACAGTAGTTTGACGACTTCTAAGTTGTCTAGGTTGGCGAGATACCAAGATGATTGAGCAAAGAGAAAATCGCCAGCGAGGATGGCAATGCGATTACCAAACAAACTATGAACGGTAGGAACGCCCCGCCGGACTTCTGACTCGTCTACCACATCATCATGTACCAAGCTAGCTGTATGAATCATTTCGGTGATTTCTGCTAGCCGACGATGGCGTGGTGTAATGTCTTGGTCTAACATGGTCGCCCGCGATATTAATAGCACGATCGCTGGTCTAATACGCTTTCCCCCAGCCCCGAAGAGATGTTCGGCGGCGGCAAACAGAATGGGGTGGCGATTTCCAACTAGCTGTTTGAGGTTATCTGCTAGTATTTGCAGGTCTGCTTCCACTGGGGCAAACAGAGAGGTGGCTGGGGTCATGGGTGGGCGGACTCTGACTTTAGTTACGAAAGTTTACATATCCTAATGTTTATTCTAAGATAAGCCTGTGCCAGCGCAAAGTTTTGCTCGGATAATTGAGAATAATAAATATTGAATATGTATCATTACCTATGCTTTAGAAAGGATTTGATTTAAGTATTGTTACCATCTGATTTTCCCTAGTTTTATTAAATACTCAGTATAATTCCTTAAAACTCTGGCGGAGAAAGATTATATTTTATGAGTTCTAAATCTTAAAGTCGTTTATTAAACACACTTAAATGTATATTTATCTAAATTAAGTGATACTAATTAAATATTAGTTATTTTTATGTATAAATTAATGACTTCTTGTATCTCTGTAAGTAGCTAAAAAATTTGAAATTTCGCCTCAAAGTTGGCTTCGTTATGTTACCCTATAATCTAGGGATTTTAAATTTTTCAAGTATTCACGCCACAACAGTAATTCACTTTTCAGTGAAATTGCTTCTTCAGTGTTGTGAGTTACAGATATAATTTCCTTCAACATTAATCAAGGGGATTTTCTCTTGATTTGTGCTTGTTGCGAAAGTTTCTTGGCTAGGGAGATAAGTGAAGTTTTTGAGAAGCGTTGTTATACGCTTCTAGTTTGCTTTGAGCGTAAGCTTTCTTCCAGTTGTCAAGATATCAGCAAAAATCAAGCAGACTAGGTAAGCTGCTGAGGAGTGCGGTATTGCGTCACAGTTAAGTGGCGTACTATTTGCTGTCGGATGTATGGTCTGCAATCAATTAAATATCAAAACCTCAGCCGGAGAGAACTAATTACTCTGTCGGTAGAGTTTAGCGTTACGTAATACGGACACCAAAATTTTATTTGTTTGGTGCTGTTTCTGCTGCTTTTATTTAAGTTCCTGATTTCTATGAAAAGGTGCGGGTGGGATTATGGTTTACGGGAATATGCCTATGATGATTTTTATTTTAGCTGCGGGATACTTATTCACTGTTTATCTATTATTGGGTTTAGCAAAACGCACAGGAAAAAAGCCTAGTCAGTAGTTATTAGTCATTAGTTATTAGTCATTAGTTATTAGTCATTAGTTATTAGTTATTAGTCATGATAAATTTGGTAGATATCTTGTCCAGGCAAGAGTAAAACCTGATTTGGGAATGTGACTATGCTTTATGAAGCAAAAATCCAGAGCATTTGACAAAGAGCTAGAATCAGCAGTCTTGATTTGATTATCTAGTGGTTAAAAATGGTTTTTTGCTAATGACTAATGACTAATGACTAATGACTAATGCCTAATGACTATGAATATTAGCGAAATCAACCGCTTCAACGATGGGCGTAAAGCCTAACCAATTGATTCCAGACTGGGCAAACTGTTGGGGAGAACCACTAACAGCAAAGCGAGTTGGGAGGGGAGGATGAGTGTTGTTGAGACCCAGCAATTCTAGTTCTTGAATACAGGCGTTGACGACATAAACAGCAGGGTCAATGATTTTTACTTGAGTTGGCAGGAGCGATCGCACTACAGGAGCAAGTAAGGGATAATGGGTACAGCCATACACTAAAGTATCAATATCTTGTTGCAGCAAAGGTTCTAAATAAGATTTAGCCACTTCTGTAGTGTAGGGGTCATGAATGCGATTCTGCTCAATGAGTGGGACAAACTCTGGACAGCCGACTTGCCACACTTCTACTTCTGGATTGATTTCTAAGATAGCGTGCTTGTAGGCGTTGCTTTTAGCTGTGGCTGGTGTGGCGATAATACCGATACGCTTACCTTGTTGGACGGCGGCTTTAGCTCCAGGCAGAATCACCCCTAAAATTGGGATGTCATATTCTGCACGGACTGTTTCTAGAGCCAAGGCAGAACTCGTATTACAAGCCATAATCACCATTTTCACCCGTTGCTGCTGCATCCAATCGAGGATTTCGCGCACAAATTGGGTGATTTCGGCTTGGGAACGAATACCGTAAGGTAGCCTAGCGGTATCGCCGAAGTAGATTACTGATTCATGAGGTAACTGCCGATAGATTTGACGCAATACCGTTAACCCGCCAACACCACTATCAAATACACCGATGGGAGCGCGTTGAGGCTCCTGTTCTAAGAACTCGTAAAGATTACCTTCAAAACTGGAAGATGAATACACAGGCAGATACTGATTAAAAATTTGGGGGATTTAAAATACAGAATTTAGCAGACATTTGGCCAAATGACCATTAAATTCTGTAGATAGACCAATTGAGCATTTTTAATATTTTGAGTAACTTGATCATCTCTTTAAATATTGCAGGATTCCACGGGCGATCGCCTCTGCCATACGATTTTGATATTCTGGTGAACCTAATCGCGGATTATCTTCCCGACCGGTCATATAACCTGTTTCTACTAAAATCGAAGGCATGGAACTCTTTCTGAGGACATAGAATCTAGCTTTACGTGTGCCTCTATCTTTAATAGTGCCAATACTTTGTAAGATACTGTTGCGGACTGTTTCCGCTAAGGCGTAGCCACTATCGTAATAGTAGACTTCTAAGCCGTTGACATCTGGGCGATTATCTACAGAATTAGCATGAACGCTAACGAACACTGTAGCATTGACGCGTTCGGCAATATCGACTCTACCTTGCAACTCCACGAAGAAATCAGCATCCCTGGTCAGTACAGCTTGCACGCCGTTCTGTTCTAAAATGGCGGCTATGCGACGACCAATAGGCAAAACGACATCTTTTTCCAATAGTCCACCCAAGCCTGGCGCGCCTGAGTCTTTACCACCATGTCCAGGGTCAATTACTACTAAGACTTTACCCTTGGGAACTGAGGAACGGGGGGTAGAAGTGTTGTGTCTGGGAATATCGATATTGGGATTGCGTGACTGAGACGGATTATCTGAAGGGACAAAGATTGGGGGTGTCAATCGGCGTGAGCCTTGTAACTCTAAAGCCAGAAGTTGGCTGCCGACTTGATTGAGTTCCCCTACCTGCACGCCGGCTGAAGGTTGTACTAAAACAACTACGGTGTTGGGTGCTTGGGGTTGTAACCGGACTCTGAGAATTGGACTATTGGCTGTGAGAGTTGGGCCTTTAACATTGGCGGCTAACTTAGCATTATTAATAGTGATCCGAAATAATCCTGTGGTTCTATCCCAACCACCTTGAGCAGATATAGGTTGATCTGCCCGAATCAATAACCGTGTACCATTTTCAGCTAATTCTATCGCTTCAATATTGGCTGGTGAATTGCTGGATATGGTTTGTGGGTTATTCTCTCTGGGTAATGTGACAGCACTTCTATTCGGTATGACTACGAACCCACCTACACTGCTAGTGCTGACTCGCCAGTCAGAACTATTTTTATCCAGCAGCATGGTCATTCTGACAGTTTGGTTGGTGTTTTGGGTAAATTGAATGCGGCTAACACCATAACGATTGATCGAAAAGTCTTGCTGTCTCAGGTTTGGTGATAAGGATGCGCCTGCAATATCAATGTTGAGTACCTGTTGATCTTCAGCGCGATTGACTCGAACTTGGGGATTACCGCCACGAGTGCGGACAAAAAAGCCATCGCCTGTAACTTGCAGGTTTTCGATTTGCGTAGTGGCGGCGAGGGTATTATTGACCTCTGGTTCGCGATTAGTGGGGGTGACTGTGTAAATATTTCTCGGAGATGGATTTGAGGGGGGTTGCTGGGCAATTTCTGGGTTATCGATGTTACTGTCTGCTACGGGTGTGGGTAATTGCACCGTCCAACGACTGGCGGTAATCCCTACAAACTTGATTTGTTGGGGGTCGAGGGTATAACCAGGGGCGAGTTCGATGACGATGCGGGTGGTTTGGGGGTCAAATTGTCCTACACGTACAGCCCGAATCGCACCCCCTACCTGCTGCGTCAACTGGGGTCTGCCGAGGGTTATCCCTGGTAGGTCAATTACTAAACGTGTCGGGTTAAAAATAAGTTGGGCTTGCGGTTGGACGCTACCTGTAGTGTTAATTTCTAGACGGTTTTGATTGGCATCAAAACGCCAAGAACTTAAACTTGTTGCCCAAGTTGGCGATGACAGTAACAATACCGTACCTACGGTTCCGGTTAGTAGCCACTCTAGTTTCACAATCTATATTCTCCTGATTCGCATTCATGAGAGCCTGTAGCAGTTATCAGTGATGCAGTTATTAGTTATGAGTGCCAGGAAAGCAACTTTGATAACTGTTCACTGATGTCATCTCAACATATTCGCAAATCCTCACACCGTCACCGTCCAAACCTGGGCATGGTTGCCATCAAATTTTGTATCGGTATAAAAATACATCTGATGGCGTAGTATCTTAACACGCCCTTGTAATTTTGCCACTGGGCGATCGCGCGATTCGTTATGAGCATAACAAATTAGCGTCGGAGATATTGGAGAATCCCACGGGCGATCGCATCTGCCATTTGGTTTTGGTAAGCTGTGCTTTGCAACTTAGCTACATCCTCGCGACCAGTCAAATAACCTGTTTCCACTAAAATAGAGGGCATAGAACTTTTTCTGAGGACGTAAAATCTGGCGCGTCTGACTCCCCTGTCTCTGACATTTACACCTTGGAGAATACTTTTATGAACTACACGCGCTAGACTCAAACCATTGTCGTAGTAATAAACTTCTAATCCACTCACATCAGGACGACCTGCGCCGGCGGAGTTGGCGTGAATACTTACAAAAACATCCGCCCCACCACGTTCCGCCATTTGGACTCGGCCTGGCAAACTGACGAAGTAGTCAGCGTTCCTGGCCATAATGACTTGCACACCGTTTTGTTGCAAGACTTGAGCAATCCTTTGGCTAATGGGGAGGATGATATCTTTTTCCCGTACTCCCCCAATACCAATCGCGCCTGGGTCTTTACCGCCATGTCCAGGGTCAATCATCACCACTACTCTACCTCTAGGTGCGGGGCGAGTAGGTGGGGTGGTGGGTTGGGGATTGCGCGGATCTGGTAGTTGTCCTTGGATGGGAGGTAGAGGTGGTGTAGTGACTGACCGACGAGAACCTTGTAATTGTAGAGCCAATAATTCACTACCAACTTGGTTGAGGGAACCAACTTGCACTCCGGTGGCTGGTTGGACTAAGACAATTACTGTATTGGGGTTTTGAGTCTGTAACCTGACTCGGAGGATGGGGCTATTGGCTGTTAATACCGGGCCTTTGACGTTAGAGGCTAACTTTGCATTATTGATGGTGATCCGAAATAAACCTGTATTTCTATCCCAACCACTTGTAGCGGATAAATCTTGATTAGCGCGAATGAGCAATTGATTATCTGCTAGATCAATAGATTGAATCGTTGCTACATCGTCGTTAGTAGGTGGTCTGCTGGGAATAGTAGTAACACTTTCGGAGTTATCTGAATTGGTATTGCCTGGGAGCCTTACCACACGACTGGGTAGAATGACCAAACCACCCGCACTACTGCTACTAACTCGCCAGTCTGGACTATTTTTATCTACCCGTAAGGTCATACGGACAGATGGTGTACGGGTTTGCAATTGGGTCAGTTCTACACGGCTGACACCATGCTTGTTGACAGTGATATTGCGCTGATTGAGACGGGGGGATAAAGTTGCACCGGCGATGTCCATAAAAATGGTAGTGCGATCGCGGCTACGAATTGTCCTGACTTGGGGATTATTCCCGCTTGTCCGCACAAAAAAAACCATCCCCAGTTACTTGCACGTTCTCAATTTGAGTTGAGCCAGCAGCACTAACTACATTTTCCGAAAACTCTGGTTTAGCGTCAGAATCTAGGGTGACTACGTTATAAACACTATCTGGACTAGATTCTGTGGTTTCCGCCACTGGTCGAGGTAACTGGACAGTCCAGCGACGGGGGGTAACTCCCACGAATTTGATTTGTTGGGGGTCGAGAGTATAACCAGGGGCAAGTTCGACAACGATGCGAGTAGTTTGGGGGTCAAATTGTCCTACGCGCACAGCCCGAATTGCTCCCCCTACCTGCTGTATAGACTGGGGTCTGCCAAAAACAATTCCTGGTAGGTCAATTACTAAACGTGTGGGACTAAAAATCAGTTGTGCTTTTGGTTGTACGTTTCCTGTAGTGTTAATTTCTAAACGGTTTTGACCGGCATCAAAACGCCAAGAACTTAAACTTGTTGCCCAAGTTGGCGATGACAGTAACAACACCGTACCCACAGTTCCGGTTAGTAGCCACTCTAGTTTCACAATCCTTTCTCCTGATTCGCGTTCATGAGACTTTTCAATATCTCAACATATTGGCCTGTCGTCACACCTTCACCACCTAAAATCTTGAGTTATATTACCTTTTTTGCCTGAAAAAATTGGTATAAAAATGTAGTTTAATGCTTTAGAATCTCAGTATGCCCTGAATTGTCTCTGGACTATCAGAGCATCATGTTTCAACTCATTAGAACAAGATGTCATCATGAGTTAGCCAGATATGTATGATTGAGTGCTGGTATAGAATTTTTCCGTAAAAACTCCAACTAGTGTTAACTGAAATAGTGCTGAAATTTGTAGTTGCTACCTTCTGTTAACTCAACAATCAGCGTAGATGAAGACTGAAAAGAAGATAAAACTGGCAATAAATTAAGTTCCAGATGTTAATACGAATGACACATAAAATTCATAATTTCAGGGGACGGAGATTCTAAGATAGAAGTTTCCTCATAATAAGGGATTGGGGATGGGGAATTGGGCATTTGAAAATATCATCTACCCTGCTTACC
>NZ_PJIZ01000126.1 GCF_021596505.1 Nostoc sp. CMAA1605 | reverse complement strand
AAGAACAAAAATATAGATAGTCCGAGTGAGATTTTGTGGAATTAGCAAGATAAGCATCTTGTCAATCCGTAAAATTTCAACCGTGAGAATCCAGAAGATTTCAACTTCTGAAGTCTTACTTTTCAAAGCAGTGGCATGAAATTTGCATACCACTGCTTTACTAATGAATTAATTCGGACTTTGTTCAGGCATCATGCACTTATCAGAGTCACAGCCTGCGGGGCCGACTTCCATTAAATCGCCGAAGTCGTAGCGACTTAAGACGGTGTAGAAGTCATCGGTTTTGCGGCGTGCGGCTACGGCTTGCAGCATTTGCTCATACTCCTGTTTAGAGATTGGCTCAAATGGCAAACGGGGGAAGGTTTGATGATCATCAAATCTCGCTAGTAGTGCCGCACTCATGTAACCTTCATCGTTGTTAATTGCTTCCCAGATGCGAGTTCCTAAAGTTTCCACTTCGTGTTCTCTTAACTCGATGGTGGCAGAGGTGTTGTGAGTGACGTAGAATTTCTGTACTTGCATATAGAAATCCATTTGGGCGATCGCATTAAACTTACTGATATCGATCACATCAGCACCAGGTAAATCAGCCCAAGACACAGCCACAGGAATTTCTACTAGCCATTCTGTGACTCTGGGATCAAAAGGATCATTCAGCAAATTCCCCTGTTCATCTTTATCTGACTGGGAAGGAATAATACTGTAACCATATTCCAGACAAGCCAAAGCTACGGGGTCATTTTTCCGGCAAGTAATGCGGCGGATAAACCGTTGGGCTTTGGGGGGATGCCATCCAGGACTTGCACCAGTTAACAGCGATTTTGTACCACTAGGTTGTACTGTTGTGCAACGATTTGGGCGTTTGAGATGATGGCGATCGCAATAATCCCACACCACACGCTGCACAATTTCTTTCCAAGAAGTTAAGTATTCTGCTTCCCGATGTTTAAATGTCAATCCTTGGGGTGTTTCTGGTCTACCAGCTTCCCACCAGCGCAACCAGTCCACACCAAAAGCATGGACGAAGAAATCAAATAAACCGGTGAAAGAAACCCCAACAATTGGGTCTAATTCCCGACTATATTGATAGCGTTGTTCTTGGAATTGATGGTTTAAAAGTGACGCTACAGATAACGCCCCAGCCGTGAAAGCTTCCTCTTGTTCTTTGTGGTTAGATGGATCAATTTGATTGAGATGTATCTCCGATAGATTACAGTTACCAGTTAAAGTATTACCGAAAACACCCTTATGGTACTCCGGCTCATTAAAGCAGTAAGTATCATGTAATCCTGGTAATTGTTCAACACTTTTCACAACTTGCCATTTACCTTTATATTTGGCATTTGTGCCTTTGCTGACATCCAAACGCTGACAAGGAATTTCACCACATTCAGTTATTTGCAAGTAGTATAAATCTCTACTTCTAATACCATAATTTGTGACTGACCCTTTATGGGCGAGAAGATTCACAGATGAACGAATACCGCATTTAGTTAGTAATAGCTGAACTCGATATGCTCGCTCATAATCAGAAATATATATTCTGATGCCGTTACTACTTGTATTTGAGCCATCCGTATCTGCTAAACCAGCGATAAAATGCAATATGGCTTGTCTGTTCCAACTAGCAATTACATTCAGTGCTTCTGGGTTAGTTTTTAGGCTTTTTAAGAATCCTCCAGAGAAACCTAAATCTGTGACATCTGTAAATGCAGGTGAATAACCATAATCTCTAATAGGAGATTTATTGCCTGCGAGATTCAAAGCGACTTTCTCTTGATACAACCTAATCTTGGCATGATTTTTTTGATCTGTTGTGCCATCTCCTACAGCTAGCCCTAAAGTGTAGGCATAATTGCGATCGATATCTAAACCATCTTCATACTGAATTTTGAATGGTTCAGTGTGGATAGCATACCGACTGGTATCCATCAAATCTTTAGTTTGGACTTCTTTATAACTCTTGCTGAATCTATCTTTGACAAAGAAGCGGTGATACTCAGTTGCATCTAAATATGAACCGTCTCCGAAACGCACACGATAGAGAATGCGAGAACTACCAGTTTGAAATGGTTGCACTTGACTCCAGTGTTTACCGTTCCAAATGCTAATTTCACATCCCACTACATCCTGAATTTTGTGCATTCCATCTTTAGTGATCAGTAAGGTATCACCACTTACACAGTGAAAATCGCTACCTAAGATTTCTCCGCATGGATTTAGACCAAACCTTGCTAGACGGTGTTCTAGCTCTTTTGCATCAATTTCAGGGTGTCGTTTTTGTAACCAATCTTTGGCTGTTCCTTGTTCGTAAGCTTTGATGAAATCAGCTTTCAACGCTTGTGTAGTTAACAAATCACAGTTAGCTCTAGCCACAGCTTCACCAGCCCACTGAATTGCACCCTCACCACTGTAATATTGCTTACGTACAGCATTAATACATTCTTCTAGGGTTGGCTTGCGGTGAAACACTCTGGTGTGGTTCGCCATACGTAAAGCATCGCGCTCAGGATCTATGCGCCAGTTGCCATTTTCATCTTGTTGCCAGAGGTTGTCTTTGGCAGTTGCGCCTTGTTCATCATCGGATATGAACTGACGCATTCCGGCACTGTTAGAAACTAAAATCCCTTCACAGACAAATTCGTGAACATTTGCTACTTCAATGTCGTATGTAGGTGCAGAACGCACATTCATCTCAACCCCTACAACTTTCACTGGAACTAAATCAGTTGCTTCAGGGATGTACTTTTTGACTGTAGGAGCAGGCATTTGTGTGTGAATATGACCCCAATGATATTGAGAAGTATTCACAATGGGGCGAATCATCGCTTTTGGAAAGCCGTGGTCTTTGAATGATGTGGGAGTCAGACGTTTTTGATCGGAAAATTGCAGCGAATATCGCTCTAGGAAATCTCCAACCTGCTCGAAAGCAGTTGCACCTACTGTAACTAATTCACCTTCCCATTTACCTGTCCGTTTGCGAATAGAGGCGCACAAACGAACTGTAATCCCCAAAGATGCGTACAAAGTTTGAATTTGTTGCAAAAACCTTTGCTGCACTGAGGCTACTAATACTCCTTGTGAATGACATCCATCAGCATCAGCAAGACCAGCTAGGTAAGCTTTACGAATTTCGGCTGTGCCTAACAGGATGCAATCAGGAACTATCAGGGCTTGGAAAGATTGCTTGAATGACTTGAGGTATTGATTTAACGCTGCTGAATTGAACTGTAGTTCATAAGCCTTAGTTTTGCACTTTTCTGGTGTCCGTAGGGTATAAGTTTCTAAACCAAACTCAGCACCGACTGCAATTAAACGTTCCAAAATTTTGGGACTGTCTTGATGAACTCTGAATCTAACTCTGCTTCCATCAGAGCTAACCGAGCCATCACCATGCAAGTAGCCGATAAAATAAGCCACATTAGGGGTTAGTGCTGGAACTGTTATGGGCTTGATTTTACCCTGGATTTTACCGCGAAACTCAGGCAGTTCAGTAGGTGTACCGGGGATGCTTTGTGGTACAAATATTAAGCGATCGCCTGATTGCAAATCTTTGGCTTTTACCATTTGGTAATTGCCATAAACATCCGTCAAAACGGCAACTTTATGATCGGGTGTACACTCAAAAAAACCATCTTGAGTGCGAATCCGGCAAAGCGATTGCTCCCCTTGAATGAAAAAGTTGGTAACAGGGTAAAAACCTTTACTTGTCAGCACGCGATCGCCTACGCGCACTTTTGCTATCGGAACTAATCCCGCTTCTGTATGAACTAAAGCATCCTCTGGGAGACAACGGCGGATATTGCCAGCAACAATTGTTACAGCAGCTTCGTCAATTAACAAGCAGCATTCTACAGAAGTTAATTGTCTACCAACAGCTTTATTGAGAATGGCAGCACAACGCTGATACAGTCCTGGTAATTTCACAGGATTCGCCACACCACCGAAACCTTTGAGGGTTTCCCCAGCTTGGCGGACATCGCTGACATCAACTATTACTTGTACTTCATCCGTAAATCTTTCATCTGTTGATAACTCTAATAAGGTTTGGTAAGATCCCACCCAACCTTCCCGGCTATCTCCAACATGGATAGTAACTGTGTTCCCTTCTATATGGGTTTGTGTATATTCACGACGTAATTCTTGAGTTGTATCCCCAACATTTCCCTGCACTGTGACATGGAGACGGTTACGGATGGGAGGCAGTTGATTAATATACTGCGGTTCTATTACTGCCCCCGTACCACAACCCATCATAGCGAGGTTCATCATTAACCCGAAGGCGTTCCAATCTCGCAGGTTAGTAGATGTACAGTTATACGCGCCGGAAAAGTTTTTGGATTTGTTGATCCAATCTGTGCCACCTACCCAGAGCCAACGCCCACTGGGTAAAGCTTGCAATTTGCGCTGGGTTTTTTCTAAAGTAGCGGCTTCTTCTGGTGTGAGTTTACCTAACTCTACTAAACCTTGGATAGTGCGATCGCACACTTCATCCCAAGTTTCTCTCAAACCCGCTTCTGTACGGCGGCTATAAGTTCTAAAAAATACAGGGTTAGCGGCTGGTGCAGTTTCGGGAAACTTTGCACCCTGACGTTTAATTTCCAGCTCTCGAACCATATAAAAAGGAGTGTTGCTTGTGAACAGATTACGACTATACGCCAAGTAGATAGAGGAAAAAAGCTTGAAAATTTTTCCACTTTACGCTATGGCATGACTGTAGAAATTGCCACACATATTGATGATGTATAATTGCTTTCCCTTGCTCCAAAAGTTTATACACTGAGTTGCAATTATTAACAGTATTCAAGTCGTAAAATCATCGGTATGGGGAAAATTTAGCTCGTCTTGGAGAGGAATTCCACTCAATAAATTAGGACTGTAGACAAACTAGATTGAACGAAAAGATTGCTAATTTCTCCACTTTGTGATTAATCTGAATCTGGATAAATTGCAACAAAACTTCATCATGTCCCTAGCTCCTTGGAGAAGTGCGATCGCCCATGCTCTCCACCGCAACCGTAGCCTTGTATACGCCCGTTACCTGCAACTAGCCACAGTCAAAGCTAACGGTCATCCTGCCAATCGTACCGTAGTCTTTCGGGGTTTTTTAGCAGATACTAACCAACTCAGATTTATTACCGATAGCCGGAGTGAAAAAATCGACCAAATACAGCAGCAACCCTGGGCGGAAGTTTGTTGGTATTTTCCCAACACCAGAGAACAATTTCGCA
This sequence comes from Nostoc sp. CMAA1605, assembly GCF_021596505.1. Taxonomy (GTDB): domain Bacteria; phylum Cyanobacteriota; class Cyanobacteriia; order Cyanobacteriales; family Nostocaceae; genus Trichormus. The sequence continues at coordinate 17,749 of NZ_PJIZ01000126.1, read as the reverse complement.
TCACTGGTGAATTAACTGTAGTGAGCAGTGATGAATCTCATCCTCTTCAAGCAGCCCGGATCGCTATGTGGCAAGAATTAAGTGATGCAGCTCGTTTACAATTTGCTTGGCCGCATCCTGGTAAACCCAAAGCCGAACCAGCAGCCTTTGAGCCACCACCACCCGAACCACATCAACCACTAGCTAATTTTTGCCTGTTACTACTAGAACCCACACAAGTAGACCACTTAGAATTACGTGGCGAACCCCAAAACCGCCGCATTTACTATTGTGATCAAAATCAACAGTGGTCTATCAAAGAAGTTAATCCTTAACAGAGAGGGGTGTGAGGGTGTGAGGGTGTAGGGGTACAGAGGAAAGAGGCAAAAGGGGACAGGGGAAGCAAGGGAAAAACTCATCACTCAGCACCCGCTAAATACCTTCCTATCGGTAACAGCACTTACCACTCCCTATTTTGAATTTTGAATTTTGAATTTTGAATTGTTATATCCCTGCTCCATCTAAGAACTGCTGTATAGCCTTATCTCGGAGATTACATATAGGAGCAGCATCATCTGGCAAACTTTCACAATCTTTAACTACATAACTCACTAAAACAGGGGTTTTTTCAGTGGCTTTTTGACGCTGTAGAGTTTGGATTTGCTCTTCTAATGCTTCGATTCTGTTGACTAAAACGCGAATGACTTCTGCTTCTGAGTCGGGTAAATTGTTGTGTTCTAGCGGTGCAACCCTAACTCCTGAACGATACACAATCCGTCCTGGTATTCCCACCACCGTACAATCTGAAGGCACATCCCGCAATACCACAGAACCAGCACCGATGCGGACATTATTACCGATGAGAATATTACCTAATACCTTAGCACCAGCCCCAACTACGACATTTTCACCTAAAGTGGGGTGACGTTTGCCGCTTTCTTTACCGGTTCCCCCTAATGTTACACCTTGATAAATCAGGGCATAATCACCAATGATCGCTGTTTCCCCAATGACTACTCCCATACCGTGGTCAATAAATACACCCTTGCCGATGGTCGCCCCTGGGTGAATTTCGATACCAGTCAAAAACCGAGCTATGTGAGAAATCAAACGAGGGATAAAAGGAAGACCGATACCGTGAAGCCCGTGAGCGAACCGATGAAACATCAGGGCTTGTAAACCAGGGTAACAAAACAAGACCTCCAGTAAGTTACGAGCAGCTGGGTCACGTTCAAAGATGATACGAAAATCAGCACGTAGTGTAGAGAGCATCGGGATAGCACCCTCGGAAAGTACAACAAGCTACCCTCCCATAATATCGTTCTAGATGTCCACTCTTATCAAGTTTTTGGGCATGGGGAATGGGGCATGGGGCATGGGGCATTGAAGTAAAATCTCCCTTATCTCCCCTTGCTCCCTGCTCCCCTGCCCCCTGCCTCTTGCCCCTTGCCCTAATGAGGGCGATCGCGTCACAATAAGAAATAAAATTGCTTAATTTCTCTTCACAATGGCGTTAACGCAGTTTAATCAAACAACTTCTTCTCCATATCTACTGCCAGAATTACCAAGGTATAATTATGATTTGGTAATTGTCGGTGGTGGCATTGTCGGCTTGACTTTGGCGGCGGCTTTAAAAGATTCTGGCTTGAACATTCTGCTGATTGAGGCTAAGGTCACATCAATGGGTGTCAGCAAAGGACAAGCCTACGCAGTGCATATGCTCTCAGCACTGATATATCAAGGAATTGGCATTTGGGACAAAATGCTGCCGAAAATTGCTAAATATCGCCAAGTGCGTCTATCTGATGCTGAGTATCCCCAGATAGTAGAGTTTGAAACCCAGGATATCAGTCAAGACATACCGGAATTAGGTTATGTGGCAGAACACCAAGCACTGCTCGAACCTTTACAAGAGTTTGTGCAGAATTGTCAGAATGTGACTTATCTTTGTCCGGCTGAGGTGGTGAGTACCAAATATCAGCAGAACGAGGTAGTCATTAATATCAAAATTGGTGAGCGAGTCAAACTAGTTAAGAGTAAATTAGTGGTAGCTGCGGATGGTTCGCGATCGCCAATTCGTCAAGCGGCTGGAATTAAAACTCACGGTTGGAAGTATTGGCAATCTTGCATTGTGGCTTTTGTTAAACCAGAAAAACCCCACAATGATACAGCCTACGAAAGATTTTGGCCGAGTGGCCCCTTTGCGATTTTACCCTTACCAGGGAATCGTTGCCGCATTGTCTGGACAGCACCCCATGCTGAAGCACAAGCCTTGTGTGCTTTAGATGATGAACAATTTTTACAAGAACTTAGCCGCCGATTTGGGGATCAGATGGGCAAGTTAGAATTGTTAGGCGATCGCTTCGTGTTTCAAGTACAACTAATGCAAAGCGATCGTTATGTCCTTCCCCGCTTGGCTTTGGTAGGTGATGCTGCCCACAATTGTCATCCCGTCGGCGGACAAGGGTTAAATTTGGGTATTCGTGATGTAGCAGCTTTAGCGCAAGTTATCCAAAAAGCCCATCAAGCCGGGGAAGATATCGGTAATCTCAAGGTACTTAAGCGTTACGAAGGTTGGCGACAAAAAGAAAATCTGGCCATCTTAGGCTTTACAGATTTGTTAGATCGGATGTTTTCCAATCAGTTTCAGCCTGTGGTGTTTTTGCGTCGCTTGGGTTTATGGTTGATGCAGCGTGTCCCGATGCTGAAAGTCTTTATGCTCAAATTAATGATTGGGTTGAAGGGTAAGACTCCAGAATTAGCAAGACGTTAAACTGATATTTTGAGAAATATGACCGATCAAGAACTGTTAAACCGAATCAGTGTTAATCCTAAAGTCATGGTTGGTAAACCTGTCATTAAAGGAACACGCCTTACAGTTGAATACGTTCTAAATCTTCTAGCACATGGCACAACAGTAACAGAGATTTTGGCAGAATATGAAGGCTTAGTGGAAGCAGACATTAGAGCTTGTCTTTTCTTTACATCTTGCACGCTTGAAAGTGCTGCTTTTATACCACTACCTATGGAGGTATACTTCTTGACTCACCATCCCTGTACTTTTTACACTTTGACTATCAATAATTGTCTCTGATGGACTTGGAAACCGTTCCTGTTCTATCCGCACCCACTCCCTTTTACTGTTGTGGATCAACAGCCACGTCCCATCTTTGCGCCAGTTAAGGAAATATGTGTACACGGTATTTTATGGACACTAACCATTGTCCCAAATCCCCACTACTTCGTGAAGCAAAACCCCTCAATTGACCTCAGTTAAGTATTACTTATCTTTTAGCCACTGAAAAATTCTCTACAGCAGGCAATTGAGAATTCTGGCTTATATTAAGTGGTAAAACATTCGGCAGTATCAATTGATATCACAATAGTTAAAAATGTCTATATCTCAAGTTGTTTGATTCTTTCTCTCAAGAGACGAACTTGAACAGGTTTATTACGAAACCACTCTGTTGACCAAATCCGGTAAATTTTCCAACCTAGCCTTTCAAGCACCTGTTGTCTGAGGCGATCGCGATCTCTGGCAGTCGGTGAACTATGGTAAGATGCACCATCACACTCAATCCCCAGTAAAAACTCTCCTGGAAGCTTATTATTGACTACAGCAAGGTCAATCCGATATCCTGAGCATCCAACTTGAGTGCGGATAGTGTATCCCTCTTGGACTAAAGCATGGTAGACATCTTCTTCAAATGGTGAGTCAAAATGAAGCGTATCCGTGTAAGAGTTTCCTTGCAGTCTTTCTCCACCACTCGCTGCGTATTCCAAGTAATTACGCAGCGATTGAACACCTTTACTTTGGGAACGTGTTACATCAATATCGCCAGCTAAGATGGAAGAAACCAGCGTAATTTTACTTTTTGCTCGTGTTACAGCTACATTGAGTCGTCTTTCTCCACCTTGGCGGTTTAAAGGGCCAAAGTTAAGTGAAAGCTTACCTTGATCATCACGAGCATAGCCTACGCTGAGTATAATTGCATCTCGCTCATCACCCTGAACGTTTTCCAATGCTTTGAGAAAAAACTGAGGTGAATTATCACAACACAATCTCTCAAAATCAGGATTTTCTTTGCTTAAAATCTCAATTTGCTCCTGAATCGCATCGGCTTGGGCTTCGCTAAACGCAATAATACCAAGAGATTGTTCGGGAACCCGTTGAAAATGTTCTAACGCTAACTGAGCAACTACTTGTGCTTCACGCCGATTATCTCTGCGTCCACCGCGATCATAAACGCCATCAGGAACGTGTCGGAAGCATACCCCCAAATCCTGATTCTGAACTGGGTTTGGAAATGTAACTAACTGAGAGTCATAAAAATGCTTATTAGAAAAAGCTATCAAACGCTCATCTTGACTGCGATAATGCCATTTCAGCGTTCGCCCAAACATAAAATTTGAACATTCATCTAAAACGCTTTCATAGCTTGCATCATCCTCATCATCAATATCTTCTTCGTTGTCTCCGGTTGAAAAGAATGAAGTCGGAGGAAGCTGTTTATTATCACCAATTACAATAACTTGATTAGAACGGATAATCGAAGGCACAACATCTTCAGTCCGAAGCTGAGATGCTTCATCAAAAATGAGAACATCAAAATGAACTACATCTGCATTAATATATTGGCTAACTGAAAGCGGACTCATCATCCAGCAAGGCTTTAGGGCTTTAATTAAATTCGGTATCCCCTTTTGTGTATCGTTGAGGAGTTTACGGATGGGCAAATGTCGGCTTCTCTTATTCGTTTCTCTTTTCAAATTTGGCAATTCAGCTTCAGCCAGTGAAGTCTTTTCCCAGTTTTGCCAACGTTGTATATGAATCTGTTTTAGACGTTCTCTAGCAGTATCTAGTTGATTATAATCGAGTTGAGAAAACTCCTTGATTTGTCGTTCATGTACTTCAAAGTTAAAATTCTTTAACTCAGGTTTTCTAGCAAGAATGGCATCAAGGCATATTTGATAAATTCGTTTTTCGAGAACTGGAAACCAATGTTTTGGTTCAATTTGGTTGTCACGTAAAGCATCCAAGAACTTATCATTACCCAGATTTTTAAGTTTCTGGTAAGTTTCTTTATATGTCAGCCATTCTTGAAAATAAGGCAGTTCAGATTGAGCCAAGTTTAAGAATGTTTCTAGATCAACAAAAGTAATTTGATGACGAGATAGGTAAGAATCTGCAATATCACTTTCATCAAAGTAAGATAATAGGAAATCTAATCCTTTTCTAATACTGCTATGGGCTGACTCATATTGCTTAACTAAGTCAGCCAATTTACGCTTTTGAGAAGGAGAATCTATCACACGATGAACGAAATCAACAGCAAGCGAATACTTTTGTAAACCAACCAACCAATTTAAAGCTTGTTCAATTTCTTTTAACTCTGCTTCGCTAGAAATTTCTGGATTAAATAAAGATCCAAAAACCTGACGAGCAGGATAGTCGCTCTGATGTAGCTTATTTTGCAAAGATACAATAGAATTAGGTTTACTGCTATCAAAAATTTTAAAAATCTTTAAAATTTGACTTATGAAATCTTTACTTTCTTGCAGTTGCTTATTTTTTTCAAGTTCTCGAATATCTTTTTTTAAAATATTAAAAGCTTCTTGAGCAAGCGCAATATCTAACCATACCCAATTATCTGGTAAATTTGATGGAGTTTTTAGTATATGTAACAGGGCTGGATAGCACTTATCTAGTGAATCTAAATTCAACAAAGATTTAATTTGTAGAATTGCGTGCAATTCTTGATTAATATTTCGGATTGAAAAAACTGCTTGTTGAAATTCTTCTATTTTCTCCCTGATTTGCAACTCAAGCTCATAAGAATAAGAATCTAGAGAACTTTTTTCCCAAATAGTTGTTTTATCTCCTTTAAAAAAACTTAAAAATTGCGCTAATTGATTTAATAAAACTTTTGCTTCCTGTAATCTAATAGGATTCCATTGGATAAAATTAGAAAATATGACATTGATGCTAGGAACTGCTTCACGTTCTTTTTTCAAAAGCTCACCAAATATCTCAAACGGTGATTTTTCTAAAGGCTTTTCTTTAGTGTGTAAGCCAGTCAGATATAAATTTAGCGACTGACGACTTGAAACAAGCCTTTCAAAGAAAAGGTGATTATTTTCTGCAATGTAAATTTGTTGAACATATTCAACAGTTTTTGATAGATTATTTACAAGCTCTCGCTTGTCTGTTGTACCACTGTGGTGAAGATTAAGACACACATGATCTAAACCACATTCAGCCATACGCTTATAAACCACACTCAGTGCTGTCTCTTTTTCTGCAACTAATAAAACTGATTTACCATCACCAATCAGTTCTGCAATCATATTTACAATAGTTTGACTTTTGCCGGTTCCTGGTGGGCCTTGAACCACAAAGCTTGAACCAGCTTTTGCTGCTTCAATTACGACTTGTTGGCTAGAATCAGCATCAAGAATTTGAAATGTTCGTTCAGGTTTAATTTGTGAGTCTAGAGCAGATGCAGGTATAGGTTCTTTATAGTTAGACAGATAGGTATTTAAATCGCCACTAATCGCTTGCAAAATTGGGTGGTCAAAAATTCGCTCTTCATTTTCAATAATGTCCCGAACCATTGCTGCCTTTGCATAAGAAAATAGCGAGAGAAATACATTCTCTTTAATTTGCCATGTCTTTTGTTCTGCTAATAGCTTCCTAATCTCAGCAATAATTTCGTTATAAGTGAGTGTTTGTATAGCTTCTCCCTCTGGAAGATCAACCCCAAAAGTTTGCTTTAGCTTTTGTACTAAAGTTGGATTTAACACAACATCTTCATCTAGAACAGATATTTTATAAGCATCTCGTTTAGGTTCTTTCCTTAACTCTACAGGAACTAAAACTAGTGGCGAGAGCAAAGCATCCTCTGGTTTATCTTTGTCGTACCAAGTCAACGTTCCAAGTGCCAGAAACAGGCTGTTTACACCTCGTTCCTCAAATGAACGTCGCGCTTCAAGACGCAATTTATTCAGCCGTTTTAGTTGCTCTTTACCTACTTGACGAGTAATTAATTCAAGAGGATTTCTTTCGGCTGGTAATGCTTTAGCTTCTTTCGACTGAATAATATCTTGATGTTCGCTATCAACTATTTTAAAACGCAGCGATTTTTTCTCTTCTGTAAGGTTGTTGAAAAGAACATCTGGTGCCTCTGTGAGAATTTCTAAAATTCGAGGGTTATCCTGCCGAAACTTAATGAGAGGATTTCGTTTTCCTAAATCAGCCAGTCCAGCTTTCCACTTTGCAATTTTTAAAGCAAGGTTTTGTTGAGTGTTTGAAGTAGGCTGTCGCATTTTAGTCTTTTTAGCAAATAAAGTAACTGTTTAATATTATACTAATGTTTTTATGTATAAGCATTTACCAGCAAGCAATCCTCTACAATAGTGGAGATGTTGTTTTATAAGGGATTGCGTAAGATTTTAAAAGTATAGAGAAGTAAGAGTAACAGAAACCGCAGCTCATAACTTCGGTGGGGACACAGAGTCAGCGTAGTTGATAATGGTATCTAATCTTTCCTTTGCGTCTTCAACAGTCGGCATATTTACGCTCCGCTAGGTGTATATATGCTAACAGCAGTATCAAGAGTCAAATTCAATTCTTTCTGAGTATGGGACTTGGGGGTTGTGGATTTAGTTGCAGTTTCTGTCATTGCATCTAGAACCGAGCGAATGACAGCCGCAACACAAGGAACAGCTACAGTATTGCCAGCTTGTTTTCTGACGGCTTGATAACTGTCAACTATCTGGTAGGAATCAGGGAAGCCTTGGAGTCGCAACATTTCGCGTTCTGTCAGTCTTCTTTCACCATTGACTAAAAGGTAATTATAGGACGCGCCTGCTCTCAAGGCACAGGAATAGGGGTATGCACTTATATTTCCGCCTTTGTTTTCATGCCAGATAGTCATCTCGCTATACTGCTGCTTCCCCTTTCGTTTTTCTATGCGACTATTCCTAATTTTTTCAGAAGCATAGTAGAAATCTGGAACCTCATCTGCCAAAATTTCTGCTAGGGGTTTCATCGGAATACCACCTTCAGGCCAGAGGAAATCAACGGGTTTGCGGAAGCCAACAATAAAAATGCGTTCGCGCTTTTGCGGTAAACCAAAATCAAGCGCGTTCAGAATGCGATAGTCTGCATGGTATCCTAAGTTGCCAATAGTCTCCATGATTCGACTGAGTGTTTGCCCTTGATTATGTCCTTTTAGTTGTTTGACATTTTCAAGGATAAAGGCTTGAGGTTCTTTTGCTTGCAATATACGGGCGATTTCAAAAAATAGAGTACCGCGTATATCATCAAAACCTTTCATGTCTCCGCATATACTGAAGGGTTGACACGGAAACCCTGCAAATAAGATATCGTGTTCAGGAATGTCTTGAGTATCTATTTTAGTGATGTCGCCTGCGGGTTGTTCTTTAAAATTGACTGCGTATGCTTTTTGAGCAGCAGGATCTATATCACTGGAAAAAACGCATACTGGTTCAAGATTTCGCTCTTGGCAAACCATTTGTGCTGCAATACGAAACCCGCCAATACCACAAAACAAGTCTAGAAATTTGAGAGTGGCTTTTTGTGTGGTGCGCTGCATTTGTTTGGCGTTGACAGGAAGTTGGCAAATGATTATCCAACAATTATCGCTCACACAGCAAGTTATAATTACTGGCTCTGCCTAAACTGATTGACCTGTAACCATGCAAAGATTTGTTGTGCTGTCAGGGTTAAATTTACTCCTGGTATCATTGTAAGTTGGCGATCGCCTCTCATCACTTCTGGTTCTTGTTGAGGAGCAAAAACTAGTATAGAATAATCATCTGGATCGAGCATCCAGCCTAACTTACTGCCATTTCTCAAACAGTGCAGAATATTGTCTATAACACGGTTGACTTTTTGATCAGGTGAGAGAATTTCGATTGTCCAGTCGGGGGCTTCTCTGAAGTCATCCTCCGGTTCACCAATGTCATTTAACGGGATGCGATTCCACGCCACTACTGCAATATCTGGGACAATAGAACGTCCTGCAAAAGTACATCGCAACTCAGGCAAGGCTGTGTAGTCTGTGGTATTGCTATCAACTTCACCCAAAAGACGTTTTTGTAAAATAGAGTGTCGAGTTTTCGGCATAGGTTTTTGGACAGCCACTCCATCCAAATATTCCCATGCTGGAGAATCCTCTAAGTATGGCAATTTGAGGAAATCTTCGAGAGAGAGAATCAAAGTTGTAGAAGCGGCCATTTATTTGCCAAGAATTTGTTTCTTAGTTTCAGTTTAAAGCTTTCAACTACGGGTTATTAACTATTTTTGCTGTTCTTGATTGGGGATAGAATCCGATAACCGTTTAGCCAGAGTGATAAAATCTGAGGGAATCATCACTAAAGTCGTTGTATTATTTTCTGCTCCTACTTCAGTTAGCATTTGCAATCGCCGTAATTCCAAAGCTACAGGATTCTCTATGATCAATTGAGAAGCTTCGGCTAATTTGATGGAGGCTTCTTGTTCTGCTGAGGCTTTAATGATCCGAGCGCGTTTTTCGCGAATGGCTTCTGCTTCCTTAGCCATCGCTCTTTGCATGGCGAGTGGAATTTCAACATCTTTCATTTCCACCCTTTCAATCACAACTCCCCAAGGTTCAGTAATTTCATCAACAATTTCTTGAACTCTGATGTTGATTTTGTCGCGATTTTGTAAAACATCATCTAAAATATTTTGACCTACGACATTACGTAAAGTCGTCAAGGCGGTTTGATAAACGGCTGACTGGTAATTTTCTACTTTATTGATGGCTTTGGATGGATCAAGAATGCGGTAGTATAAAACGGCATTAACTTTAATAGTTACGCTATCAGCAGTTACTGTTTCTTGCGGTTCAATATTGACTGTTTTAGTCCGAATATCGACTTGGGCTTTTTGGTCAATCATGGGCAGAATCCAATATAAACCCGGCCCTCTGACACCGTTAATTCTACCTAAACGGAAGATAACGCCACGCTGGTATTCTCTGTCTAGCTTGAAGCCAAATAGACTGAGAAATATTAAGAAAACAAAAAATGAACTAATAAAAGTCCCCATATTTCATCGTGCCGGTGTAGTGTGAATGTATTTTAGCTCTGGGAAAAACGAGCTATGGGTAAAAAGCAGATAATGTAATGTTATTTATCAAAGTTATGTTTAACAATGATAAATCTGCTGGTTTTACCAATCTTCACCAATCCAGCAACAGATAGAAACTAAGCTGTTGTACCTTTAATTTGCAAATAAAAAGGTAATGAACTCAAGTTCACTACCCCTGATTGTTAAATATAGGAAAGCAGCTTAAACACCGACTTTTTGCTTTGACCAAACACCGTTTTCGTCTTCATCAAATTTCTGATGTACAGCTTCCCATGCTGCTTGTTCGGCTGTAAATTCGTCGCTAGTCTCATTTAACACTTGGTTGTAGCGTTGGATGAAAGTGTTTTGAGCGTCTGAAGAAAGATGAGAACGGACTTCAGGCGATAGGTCTTCAGGACTGTTGCAAGGGCCGGGACAGGGATGAGAGAGTGCTTTTTCGATAGTATTAATTTCTTCTGCACCAGCACTTTCTAGTAGTAACTGGAATTCTCCGGCGCGATCGCTTGGTACTTCTACCAGCACTAAAAACTCACCAGCTTGTAAGCGGGTTTGATAGACTGCGGCTTTGTCTTCAGGCATTCCCAAGGTAGTGAGAACGGAGACTAAACCAGCACCAGCACTACCTGCGATCGCACCACTGGCTGCTCCCAGGAGAATGGCACTAATGGGGCCAGCCGCTACAATGGGGCCGACAAAAGGAATAAACAGTACACCCACCCCTGTCAGTAGGCTCAGAAATGAACCAAACAAGGAACCAAATATAGCTCCTGTTCTCAAACCTCCCAGAATTACATCTCTTTTGGTGATGAATCCTGCAATCCGAGTTTCTGACTGAAAGTTTCTACCCATGACCGAAATATGGTCTCTAGGTACACCTCTATCTAATAACCGGCGAATTACATCATCAACTTGCTTTTGTTCTTTCAATACTGCGGAAATTGTACGTTCTGCTTGATAAACTTCTGGCACTTGTGTACTCCTTAAAAGGCAAAAGGTAAAGGGCAAAAGGCAAAATGTAAAAGGAAGGGAATCTTTTTCCTTTTGCCTTTTTTAAACACCTACAGGGGTTTTGGTTTCTGTTGCTGGTTGTGTACCGTTGGGTTGGACTGGTTGACCTTCAATAAATGAACGCAGCATCCAAGCCATTTCTTCGTGATCTTCCATGAGGTTAGTGAGAAAATCAGCAGTTCCTTGGTCATGGAACTCTTCACCACTGCGGTCTACGTGGTCTCTCAAATTCCGAATGATCTGTTCATGATCTTCTACTAGTCGCTCTACCATACCAGTTGCGTTGGGGACATCTCCGGCGTGTTCCTTGAGAGTTGTGACTTGCAGAAATCCTGCCATTGTGCCTATAGGATAACCACCTAAAGCTCTTACCCTTTCAGCTAACTCATCAATATTTTCTGTGAGTGCTTGATAATGTTCTTCCCAAAGTTCATGCAGACTGCGAAACTGAGGGCCTACAACATCCCAATGGTACTTTTTGGTTTTTACTAATAGAAGGTAAGAATCTGCTAAATCTTGATTTAACAAATTAATTACTCCTTGGCGTTGTTCTGCTGTTAAACCAATGTTGATAGTACGCATTGCTATTATTTCCTAAGCTGACGTTATGTACTAAAGTCTCAAAATTTAACTAGGATTTACATCAATCAAAGGAAAGATTGTCCAATGGAGATCAACTATAACTAAAGTCTCAATAAATGCTAAATATATTAAAAGTAAGTCAGGTTTTAAAACCTGACTTACTTTAGTGCTATCTGACTTTTCACGGTATCTGGAAAACCCCTCTCCAAACCTCTCCCCTAAAAGGAGAGAGGCTTTCAATTTTCCCCCTTCCCTACTAGGGAAGGGGGTTAGGGGGTTAGGTTTCACGTTAACTTTTCCACATGAAGTGAAAAGTCAGAGTGCTACGGGGTGAGATAGGAATATTCAAACCTAAAATTTAGGATTATGGTTTTTACCTATCATTTAATACTAAGTTACTTATTACCTGTAACTTTTTCTAGGAAACTTTTTACTTCATCTTCTACAGAAGTGGCACTTTGAGAATTTTCTGGACTTTTCATTTTATCAATGTCGGCAGCACCTTGGACTTCATTGAGTCCTTCATTAGATTTTCTCTGCACTTCTTCTAGTGTTGGTGGTGGAGACTTAGCAACTTCATCAGTTTGGCGTTGTGTCTCTAAAAGTTGTGTAGTAGCTTCTGTTGGATCACTTTTGTAGCTCTCAATCGCAAATGCTGGAATAGTGCTGGAGAGTAACAGCAATGCACAGGTAAAAGCGATGATGAGAAACTTGAATGGACGTAGAACACAACTAAACATATTCATTGTTAATCCTCTATCAAATTTGCCAGATGTTAACTTAATTTGAGATGTAGTCTAATTGAAATTAATTTTTAGTTTCAATCTCATGATTAAGTTATAATGCTTATATAGCTTGTAAGAACTCCTGATATTTTCCTAATATGATTTAAGTAGGTAAATATTAATTTAATTTTGCTTCAGGTATTTTGGTTTTTACAAGCTATGCAAGCTGTTTTTATTGTTAATCTAAAAATAAATTTATAAATCGGTCTAGAGAATGAAATTTTTCAAAATGGTGCAGTAAATAAAATCATTCTTGTGGTGTATCGACTCAAAAGTATATGTGATTTTTTTGATAAAAACATCATATATAAAATTAATAAATGTCTATAATTATCTACTACTTAAGTTATATTTCTTCAGTATAAGTAAGATTACTGCTCTCATTGGTCAATACTACTGAGTTTGACACTCAGTAATATACTCGCCAGATTGACAATAACTTGTGGCCACGTAGTGATCTATTTAAGAAAAAACCGCGATCGCCTGAAAATCTTTTCCGCAAATGCGCTGACGATTTTGCAACCTGTCTTCATAAATTCCGCAAAAACACGGTTTTATTAGTTTGGGCTTTTGATCAAAACTGCAATCATCAAGCTTATGAGGGTGCATTTATGATTAGCCCTGTAACTAACGTAATTCGATGTAATTTGGAAAAAGCTAAAGAAGTAGGTATGAAGTGGGAAAACGCTTCATGTAGCGAAATTAGAGCCTACTGTTTAGAAATTTTAAAGGAAATCGGATGCAACAGTACCGAACTCCCGGATAACTTACAATCACGGGAGCAGCAGTTAAATTTCATTACAGGTTTCGCATCTTTTGCCTTCGGGGAGGTTCAAAATGTCCAGAACTGTAATTGAAGATGTTGATTATGATCCTGAATGGTCAGAAGAAATTACCTTTCCTGCAACAGACAGAGATTTATTAGTTCTGACGCAAAGACTGTGTGATCAAGAAGTTCCTACCAAGGTTTTCTTTCAAGCGATCGCGATCGCCGCTTATGATGGTGCATCTGCATTTCGTTATGCTGATCAATACTTAACTAGCGTTCAACATCAGCATAAACGTAAGCGTAAAAACTTACTCTTGTTCAGAAAACCTTTATTTAATTTTGACCAGAACTAATTGCTGATTACTCACGAAAAGTTGCAGGTGTAGGTTTTTCACAGCAGAGAAAGTTTAGGATTAATTCCCAATTTTATTTGCCTTTATTGTAGTTATTCGACCATAGTTTGTAAAAAACCTACACACACTTTTATAATTGCGAATTGCGAATTGCGAATTGCGTTAGCGTAGCGGGACGTTAGTCCATTGCGAATTGGTTTATCCCACCCAGCTACCAACCTAGATTAGTGTTTAGCGAGAAACTCTGACACAGGATTGTCCAGCCGGAGGGGGATCAGCATAAACTGCCAAAGTATGATATTCCGGTGCATCATCTCCATAAAGAACTCTGAAAGTATATAGTTTGGGTTGACCTTGAGCTTCTGTAATTACTGTTAAAAGCGTATTATTAGTTTTAGGCAGTCCAGGAATATTGAGTTTAGGAATACGTCGCAATTGAATGACGTTAGCACCAGAGTTTTTACAATCGCCACTATTTTCTTGACCAAACTGCATACACATAGACCCGTCAAAGTCTAATGTTACCTCCGATGGGTCATTGAGCCAGACTTTTCTAATAGTTTCACCTGCGGGAATAAAACTTAAATTTGTTCCTTGTTGATACCACACTGTAATCGTGGGTACGACTCCCCCCAAACCTTGAGCTTGACAAGAGAAAATTGAACGTAGAACGGCATTATTTGCAGCCGCACGACCAGCCAATAATAGTATCGCAGCTGTAAATATTAGAGAAACGCCGTGACCGAAATGAGGTTTCATGTTCAATATTACCTAAACTGAGAGAGTGCTGAGTGCTGAGTAATGAGTGCTGAGTGCTGAGTGCTGAGTAATGATTAACGAGTGCTGAGTGGTAAGTGATGAGTTTTGAGTAATGAGTGCTGAGTAATGAGTTTTGAGTAATGAGTGGTAAGTAATGAGTTTTAAGTTTTGATGGAGAAATAAATTCTACCTTGTCCACCTTGTCCCCAATGCCCAATGCCCAATGCCCAATGCCCAATCCCCACTAAAACTGCATTGCCTGATTGACATATATCTCAACTTCCGTACCCGCAGGTAATAACCAAACGTTACTTTGTTGCATCATTTGGGCGATCGCTTGTTGGTTGCGTTGGGAAATTTGGGGGACGACGGAGTTTAAACCACCTTCTAGTACGCCTGCTGCGATGTTTCGGCGGTTGGAGTCGTTGGTGACAATGGTACTACCAGCACCATTGGGAATCGTGACTTGGGTATCCACGCGGTTGTATAACTCTGCAGCTTTCGCTATCCCACCTAAGACGAATAAACCTGCGTCCATTGAGGCTATTGAGGAACTGCGATTGGGATATTGTTGTGCTACTAGGGGTCTACCTCCACCAGCACGAATCAGTAGGGCGTTTTCGGGGACATCTCTTTCTGTGAGATTACCATCACTGGGGATGATGACTTTGGCTATTTTCATCTGGACTAGACCCTGTTCCGAGATGGAACTCACTTGCGTTAATAACTCGGTTTTTGCAGGTAAAGCGATCGCGCCACTACTATCTTTGAGGGGTTCTCGCAACTGCACAACGAACATATTGGGATTATCGCTGTTACTATCATCGCCTCTGTTTCTGGTAGTTTCACCAAAAGCAGCCGTAGCTAGTACCCCTTTAGCACTAGTCCCTACCTTCAATGATTTTGGTGTTTGGTATCTAGCTATACTTGTATTCGGGTCGATTCTGGAGGGTGGGCGATAGTTATCGGCGTTAAGCGGTTGGGGTTGGGGTGGCACATAGTTATTAGCCGGTGGTTGAGCAGTCGCGGCTATTTGCGGCGCGTCACCAGTGTTAATCTCTCCATAACTACCCAACTTGGCTAACCTTGACCATTCTGCAAAGGGGTTGGGTGTGGATGGTGCGGCTGTTGGGGCTACGGGAGGGGGTGGTAGCTGTGGGATGGCAGAATTAACAACGGGGATGGGTGGTGGTAGATAGGGGTTGGCTGGACGCTCAACTATCACAGTTCTGGGTGTAGGCTGCACCACTGGAAATCTTTCGGCTCTCAAATTAGGGTTGCTTTGGACGGTGGGAGTAGCCGTTGGGCGGGCAGTGGGTATGGTACTATTGCGGAGGCTTTGTTGTGCCTGTTTCACGGCTTGGGCTTGTTCCGCTAAAGCTAACTTTGTTTTAAGTGTTTCTACCTCTTGTTGCAGGTTTTCCTCTGGAGACGAACTAGCAGTAGGTGTTGGGGTTGGCGATGCAACTATATTACTTGACTTGGGCTTTTGATTAGTGCCACTCATCATCTGTGTGAGGAAGACACCAGCCACTAACACTATAGTCAAAGTTCCTGTTCCCACTAAAGCCAACTTAGCAAAGGGGTTGGATGATAGGGGTTGTTCTGTGGGATCTGCGATGGGAGTTACCGGAGATGGTTGATCTACAACAGATGCAGATTCCTCATCGGGAGATTCTTCTTCCAATCCCACTAATTTTGCCATTTGTGATTCCCAGTTATCTACCGGCAAATCTTCACTAGGCGAAGGTGTGAGTGAGATGGGGGGAGTTTCAGTAATACCAGAATGGGGAGTCATGGTGTGTTGCTTAGTTGGATTTAGTGGAACAGTTCTTGTCTTCAATGTCGCAGATATTATAGATTTCTAACCTGGCTTCACCCAAACGGTAAGCGGCTAAATGCCACGGTAAGGGTGTATTAGGTAGGGAAATTGCTGATTCATCTATAGCTTGGACTAAAATTTGTTTATTAAAAGGAATTGACCTGCCTAAGTTATCAGAATTATTAAAAATTAATTGATGAGCTAACATTTCGACTTGCCATTTACCCTCACCAATGGGAGTTGGCTGGGAAATTCTCTCAACGATGAAGATATGTTCACCACTCCTATTAGTATTGCCAAATTGTTGAGTTAAATTCAAATTATTAATTTCAGTGAGAAATTTTGATTGTAAATTACTCGCTAATAACGATGAGCTACTTTCCCAAATAGCAGCCGGTGGCTGTTGTGATGACCAAGTAAGCATCAGCGTCATAGTTTCACCTACAAAGCGGCGTATAGTTTCTGGATATCGTTCCGCACTTGATTTTGGGTCTACTGTAATGGCATTCCCATTCGCAAGTTGCACTAGACTACGGGGTGTTAATCGCCGATTTAATAGTTCTAACATTGACCCGTGAAACATCAGCAACAGTAAAGTCAACAGATGTAAGCCAAATGTGCCGACGGCTAAGAGGGGGAGGATACTATTTTTTTTCGTTTCTGATTTGAGTAGTTGCATAATATTGGGGATTGGGGACTGGGGATTGGGGATTGGGAAAAATTCATTGATGGCTTAAAATTAAGTTGGTTATAAATATTTTTATCTTATGAAACTATTATTGGCACAGGGGTTAGCTTGTTCGTTATTACCGTTACTGTAGCCATCTATTAAACATAAATTGCGGATTTCATAGATTTCTAATTTGTCAGTGCGGCTACTATAAATTGCCTTTTGTAAGTCGGTGCTATTAGAGGATGAAGGGGAAGGAAAATAATCTACTGCACGTACTAGTAAATCTTTATTGAAGGGCGTAATTAATTTTTGTCCATCAATCTTTTTTGTCTGTACTAAATCAGCTACCATTCCTACACGCCACTGTCCAGGGGCGATTTGTACAGGGGGATAGACTCGCTTAATTATCAGTTCTGCGGATATGGCTTGGTTGGGGTTAATAGCAAATACCTCTGGAGGGGTCATATCAGCTATGACACTCAAAAAACCCTTGCGGAAATCTTCGGAAATGGCGAAACTCGCAACCCAACTACTAGTAGTCACTTTTTGACTCCCGCCGTTAGGAGTTCTGACTAAAATTCCTGGGTCTGGTTTGGGTTTGGCGACTTCTTCTATATTCTGTGGTGGTAAAGTTCCTGACCAGTTAAATATTGAAATCATGGTTTTACTGACAAACTGACGAATAGTTTGGGGTTCTCTGGCTAATTCATCGAGTTTGTTAATCGGTTGACCATCAATTGTCTGTACAAAATTAGGAGGTTTTCGCAGGCTTAATTGACGAATGTTTAAGCCTTGGGAGAGGAGAATTAATAATACTAAAAAATGTAAACTAAAAAGTGGCGATCGCAAAAATTGTGATTGCACTAATTTTCTGTTCTTTC
>NZ_PJIZ01000125.1 GCF_021596505.1 Nostoc sp. CMAA1605 | reverse complement strand
GAACGTACTGTTAAAGATTCTAAGTTTTGCGTCGTATTTGTGTCTTTCTGTCCGTCCTGACCAGTTTAAAACAATGTTAGTAGTCGGGACTAACTCAACTTTCATAATGCGGGTGTTGATGGGATGTTTACCTGGATACAGAGGTTCAACCCACACACCTTTATGCCCAGGATTGACTAAATTACCGTGGGTGAAGGACGCGCCGCTAACGTCTTCTTGGGCTTTACCAACGAAGGAAATCACCACACCTACATAACCAATGGGAATTTCCGTCATTGGTACTTGTTCCACGTTGACAAACCAGGGATTAAGATTCCAAGAACCAGACAGTAGAATTTGTTCTTGTAAACCCCTGCGTCCACCACCATCTAAGAATTTTTGACCATTTTGAAAGTTATCATGTCCTGTAATTACTGTACCGGCAATTTCACCTCCGGCGATCGGCATTCCATCTAAGGTGGTAACGATGCCGACTTTATCAGAAGCCACAGTATACACACGTAACTGTTCAGGAGTCATACCGTGATTAGAGGCGTTGGCAGCCATAATCACTTTAAACAGGGCAGTGTTGATTCTATATGTACCCGCAGTGATAAATCCCATCTGTCGACCTTTTTCTCCACCGTGGGTGAGGAATTTTCGGGCATCTTGGAAGTTATCACAATCGACTATTTTACCTAAGATGCGTTCTGGTGGATTGGATGCACCATCAGCAGCGACAATAACCGCAATTTCACCTTGAGGAACGACGACAACTGGTTCTTTACGCACCGAATATTGCCAAGGCCAATAGCCCCAGTGCCAACCAGGTGCTAAAGTATCAGCCTGCAAGCCTGCTTCACCGTTGAGGGCTATCAGTTTTCCGGCCGGTAGCCCCTTGCCAGAAATAGCAAATTTCTTGACAACAATACCAACTTCCCGTTCGCCGATAACTACTAAGCCACCAAAGAACAGAGGGACAAATATAACTAAGCCACCAACCAAGACTATAGGAATCAGCACAAAAGGATCAACTGCGGCTGCTTGATATGGAGTAATAGCTGGCTTGGTTTGTTCGACGATGACTGGTGCAGATGTATTTTCTTTGAAAGTGGATGTTTTGACATTACTAGCATGAGCTGAGTTAATACTGCTAGCTAATGCTAAGGAAGCTATAAACGTAGTTGCAAAACGAGCTAATTTATTTTTTTTAGTCTTACCAAGGAAAGATGAAAAACTTTTCATAATCTGCGCCCTTCTGGGCAACTAATTATCTAAGTTATCACTTCACTTAATAAGGCTGAGTTTTCTTAAACTTAGTATTATTTTTTGCTTTTGTATGAAGAGAGCAAACCTTTAACACTCCTCACCTCTTTACGTTTACCTTAGAGTGCCTATGTATTATGAATAAAACCCAGACAAACAAACAAGGGTGAGCCAATAATAGCCCACCCCAAAATAATATACTCAGTGTATTTCTACACCAAACCGCCTGCTGCTTGAAAACGAGCGCGGGCGCGTTTAAAGGCTTGGTTTGCCTGAATTTGAGCTTGACGATCGCCTGCTGGCACTTGGCTCAATTTGGTTTGAGCTTGGTTATAATCAGCACGGGCTGCTTCTAGGTCAATGCTGTCGCCACGTTCAGCACCATTCACCAGAATGGTAACTTCGTTTTCTTCGACTTCAGCAAAACCACCGAGAAGAGCGATCGCTTGCCAAGATTGGTTTTTGTTGGTGCGGACGCGCATCACGCCTATATCCAGTGCGCTTAGTAGTGGTGCGTGTCCACTCAGGATACCTAGCTGACCGGTAGTGCTGGGTAAAATCACTTCATCAGCTTCCGCATCCCACACTGTTTTATCTGGGGAAATTACACGGACAGTTAGGGTCATGTTGCAGTTATGAACTATCAGTTATTAGTGATTAGTGCTGAGTTGTGAGTGCTGAGTGCTGAGTTTCAAAGAGTCATTACTCATTACTCATTACTCATTACTCATTACTCAGCACTTCTGTTTAGCCTTTGAGTTTTTCGGCTTTAGCGATCGCTTCGTTGATGTCGCCTACCAAGTAGAATGCTTGTTCTGGCAGATCATCTAATTCACCAGACAGAATCTTCTGGAAGCCTTTGATGGTGTCTTCTAATTTTACGTATTTACCAGGAGAACCGGTGAATACTTCTGCTACGAAGAAGGGCTGAGATAAGAAACGCTCAACTTTCCGCGCCCGTGCTACGATGAGTCGGTCATCTTCAGACAATTCATCTAGACCCAAGATGGCGATGATGTCTTGCAATTCTTTGTAGCGTTGTAGAGTTGCTTGTACAGCACGCGCAGTGTTGTAATGTTCATCACCAACAATGTTGGGTTGCAACATTGTGGAGGTTGAACCTAATGGGTCAACTGCGGGATAAATACCCTTCGCTGCCAAACCACGAGATAGTACGGTTGTACCATCTAAGTGAGCAAATGTAGTTGCAGGTGCGGGGTCAGTCAAGTCGTCCGCAGGAACGTATACAGCTTGAATCGAGGTAATAGAACCTTCGGTGGTGGAGGTAATCCGCTCTTGCAGTTGACCTACGTCAGTACCCAAGGTTGGCTGATATCCTACAGCAGAAGGCATCCGACCTAACAGCGCGGATACTTCCGAACCAGCTTGTACGAAGCGGAAGATGTTGTCAACAAACAGAAGTACGTCTTGTTTGTTCACATCGCGGAAGTATTCTGCCATTGTCAAACCAGACAAACCAACCCGCATTCTCGCTCCGGGTGGTTCGTTCATTTGACCGTACACCAGCGCAATTTTAGATTCGTTGAGGTTATCTTTGTTGATTACCCCAGATTCAATCATTTCATTGTAGAGGTCATTCCCTTCACGGGTACGCTCTCCCACACCAGCAAATACAGACACGCCACCGTGCTGGGTTGCAATGTTGTTGATCAATTCCATCATGATCACGGTTTTGCCCACACCTGCACCGCCGAACAGACCAATTTTACCGCCACGACGATAGGGGGTCAGCAGGTCAACGACCTTAATCCCTGTCTCGAATACGGAAGGTTTGGTTTCTAAGTCAGTGAGTTTAGGCGCGGGACGGTGGATGGGTAAAGTTTCCTCGTTGTTGACGGGGCCTCTGTTGTCTACAGGTTCGCCCAGAACGTTGAAAATCCGGCCGAGGGTAGCTTTACCTACGGGTACGCTGATGGGCGCGCCTGTATCAACAACTTCCAAACCCCGTACTAAACCATCGGTAGAACTCATCGCAACAGCGCGGACTTGGTTGTCGCCTAAAAGTTGCTGTACTTCGATGGTGAGGTTGATTTCCTGTCCAGCTTCGTTAGTGCCTTTGATGGTCAAGGCGTTGTAGATTTGCGGTAATTTTCCGCCGGGAAATTTAACGTCTACAACAGGACCAATGATTTGGGTAATGTAACCGATGTTTGTTTTTTCTGCGGTGGTGACCATGCTGCGCCTAATGATTGAAGCTATATTTCAGAATGGGTCTTAGAAGACATAAGATTATGCAATGTCATCTTTCACTCTAACACCGTATGGGGACAGAGTTCCGTTAGTAATTCCTTAAAAAGTTGTTTGGCGAATTTCTGCCCACCAGCTTGACTGAATGACCCAACTGTTAATCATAAATTGATTCTTAAGACTTACAACATCAGAAAGTTAATTTAATTTCAGTGGTGTTGGGCAAAAATCAAAACTGCCGTGTTGCTGTTAAACACCGCAGTTTTTCAGTAAAAACTTGTTAAAGATGATTTTGATACTTTACTAGCTTGCCTTTGGTGTAATCTTATCCTTCTGCTGTTTACGCTTGAATACTGCACTACTAGCAAAAGCTCCTATTCCTAATAAACCTAAGAGAGAAGCTGGTTCAGGCGTAGATTGAGAGCCAATACCACCAGGAACATCAGAACCAAAGGTGATATCGTCAAAGCCAATCTGATTGATTGTTCCGCCGAAATCTACGGATTTGGCAATACCAGAGAACGATACACCAATGGGAACAAAAGGGCTATATAAACCTGTTGGGTCAGGCTGACCGTTGCGTGGTGTCAGTGGCAAATTGATGTGAGTCAACAGGTTGCCAGTAGCATTCAGTCCGTCATACACTCTGACAAATCCAGGGTTTTTAATTGCTGAATAAAAAAATGAAAATCCATCAGTAAAACCCTTTGGTGCATTTAGAGTTGCAGCAGTACCACCCAAAAAAAACAAAACCGTATTGGGACTAGGTTCACCACCAAAATCCCCTCTACCACCAGCATCAGAATCAACAAGAGCTTCAGCATTGGAAGAGAAGGTAACATCAAAGTCGTGGGGCGCGGTATCATAGAAACTCCCAACTGGAGTAGAATCTACAATTCCTTCAAAGTCAAGAACTATGACCGCAGCTTCTGCTTTTCCTGTACCCAGGGTAGCTAAAGCTAAAAAAGTTACCCCAGCAGTAGCTATAGAAAATTTTTTCATTAAATTTGCGGTTGCCATGAGTTTGTAGACACCTTTAAACATTAGAATCTGAACAGGTGGATTCTCTCGATCAGTTAGCTACACAAAAGTGCGTTTTCGGTCTTTGCTGGACTGCGATCGCCAACAGCACACAAAAAATTCTCAAATAAGTCACTGAAATTGGCACTATCATTGCCGTTGTTTCAAGATATAGGAGAAGCAGGACTCAATATTTCCCTCATTTTGATATTCAATACACTATGAAAAATCTACTTATGCCGCTAGTCTGACTGTGATACCTTTACAAAAAAAATATATTGTAAATTCTGCTAAATGATTTAGCACAACCTAGATATTATCGAGGTTATCGGATATTTCTGCACTCAAAGAATTAGTTGTAGTAGGGTAAACTCTTTATGCAGTTTTATTTATGCTTTATCGAAAATTAATAATACAAGGGCTGATTTTTAGTGTGTCTAGCTAATAAACGTAGCTTATGACCATAGAAAATATTCTTGTCTAGGTGATACGAGTCTTGAGTAGGTTACTGAAGAGAGCGATCGCTCTCTTCAGTAACCTAACAGACTCGTAACAATTAATATTATTTAATTATCCGTTTTTAACCCAGTAAATAATTGTTGCCAATTAATACTTCCTGCTGTATTCGTACCTTCTTTTACTTCAAAGGTTAAATTACAAGCTTGGGGTGTTTCTAAACTTTTGACACACAATTGAGCCACATCTTCACGGCTGATTTTGCCTCTGATATTATCACCTTGTTCTAGAATTATTTCTTTACCTCCTGTGTCTTCAGTTAAAGCACAGGGTCTAATAATAGTGTAGGGAATACCGCTAGTTCTTAGACTGTCTTCCCCTTTTAATTTCCAGGTTAATATTCCGCCTAATTGGTCATTTAACCTAACTGCGGGTGGTTCTTCATCTAAGTTAATTCCTGGTCTACCAGGACGAGTTACACCGGCGGAACTCACTAGAATAAATTGGGGTGTATGGATGTCGCTATAAGCCTTAATTGAGGATAATTCTAAAGCAAAATTCCCTGGTGAAAAGTGAGGATTTAATGCACCATCGTATTCAAATTTACTCAACATTAATTGCAAAGATGTAATTCTATCTTGGGGAATTACGGTAGCGTCTTTGACAATTTTGGCTCGAAAAACAGGGACAAAATCACTAAAAGGAATGCGGATATTTATCCAAGTATTCGCCACTGTATCAAAAGAATAACTATAACCTAAGCCATCCCATTTTGTATCTGTACGCAGAAAAATTTTATAACGTTTACCGTCACCTTTCACGCGCAATTCTACACCTGTATAGCCAGATAAATTAATAGTAGGCTCAAAATTTTTGGTTCTAACAGATGCAAATCCCCCAGAATTAGCAGTGGAAACATTACCAGTAAATACAGCTATGTTTTCTAACAACTGCATATTACTTGCGCTCACACCTCCCATAACTACATCATCAAGCGCGCCCCAAATATTCTTTAATTCTACAGAAGGGCTAGTAAAATCAAATATCAATTTTTCTTTGGATGATGATAGATATTTTTTAGCAGATTCTACAAGATTTTTAACGCCTTGATATTCCACATTTTCTGGAGTATCACCCACAATTTCCGGTTGATAAAATTTCACGCCTTGATAATATTTAGCTCTATCGGCTGTGTCTCCTTCTACTGGTTGCACACGTACTGCTGTACAACAAATTACAGCTTGAATGTTGGCCATTACTAGAGGTGTTAAAGTTTCTGGTTTAGTAATATCCGCAGTTACTAAGTCAACATCATCACCAAGTATGTTTCTAGCTCTATCGATATCTCGTACTAATGCGCGGACTTTGTAGCCTTGTGCTAATAATTGCTTGACTACTCGTTTACCAACGCCACCAGTTGCACCTGCTACTAAGATTGCACCCATACTGTTTTCTCCATGAGGTGGATTTTGATGAGGCTGGGAACGACCTTGAAATAATTGCTGTACCCAGTTCAAGCAAGGAAAAACCTCGAAGTAAGTCAAGGTATTAATAAATCTGCCTAAGTCCCATTGAGAGCGATTTTGATCTGCCACAATTACGTTTTGTTAATGCTTTTCTTGTTACATAATAACGAAGTGATGAGTGTAGAGTTATGAGTCTTGAGTTGGACAATGCCAAAAAATAAAATATCGAAATAGACGACTTAGTAGGGTGCGTCAGTGCGAAAAAAACTCACTACACTAAAAAATGATTCATACTGACGCACCTTAAATCTACTTCACCTTGCCAATTTGAGATTGTGGATGAGTTTTTTGGTCCAAGGATGTCAACACGTTAGGATAGTTGATTAGATATTACTAAATAAATAGAGATTTACTTATGAATCAATTAGAAAAAGCTCAAGCTGAGTATGAAAATTTCACAGAGAAATTTGAGAGTGTGATTATTAGTACAGTCAATCAACAGGGTATTCCCAACGCTAGCTATACTCCTTTTGTGATGGATGATGCTAAGAATATATATATATACGTAAGTGGATTAGCTGCTCACACTCAAAATATTCATATCAATCCTCATGTGTGTGTTTTATTTATCGAGGATGAAAGTCAAACTACTCAAATTTTTGCGCGTCGTCGCTTGAGTTTTGATTGTACAGCCACCTTAATGGAGCGAGAATCTGAGATATGGAATCAAATTGTTGAGCAATTTCAACATCGTTTCGGTGAAATTATCGAAGTTTTGCGCGGTTTAGCTGATTTTCGCATTTTCCGCCTGACTCCAACAGCAGGTAGATTTGTGATTGGATTTGGAGCAGCATACCATATCAGTGGCGATCGCTTAGATCAACTCGCTCAAATCACCGGCGAAAAAGCTAGATGAGAGTAACGAGTGCTGAGTAACGAGTGCTGAGTGGTGAGTGCTGAGTAAACAATTAATTCAACTTGTAAAACAGAGGTTTAGATGTGTGAGGTTGTAGGGATATAAGGGAAAAAACGTGTTTCTTCGTATATATTGCTAGTTTGTTGTCATGCTAGTAGGATGCTCATAACTCAGCACAGGCTAAACGCCGCGCTATCGCTAACAGCACTCACAACTCACAACTCAGCACTCACCACTCAGCACTCACCACTCACCCCTATGCTTAGTTTTCAACCCCCTGGTTTTGGGCATAAAGTTATTAATACATCTTTGGGAAAAACAGTTTACTATACCCAAACTGCTGCACCTTGGTTAGATTCCGACACAGAAAATTTACCACCGTTACTGTTCTTACATAATTTTGGCGGTGGTGCTTCTGCTTACGAATGGTCAAAAGTTTATCCGGCTTTTGCTGCTACTCACCGCATCCTTGCGCCGGATTTAATCGGTTGGGGAGATTCGGCGCATCCAGTGCGGGATTATCAAATTTCTGACTACCTAACAACTATTACTGAATTTATCACCCAAACTTGTCGCCAACCTGTAACGGTGGTGGCTTCTTCATTAACTGCGGCTTTTAGTATCCGTTTAGCGATTCAACAACCAGAGTTATTTAAAAATCTGTGTTTAGTTTGTCCTTCTGGGTTTGATGATTTCGGTCAAGGTGCAGGAAGGAGGCTACCACTACCCATAATTAATACACCTTTATTAGACAATATTATTTACGGCTTGGGGGCAGAAAATGAAATTGCTGTGAGAAATTTTCTCTCAAGTTTTCTGTTTGCGAAACCACAACGGGTGACACAGGAGATGGTAGAAGCTTATCTTACCTCTGCACAACAACCCAATGGGAAATTCGCCGCTTTAGCATTTTTACGCGGTGACTTGTACTTTGACTTGAGTTTGTATATTCAACAACTTACTGTCCCCACAGTGTTCTTTTGGGGAGAGAAGGCGCAATTTACTAGCATTAAGCTAGGACGGAGGTTGAGGAGTTTAAACTTAAGTGCGATTCATGAATTTTATGCGATCGCCGACACAGGAGTATTACCCCATCTAGAATTACCAGCAGTGTTTACTGGGTTATTACAGCGTTTTGTGTGAAGATTTTACCGAACTTTTACATAACTAGTTGTTTACTCATCAAATTAGATCAGAAAATCAAACAAGTGTGTTTCCTCAAAATAACTAGGCTAGTAAGTTCGATTCAATATGATTGCATTACCACAAATATTTGCTTATACGCAGCCATTAAGTACCACCAAAGAAGTAGAACTTTTGGTGTATTGTGCTAACACGAAAATCTACCCACAAACAGTAGTCAAAATTCAACAGTTAGTAACCACAGAAATAGATTGGCATTATTTAATCAAAATTGCGGTTTGGCATAGAGTCCAGACACTTTTATATACAAATCTCAAAGAAATTTGTCTCAATCAAGTTCCGCCAAACATTTGGGAAGATTTACACAGCCATTGCCAAAAAATCACCCTCAATAACCTATTTTTAACCCACAAATTGGTTAATATTCTGCAATTATTAGCAGAAAATCATATTCGTGCCATACCATTTAAAGGTTCTGTCTTAGCGGTTTCCGCTTATGGTAATCTTGCGCTGAGAAAATTTAGTGACCTTGATATTCTAGTTAAAAAACAAGATATTCCCAGGACAATAGAAATTTTAAAATCACAAAATTACCACAGTAAAGCTTATTTAACTGAAGCTAGACAAGAACTGCAAGAGGTATTTTGTGAATACAGTGTACTCAGTGCAGATAGCAGAGTCTTGATAGATTTACATTGGGAATTAACCCCAACTTATTTCGCCTTTAAACCAAATTTTGATGCACTGTGGAATAGATTACAACCTATCTCTTTAGCCGGTCAAACTATCCTGCAACTTTCTCTAGAAGATTCTTTACTATATCTTTGTGTCCACGGTTGTAAGGATTTATGGCAAAGATTAGCGTGGATTTGTGATGTCGCTGAACTAATTAAATCACATCCTGAAATTGCCTGGACAAAAGTTTTAGAACAAGCACAAAAACAAGGCTGTGAAAGAATGCTTTTGCTAGGATTGTTCCTCGCCGCCGATATCCAAAAACTGCAACTACCAGAAATAATTCAGCAAAGAATCGCACAAAATTCTATTATCCACACCTTGGCTACAGAAGTAAAAACCAGATTATGGATGCACATCGATGAACCATTAGATGTATTTGAGAGGTCTTTTTGGTCTTGGCGTTTAGCTTTTCATTTTAGAGTGATGGAAAGCTGGCGACATAAAATTTTACTGTGTCTTTTTGTGTTGAGATTTGCCATTACTCCCAAGGATCAAGATTATGTGGCTTTACCTCTGCCTAATTATTTAGCTGGTCTTTATTATATGATTCGTCCGGTGAGATTAATCATCAAGTTTGGTCTAACTCCGTTGAAACGGGGTCTTGATTTGTGTGCGTCTTGGTTGAGCGATCGCCCATAAAGCCAAGAAACAGTTATCATCATGATTGCAGTTGTATTTCTTCATATCTAAAAATACAACTCAATTCTTAGAAAAACCGCAAATTTCAATTTCTTCTCGGCTAAAAGTGTCCTTTAATACTTTGCGGAGAACACGCTGAATATGCAGGTGTTTTCCTGGCTTGACTTTTGTCAATGTCAACAGCAAAAGATTATTCTCTCCAAAACTTTCTATTCCAGCTACTCGCGTAGGTTCTAAAACATCCTGTTCATTCGTCTTTAACTGCTGTCCTATCTTTTCTACTACTCTATACACATGATCTAAATTAGATTCATAGGAAACACTAAATTCTACTCTTGCATATATGTAACGCTTAGAATAATTAATAATTGATCCAATATCGCCATTGCGAATTATCTGCAATTGACCATCAGGGTGTCGGACATGAGTAGTTCGTAATTCAATCGCCTCTACAATTCCTTCCACACTCCTCTCTTCCATTTTTCCAGCTTCTACATAATCACCTACTAAATAATAATTTTCAAACAAAATTAAGAAGCCACAAACCACATCATTAATTAGGTTTTGCGCCCCTAAACCCACTGCTATACCTACAATTCCTGCACCTGCTAAAATAGGTGCAGGGTCAATACCAATCAATTTGAGTATAGTTACTCCACCAGTAAAGTAAACAAAATATTTAGCAAAACTCCTGATTAACGGAATTAGGGTCAGCCGCTTTTGTCTTTGTGATTCACCTGCGTCTGTAGCTTTTAAATAGAACTCATCCAGAATGAAATAAGCCACTTCAATCAAAACATTACTAAGAAAGAAAACTCCAATAATCTGCACAACTCTGGGAGTATAAGCACTAATCCAAGCAATCGGTTTGATTTCTGGAACAACTAAATTTACTATACCGACATAAAGCACATACTCTAAACATTTTTTCAATAGAGGTATGAGATGACGCAGTCTTTCATATAAACGAAGTAAACTATTAGAACTAGAATATTTCAGACTCAGAGCATCGAGAGTATCAACAATAGTTGCAACAGCCTTAACAATCAGTAACCCAATTGTGACAGTGATGTATATCTTTAAACCGATAAAAGTATATTTAGGAACAACATCTGGAAGATGAAGAAATTCAGCACAGAGGATAGCAGCAGATATCCAGATAGTATGAATAATAGTTCTCTTTAAGACGTTGAAAAAAGCCTCAACACTCGCATCATTAGCCTTAATGTGATCTACTTTTTTAGCATAGTCACAAACCCAATTTATCCCACGGCTTAAGGGTGTGACACTCAACTTAACAAGTAAAAGTAAACTTACCGATTTCAGAATTGCTGTGCCGAGATTTACCCAAAACTGGGTAGGTAAACTGCGAATTAAATTCAGTTGAAATTCTTGAACGTTACCACCTCGATAAATTACCATCCCATTGACACCAACCAGTACCAGACATAGCACCACGGCGGTTAAAATTGAAATTCTGCTGATACTCTGGCGCAAAAAGGTGATGTTATCTGTTCTACCTTGCAGCCAAGAAACTTTAGTAATCTGCTTAATTGAGATACCGATTAGCCAGTTAAGTAACGAGAAGATTAATACTATAAATACAACTTCACCCAGAATAATTAATATATTCATCTTTTGAGTAGAAACTTACCTACTAGCTTGCAAATGCTGAGTCACCCAACCTTTAAAAATCTCAAACTTGACGTAAGAATGCAAGGATATTTAAAACACTTAAGATGATTAAGATAAAAAATAAGTAATATATATGTATTGTAAAGTAAAATATAAAATAAGTTTATTTTATAGCGAAATCTAAGTTAAAAAGGGTGGGAAAATTCCCACCCTCTAGATTATGAACCCAGTGCTTTAGCAGTTTGCTCTCTATCCAACTTCAGCATCAACACACCTAATGGTGGTAAGCACAAATCGATAGAATAAGGACGATTGTGCATAGACCAATCATCAGTCCATTTACCGCCTAAGTTGCCCATGTTGCTACCGCCATACTGACGAGCATCGCTATTAAACAACTCAGTGTAAAAGCCTTTCTCTGGTACACCGATGCGATAGTGAGAATGGGGTTGTGGTGTGAAATTACAAATCACAACGACAAAATCACCGGAATCTTTATCACGACGGATAAAAGAAACTACACTATGGCGATTATCGCTGCAATCAATCCACTCAAACCCCTCACGGACAAAATCCTGAGTGTATAAAGCAGGTTCAGCACGGTAGAGATGGTTTAAATCTTGGAAAAACTGTTTCAGTTGTCTGTGTGGTTCATGTTGTAACAATTGCCACTCCAAATCTGCCCACACATTCCACTCACTCCACTGGCCGAATTCCATGCTCATAAACATGGTTTTCTTCCCTGGGTGAGCAAACATATAGGTAAATAAGCAACGCACATTTGCTAACTTTTGCCAGCGATCGCCCGGCATTTTCCCAATGATGTTACTCTTACCATGTACAACCTCATCGTGGGACAACGCCAGCATAAAGTTCTCGCTGTGGTTGTACCACATACTAAAGGTGACGTTGTTTTGGTGGAATTGGCGAAACCACGGGTCCATGCTGAAGTAGTCGAGCATATCGTGCATCCAACCCATATTCCATTTCAGGTTGAAGCCCAAACCACCAGTATATGTAGGCCAAGATACCATCGGCCAAGCTGTGGATTCTTCCGCGATGGAAAGTACACCAGGGAAATAACTAAAAATTAAATGGTTGACTTGACGCAGGAAATCTGCTGCTTCTAAGTTCTCTCTGCCGCCATACTGGTTGGTTAGCCATTCACCTTCTTTGCGACAATAGTCGAGGTAGAGCATAGAAGCTACCGCATCTACCCGAATACCGTCAATGTGGTATCTATCAAACCAGAACAGCGCATTGGCGACTAAGAAATTGCGGACTTCGTTGCGGTTGTAGTTAAATACCAGCGTTCCCCACTCCTTGTGTTCGCCTTTACGGGGGTCGGCGTGTTCGTACAGATGCGTCCCATCAAAGAATGCTAAACCATGTCCATCTTTGGGGAAGTGACCAGGAACCCAATCGACAATCACACCGATGTCGTTTTGGTGACATTGGTCAACAAAATACATGAAGTCTTCGGGGCTACCAAAGCGAGATGTGGGAGCATAGTAACCGGTGACTTGATAACCCCAAGAACCATCAAAAGGATGCTCGGCAATGGGTAATAATTCGATGTGGGTGTATCCCAAATCCTTAACGTAGGGAATTAATCTCGCTGCTAACTCCCGATAGGTGAGAAACCGCGAACCAGGATTCAGTTCTGCTGCAATCACCACAGGTTCGGTTTCACCATTCGGTAATTTTGCTGGTTCTGAGGTGGCAGCGTGTAACCAAGAACCTAAGTGAACTTCATAAACTGAAACTGGCTGTGTTAAGGGGTCTGTGTGACGGCGTTTTTCTAGCCAGTTCTCATCTTGCCACTGATAAGAATTTAAATCGGCGACGATGGAGGCTGTTTTAGGACGGGGTTCTTGTTGAAAGCCGTAGGGGTCAGACTTTTCGTAAATGTGACCTTCCCAGTTTTTGACTTCGTATTTATAATGCGCTCCAATGGGTATTTCAGGAATGAATAATTCCCAAACCCCTGTGATCCCTTTACGCATCTGGTGTTTGCGTCCGTCCCACTGGTTGAAGTCACCCAAAACGGAAACATTACGGGCATTGGGGGCCCAAACAGCAAAATACACCCCTTTAACACCTTCTACTTCGGTGGGGTGCGCTCCTAATTTTTCGTAAATGCGATGGTGATTACCTTCTGCAAACAAATGTAAATCGAAGTCTGTTAAACGGGGAGAACGAAAGGCGTAGGGGTCATAAGTCACCCGTTCGTGTTCTCCCTCTTTGACTTTTAATTGGTAGTTTGATAATTCGGCGGTTTCAATAGTACATTCAAAAAAATGGGGATGGTGTACCGCTTGCATGGGGTATTCTTGGCGTTGTTCCGGCAAGACTACCCAGGCTGCACTAGCATTGGGAAGGTAGGCACGTACAGCCCAAACGTTTTTACCATTCTGTTCTACTAAATGAGAACCCAGGATTTCAAAAGGATCTTGATGCTGATTCCAAACGATGCTGTTAACCTGCTCAGGGGCGATCGTGGTCATGGACATTAAGCTACCTACGTAGAATAAACTGATTGACTAAATCGGGTTTTGTATATATATATTCTTTACATTTATTTGCAAATTTGTCGCCATCGTTATCCTATCTCAGATTGAATCGTATATACTTACGCAACAAAATTATTCACTAAGATGGGAAATGGGGCATCGGGTAAGCTAATCGTCATTGAAATTGCACCATGTTCATGGTTGTCAAAGCTGTAAACCCTCTCCTCTGCTCTCTGCACCCTGCTCCCCTGCGCTCTCAATGAGCTTTACTTATACCCTTAACAGCTGATTGGGCATTGCGGCTGTTTTCCTCGTCCCACTGCCCCTTGCCTTCTAATTAATTACTTTGGCGGATAGAATAGTTAGCAAATGTTGCCTACCACCTGACTCATGACACCTTCACAAGAAGTAGACACCCTAAACACTCCTGATATTGACGCTGAGGGATATGGCAACTCGGAAAATGATCTCGATGAGTTGCCAGATGAAGTCGAAATGTCTCTTTTCGACCACCTAGAAGAATTACGACAAAGGATTTTCTACTCACTGATTGCTGTAGCTGTGGGTGCTTTCGGTTGTTTTGTCGCTGTCAAACCCATTGTTAAGCTGTTAGAAGTTCCCGCCAAGGGAGTAAAATTCCTACAACTGGCACCAGGAGAATATTTCTTTGTTTCTCTCAAGGTTGCTGCTTACAGTGGCTTGGTACTCTCTAGTCCCTTTATCCTCTATCAAGTGATTCAGTTCGTTTTACCGGGACTGACTCGCCGTGAACGTCGATTGCTGGGGCCGATAGTTTTAGGTTCTAGTGTGTTATTCGTTGCAGGTTTAGTCTTTGCTTACTTACTCTTAATTCCAGCCGCTTTAAATTTCTTTATCAACTATGGTGCGGATGTAGTTGAACAAATTTGGTCAATTGATAAGTATTTTGAATTTGTACTTTTATTAATGTTCAGCACCGGTTTAGCTTTTCAAGTGCCGATCATTCAGCTTTTACTGGCTAATCTGGGAATTGTTTCTTCTGCAACAATGCTTGCAGGTTGGCGTTATGTAATTATGGGAGGAGTAATTTTAGGTGCTATCCTCACACCATCTACAGATCCTCTCACCCAAAGTCTTTTAGCCGGTGCTGTACTGGGTTTATATTTTGGTGGCATTGGTTTAGTGAAACTCTCTGGTAAATAACGATCCGTCAAGAATGCAAATTACCTATGAAGACTTTGAAAAAGTTGAGATTCGTGTTGGTAAGGTAATCAAAGTAGAGGAGTTTACTAAAGCACGAAAACCAGCTTATAAGCTATGGATAGATTTTGGTGATTTGGGAATTAAAAAATCTAGCGCGCAAATCACCAAATTATATAATCCCAATGATATCCTCAATCAATTTATATTAGCTGTAACTAACTTTCCTCAACGCCAAATAGCTGATTTTATGTCCGAAGTTCTAGTCTTAGGCGTAGTTCTAGATGATGGTGAAGTTGCTTTAATTCAACCAGATAGAGATGTGCCTTTAGGTAAACGCATTTTGTAATTATTTTGATTACACCGATTGTTCATGAATAATTACAGTGGCGATATTCAAAATTCAAGATTAAGAAAATGAGACTCAGCATAGCTCTTGGCGTTTGCATTTGAATCACATTTTTTGTGAATTGGTATGACTCTAGTAAAGAAAAGTTACAAGTTTGATGATACACACCTGGACTCAATAGCTGTATAATTGCCGTGTGTAGTAAAAAATACATATTTATCGTAGTCTAGAACACATCAGTTCAAGTCTAAAATAGTGCTTCTGTCTCTGCTAGAACTCATCAGCTTTCTAGTTTTGCAGATACCTAGCACAACAAAGCAGCTTATTTTTAAATGCTGGCTTTATTGACTTGGCGTGGTACTAGATAGTATTAATGACGTAATAGATTTGGCAAAATGACTGTAGATTAAATCATCTATAGCCATTAGATTATTTGGGTATATAAGTCAATACATTTGATATAAAGCTAAAAATTACACTTAGTGCAGGTTAAGTGATGAAAATCAACTTAATCTATTGAGTTTCATCATGGCTCAACTGCAACTATTTGTATCTTTAGCCAGAAGGTATTGCTTGATTTTAGCTGTAGTTGTTTTGCCAAAAAATTCTCATAGAATATTAATTTAAAAGAAATCGTCCTCTAAAGTTTTCATGCTATTGTTGAATTTCAAAATTATCAGGAAAATTCCACAATGCTAACAAGAAATTCTCAAATTCTGACCGAGCATTATCAAAATATCAACCATGATGGTGATGATGTAATTCAAGGTTTGACTCAAACACCAAAGAGTTTACCCCCAAAATATTTTTATGACGATCGCGGTTCTGAATTATTTGAGCAAATTTGTCAATTACCAGAATATTACCCCACACGTACAGAAGCCTGGATATTAAGCCAATACGCCGATGAGATTGCTCAGATCACTGGCGAATGTGAACTGATAGAATTAGGCAGTGGTAGTTCTACTAAAACGATTTTCTTGTTAGATGCTTACCAAAAACTTGCACGCTCTTTGAGATATGTTCCGATTGATGTCAGTGCAGGAATCCTCAAAGCAAGTGTATTTAATTTACAAAAAAAATATCCTGATTCCTTAATTGATGGTTTAGTCGGAACCTATGAACAAGCATTAACACAATTAGCTGCAACTGTTTCATCATCGCGGATGATTTTCTTTCTAGGAAGTTCGATAGGTAATTTTAATCCACAGGAATCTGATATATTTTTGCGTCAATTGGCTGATGCTTTAAATCCAGGTGATTACTTTTTACTAGGACTCGATTTACAAAAACCCCAAAGCATTTTAGAAGCAGCCTATAACGATAGTCAAGGAGTTACGGCTGCTTTTAATTTAAATATGCTTTCTCATTTAAATT